>CAXRIA010000032.1:0-98057 GCA_964230805.1 Flavobacteriaceae bacterium
ATAAAAAACAGTCGCGGACGAGGGTAGTTCAAACAAAGGAGTGATTTCACTCAAATCCACAAAATTGTCATTGGTCTCACAAAATTCAAAACGTTCGATATCGGTATACTGTGGGGGCAATTCTACCAAAATATTCAAGGGAACTGAAGAACTACAACTGGTAGTGTTATTGGTCGCTTGCACATATAGCGTAGTGCTTTCTTCTACTTGGTAATTCGAAGTGTTGGCAATTGGAACATTGTTTAACAAATCGCTTTGGGTTGCAAAAAATTCAATGTTGTAATTCGATAGTCTTGGATCTAAAATTGGGATCTCCAGAGCTGTCAAATCCACAAAAGTCATTCCATCATAATCTTCATCACAAACAAGAAAAGTCATGTCTGACCCGAAAAGAGGAAGTTTGAATACATTGATTCCAAAATCAACTACTTCAAAACAATTTTCTTGCGTTTCCACACGGACATAAATTCTTTGTGAATTGGCGCTTGTATAGTTTAAAGGCAGTGCATTACTTTTCGTATTCGCATCCATCTCACTCGCATAAAATACCACCTCCAAATCTTGAGGAGAACCCATTGTAATTTCCTCTATTTTTGATAGAAAATCGAAGGAAAATTCAACACTCCCTGGCACATTGCTACAAATATTCTCTTCAGTAGGGGCATTGAATATTGGCGATGAATTCACCACAAGCTCAAAAGAATTTAAGGCATAACAAGATGTGTCCGAGGTATTTTCTATTCTCACATAAATGGATTGTGGATTGGAAATATTGGAATACAGAATATTTTTATCGATGACGTTACGTCGCAACTCGGCATCTTCTTGCGACTCAAAATACAACACCTCTTTACCTGATTGCCCTCTGAGAATTTCATCGTCTTTCGTCGACAACAGAAATGAAGCTACTTGACCATTTTCCGCACAAATTTTATAGGGTTCTATAACTGCGGTATTCGGTTTTGTATTTACAATAATCTTAAAAGAGGTAATTTCAGAACACTCCGAAGTCGTATTTGTTACTCGAGCATAGATATTTCGGGAACTTGTTTCGAAATTTCCAGGATCTAAAATTGGATTCGTCTCTGTTTCCGCGTCCGAAAAACTTCTAAAAAAAACAACGGCAACCTCTTGGGTATTGGATGCAATAATTTCTTCAATTTTATATTCCAAATCTAAGCCCACAGGATAAACACCGTCTTGATCATTATCACAAACATAAAGATCAGAGGGTTTGTTGACTACGGGCCCCGGCAAGATTTGTATTTCCAATCGGTTCACAGCAACACAACCCTTTTGATTTACCACTCTGGCATAGACTACCTGTGGATTTGTGGTATTGCTGTAATTTTTTGAAATGGGATTTCCTAACGCATTGCTAGCCGTGTATTCATTTAAATAATAGCTCACCGTAGTTCCGGGAATATCATTAGACACATAGTCATCATAGGCCGCTAAATCCAAAACCATTTGAGCATCTTCATCGTCATCACACACTTTTTGAATCTCCAGAGGTTCTAATTCAAAGTAAGGTTGAACGACAAGGTTGAAATCTGCCAACTCTTCACAGGTCGATGAATTGATTCGAACATACAAGGGTTGCATCCAAGGATTCACATTCGTGTAAGGCGTGTCCTTATCCAATGCTTGCACATTAGCATCTCGCTGTGCTTCATTTTCAAAAAATTGAACAGAGACATCATTTAAATCATTTGTAAACACAGTTTCAATCGCTCTCAGATTAAAATCATGGATACCATCGTTACTTGAGTTATCACAAACAGATACATCACGTATATTTGTCAAGGTGAGTAAGGCATCCGTCACTAAGTTTATCTCTTCCAAACTAAAACATCCGGTTGTGTCATCTTCTACACGAATAAAAATCGTTTTTTGATAATTCGTAACGGGATAATTTTTTGTGTTGATTATAGGGTTACTTCCTGAAATAGCATCCTGTTCACTATCGTGATAACTTGTCCTTACATTTGTAAGACCTCCGATTATTTCAGCTTCATGAACTGTGATATCGAACACCTCACTTCCATCATTTGTCAATTCACAACCATCAATAAAATAATCTCCATATGTAATATTCGGGCGACTTAAAACACTCACCTCTATACTTGAAACCGTGTAACAAGTGGTCAAAACATTTTCAACTCTGAAATAGATCGTTTGAGCTGACTGGTTTACAACATAGGGAATTTCAATTTCACCTGTACCCGAAATGGCATTTGATCGCGTTTCGTAATACGAAACGCTCAGGTCTGTGTTTCCATTCTGAATCGTCTCGGTAGTCGTTTCAAAATCTACCGAACTAGTCAATGAATCGGTTCCTGAGGAACAAACAATCACAGGTTCAGGTACTTTAAAAAAAACAATATCGTTTACTTGAATAAAAAAAGATCCATAGGCCAAACATCCGTTCGATTCATTCTCGGCTCTCACAAAAATTTGTTCACGAATGGAGGTGTTCTCGAAAGGAACATCAATCGGATTTGAATTGTCTTTTGCGTCCTGTTCTGAAAAATAATAACGAATTGTATAATTCGGATCGGAAAGTTTGTCTAGGATATCAGCATTTTTAAGAGATAAATCAAATACTTCCCGTCGATCTCCGGAATTATTGATATCGCAAAGTATAAAATCTGAAATATCTGTCAGGACTTGTTCTGTATTTAGAATGACTTCAATTGTATCTTCCTCAATGCATATTTCATTACCAACGGAAACCTCAGCCCTTACCTTATAGGTGCCGCTCTCTTTGGCCGTGTATTGATTGGCAGCACTCCCATCAATTTTAGCTCCGTTGTAAAACCAAGAAAAAGTAGCTGAGGGATTGTCTATATCCGCAAACAATACCGCCTCATTCGAACACGTTTGAATGTCTGATCCCAAGTCAACGGATGCATTGAATGTCGTTTCTTCAATGAATACGGCCGAATCATAAAATGGATCTCCTTGATCTGCAATTACCAACTTTATGTGGTAAGATTGATTCGGTACTACTGCTGTTTCAGCCGTCAATACGTTGGTTCTCGCGTGGAAGTTTGTTTCTCCTATTTCAAAACCTGCAAAAAACGCCTCGTTACGCGACGTGCAGAGCCCAGCAATCTCTGGTCTCACATTTCCAACACCCACAAAATCATCGGAACCGGGTAGTAAGGCAATATTGCGATATGGCTCATTGCTACTTGCGTCCTTTATTAAAAAAACAAAACTATCAAAGTTTGGTTTGCAAGCGTTCTCATCCATATATTCTTCGGATGCAAAAATATAGCGGAAAGATATGACATCCTTTGTCGCAATGAAATCAAATTCCAATGAGGTTGCATTCAAGAAACCATCACCTCCTATGGCCTGCTCCAAATCCAAATCACTGCCCCAAGAAACACCGCCGCTTCCTAATACAGAGGACACCTCTGTATTTCCCGCGGCACTTGCACTACCCGTAGATAAGACAATTCCACTTTCGAATGGAAAGTTTGAGATTCCTTTTTGAAAACGCCCAAAACTGGCAACTCCTGAACTTTGACCGTTTGTCTCCGAGATTACATTTGAAACAGCTGCGCAGCCCTTTATAAAATGATTCTCAACCAATTCTTGTGGACTACTCTCTTCAGAAGTAATCAAATATTGCGCCGAAATGTGCCCACTGGCCACAAAAAACAAATAAAAAAAGAAAGAAAATCTTTTCATTAATAGGGGTATTTTGCGAATTAAAGATACCGCAATTTACAAATTTAATCTTGTTTGAATTGCGTAAATATCGCTATTTCATATTCGTATTTAAATTCCTATTTTTGCCTTTTAAACGCAAGAAATGTCTTCAAAAAAAGATTGGTTCACCGATTGGTTCGATACCAAATACTACCATATCCTCTACCAACACAGAAATGAGACTGAAGCACAGGTTTTTATGAAAAATCTCACTTCGTTTTTACAAATCCCAACAGGAAGTTCGATTTTAGATCTTGCTTGTGGGAAAGGAAGGCACTCTGTATTTTTAAACAAATTAGGATACCGCGTAACAGGTGTTGATTTGTCAATTAACAGCATCAAAGAGGCCAGTTTATCGAAAAACAAAACACTCGATTTTTTAGTGCAAGACATGCGCTTGCCATTTCCTTTTCGCAAAGACGCTGTTTTCAATCTTTTTACAAGTTTTGGCTATTTTACAGAAGATTCAGAAGATATTCGTGTACTTGAAAACATAAAAAATTGCTTGAACAAAAATGGCGTTGGTGTCATTGATTATCTCAATGTAAAGAAAATCATGGCCAATCTGGTTCCGGAGGAAACTGTGCTGTTAGACGGTATTGAATTTCATATAACACGAACCATCAAAAATGGATTCATCATAAAAAAAATTGAATTCACGGCAGAAGATGGTTCTTATCACCATTATTTTGAACGTGTAAAATGTTTGAACCTAGAACAATTTAAAGGCTATCTTCAAAAAGTGGGACTTAAGCTCAAACACTGTTTTGGTGATTACAACTTGCACCCTTTCGACGAGGAAAACTCGAATCGATTAATACTTATTTTTGAATGATGACCCCTTATTTTTTACTCATTGCTTCTATTGTTTTCGGAACATTGATTGTTTCTTTTTTTCAACCCAACAAACAAATGGTTCGCCTATTGTTGTCCTTTAGTGGTGCCTATTTGTTAGCAACTACCATTGTTCACTTATTGCCAGAGGTCTATGAAAACGTCGACATTCATGTTCATGGCACCTATATTGGTGCCTTTATTCTGGCTGGAATTCTTATTCAATCTGTTCTTGAGTCTTTTTCAAAAGGCGCGGAACATGGACACATTCACTTGCACTCAAACTCTGAAGATTTTCCATGGTTGTTATTCATAAGTTTGAGTATTCATGCGTTCTCAGAAGGAGTTCCTTTGAGTTACCAGCAAGAACCTGATTTGTTATGGGCAATTTGCATCCATAAAATTCCGATTGGAATTGTTTTGGCAACTTTCTTGTTGAATTCAAATATAAAAACATCAAATGGGTATTTGTTCGTCAGTGCTTTTGCTCTTATGAGTCCTTTGGGAGCATTGCTTTCACAAGAGATATCCATATTTGTAAATTATCACAGAGAGATCACAGCAATTACGATTGGTATTTTACTGCATGTTTCTACCATTATTCTTTTTGAAAGTACTGAAAATCACAAATTCAACTTTTCAAAATTTATTTCCATTTTGATAGGAATTGGAATTGCCCTAGTGGCCTAGTTTTGTTTCAAAAAACTTTTTGAGCAATTATTTCTTGAGGTTTTACGCATGTTTTTTTGTTCTATGAAAGGTCTGTAAGAATTTATTAAAACCAAGCTTGTATGAATGAAAGCGTATGACGTATCTTTGCATACTTACATTAAAAAAAAATTCGTAAAAAATATTGAATCGCAAACAACCGCATAGACTACAATGGCATTTTTAAAAGAAATTGAACGCAGACGTACTTTTGGTATTATTTCACACCCGGATGCAGGTAAAACAACGCTTACTGAAAAACTGCTCCTTTTTGGAGGGGCCATTCAAGAAGCGGGTGCTGTAAAAAACAATAAAATAAAAAAAGGAGCCACCTCCGATTTTATGGAAATTGAGCGCCAACGTGGAATTTCTGTAGCGACCTCTGTGTTGGCTTTTATTTATCAAAATAAAAAAATCAATATTCTTGACACTCCAGGTCACAAGGACTTTGCGGAGGACACCTTTAGAACCCTTACAGCCGTTGACAGTGTCATTGTTGTGATAGATGTCGCGAAAGGAGTCGAAGAACAAACAGAAAAACTGGTTGAAGTTTGTAGAATGCGTAAAATTCCGATGATTGTTTTCATCAATAAATTAGATCGCGAAGGAAAAGATGCTTTTGATTTGTTGGATGAAGTGGAGCAAAAATTGGGATTGCGCGTAACCCCTATGAGCTTTCCGATTGGAATGGGCTATGATTTTCAAGGGATTTACAATTTGTGGGAAAAGAAAATCAACCTCTTCTCTGCAGAGAATAAGCAAACCGTTAGCAAAGGGATCGAATTTAGCGACATCAACACGCCTGAATTGGATGAAAAAATAGGAAAAACTGCTGCAGACACACTCCGAGAAGAACTGGAAATGGTGGAAGGTATCTATCCCTCATTTAATAATGATGCTTATTTAGAGGGAGACTTGCAGCCTGTTTTTTTTGGTTCTGCGCTGAACAATTTTGGAGTCAAAGAACTGCTCGATTGCTTTATTGAAATCGCTCCAACACCTCAACCCAAAATGAGTGATGTAAGACTCATTGATTCTAAGGAGGAAAAGCTTACTGGTTTTGTTTTTAAAATACATGCCAATATGGATCCGAAACACAGAGACCGTTTGGCCTTTGTTAAAATTGTGTCTGGTACATTCAAAAAAAATGTACCCTATTTGCACGTTCGTAACAATAAAAAAGTAAAGTTTTCCAGTCCCAATGCTTTTTTTGCCGAAAAGAAGGAAATTGTAGATGAATCATTTCCCGGTGACATTGTAGGATTGCATGATACAGGGAATTTCAAAATAGGTGACACACTTACAGAGGGTGAAAAAATAAATTTCAAAGGAATCCCCAGCTTTTCGCCAGAGCACTTCAGATACGTAAACAATGCAGATCCTTTAAAATCCAAACAATTGTACAAAGGTTTAGACCAACTCATGGACGAAGGTGTTGCACAACTATTTACACTAGAACTCAATGGCCGAAAAGTTATTGGGACGGTAGGAGCCTTGCAATATGAAGTCATCCAGTACCGCCTCGAACATGAATACGGCGCAAAGTGTACCTATGAAAATTTACCCATGCATAAAGTATGCTGGGTTCAACCCGGAGCGAACAATGATGAATTTAAAGAATTCAAACGGGTAAAACAACGTTATTTAGCAAAAGACAAGCAAGGACAACTTGTGTTTTTGGCAGATTCTGCATTTACCATCCAAATGACCCAAGACAAATACCCATCTGTGAAGCTACATTTCACGAGTGAATTTGAATAATATGGCTTACCACAGCTTGCAAACTATCAAAAAATAGTTTCTGAACAAACAATAAACATACGTCGTTTCAAAGACTCAAAAAAACTTTTTGATCCATTGCTTATTTGACAAAAAAAAGGGCCTTTTTTAATCGGTATTACTTTATTGTTAAATATTCATTCACAATATGTTATAAATATATTGACAGCGGTATATAATTTTGCATGCTAACATTTCATGTTTAAATTTGTTACCAAACAAATACAATAAATCATGGCTATAAAAAAACAGTATTTAAAGAGTAAACCGGTATGCAAAGTAACCTTTGAAGTTGCTGCAAAAGAAGCGAACAACGTATCTGTCGTTGGAGATTTTAACAAATGGAACTCAGAAGCAACCCCACTAAAAAAATTAAAAAACGGCAAATTCAAAGGAGTCGTACCTTTTGAAAAGGGAAGTACATTTGAATTCAAATATATAATCGATGGCGCTTATGTAAATGAAGAGAGCGCAGATACTTATAAATGGAATGATTATGCCAATGCCGAAAACGGTGTGTTGGAATTGTAATCGTTGAACAGCCCTCACAAAAAGCATCTTTTTTTCAAATAAGATGCTTTTTTTTTGGGGAAAAACCCAAGAAATTTAAATGCATCACTGTAGGTAGTATCTCTAATATCTTGCTTGATGAAGGTTCATTGCCACCGATAAATAGAAACCTTCACAAAGAAAATAGACAATAAGAAAAATCTATTCAAAAATCAATTATAAAAATTTCGTTGGGAAATAATCCTCGTACAATTGATTATATTTGTAGCACTTAAAATTATTTAAAATTTAAAAAAAATGGCAGTATTAGTAGGAAAAAAAGCACCCGCATTTGATGTGCAAGCCGTTGTAAACGGAAATGAATTTGTTGAAAACTATACACTTGAGCAATTTGCAGGGAACAAGTATGTGGTTTTGTTCTTTTACCCAAAAGACTTCACCTTTGTTTGTCCAACAGAATTGCATGCTTTCCAAGAAAAATTAGAAGAATTTGAAAAAAGAAACGTTCAGGTGATTGCTGTGTCTACAGATACAGAACAGTCGCACTGGGGTTGGTTGCAAATGGAAAAAGCTGACGGTGGAATCAAAGGAGTTACCTATCCCATTCTTGCGGACACCAATAAAACAATCTCAAAAAACTACGATGTGTTGGCCGGAGATTACTTTTATGATGACAACAATCAATTGCAAGCAGACGGTGAATTGATCGCTTACAGAGGTTTGTTTTTGATCGATAAAGAAGGAATTGTTCGTCATCAATTGGTGAATGATTTGCCCTTGGGAAGAAATGTAGATGAAGCCATTCGTATGGTAGACGCCTTGCAATTTAATGAAGAACACGGCGAAGCTTGTCCAGCCAACTGGAATTCAGACAAAAAAGGACTCGCGACAACACACGAAGGTGTCGCAAGTTACCTAGCGGAAAACTAAAAAGTTTTCAAGATCAAAATTGTGATAAAACTCTCGAAATATTTCGAGAGTTTTTCTTTTTTACTGTATTTTTGAAACACAACTAAGAATTTTAAAAACAACCATCTTTGTTCATTCCTCATGGATAACTAAATGGAATTTGCAAAGATATCACATGGAAGCTATAACCATTTGCGTGTTTATCAGTGGCGCAAAATTTATAGCATAACTCAATTTTGAATTTTCTATATTTACGCCGTGCTAATTTATCTGTTCTTTGAATGCAAAAAACAAAAACAACATCTGAATCCATTGAAAAAGAGTCTTATCTGACGAGGTTCAAAAGCTTTTTGAACAATCGACAAGTACAGACCGTCAGCGGTGTATTCATCTTTTTATTTGGTGTTTTTCTCGCCATTTCTTTCTCATCCTTTTTCTTTTCGTGGAAAGACGACCAAAGTCTTGTTACCGAATTTTTCAACAAACAAGAACAAGCAAAAAATCTATTAGGAAAAACAGGAGCGTATTTGAGTTATTTATTCATCTATAAGGGATTTGGAATTGCTGCATTTATGATCCCTTTGCTATTCATGCTAACAGGAACCTATTTGCTTTTGCTGATAAAACTAAAAAAAGCCTTCAAATCATTGAATTGGGGAATACTAGGAATGATTTGGATCGCGACCACTTTTGGTTTTTTAGAGACAAAGTATGCATTACTCTCCGGAGTTATTGGCGTAGAATTAAACGCATATCTTACCATTTACCTAGGAAAAACTGGTCTTGCCATTGTCCTTCTGTTTGGATACCTCGCCTATGCGATTATTCGATTCAAAATCACACCAGAAAAAATAAAAAATTGGTTTCCTGATCGAAAACAAACCCACACAATTGAAAAAGACACCTCCGATGAAAATGCACCGGAAGCCACAACTAAGTCAGACAATATCGAAAAATCAGAATTTGAACTGACGCTAGAAAAGCAGCAACCGACCATAAAAAACTTCTCATCTATTGAAAAAACAAAAGAAGCTGTCGTAGAAGAAGACAAAGGAAATGAAGTTCCATTGGAAATAACTGAAAAAGACAACACCAAAAGTGACAAATCCTTAGACGAAGTAGCCATTGCTATTGAACAAACCACAGACGAGGAAAAGGTAGCTGAAAACCTAGCTGACAATTTGGTAGAAAAATTTGGCAAATTTGACCCGAAATTAGAACTCGGAAATTTCAAATTTCCAACACTCAATTTACTGAAAGAGTACAATGAAAGTATTGCTGTTGATGGCGAAGAACTAGAACAAAACAAAAATCGAATTGTCGACACCCTAAAAAATTACAAAATCGGTATTGCACAAATCAAAGCAACCGTTGGACCTACCGTTACGTTGTATGAAATTGTTCCGGATGCAGGGGTGCGAATTTCAAAAATTAAAAACTTAGAAGACGATATTGCGCTCTCTTTGTCTGCTCTGGGAATCCGTATCATCGCTCCGATACCGGGCAAAGGGACTATTGGAATCGAAGTTCCAAACAACAAGGCTTCTATTGTTTCTATGCGCTCGGTCATTGCCTCAACAAAATTTCAAGAATCAAAAATGGAATTACCCATTGCATTGGGCAAGAACATCTCGAATGAAACTTTTGTAATCGATCTCGCAAAGATGCCGCATCTGCTTATGGCCGGTGCAACTGGACAAGGAAAATCGGTAGGTTTGAATACCATCTTAACGTCATTATTGTACAAAAGGCATCCGGCTGAGGTTAAATTTGTACTGGTAGATCCAAAAAAAGTTGAACTCACACTATTCAATAAAATTGAACGTCATTATTTAGCAAAACTTCCCGATACCGAGGATGCTATTATCACAGATACCACCAAAGTGGTTCATACATTGAATTCTCTTTGCATAGAAATGGACCAACGGTACGATTTGTTGAAAACGGCCATGGTGCGAAATATCAAAGAATACAATGCCAAGTTTAAAGCTCGCAAATTAAATCCGGAAAACGGTCATAAATTTTTACCATATATCATATTGGTCATCGATGAGTTTGCAGACTTAATCATGACGGCAGGGAAAGAAGTGGAAACGCCTATTGCTCGTTTGGCTCAATTGGCAAGGGCTATTGGTATACACTTAATTGTTGCTACACAGCGGCCTTCTGTCAATGTCATAACAGGCATCATCAAAGCAAACTTCCCTTCTCGAATTGCTTTCCGAGTGACTTCGAAAATTGATTCACGTACCATACTCGATGCCTCAGGAGCCGATCAATTGATTGGGAAAGGAGACCTATTATACTCAGGCGGAAGCGAAGTGACTCGGATACAGTGTGCATTTGTTGACACACCCGAAATTGAAAAAATTACCGATTTTATTGGAGCGCAAAGAGCCTATCCAGAAGCCCACCTCCTTCCCGAATACATAGGAGAAGAGAGCGGAACTGATTTGGATATCGATATTTCAGACCGAGATAAACTTTTTGAGGAAGCCGCTCGAATCATTGTCATTGCACAACAAGGTTCAGCATCTTTATTACAGCGCAAATTAAAACTTGGATACAACCGAGCGGGGCGACTTATTGACCAATTAGAAGCCGCTGGTATCGTAGGACCCTTTGAAGGAAGTAAGGCGCGACAAGTACTTGTCCCAGATGACATGGCTTTGACTCAATTGTTAGAAAACGAAAAAAACAACTAATCCTCTTTTTTTACCACCTATTTTCAAATGTAAAAAGCATGAACAAATTTATCATTACGTCTCTTATTGTATTATTGTCCTACAATCATCACTCGGTTCATGCACAACAATCCGAAAAAGCATCTTCCTTGTTAGCCGAAGTTTCTGAAAAAATGGCTAGCTACCAAAATATGTATATCAAATTCAAATACACCCTAGAAAACAAAGAGGTGGCCATGAAACAAGAAAGTGAGGGGATTGTCTACACAAAGGGAGAGAAATACCACCTAAATTTTATGGGAAACCTTTTTATTTTTGACGGTGAAAAGACATTTATCATCCTTGAAGAAGATGAAGAAGTCAATATTATCGATGGAAATTCAGAGGAAGACTTATTGACCCCCACAAAACTGTTTCATTTTTACAAAGAAGGATACAACTACCAGCTTGCTGAAAAAGAAACAAGAAACAAAAAGCAGCTTCAGAATATAAAACTAATTCCTATAGATAGCCAATCAGAGTCGGCCTACTTTTTATTGCGTATTGATCTCCCTTCCAAAAACATTGAAGAAATTGTTAATATTGGAAATAATGGAACCGAAACCATTTTTACCATCAAAGAATTTGTGACAAACCAAGAGCTTCCAGAATCGTTGTTTTCTTTTGATCGCAACAAATATGTAGACTACATCATTAACGAGTAAACCATTTTCACTTGAGAATTTTAGACAAATACATCTTAAAAAGTTTCTTAGTCCCATTTTTTGCGGCCTTTTTTATTGTGCTGTTTGTCTTAGTGATGCAGTTTTTGTGGTTTGCATTTGACGACATTGCAGGAAAAGGAATTGATATTTTCTACATTTTAAAATTTTTAGGGTACACTTGCCTACAAGTTACTCCAACAGCACTACCTATTGGGGTCTTGTTGTCTTCCATAATGGCTTTGGGAAACCTTTCGGAAAAGTACGAAATGGCTGCTGTCAAATCTGCCGGAATTTCTTTGAAACGATTTTTGCGACCCTTGGTTTTTCTCACTTTAATCATTAGCGCCATCAATTTTTTATTTTTGAACAACATATACCCCTACGCTTCCTTGAAACAAAGAAATCTTTTGTTTAATATGAAAAAGCAAAAGCCCGCTCTTGCACTCATTGAAGGAACATTTAACACGGAAATCCCCGGGTATAGCATTTACTTCGATAAAAAATACGGAGAAGAAAACAACCTCTTGGAAAATGTCAAAATTTACGACCTCAGAGGAGGAAAAAAGAACAACATTTGCATTACTGCGAAAAAAGGACAAATCACCACACAAGAAGGCAGCAAGTACATGACGCTAAACCTGACAGATGGCTATTATTTCGAAGACCACACCGAATCGCAAAAATCGAAAACAAAAAAAGATGATATGCCGGCTTCTGCTGCGAAATTTGATTCATACAAGGTCAATATTGACATCTCTTCTTTCAACGATAACAACCTTGATATTGAAAAATACAAGACACATTATATGATGCTGAGCGTCAAACAACTTTCGCACCAATCAGACACCTTAAAAACAAACTACGACTCTTACCTACAAAACAAGGCATCGAACTTTTACGTTAGAAACAATGCCAAAGAATTGTATAAAAAACCTGACAGTCTGCTGCCAAAAAACATCAAAAAAAACATTCTTGACAACTTTCATCTCAAAACCCAGCTGAGCATCACAAAAAATGCTTTGGCAAAAATTAAAAAACCGTTGAGAAGTATTCAAGTGTACAAAGAAAGTTACAAAACAAAACGAAAAATCTTGAACTTGTACGATTACGAATTTCACTATCGTTTGGCATTTTCACTTTCATGCCTTTTGTTATTTTTTATTGGAGCTCCTCTTGGGTCTTTAATTCGAAAAGGAGGTTTTGGCTTGCCTATGGTTTTAGCAATTCTTATTTTTGTCATCTATTTCTTTGTAAATTCATTGGGAAGAAATATTGCAGAAGAAAGTTCAATTTCGGCTAGTTTTGGTGGATGGTTTGCAAGCATGATTTTATTGCCCTTTGCATTCTTTTTAACCAAAAGAGCCACAAAAGGAATAGGTTTGGTAAATTTTGATCGATTTACCATTCCTATCAAACATTTTTTATATCGTTTCAAAAAAAACAACCGGAAAGGGAATGACAGATAAAGCAACAAATACCGAAGAATTAAAATTAAATACGATTCAAGAAGCTATTGCCGATATTCGAGCGGGAAAAGTCGTGATTGTCGTAGATGACGAAGACCGAGAAAACGAAGGTGATTTTATTGCGGCTGCCGAAAAGGTAACCCCCGAAATGATTAACTTTATGGCAACCCATGGTCGTGGTTTGATTTGCGCTCCATTAATTGAGGAACGTTGCGAGGAACTAGGTTTGAACATGATGGTAAATGACAATACGGTACTGCACAACACACAGTTTACAGTATCGGTAGATCTCATAGGAAATGGTTGTACCACAGGCATTTCAGCACATGATCGCTCAAAAACGATTGCGGCACTTACGAAAAAAAACACACGCTCCATTGACTTGGGAAGACCGGGTCATATTTTCCCTTTAAAAGCAAAAAAAGGAGGTGTTCTTAGACGAACTGGACATACTGAAGCTGCCGTCGATCTAGCCCGTTTAGCAGGATTGGATCCTTCTGGGATTTTGGTAGAAATTTTAAATGAAGATGGAACGATGGCGCGTTTGCCAGAACTAAAAAATGTTGCCAAAAAATTTGATCTGAAGCTCATCTCGATTGAAGATTTAGTCTCTTATAGAATGAAACACGATTCGTTGATCGAAAAAATCGAAGACTTTGATGTTCAAACCCGATTTGGTGAGTTTCGACTGAGAGCCTACAACCAAACAACCAACGACCAAATTCACATTGCACTTACCAAAGGAAGCTGGAAAAAAGATGAAAATGTGTTGGTCAAAGTAACACCGAACTCCTTTGGGAATGATATTTTAGGAACCCTTCAACACAATATTGACGACAAACTACACTCCATCTTCAATCTTGTCAATCAAGAAGAAAAAGGAGCCATTGTTTTTATCAATCAAGAAAAACAGTCGTTCAATCTAAAACAGCGATTGCAAAATCTCAAGGGAAATAATACAAATACCAATCCGAATGCAATGGACGAAAAAGATTTTGGGATTGGCGCTCAAATCTTACACGACTTAGACATTCACAACTTAAAATTAATTTCGAATTCAGAAGTTCTAAAAAAACGTGTAGGAATGATTGGATATGGCTTGAAAATTGTCGACAGAATTCCATATCCCACAAAATAAAGGACTTAACCCTAAAAATTCACAGGGAACACAGTTCTTGGAGCACATTTCACGATCGTTTGTTTCGCTTCAAACCAATAGGCATTCAAATTGCCTTCTAAGGCAATTTCTTCATTTTTTACACGCAACCAACTTCCCTCTTGCAAACCCAGCACCGGAATGTTTTGGAAAGCGTGAAATTCTTGAATACGTGTTTCACGAGTTTCTCCTTGATGCGTAGAGGAGGGATCTTTTGGAATAAAATGCGCATTGATATTGAATGGAAGACATGCCAACGTTTTGTAAGAAATTGGTTTCACGATAGGCATATCATTCGTTGTTTGCATCGTAACACCACAAATGTTCGTTCCTGCACTGATTCCCAAATAAGGCATCCCCGCATCAATTTTATTTTTCAAAATGGGAAACATCCCTTGATCATGCAATGCATCGACTAAAACAAAAGTATTTCCACCTCCAACAAAAACAGCCTCTGCAGCTTCCATTGCTTTTGTAGGATTGGAATATTCATGCAACCCCGTAATTTTTGCATCTAAAAACCGCAAACCTTCCACGGCTATTGCAGTATAAGCATCGCAGGAAATTCCACCAGGCCTGGCATACGGAACGAACAAAATTTCCTTACAACCCGAAAAAAGTTCTTTCAGAACCTCATGCAAATAGACCAAGTATCCACTCCCATATACCCTTGATGAACTCGCTAAAACCATATTTCTCATACCTGTTTTTTTTCGAACCATTAAACTGTGTTTCTTTCCTTAAAAATATACAATTATCAGAAATATCTTTCACTTCTTTTTAAGATTTAATCCTCAATTTTTAGAATGTACCGCTTGTAGATTTCTAAATAATTGAGCATCTTTACGTATTCATAAAAAAGGCCATGAAACGAAACACGCTCATCCTTCTATCTTTTTGTTTGTGTACCGCAATGATTTCTCACAAATTTTATATGAGTTTGACACAGATAAACTATTCGGTACAACAAAAAGCGCTTCAAATAACGCTTCGGATATTTATAGATGATCTTGAAACTGAAATAAACGCCTTGTCTCCTGATAAAATCGAACTCGCAACCGACAGAGAACCTTTGGATATCGGTCTTATTTATAAGAAATACCTCAAAAATCATTTGCACTTCCACATCAACAACGATTCAAAAATTTTTGAATACCTCGGGAAAGAATACAAAAATGATCAAGTAATCTTCTACTTGGAAATCGCTGAGATTGACTCTATAACATCGCTGGAAGTCGAAAATACAATTCTCAACAGTTCATTTCCAGAACAAGAAAATATTATAAAAACATCCCTTTACGATATCGATAAAAGTTTTATTCTGACAAAAAACAGTCCGAAAGCTTTGGTCGCTAAATAAAACACAACCTTTGTGAACGAATAAATTTCTTTGTATGAAAAAAATATATTTTACAACAATGCTCCTTTACCTTGCTGCAAGCACAGCTTTGATCGCCCAAGCAAATAAATCCGCTCAAAAAGGACACACGAATACGAATAAATTCAAGCAATTGACTGATGAATTTAGCACGCCTAACAGTCAGCATACTGCTTCTGGAGCACCCGGTGTCAATTACACACAACAAAAAGTAGATTATCGAATGGACATTGTTTTAGACGATGCCAACCAAAAACTATACGGTGAGGAGGAAATCACCTACCACAACAACTCTGAGGACACACTAACCTATTTATGGGTTCAATTGGATCAAAACAAAAGAGCCATTGATTCTAAAACCCCTGATATTGAAGGTGGTGGTGCAGAAATTTATTATACCCCTGAGAAATTTGCAAGCCATTTTATAGACAAACCGTTCGAAGGAGGATTTCGCATTGTACATGTCCACAACAGCAAAGGAGAACCTTTGTCCTATCGTATTAACCGTACCATGATGCGTATCCATTTACCGAAACCATTGGCCTCTGGTAAAAAATTCAAATTCCATATCAAATGGTGGTACAATATCAACAATCATGTGCCTCGTCGTGATCGTTCGGGCTACGAGCATTTTCCAGAAGATGGAAATAATCTTTATGTCATTGCTCAGTTCTATCCGCGACTTGCTGTATACAACAATGTTGAAGGATGGCAAAATATGCAATTTTGGGGACGAAGTGAATTTGCATTGGAGTTTGGAGATTTCAAGGTAAATATCACCACTCCCAAAGATCATATTCTAAATGCCACAGGCGTGCTAAAAAACCCGAAACAAGTTTTGACAAAAACTCAATTCAAACGTTTTAAAGAAGCACAAACGTCTTTTGACAAACCCGTACTCATTGTTACGCAAGAAGAGGCTATTGCCGCAGAAAACAAAAGAAATAACGAAACCAAAACCTGGCAATTTGACGCGAAAAACGTAAGGGACTTTGCTTTTGCATCTTCGAGAAAATTTATTTGGGACGGCATGGCCGTTGACATTGCCGGAAAATCCGTGATGGCCTATTCCTTGTACCCAAAAGAAGGCAACCCATTGTGGGAAACATATTCCACCAAAGTGGTCGCACATACTTTAAAAGAGTACTCAAAATACACCTTCAATTACCCGTACCACAAAGCGGTTTCAGTACATTCCAAAAACCAAGGTATGGAATACCCACAAATTTGCTGGAATTACGGAAGACCGAGACCTGACGGTTCCTATTCAGATCGTACAAGAGATGCCATGATTGGTGTCATTACGCATGAAATCGGTCATAACTTTTTTCCTATGATTGTCAATTCTGACGAGCGGCAGTGGACATGGATGGACGAAGGATTGAACTCTTTTGTCGAAACACTAACCGAACTCTCCTTTGATCCAGATTTCGAAACGGGAAATTTACCCAGTGATATTGTCGACTACATGGCAGGCGATCAAAGCAACATCTCTCCTATTATGACCCAAGGGAATAATGTACATCAATTCGGACCGAATGCTTACACCAAACCTGCGGCTGGATTGTACCTGCTTCGAAAAACAATTTTAGGAGAAGAATTATTCGATTATGCCTTTCAAACGTATGCGCGCCGATGGATGTTCAAACATCCGACTCCCGAGGATTTTTTTAGAACCATGGAAGACGCTTCAGCGACCGATCTCGATTGGTTTTGGAGAGGATGGTTTTACACAACCGATGTTACCGACATCGGCATTAAATCGGTAAAGCAATACAGAGTTACGAACAAGCCTACAAAAAAAATGATGCAACTTGTAAAGCCCTACGGAATCACACAACCCGAACAAATCCGACCTTTTATCTACCTTACTACGGAGGAAATTAGTGATGGAGAGCCTAAAAATGCGATGGAAGTGAAACTCTTGGCTGACTATGTAAAGGCCAACTATCAAAACGAGGAAGACGCAAAGCTTCCAAAGTACTTTTACGAAGTTACCTTTGACAAACCTGGCGGGCTGGTTATGCCTATCATTGTCGAATACACGTATGAAGACGGTTCTAAAGAAAGAAAAAAATATCCCGCGAAAATTTGGCGCAAAAACGACCAAGAAATAAGTAAAATAATCACCTCTGACAAGGCAATCACTAAAATTTTAGTTGACCCAGATTTGGAAACCGCCGATGTGGATACCACAAACAACCTTTGGCCCAAGTCAGAAACCTCCTTGTTTGATCAAAAAAAGAGAGAACTGCTCGAAAAATAAACGTTCTTTTCTTCAAGAAAAATCGTTTGGAAACCTTTTTTCCTCACGATGTTCTTCTTGCATCTTACATGAGAATAATACGTTCAAAAAAAAAGACTGCTTCCTTGCAGTCTTTTTTTTAAATTTCAAGCCATTTCAACTTTATTCCTCTGTATACACAGACATCACATAGGCTTCCAACTCAGCCTTCGAAATTTCTCCGTCATTGTTCGTGTCTGCCTGCTCTTTTGTCAAGACACCGTTTCCATCATCGTCTAGATCGCGATAATCGGGATACCCATCATCATCGGTATCCGTAAGAACCAAGGTTCCATTGGTATTTGTGTTTGTTTCATAGGAAGAAGGTATGCCGTCATTATCTTCATCATCAAAATCAATATCGTGCAACTCAAGTTTGAAGATCAAAGGAGAGTTCGAAGAAATCGATCCTTGTTTCAGATTTCTATACCCCAATCCCGAAGGAAGAAAAATATAGCCTTTGCCTACATTGTGAAACTCATAAGTCAAATCGGGATGGGTTTGCAACTTGCCTCCCTTTAACTTGGTCATTCCATAAGAAAAACCCAAAACTGTATTTCTCAAACTTAACCACACGGGATAATTCCCGCTATCATCAAAAACTGTACTATCTAATAACATACCAGTATAACGCACATTCACTCTATCAAGAACACTCGGTGTTTTTTTCAATGCACCGGTATCTCCGTCATTGCCTTCTTCAATAGAATAATAATACATGGTATAGTTGGTTTCTGTATCATTCGCTTCAATATCCGTCATCGTTTCCAAATTAGGATCCTCAAAAAGAGGCACTGCTTGCTCCTCAGGCAAAGCGCCATCTTCTGTATTTCCGATCGACCAAATCGCCTGATCATTGGGATTGTAATAATGTGTTTGTAAATATTTTTTTAGAGAGTCAAAATCAACGGCAACCTGCGACTCATGGTCATAGTCTTGTGCAGCACCCGGTAGGTTTTGATCGTCACACGAAAAAAGGCAACATAGCACAATCAAAATTGTGCATATACTTTTAAAAAATTCCATCATTGTTCAATAAATATTAGGCATACAAGACAGTGTTCTTCACGTTTTTCTTGTATTTTTTTATAGGCAGTGCAATGTACAATTTTCCTATCTTTGTGAAAAGAGTTTCTTAATAATTTAACTTTTCCTATGAGAATTGACAAATATTTATGGGCTGTTCGCTACTACAAAACGCGTTCTTTGGCTACCGATGCCTGTAAAAAAGGACAGGTCAAAATAAATGGCTCGAATGTCAAAGCTGCGAAAGAGGTTTTTACAGGAGAACAACTCACCGTTCGCAAAAACCAAATCAATTACGAATTGGAAATCATAGACCTACCGAAAAGCCGTGTGGGTGCAAAATTAGTGGACTTGTACAGAAAGGACAAAACCCCCAAGGAACAATTTGAAGCCGCCGAACTTTTGAAATATTCGAAGGATTACTATCGGAAGAAAGGATTAGGAAGACCCACAAAAAAAGACCGTCGCGATATTGATGACTACACCGCTCAGGAAACCATCATTTGAACAAAACTTAAAAAATAAACTAGGCTTTGCCTCGCAAAATTATCGAGATGTTTCTTTATATTTGAACAGGTTTAAAAACAATTCTTATGACAGATGCCACCATTCTTACAAATGATCAAATCATTCATAAAACAAGACGTATTGCTTACCAAATTTTGGAAAGTAACACGCAAGAAGATGAAGTAATTTTAGCAGGTATTTGCGGGAATGGTTACATTTTTGCATCGCGTTTGAAAAACGTATTGGAAAAAATTTCAGACATCAAAGTCGTTTTGTGCGAAGTAAAAATAAACAAGAAAAATCCTTTAGAAAAAATTGAAACTTCTATTGACGCATCTGTATACGAAAACAAATCTGTTGTTTTAGTAGACGATGTGTTGTCATCGGGAACTACCCTTATCTACGGAGTCAAACATTTTTTAGAAGTTCCTCTGAAGCGTTTTAAAACTGCTGTTTTATTGAATAGAAACCACAAAAAGTTTCCTGTAAAAGCAGATTTCAAAGGGCTATCGCTCTCTACCTCACTAAAAGAGCACATTCAAGTGGAGTTCTCCGAATCAAATGCGACCGCCTTTTTGTCCTAATAGAAAATAGGAAGATTTTTATGCTTCTTGGTTCACAAAATGCGAACCAATTTTTTATTTTTTGTTGTCAAAAAAGGAATCCTCACATCTCATTAAATAAAGATGGATTACCCTGTTAAAAAATTGCAATAAAAAATTTGTCTTCTTAAAATATGGCGTTATATTTGCACTCGCAATCAGAGATTGTATGACCTGGTAGCTCAGTTGGTAGAGCATCTCCCTTTTAAGGAGAGGGTCCTGGGTTCGAGCCCCAGCCCGGTCACAAAAACCTCTCTAACGAGAGGTTTTTTTGATTTATTAGCACACATGGCGGAATTGGTAGACGCGCGGGCTTGAGGGGCTCGTGTCCGAAAGGACGTGCAGGTTCAAGTCCTGTTGTGTGCACTATGTGAAAGCACCTCATGCTTCCTGCACAAACAAAAGGATCTTTTTTGTTACTGTAATCCTCTCTTCTACTTTGTGACAATACATGGCACATGTTTTGACTTTTTCTAGAAAACAAATTCGCTGTATTCGGTTTGTTTTCTGGTTTCTTTTTTGATAATTTTAACAACTCTCAATTCTTTTCTAATTATACTTGTACAATGCAAAAAAAAACTTCGATTCTACTCATTTTTATGTTGGCGTTGTTCTCTGTACAAGCACAAAAAAACGCTTCCCAAATTTTTCTAAAAGGTCGAATCATCGAGGGGAGCTCTGACAACCCTTTGATGGGCTCACATATTGTAAATCTCAATACTGTAATTGGTACCACCACAGATGTTGATGGTACCTTTGAAATTCTCACCAAGGTAAACGACACGTTAATGATTTCTTATGTGGGTTTTCAAACCATCAAGTTGAAAATCACAAACGATTTGTTAAAAGGAAATGAATTATCGATCGCCTTGCATGAAAAAAATAATGAAATCAAAGAGGTAACCGTGAAAACACATCAATTGATCGGTGTTTTAGAAATCGATGTCAAACAGGTTCCGAAAGACAAATTTGCTCGTATTCATATCAATGGTATGCCGCAAACCTATGAGGTAGGAAAAGCAAGTCCTAAAAGTATGACCAATATCGGTGCTGCTATCTACAACCCCATCGATTTCATGTACAATATGTTTGGAAAAAAACCCAAAACATTGAGGAAATTAAAAAAAATGAAAGAACAGGAAGATCTTCGAAAAATTTTAAGTTCCAAATTTAATCGTGAAATGATGCAAGAGTATCTTCAAATGACAGAAAATCAGTTGAATGAATTGCTTGAAGATTGCAACTACTCAGATTACTTCATACGAACGGCAAGTGACTTGCAAATTGTAGAAGCGATACTCAGTTGCCATGAAAACTACAAGGCTTTGCAAAAAGGCTCTGTTCAATATCAATAAGCGTTTTATTGTAATGAATCGTAACTTTAAAGACTCTTTTGCTAGCGCAGTGTTGCACCTAAATTCTTTTCGAAAGTAGCTTGTAATTTTTGCATGATTTTTTCAATCTGCTTGTCGTTCAAAGTTTTGTCTTCATCTTGCAAAACAAAACTTACCGCATAGGACTTTTTATTTTCTGGGAGCTTTTCTCCTTGGTAGACATCAAACAGGTCAACTTCCTTCAATAATTTTCTTTCCGATTGAAATGCCAAATTGTAGATTTCTCGGAAAGAAACTTGACGATCTAACAACAAAGCCAAATCTCTTTTTACGGCAGGAAACTTCGGAAGTGCTTTCACTTTAAAAGGTTTTTCTTTGGCAATCTGTAAAATTAAATCCCAATTAAAATCTATGTAAATAACCTCTTGTTTGATTCCAAATTTTTTCAAAATACTTGGGTTTACGGCACCAAAGTCAACCAATTTCATTTTACCCAAACTTACAGATATTCCCTCTGAAAAGACATCATTTTTTGTTGGAGCTGTTTTTAGTTTTGCAATTCCAAGTCGCTCCATCAATGTGTTTACCACTCCTTTTGCATAAAAGAAACTTGTTAATTCTCCCGCACGCAACCAAGAGTCTTTCGTACGTTGACCGGTTACAAACAAAGCCAAACGTTTTAACTCTTCGTATTTTTCTTCATATTTGTGATAGGTTTTTCCAAACTCAAAAAATTGCAACGCCGTATTTTTTCGATTGATGTTGTAAGACACAGACTCCAAACCACTAAACAGCAAGGACTGACGCATTGCTCCTAAATCACTACTCAATGGATTGAGCATTTCCACATTTTTCGAAGCATCTAAATTCTCCGATAAATTTACATACGCTGCTTTGGTCAAAGAATTGGACATAATCTCATGAAACCCGAGCGAATTTAATTGCTTTGCTACGATATTTTCAACCTTTACTCCATTGTAATCAGAATAAGAAATTGATGTATTCAATTTGTGTGAAAATTGAATATTGTTGTATCCGTATACGCGTAATATTTCTTCAATTACATCTGCCTCACGTTGCACATCAACACGATACGAAGGAACGGTAAGTCCGAGCCCTCCCTCTGTTTCACTATTAATTTTTATTTCTAGAGAGGCCAAAATATTCTTAATGGTTTCCTTTGGCAACTCCTCACCAATCATTCGAAATACATTTTCATAAGAAAGCAATAATTCAAAATCTTCAATTTTTTCCGGATACAAGTCAATGATGTCGGACGTTATTTTACCACCGGCAATTTCTGAAATTAATAAAGCCGCTCTTTTCAACGCATACTTGGTAAAATTGGGATCTACGCCTCTTTCAAATCGGAAAGAAGCATCGGTGTTTAACGCATGTCGTTTTGCTGATTTTCGAACCGCTATAGGATTGAAATAAGCACTTTCTAAAAAGACAGCGGTTGTGTATTCAGAAACCCCTGATTCTTGACCTCCAAACACCCCGGCTATACAAAGCGGATTCGAATCACCATCGCAAATCATCAAATCTTCACTATGCAACTCACGCTCTACGCCGTCTAATGTGGTGAATTTTGTTCCCTGCGGTAAGGTTTTAACTTGAATTTTTCTTCCTTTTATTTTGTCTGCATCAAATGCATGTAAGGGCTGTCCTAATTCATGCAACACATAATTTGTAATATCAACGATATTATTAACGGGAGCTAATCCAATCGCCTTCAATTTGCTTTGAATCCAATCTGGTGATGTGGTTACTTTCACATCAGAGATGGTAACGCCACAATAGCGTGGTGCCAACTCTTTGTCTTCAACCGAAACATCAAACTTTAAAATGCGTTCATCTACATGAAAATTAATGACCGAAGGAGTAATAAATTCCAAATTAACCCCTTGCTGCAAAAGTCCTGCTCTTAAATCACGAGCGGTACCTAGATGACTCATGGCATCTGCTCTGTTTGGTGTCAATCCAATTTCAAAAACCTGATCGATCTCTATATCGAAAACATCCGCAGCTGGTGTTCCGGGTTTTAAAGAATCATCCAACACTAAAATTCCATCGTGCCCCTCACCTAGTCCGAGTTCGTCCTCGGCACAAATCATACCAAAACTCAATTCTCCTCTAATTTTCCCTTTTTTTATCTTAAAAGGTGCAAGGTTCGAGTCATACAAAGTAGTTCCTACGGTCGCTACTGCTACTTTTTGTCCTTTTGCCACATTGGGTGCTCCACAGACAATTTGCACCGGTGCTTCTTCTCCAATATCTACTGTTGTGAGACTCAATTTATCGGCATTGGGATGTTTATCACAGGTCAATACTTCTCCCACTACAACTCCAGAGAGGCTTCCTTTGACAGACTCTTTCTGCTCAATACCTTCCACCTCTAATCCAAGATCCGTCAATAATTCTCCTGTTTTTTCCGCTTCCCAATCAATTTTTAAAAATTGTTTCAACCAATTGTATGATATCTTCATCTGTACGTAGTAAAATTCTTATTGTAGGCCGCAAATATAAACATTCCACAGCATAAATAATAGTTTCCTTATGCTTAATTGGCTGTCGTTTCAAGTGCTATTCTTTAAGATATGTATCTATCTTGTATTATATTTGCAATTGAAAATCATACGTTATGACCTATCTCCGTTTGTTTCGAACCGTTAGTATTTCCGAAGGCCTATCTTTACTGCTTTTATTGGCGATTGCCATGCCGATAAAATATATTTTAAACGAGCCTATACTTGTCAAGATTGTTGGAATGATTCACGGCATTTTATTTATTGTTTATGTGTTGTTTGCTCTTTTTTTAAAAAAAAGACAAAAATGGTCACTCGTAGAACTGGCAATGATTTTGACTGCTTCCATCATTCCTTTTGGTACTTTTTACGTAGATCGCAAATTTTTAAAAAACAAAAGGGCATAAAAAAACCTTGTTTGAACAAGGTTTTTCGTGATTTAAAATTTCGTTTCCTTAAAATTGTAGGGAAACGGATAATTCGAACTCATTGTCAATGGCCTTGTTCTTTAAATTGTCAAAAAAACTAGCGGAGCCATATTTAATATCGTATTTGGTACGATCGATTTTAAAGGAGGTGGTTGCTTTATTCTCTGAAACGTTCAATACAAATTCAACGGGCGCAATAATTTCTTTGATTGTCAAATCTGCGGTTATCTGATACACGCCAGCACTCCCTTCTACCTGCGTAAAAACCAATCGAGAGGTAGGATTCTCCTCTACACCAAAAAAATCATTTGATTTCAAATGTCCCTCCAAATTTGCTTTGCCTTTTCCTTCAAGATCTTTTACATCAATGGAATTCATGTTTACAACAAAGGATCCTCCAACCAACTTCTCTGCCTCAAAAGTGAGGTAGCCACTTTTAAAATCAATCGTTCCAATATGTTGACCGGTAATTTTTTTACCGACCCATTCGATGGTACTCGCGTCAATATCAATTTGTTTCGTTTCACTTGTCACCATGGCAAAAGAAAGCATGGCACAGGCAATCATTCCCAAAATTCCTAATTTCATTGTTTGTCTCATAATTCTTGCTTTTATTATATACTGATTATTTATTGATTCTTAATTTTCCTAACAAATCATTCAAAAGTTCCACTTCTTCTTGTTTTAAATGTTGCGCAATAGTGTCTTGATGTACCTCGATAGTGGTATCGATTTCATTTAGTAAATTCAAACCTTTCTGAGTGATATCAATTTCAACCTTTCTTCTGTTGTTTGTACATACCACACGCGTCACCAAACCTTTTAGTCTTAATTTCTCAATCAATCTAGTGGTGTTACTCATCGGTGCAATCATTCGTTCTTGTATGTCGGATAAATTTGCACTCACGCCATTTTTACCTCTTAATATACGCAAAACATTGTACTGCTGCGTAGACAAATCATATTGCTTGAAGAACTCTCCTGACTGCTCATTTATCCAACTTCCTGTTTTTAACAAATTGATTACTAACTTTTGTTTTGAAGAAAGCTTTACGGACGATTTTATTTCTTGTTCTAATGACATTTGTATATACCAATGTTGTACCTACTACAAATATAAGCAATTTCAACTTACAAAACTGTATTTTCGAAAAATTAAAGTGTAACACACTGACAACATAATACTTAAACACAATATCATTGACAAAAAGAAGGTATAAATTATTGTACCTACAATGAAAAAGGACCTGTAATTCCGAAAAACAATAGTAATTTTATTTGCACAAAATTTAGGCCATATAAACAAAAAAGCACATTGAATACCAAAGACAAAAGCATTGACGCCTTTTGCTTCGAAAAGGACGCATTTACATCCATTCATTGCAAACAACTTTTTCAACTTTTACAGATACCGAAACCCTATGGCAGCCGTTGCCTATTTTTTTTACCCAAGCCCCGTTTTTATTCATTTTACCTCATAAATTCTTCAGGTTTTGAAAAACGACCCATCGAATATATCGTTAGACATTGCTCTTAAAACGCTCTCAAATCTTGTTTACATTGGCTATTGGGTAAACAAAAAAAACAATGCTTTTTTCAAACAATATGATTTGTCTACTCAGCAGTACAACGTATTGCGAGTTTTGCGCAACCAAAACGGAGATGTTATCAGTTTGTCAGACCTGCACAACCGCATGATTTACAAAATGAGCAATACGTCTCGTTTGGTAGACAAGCTCATCGAAAAAAAGTATGTCTCCAGAAAGAAAAGCGATACCAACAAAAGAAAAGTAGAAATCTCAATCTCTGAAAAGGGAATCCAATTACTCGAAAAAATTGATTTGAAAATTCAAGAGCATACCCTGAGTATCAACAAAAATTTAGACCGAAAAGAGGCATTGATTCTCAACGAACTTTTAACCAAAATAAAAAAGTCCTAACCAAGAAGAACTTATTAGGCTACCATTTTCTCTAAAAAATCACCGACATAAAAAGCTACCAATGCTGCGGAAACACCCATCAACACTGTCGATAAAACACTGGACCATTTATTTGTATGATTCACAACCCCTTTTAGATACCCTATCAAGGCAAATGAAAGAATCGTCAACGTAGAGGAAGCCAGCATCAAATCAATCGATAACTTACGAAAGAAATCAACCACATAAACAATCAAAGGAATAAATCCAAGAACCACAAAAGACACAAATGTAATTCCTCCAATTTTAAAAGGTGATTTTTTTTCCTCAATCATTTCCAACTCCTCTTTCATCATCACAGACACCCATCGATCTTTATCGGCTGTGATGACCTCCACCACTTGTTCTAGCAAATCACCGGTAAATCCTTTTTCTTTGTAGATGTCACGTATTTCCTCCTTTTCTTTTTCTGGCAGGTTGTCTACCTCCCAATATTCTATTTTTTTGTGTTTTTCGTAATTTTCTTTTTCTGATTTAGCGGCCAAATAGGCACCAATAGACATGGCAAAACCATCGGCAAATAGATTGGCAAATCCTAATATGATGATTACCGAAGAATCCAAACCTGCACCCACTGCACCGGCGACCACCGCAAAGGTGGTGATACTTCCATCAATGCCTCCGTAGACAAATTCGCCCAAATAATCTTGAAACTTTTCAATAAAGGAACTGGTTTGACCATGCAATTGTTTTTCTGAATCCATTTCGTATGTATTTTATTAATTTTGTGTTTTTCGCCTCGTGACACAAATCGACGCCAACTACTTACAGTATAGAAACTCCATTCATATCCGTTGTCAAAACATCACTCATATAGTCAAAAAAAGGACGCAATGCCAAATAACTATCCTTTAGTTCCTGCCTGAAATTGACAGAAAGCACCTCTTCATCTGTGAATCTTCTCACTGCTAAAAAAGATTTCTTACGAATCAAATCCATCGCCGGGTGTCCCTTGTCAAAACCTCTAGGGGCCGTTTTCAGTTCTTCTCCTTCCAGAGCATCGAACATTTTTACAAACAAAGGGTCTTTTAAAATTTCCCGAATCTCTTGGTCATCGGCTTCAAATTCCTTTCGAATTCTTTTCAAATCTGCTGAATTGGGCTGAAAAAAACCACCTGCCATCATACTATCCCCCGGTGCAATCCTCAAATAATATCCTCCCCTCAAACTTTCCGTAGCCCTTGAAAAGCTCACACTTCGATGAATATTGTACGGTGTTTTATCTTTTGAAAAACGAACATCTCTGTAAATTCTATAAATTTTCATCTTGTCAATCGTATCCGAGGCATTCAAATCCTCCAAAACAGCCGAGTAAAAGACTTTCAACGATGCATCTATTTTTTTGAATTCTAATTTGTGAAGATCAAACCAATCTCTGTGATTGTTCGATTTTAAACGATGTAAGAATGTAAAAACTTCTTTGGGAACTATTGCCATTTGTTTTTGATTATCGACTCCAATGTACAAAATCTATTCTTCAGCAAAGCAACATCTGGCATTTACGATGCTTTTTTCAGTTTCTAATTTTATATTTTTGATTTGATTGTGTAGAAAAATAAGAAAAAATTCCCTTTCTAAAAAAGAGAATTCATTGGCAAGCACGATATAGCAAACTATTTGTCACGAAGGGCGTCCAGTTTTCTGTAAATCTTTTCGTAGTACGGCAAAATTTCTTGAAGAGAGAATTTCTGAGCATGCTTGTGAGCTGCCGCTTTAAACTCTTCTAGTCTTTCTGAATTTTCGAGAATAAATAGCGCATTTTTTGCCATATCTTTCACCTCACCTACCTCACTTAAAAAACCGGTTACTCCCTGCACATTGACCTCTGGCAAACCGCCAGAATTGGTTGAAATAACCGCACTTTTTGCAGCCATTGCCTCCAGAGCTGCCAATCCAAAACTTTCGGTTTCAGAGGGCAATAAAAACAAATCTGTATAGCACAAAATTTTCTCTAATTCAACACTGTTACCTAAAAAAAGTACTTTTTCATAAATTCCCAATTTTTTGGCACTATTTTTGGCTTTGGACAAATCAGGACCATCACCTACCAACAAAAGTTTCGAGGGCAATTTTTTCTGTACCTCATAAAAAATTTCAATCACATCTTGCGTGCGCTTTACTGGTCGAAAATTACTAATATGCGTCAAAATTCGTTCTTCAGGAGCAGCGATAGAAATCCGTTGGCATTCTTGATGTAAAATATCTGGGTATTTTTCCAACTCGATAAAATTGTAAATCACATCGATCTCCTTTTGAATAGTAAAGGATTCCATCGTTTGTTTTTTGAGATTGTTGGAAACGGCTGTAACAGCATCGGAATTATTGATACTAAATTCTACTGCTGATTTGTAACTTGGATGACTCCCTACCAAGGTAATATCCGTGCCGTGCAGGGTTGTGACCACTTTGACATCAATTCCCTTTTCTCTCAGCATTTGCTTTGCCATATAAGCAGCATAGGCATGAGGTATTGCATAATGTACATGAAGAATTTCCAAATTGAAACGGGAAACAATGTCTACCATTTTAGAGGACAAGGCCAATTCATAAGGCTGGTAGTGAAACAAAGGATATTCTTCAATTTGAACCTGATGAAAATGCAAACCCGAAGATATAAAATCCAATCGCACAGGTTGGTTGTAGGTTATAAAATGAACTTCATGCCCTTTGTTGGCCAAAGCCATTCCCAATTCCGTGGCAACAACCCCACTTCCTCCAAAAGTAGGGTAGCAAACAATTCCTATCTTCATGTTCGCACTCTGACTCATTTCAACGTTGTTACTTTCGCTCAAAAAATAAATTCTTTATCCAGTTTATGAATATACCCAAGGAAGCATCTATTGCTCAAAAAGTCCAAAAGCTTTCAACTTTTCTTTCAACATGTACAAAAACATTCAAAAAAGAACCTTCGTAAAAACCGTAAATCATCAAGTCTTAAAGAACTGTTTATTCTTTAATTCTTTCTTGATAGGTTCCTTTCGTTGTTTCCACTTTTATTTTATCTCCTTCATTGATAAATAAGGGTACATTGATGGTAGCTCCTGTCTCTACCGTAGCTGGCTTTGTTGCATTGGTTGCTGTATTTCCTTTCACACCTGGCTCGGTATAGGTAACCTCTAAAATTACACTTGCAGGCATTTCCACTGCCAATGGCATTTCATCTTCAGATCGAACGACAACCGTTACAATTTCACCTTCTTTCATCAACTCAGGTGCATCTAAAATTGCTTTTTCCAAAGTAATTTGATTGTAGTCTATGGTGTTCATAAAGTTATACATCGTTCCTTCCGCGTACAAATATTGGTATTTTCTTGTTTCCACACGTACCTCATCAATCTTATGTCCTGCTGAAAAGGTATTGTCAATGACTTTACCTGTAGTCAAACTTTTCAATTTTGTTCTGACAAAAGCAGGACCTTTTCCTGGCTTTACGTGCTGAAATTCTACAATCTTATAGGTATCACTATTGTATTTGATACACAATCCGTTTCTTATGTCTGAAGTTGATGCCATGATCTATCACTTATTTTTTTAGTGTGAGTAATTCTGTGAGAGCTACCCTCTTTCATTTTTTGTTCTTATTCTTATTGATTTCCTGAATAACCTTTCATAATTCCTCGCTGAGAATTTTTGATGAATAAAATAATCTCATCTCTTTCAGGAGTTGCTTCCATTTCACCTTCAATTTTTTCAACAGCCTGCGTATTGTTGTAATTTTTTTGGTACAGAATTCTGTATATATTTTGAATTTCTGTGATCTTTTCTGAATCAAAACCTCTTCTTCTCAAGCCAATGGAATTGATTCCTACGTATGACAAAGGCTCCTTTGCCGCTTTGGTATATGGCGGTACATCTTTTCGAACAAGAGACCCTCCTGAAATCATTGCATGACTTCCAATGTGAATGAATTGGTGTATGGCAGCCAAACCTCCTAGAACAGCATAATCACCAACAATCACGTGTCCACCTAACAACACACCATTCACAATAATCGCATTGTTTCCAACCACACAATCATGTGCAATGTGCGCTGCAGCCATAATCAAACAGTTGTCTCCAATTTGTGTTTTTCCAGAGGCACTTGTTCCCCTATTGATCGTTACACATTCTCTGATGGTTGTATTGTCTCCAATAACCGTCAGTGAATCCTCTCCTTCAAATTTCAAATCTTGTGGAATCGCAGAAATTACGGCACCTGGAAAAATTCTACAATTTTCACCAATTCGGGCTCCTTCCATGATGGTAACATTAGAGCCGATCCACGTTCCTGAGCCAATGGTCACATTTTTGTGAATGGTGGTAAAAGGTTCAATAACTACGTTTCGTGCAATCTTTGCTTCCGGATGCACATATGCTAAAGGTTGATTCATATTTTCTTACTTTTTTGCGATTTGTGCCATCAATGCTGCTTCTACAACCAACTTATTGTTGGCATACCCGTACGCTTGCATATGGCAAATTCCTCGTCGTATCGGGGTGATCAATTCGGCCTTGAAAATCAGGGTATCACCGGGCAATACTTTTTGTTTAAATTTCACGTTGTCCATTTTCATGAAGTACGTAAGATAATTTTCCGGATCTGGAACCGTATTCAACACCAACACACCTCCACATTGCGCCATGGCTTCGATTTGAAGCACGCCGGGCATCACTGGAGCCTCCGGGAAATGGCCTACAAAAAAAGGTTCATTCATCGACACATTTTTCATACCCACAACGTGATTATCGGATAACTCAAGAATCCTATCGATCAACAAAAATGGAGGCCTGTGTGGCAGAATCTCCATAATTTTATGAATGTCCATCAAAGGTGGCTGACTTAAGTCGAATTGAGGCACTTTGTTCCTTTTTTCCTGCTTGATGATATTCGCCAATTTCTTTGCAAATTTTGTATTGATGGAATGTCCTGGCTTGTTTGCAATCACTTTTCCTCGAATTCGGGTTCCTACCAAAGCCAAATCCCCAATTACATCCAACAATTTGTGTCGGGCAGCTTCATTGGCCCAGTGCAGTGTCAAATTGTCTAAAATTCCATTTGCTTTAACAGAAATTTCTTCCTTGTTGAAAGCTTTTTTGAGTTTGTTCATTGTATCCTCAGAAATTTCTTTGTCTACGTATACAATGGCATTATTCAAATCGCCTCCTTTGATTAAATTGTTGTCTAGCAACATCTCTAGTTCGTGTAAAAAACTAAAGGTTCGTGCTTTGGAAATTTCTTTTTTGAACTCGGTCATCGAGTTGATGGTTGCATTTTGAGTACCCAATATTTGGGTTCCAAAATCAACCATGGTGGTTACTGCGTATTCGTCAGAAGGCATGATCATAATTTCACTCCCTGTGGCTTCTTCTTTGTAAGAAATCACTTCTTTCACCACATATTCATCAATAAGAGCGTCTTGTTCCACAATTCCTGCTTCTTCCAAAGCTTCCACAAAATATTTTGAAGAACCGTCCATGATTGGTGGCTCCGCTGCATTCAATTCTATCAATAGATTGGTTATTCCCAACCCAACAGCCGCTGCCAAAACATGTTCAGAGGTATGAATCGAAACACCATTTTTTTCAAGATTTGTTCCCCTTTGTGTGTCCACCACATACTCTGCTCTCGGTTGTATTGTTGGAGCGCCTTCGAGGTCGACTCTTACAAAAGCATACCCGTGATTTACGGGCGCAGGCTTGAAGGTTAATACCACTTCTTTCCCTGTATGAAGTCCAATACCAGATAAGGTAATCTCGTTTTTTATTGTCTTTTGATTTTCTATCATTTTACAATTCTTTTAGCGCTTTGATTTCTTTTTCTAATTGATTTATTTTTTGCACATAGTCAGGCAATCGCTTAAAATGCACATAAGATCTGTTGTATTGAGGCGCATCATAAGCAGGTGTCCCTTTAATCACGGCATTCGTTTTGATGCTTCCTGCAACTCCTGTATTTCCTTGTATTTTTACGCCGTCGCCAATCTCAAGATGTCCTGCAATGGCTACCTGACCCCCTATCATACAATTCGCACCTATTTTGGTAGAACCGGCTACGGCTGTAATCGCAGCGATCACCGTGTTTTTCCCTACTTCAACATTGTGTGCTATTTGAACAAAATTATCCAATTTCACTCCTTTACGAATCCTTGTTGAACCTAAAGTAGCTCTGTCAATGGCGGTGTTCGCACCAATATCTACATGGTCTTCAACCACGACATTTCCAATTTGAGGAATAGCGGAATATTCCCCATTTTCATCAGGTGCAAATCCAAATCCATCAGCACCTAAAACAGCTCCAGAATGAATTTTACACTGCTTGCCTATCTTTGTTTCGGAATACAATTTTACCCCTGAGAACAAAACGGTACCATCTCCGATCTCTACATTATCTCCGACAAAACAATTGGGATAAATCTTAACATCATCACCAATAACGACATTGTTTCCAATATGAGTAAAAGCACCAATATAGGGATTCGTACCCAGGGTTACTGATGCACCCATATAGTGTGGATTTTCAATCCCTGACTTGTTATTTTTTACTTCATTGTAATAAGACAACAGGGTTGAAAAAGCTTTGTACGCATCTGTAACGCGAATCAAAGTAGCTGCGATTTTTTTTTCAGGAATAAAATTTTCATTCACAATTACAAGGGAAGCTGCCGTTGTATAAATATAAGGTGTGTATTTTTCGTTTGACAAGAAAGTCAAAGAGCCAGGCACTCCTTCTTCTATCTTTGAAAGCTTTGATACTTCTTCGTTCGGATTACCGTCTACCGCTCCTCCTAGTATTTCGGCTATTTGTGCTGCTGTAAATTTCATTATCTGCAAAAGTATAAAAATAAACTGTATCCTACTAAACCATTTTCTTTGGGTAACAAACAAAATGTTTGACCACAGGATTCGTCAATGCTTGGATGTTTAACTGATCCGAAGCTTTTCCTAAATCGAGAATTTTTCCGTTTTTAAAATGAATATTAATCTTACTTTTTTCTGAATTATAGGCTTGATTTTGAACCGAATCTTGGAAAATGAAATACCTCAATTCCTCCTCTGTAAGAGCACTTTTCTTTTTCATAATTTCAAAAAAATCTTGAAATTCCTGTGGTGTCATTTCATTTTTACGAAATTCAATCCGCAACAAATTTCTGTTGATTATCATTTTAGCCAACAATGACAAAACTTTATCGGGATGACTGATCCAATCTTTGATTGCAGAAAGCACATCGTAGTCATCCAACCGTGCAAAGGTTTCTAATGTACTTCCATTGAAATTCTTTTTTGTTATTTGATTTTTTAAAAAATAAGCAAACGACTTACTCGCGGGAAGTTCAATTCCCCGCAAAGAAAGCTCATTGGCTCTTTTTAAAAGATTGACCAACATTTTTTCCGCAACCACACCTGTTTTATGCAAATACACTTGCCAATACATCAAACGTCTTCCTACAATAAACTTTTCAGCAGAATACACTCCCTTTTCATCCACCACCAACTCATCATTCACAACATTGAGCATTGCAATCAATCGTTCGGAATTGATGTTTCCTTCTGCGACCCCCGTGTAAAAGCTATCTCTTTTTAAATAATCCAAGCGATCCATGTCTAATTGACTAGAGACCAACTGCAACATAAATTTCCGGTGGTACTTCCCTTCAAATATAGCGATCGCCATGGAAAGAGCTCCATCAAACTGTTTGTTCAGTTCTTTCATGTAAAACAAGGATACTTCCTCATGTCCAATACCTTCCACAATACTGTGCTCTAAAGCATGTGAAAACGGACCATGCCCAATGTCATGCAATAAAATGGCACAGTTTAGAGCCGTTTCCTCTTCTACAGAAATTTCAACACCTTTGCCACGCAATGTTGCAATAGCTTTCTGCATCAAATGCATGCAGCCAATCGCATGATGAAAACGGGTGTGATGTGCTCCTGGATACACCAAATAAGACAATCCCATCTGAGAAATCCTCCTGAGTCGCTGAAAATAAGGGTGTTCAATTAAATCAAAAATAAATGCGTTCGGTACCGTAATAAATCCGTAAATTGGATCGTTTAATATTTTTAACTTATTTGTGTTTTTTGTAGTCAAAAGAATTGCTTTTATATCCCACAAAGATAACAATCTTAAATACGTAGCAACTTTTTAAGTATTTTTTTTACCACGAACCGAAAGCGTCAAAACAAATGAAGAATTTACATATTTTATGGGTAGATGATGAAATTGATTTACTCAAACCACATATTTTATTTTTAGAATCAAAAAATTATGACATTTCTCAGGCCACAAACGGTGCAGATGCCATTGATTTGATCCAAGAAAACAATTACGACATCGTACTTTTGGATGAAAATATGCCAGGAATTACTGGACTGGAAACCTTGACAGAAATCAAGAACATAAAACCCAACTTGCCGGTTATCATGATTACAAAAAGTGAGGAGGAGCATGTAATGGAAGAGGCCATTGGTTCCAAGATTGCCGATTATCTCATCAAACCTGTCAATCCGAAACAAATCCTACTCAGCTTGAAAAAAAACTTGGATCATTCTCGATTGGTTACTCAAAAAACCACCTCAAATTACCAACAAGAATTCCAAAAAATAACAGCAAACATGACCATGATCAATTCCTACGAAGAATGGGTGGCCTTGTATCGCAAATTAACACATTGGGAACTTGAATTGGAAAATATAGACGATATTGGAATGCTCAGCATCCTAGAAAGTCAAAAACACGAGGCCAACAGTCTTTTTTTTAGGTTTGTAAAAAAAAACTACGAAAGACTGCTCAACGACATCGATGGCCCCGTGTTTTCACATTCGTTGTTCAAAAGTCAAATTGCACCCGAACTCAACTCAAAAACACTATTTATTGTCATTGACAATTTACGATATGACCAATGGAAAATCATTGAACCGCATATTTCTCCTTTCTACAAAAAAACAAAAGAAACTACCTATTGCAGCATACTCCCAACAGCTACTCAATACGCACGAAATGCAATTTTTTCTGGTTTGACACCTCTCGACATGGAAAAAACACATCCAAACTATTGGAAAAACGACATCGATGAAGGTGGAAAAAATTTATATGAAAAAGAATTTTTAACGGCACAGTTGAAACGACTCGGGCTCGATCTCACGCACGACTATTTTAAAATTAGCTCAGCCAAATCTGCGAAAGAATTGGATGCCAACTTTAATCGCATCAAAAAAAACGACCTCACCGCGGTTGTTTATAATTTTGTAGACATGCTATCACACTCGAAAACAGAAATGAAAATGATCAAAGAATTGGCTGGTGATGACAAATCATACCGTTCTTTGACACTGAGCTGGTTCAAGACATCACCAATCTACAGCACCATTCAAAAAGCACAAAAGGCAGGAATGAAACTAATCATTACGACAGATCACGGCACGATTAACGTAAAAAAACCGAGTAAAGTCATTGGGTTTAAAGACATCAGCGAAAACTTGCGTTACAAAACTGGAAAAAGTTTGACTTACAACGACAAAGACGTCTTGGCCGTTAAAAATCCGAAAGACATTTTTTTGCCAGCACAACACATAAATAGTTCTTTCATCTTTGCAAAAGAAGACCTGTTCTTTGCTTATCCCAATAACTTCAATCATTATGTAAATTATTTCAAAAACACCTACCAACACGGCGGAATCTCTCTCGAGGAAATGATTCTTCCTTGTGCCTTTTTTGAACCGAAGTAATGTATTTTTCAGTACAAAATTTCAGAACGATCCTTGGCTGTTTTTGATTTTTTACGGCAAACTTAAACACGAGTAATGGTTCCCTCATTTTTTTTATTTTTGCAAAAAAACATTCATGAATTACAACTACGCTCTTGAAGAACTACCTCTTGTCGCAAGAAAAATCTTGAAAGAAGTAAATTCCAAAACAATTCTTTTTTATGCAGAAATGGGAATGGGAAAAACCACATTGATCAAAGAATTGGTAAAACAATTAGGAGCTGATGACTTGGCCAGCTCTCCCACTTTCTCATTGGTAAATGAATATCTTTCAGAAAAGGGAGAAACGATTTACCATTTTGATTTTTATCGGATCAAAAATGAGGAAGAAGCTTATGATATCGGTATCGAAGAGTATTTTGACAGCCATTCTTGGTGTTTTATAGAATGGCCCTCTTGTATCGAAAATTTAGTACCTTTAGAAAGTGTAAAAATTTACATTGAACGAAACGACGATAACACACGAAATGTTCGTCTCGTAAATGCTTGAAAAACTGACCTATCAAGAAATCTTAAAACATGAGCAAGCACTACTCTCCTTTTAGCCTCCATGAATTGATCCCTCAAGAAGAAAAACTAGAGGTCAAGAAACAAAAAGGAAAATTTGTCATTGGATTGCCAAAAGAAACGCATTTCGAAGAAAAAAGAATATGCCTAACTCCTGATGCTGTGGCGGCATTAACCCAACACGGACACAAAATTATCGTGGAAAGCCAAGCTGGAAAATGTGCTAATTTTACCGATCAAAATTATTCCGATGCAGGAGCCGAAATTGCTCAAAATGCCAAACAAGTCTTTGAATGTAATATTATTTTAAAAGTCGAACCCCCAACTTTAGAAGAAATAAAACGAATCAAACCGCAAAGTATCTTGGTTTCCGCTTTGCAACTTAAAACCCAATCAAAAAAATATTTTGAAGCATTGGCTCAAAAAAAAATTACGGCCATTGCTTTTGATTTCATCAAAGATGAAAAAGGAATGTTTCCGGTACTCAAATCACTCAGTGAAATTGCCGGAACGGCCTCTGTACTGATCGCTGCGGAATTGATGAGCAATCAATCAAACGGAAACGGCGTATTACTCGGCAACATAAGCGGTGTTCCTCCTTGTGAAGTTGTCATTTTAGGTGCGGGAACTGTTGGAGAATTCGCTGCAAAATCGGCTTTAGGCCTCGGAGCATCGGTAAAAGTGTTCGACAATTCTATTTTTAAATTGAGAAGTTTACAGAACAATATTCACAGGTCTATTTTTACATCCACACTGCAACCTAGAACCTTGCAAAAAGCTTTGATGCGGTGTGATGTTGTTATTGGAGCGTTGCGCGGTACTTCCAGAGCCCCCGTAGTAGTGACTGAAGAAATGCTTCAAAAAATGAAACCCGGCGCTGTACTTGTTGATGTAAGTATTGACCGAGGTGGTTGCTTTGAAACTTCAGAAGTCACAACGCACCATGCGCCTACTTTTGTGAAACACGGTATCACACACTATTGTGTTCCAAACATACCCTCACGATATGCAAGAACAGCCACGGTATCAATTAGCAACATTATAACGCCATTTTTGCTACATATTGCCGAAGTAGGTGGTTTCGAAGAGGCTTTTAAGAGTGAACGTATCTTGAGAAGTGGCATGTATTTTTACCGCGGAATACTCACCCATAGAGCTGTTGCGGAATGGTTCGATCTACCGTATCGTGATATCAATCTATTGCTACTTTAAACTGCTAAGCATTTCAATACAATTCGATTTAATTTGATAAATAAGTGTATTTTTGTGACCTCTTAAAATTCGCATTATGAACTTAAAACAAAGAAGTTTTTATTTTATCATTGGCCTTTTTCTTGGGATTATTGCCGTACTCTTCATCGCGAAGAAAAAAAATGTGCAATTCCCTTACGGTCCAGATGCGAGAACGTTGAAGAGCATTCGTGTAAAAAAAGCATATTTCTTTTCAGAACAAGCACAACAAGCATTGAACACCTACGAAATTGATTCCCTTCGCCTGGCTTATTTACTGACGGAAAGCGATGTCGATTTTTCAGAAAGCAACACAGATCGGAACCAACCTTGTCAAACCTACAAAATCAATGGAGCCTTGCAAGAAATAAGCGTTTCCATGCTCGTAAAAAGATGTGATTCTTCAGCAACTTTTGAGGAAATCCTTGTCCGAAAAAACAACAACTAGCCTTAATTGAAATAAGCGACAAATCTTACTTTTTGCATGGGCCGTGCCTCATACTTTTACTTTTTTAGGAAGTAGATCACAATACCAAAAACCGGTATCCCAAGATTTTTGGCTGGTTTCGTCTCGATAACAATTTTCATTTTTTTTAGTCAAATTGTCAGCACAACTATCGTCGGCTACCTCTTGGTTCGGACTGTACGTGCGTAATACTTTTTCTCCCACGTCGAAAGCAACTGGTTTCTTAAAAATGGGACCATCGTAAACAAACGTATGAAACTCTCCGTTTTCACCACAAACATCCACGTTTTCAGGTAAATCTGCTATAAATTGATCGTCTAAAACTCTTCCCACAAAGGACTTGTCTAGCAATTTTGCATTGACACAAACAGTAATCGCTTTGAAACCTAAATCCAAAAATTCACGCAACAGCACTTTTGTGTCTTGCTTCCACAACGGATAAATACCTTGCAAACCTACCTCCTTTAGCTTTGCGTCACGATACGCTTTGAGGTCTTCCAAAAAAATATCTCCAAAAACAGCACACTCATACTTTTCTTGATGAATTTTTTGCATGTGCTCTTTCATAATTTTATCGTACAAAGACATGCTTACATCGCCAGGGAAATAAATTTTTTGACAGGAGAACCCTATATTTTCAATTTGAAAATCCAGTCACTCTTCTCGCAAACCGTGCATGCTCACTCTCTCAAAATCACTATTGACACTGGTTAAAAGTTTTTCAACATTGTATTCCTTTTGTTGTAAAATTTTATACAATGCCAATGCAGAATCTTTCCCCGTACTCCAGTTAAAATAGGATTTTTTCATGATTTTTCAGCTTGTAGCTATTTCGATTGAATTCATAACGACGCTTCTCACCCATTATTATTTCAAACCTTGCTTGAAATTTTATAATTTTTCCAAACAGGAGCGTATACTTATGTTTTCACCTCTTTTTTTGGACAAAAAAAGCTTTACACAGGCACTCCATAGAGATCGAAATCGCCTGCCTCGTGAATCTTTATATTTACAAATTTCCCAACTTGTACATAATGTTTTGTGGCATCAACCATTACTTCATTATCCACATCTGGAGAATCAAACTCAGTACGTCCAATAAAATAATTCCCTTCTTTTCTATCAAACAAACATTTGAGTGTCTTTCCTACTTTTTCTTGATTCAATTCAAAAGAAATTTGCGCTTGAATTTCCATGATTTCAGCAACACGGGCTTCCTTCACCTCCTCTGGTACATCATCATTCAAGGTACCGGCATGGGTGTTTTCTTCGTGAGAATATGCAAATGCCCCCAAACGATCAAAACGAGAATCGATGACCCATTGTTTCAATTCTTCATAGATCTCCTCGGTCTCTCCCGGATACCCAACAATTAGGGTGGTACGAATCGCCATGTTCGGAACTTCTTCTCTGAATTTTTCAATCAAACTCACCGTCTTTTCATGGGTGGTACCTCTACGCATCGATTGCAAAATAGTTGTATTGATATGTTGCAATGGAATGTCTAAATAATGACACACTTTTGGTTCGTTACGCATCACCTCCAAAACATCTAATGGAAACCCTGCAGGAAAAGCATAATGCAATCGAATCCATTCAATACCCTCTACTTGCACCAATTCTTTCAACAAGTTTGCCAACGCTCTTTTGTTGTAAATATCCAACCCATAGTAGGTCAAATCTTGCGCAATCAAAATCAACTCTTTGATTCCTTTTTGTGCCAATTTAGAGGCTTCTATAACCAATTCTTCGATAGGCTTGGACCTGTGTTTCCCGCGCATTAAGGGAATGGCACAAAAAGAACAAGGACGATCACATCCCTCAGCGATTTTTAAATACGCATAGTGTTTTGGGGTTGTGGTCAAACGTTCCCCAATCAATTCATGCTTGTAATCTGCCTCTAGTACTTTCAATAGATTCGGTAAATCTTGCGTCCCAAAATAGGCATCGACATCCGGTATTTCTTTTTCCAAATCTGGCTTGTAACGCTCACTCAAGCAACCTGTTACAAAAACCTTATCCACATCACCTGCCATCTTCTTTTCGGCATAGTGTAAAATTGTATTCACCGATTCTTCTTTCGCTTTCCCTATAAAACCACAGGTATTGATCACAACAATATTTCCCTCATCCTTTGCATCTTCATGAACAACCTCCTTGTCATTGGCTTTCAATTGCCCCATAAGCACTTCGGAATCGTACACATTTTTGGAGCACCCCAAAGTCACCACATTGATCTTGTTCTGTTTTGTTGATTTTGTTCTCATCAATACATAGTTTACGTTGCAAAAATAATCAATCGCAGACAATGAAAGGGCTTTAAAAATATTTTTTAAAGCCCTTTCATTCCGTTTTTATTGCGTTCTTAGTTCTTGAAAAAAAATGTTTTTGTCAATAATTCAGTACTTTCTTCATTATTTAAAGAAAGAATCCACAAATTCTACCTTGTTAAAAACTTGCAAATCATCAATCCCTTCTCCAACACCAATATATTTGACCGGAATTTGAAATTGATCTGAAATACCAATCACAACCCCTCCTTTGGCGGTCCCGTCTAGTTTGGTTACTGCCAACGAGGTTACCTCAGTGGCTTTGGTAAATTGTTTGGCTTGCTCAAAGGCATTTTGACCGGTAGAACCATCGAGTACCAGCAACACATCGTGTGGAGCGTCTGCGACCACTTTTTGCATCACACGTTTGATCTTTGTTAATTCGTTCATCAAATTGATTTTATTGTGCAAGCGTCCAGCCGTATCGATAATCACCACATCGGCATTTTGTGCGACGGCAGACGTCAATGTGTCAAAAGCTACGGAAGCAGGATCTGAGCCCATTTCTTGACGAACGATGGGCACCTCTACCCGATCTGCCCAAACTTGCAGTTGATCGATGGCCGCAGCACGAAAGGTATCTGCGGCGCCTAAAACCACCTTCAATCCTTTGTTTTTGAATTGTGCTGCTAGTTTCCCAATGGTCGTTGTTTTTCCAACACCATTTACCCCTACCACCATAAGCACATAGGGAGTTTTCCCTTTTGGAACGGAAAAATCGGTAGCGTTTCCGACATTGGTTTCTGAGAGCAAACCTGCAATTTCTTCTCGTAAAATCTCATTCAAAGCGTCGGTCCCTAAAAATTTATCACGGGCGACTCTGGCTTCAATTCTGTCAATTATTTTCAATGTCGTATCTACGCCCACATCCGACGAAATCAACACTTCTTCCAACTCGTCCAACACGTCATCATCGACTTTGGATTTTCCGGCGACTGCTTTGGTTAGTTTGGAAAAGAAACTCGCTTTGGATTTTTCCAAACCTTTGTCCAACGTTTCTTTTTTTTCTTTTGTAAATATTTTTTTTAGGAAACTCATGCCTTTTGTTGAATCATTTTCGGGTAAACACCTTTTTCTAGAAAACAAATATAATTGATTTCAATCTGAAATGGAATTTAAAATAGTGTCATAAAAAAAGCTACTTCCAAAAATGAAAGTAGCTTCGTATAATGTCTTGAGTGTAAATTACTTTTTATTCAAAAAGTCGTTTACTTTAGAAGGATCCATAATTGCTTCCACAAACGTATAAGCTCCTGTTTTTGGAGATTTTACCATTTTGATAGCTTTCGACAATCTTTTTGAACCTGTCTGTAACGTTGCTACTGATTTCTTTGCCATGTCTTTCCTTATTTAATTTCTTTGTGAACTGTCATTTTCTTCAAGATAGGGTTGAATTTTTTCAATTCCATTCTATCTGGAGTATTCTTTTTATTCTTCGTAGTAATGTATCTCGAAGTTCCTGGTTGTCCTGAAGCTTTGTGCTCAGTACACTCTAAGATTACTTGAATTCTATTTCCTTTTTTTGCCATCTCTTTATATTTTTATGCGAAAGTGTTTTACTTGATAAAACCTTTTGCTCTTGCTTCCTTCAATACTGCAGTGATTCCTTTTTTGTTGATATTTTTCAAAGCCGAAGTAGAAAGTTTCAACTTAATCCATTTATCTTCTTCTGGAATATAAAAACGCTTTGTGATTAAATTTGCGTCAAATTTTCTTTTTGTTCTATTCAATGCGTGAGAAACGTTGTTCCCAACCATTGCTTTTTTCCCTGTAAGTTCACAAACTCTAGACATCTTAGTACTCTTTTTGGTATTATTTCTAAACGAGGTGCAAATTAACGAATATTTCTAGTTACAAACAAACTATTTTGCATAGTTTTTTATTATTTCTTTACGCAAAAGCTCCAAAGCTTTGTTCGCACATCTTTGAATCACTTTCTCTCTTGGACTTCCAAAATTAAATTCTTCGGCAAAAACACCTTTTGGGGTTGCTATTGCAATGCAAACCACACCCACAGGTTTGTCTGTATGGTCTGCCGATGGCCCTGCATTTCCAGTAGTAGCAATCGCATAATCTGAATCGAATTTCAACTGTGCCCCCAAAGCCATTTCAACGGCCACTTCTTTACTCACCACTGTATTTTCATCAAGTGTCTTTTGAGAAACGCCAAGCTCCTGTTTTTTGACAGCTTCTGTGTAGGCGACCACTGCCCCTTTGAAGAAATTTGAGGCGCCAGGAATGGCTGTAAACAATTGCGCGATAAAACCTCCTGTACAACTCTCTGCCAAAGACAGGGTTGCTTGCGCTTCTTTGAATAGCTTTGAAACTACCACTTGTATGGTTTCTTCCCTGTCGAAACCCACGATCAACTCAGGAATTATTTTTTCCAACCCACGCACCTCTGATGCCATGTCATTTGACAATTTTTCTTTGTCAAAACCTTTGCCTGACAAACGCAATTTTACCACACCTGGCGAGGGAAGATAAGCCAAACGGATGTGTGAAGGAAGGTTGTTTTCCCAAGATTCAATTTTTTTTGACAAGGAACTCTCTCCCATACCATAGGTCATCAGCGTCGTATGCTGGATATGGGGCAATGTGAATTTTTTTTGCAATCTTGGCAAGACTTGTTCTGTCATCAAAGCTTTCATTTCATAGGGAACCCCGGGCATACTCACAAAAACAGCCCCCTTGTCTTCTACCCACATTCCCGGTGCGGTGCCCAAAGCATTGTGCAATACCGTACTTTTGGAAGGTACCAAACCTTGGTCTCTGTTCAAATCCGTAAAAGGAATTCCCCGCTTTGCAAACATCGACTTTACATGCGTGACCACGGCCTCATCGAGAACCAACTTGTCTTCAAAAAATCGGGCGAATGCATGTTTGGTAATGTCGTCTTTAGTAGGACCTAAACCTCCCGTGACAAGAACGATATCTGCATTTTCAGCCGCCTGCTTGAATGCTTTTAAAATATGCGCTGTATCGTCTTGAATCGACGTAATTTGAGATACAGAAACACCAATCTTATTCAATGCAACTCCCATCCATTGCGAATTGGTATCTACAATCTGACCGATTAAAATCTCATCTCCAATCGTTATAATTTCTGCTTTCATTTGTCTTTATGAATTTTTAAAGCGTGTAACACCCTTGAAAAGGCATTTCTTCAAAATCATTTCCCTGTTTTAGAAATTTTCTCATTCTTTTTCTAATGTTGTTGACAAAAATACAACGAATTGAACAAAACCAAGCCCTCGCTCTTATTTTTCTGTGCGGTTTCCCTTAGAAAATCATTAATTTAAAGTATGTTTGTAACTTTCAAAAAGAGTACAATTATCTGTGAAAATTGCAGTCGTCATTTTAAATTGGAATGGTAAAAAACTACTAGAGACTTTTTTGCCCTCTGTTGTTGCATACAGCGCTGAAGCGGACATATATGTTGCTGACAATGCTTCTTCTGACGACTCTATCTCGTTTATTCAAACTTTTTTTCCTGCTGTAAAAATCATAGAAAACAAGGAGAACGGTGGATTTGCAAAAGGGTACAACGATGCCCTGCAACATGTTGAAGCTGATATTTACGCACTGGTCAACTCAGATGTGGAAGTGACTGAAAACTGGTTGAAGCCTATTGTCAAAACCTTTCAAAAGCATAAAAATACGGCAATCATTCAACCCAAAATTCTGGATTATAAGAACAAAAACCGATTTGAATATGCTGGCGCTGCGGGTGGTTATTTGGATGCTTTAGGGTATCCCTACTGCCGAGGAAGAATTTTCAACTCGCTGGAAACAGATTCAAGTCAATACGAAGACACGGTGGAAATAAATTGGGCATCAGGAGCCTGTTTTTTTATCAGAGCAGCGGTTTATCATGAGCTAAAAGGTTTCGATGAAGATTATTTTGCGCATCAAGAGGAAATCGATTTGTGTTGGCGCGCAAGAAATCTGGGTCATAACATTCTGTACGTTGGAGAATCGACGGCATACCACTTGGGAGGAGGCACATTGAACGAAGCCAACTCCTTTAAGACCTTTCTAAATTTTCGAAACAGTTTGTACACGTTGGTCAAAAATCTACCCACTCAAAAAATAGGCGTTGTTGTCGTCATGCGAATGGTTTTGGATGGTGTCGCGGGACTCTATTTTGTATTACAGGGACGACCTATTCATACGTTTGCCATACTAAAAGCGCATCTCAGTTTTTACAGACATCTCAGAAAAATGATTCGGAAAAGGTTAAAAACACCCAAAATTTCGAATTACAACAACGCAAAGAGTATTGTATGGAGTTACTTCGTTTTAAATATCAAAAAAGCCAACGACGTTGTTTAGTTTTATTCGATTACAACACACTAAAATCACCCTTTCCCTCTCGAATGACAATCGGCGCTTCTCCTGTCAAATCAATGATTGTAGAGGCGTGATTGCCTCCATAGCCACCGTCAATGACTAAATCGACAAGACCGTCCCATTTCTCATAAATTAATTCTGGATCCGTCGTATATTCTAACAGCGCATCCTCATCGTGAATAGAGGTCGAAACAATAGGATTGCCTAATAAATGTACCAACTCGACGGCAATGCGGTTATCGGGAATTCGAATCCCCACTGTCTTTTTATTTTTAAACGCATTTGGCAAGGTTTTGCTCCCGGGCAACACAAACGTATAAGGTCCTGGCAGTGCTCTTTTCAACAGTTTGAAAGTGGCCGAATCAATCTGTTTTACATAATTCGACAGGTTACTCAAATCTTTGCAGATAAAAGAGAATTGTGCCTTTTCGAGCTTCACACCTTTTATTTTGGCAAGCTTTTGCATGGCTTTTACATTGGTAATATCGCAGCCCAAACCATACACAGTATCTGTGGGGTAGATAATCAATCCTCCTTTCTTCAGAATAGAAACCACTTTTTCTATCTGCCTCGGTTGGATATTTTCTTCGTATATTTTAATAAATTCTGCCATCTCTCGTTGGCACAAATGTAAGAAATTGAAGGGATCCTCGAAATTTACATTTCCTATTCCGGTTTGTAGACTATCTTTGTCTCCATGAGTACACGCGAAAATTGGTGGCAATTTCAAGGTTTTCTAAAAACGCCTTCCCTTTTCTTGGAGGAAGAAAAGCACGGCCCATTTTCATTTTTCTCAACGGATTTGTTCCCTTCCGAAAAAAGTGATTTTTCTTTTATCCCCGACAATTTAATGCTTGGAAAAAGAGCGGAGCGGTTTCTAAATTTTTATCTAATCACTTCAAAGAGATACCGCATTGTTCTAGAAAATTTTCAACTTATTGAAAACAAAAAAACGCTGGGAGAAATTGATTTTATTGTGCAAGACAAACACACCGCTGAACACCTGCACATTGAATTGTCCTACAAGTTTTATTTACTTGACCCAGAACACAAGACAAAAGCATTGGGTCAATGGATTGGCCCCAACAGAAAGGATACCCTTGAACAGAAATTAAAAAAATTAAAAGACAAACAATTTCCATTGTTAAAGCATCCCATCTTGGAGAAAACTTTAAAAAGCAAAGGCGTACCTGCCTCTGAAACAAAAGCCATGGCTTGCTTTAAAGCCCAACTATTCGTTCCGCATGCCAAAGCATTTTCCTTGCACCCAACGATCAATCCGAAAGCCATTCGAGGCTACTATTATACCTTGCCAGAATTCTTAGCAAAACAATCATCCGCAGCGGGTTATTTCGTTCCAGAAAAAAGAGATTGGATGCGCGCGCCCGAAACGCAAAAAGAATGGCACGCACTGGAGACAATACTGCCAAAAATAAAAAACCTACTGTCTTTACATAAATCTCCGCTCGTTTGGTCGAAGCAAAGCGCAAAAACGGACATTTTTTTTATCATATGGTGGTAATCCTTTTCTAGATTAGAAAAACGTATCCAAGCCTTTCAAAATATTCGATTTTTAGCAATGCTATTGTTGAAAAAAATGTAGCAAAATTGATGTAAAAACAGGAAAGCCGTATGCTCCAAAATACTATATTTGCGCTTCTCAAAACAACACCTAAAAACAACAAACCATGTGGTACGAGTGCAAAATAAAATACAGTCGCATAGACGAAGAAGAAAGAACAAAAACCTTTAATCAAGCCTACTTATTTGATGCGCTTTCTTTTACCGAAGCGGAAGCCCGAGCAACCGAAGAAATGCGTCAATATATTTCTACAGACTTCAAAATAAGCAACATCAAAGTTGCCAATTTTGCTGAAATTTGTCCCAATGAAAACGGAGATCGTTGGTTCAAATGCAAATTGTCTTGCATTTCCTTTGACGAGGACAAAGGCGCTGAGCGAAAAACCAACTCCTACATCTTGGTACAAGCCAATGATGTCAGAGATGCCTATGATGTTTTGGCAAATAGCTTGACCGATACGGTTGGAAATTTTGAAATTCCTAACATTGCAGAATCTCCTATTTTAGATGTGTTTCCTTATTACGACAACGAAGAGAAAGTCTCTTTTCACGAAAAGGAACAGGAAAACTCCGTGACTACTGAAACGCTATCTGAAAACAGAGAGCCAGCAGTAGAGATCTAAATACTACTTTCACCGTTCTTTATGCATACCAAAAAAAGCCCCTGAATAGGGGCTTTTTTGCTCTTTCATTTTGTGGGAACTACCAAAACATGGCATACAGTGCGGCCAAAACAATTAAAATTGCAAAGGATCCAATATTAAACACCGGAGATGTTTTGAAAATTCCACTTGATAGTTCGATTCCTTTATCATCTTCGCCTCCTTTGTTTTGCAACAAACTAACAAGGGCTATCACCAACATGGTCAATAAAGTTGTCAATCCCATTTGATCCAAAAATGGCCATGTTGTTGCTTTGAAAGCGATGGCAATCGGAATCGAAACCAAGGCTCCCCAAATGGCCGCTTTGTTGGTTGTTTTTTTCCAAAACAACCCAAGTACAAATACGGCTAAAATTCCGGGACTCACGATTCCTGTGTATTCTTGAATGAATTGAAACGCTTGGTCTATGCCGCCCAATAGTGGAGCCATTACAGCTCCAATGAGCAAAGCGAACGCCGCCGAAATACGACCGACATTTACGGTTTGCTTGTCACTTGCGTTTTTATTGATGTATTGCTTGTAAATGTCCATGGTAAAAATCGTAGAGGTTGAATTCAACATGGAAGCCAAGGATGACACAATAGCGGCCGCCAATGCTGCGAAAGCAATCCCTTTCAATCCGGTCGGTAAAAACTGCAACAACCACGGATAGGCTTTGTCTGCTGCGGCCATAGAGGGTTTATTCAACAAACCTTCCGCTCCTAAGTTGGCCATAAGACTCGGATCATTTACAATTACATAGGCAGCAATTCCGGGAATTACCACGATAAATGGAATGATCAATTTCAAAGCAGCTGCCAACAAAATCCCTTTTTGAGATTCTTTCAAAGATTTTGCGGCCAAGGTTCTTTGAATGATGTATTGATTGAATCCCCAGTAATACAAATTGGCAACCCATAGTCCTCCTACCAAAACCCCAATTCCTGGTAAATTTTCGTATTGTGGGTGCCCTTTTTCGAGAATCATATTGAATCGATCGGGCGCTGCTTCAAACACCTTGGTCAAGCCTTCCCACATACCTTCCCCTCCTGACACTGTATTCAATGCCAGATAGGTGGTAATGAGTCCTCCCAAAACGAGAAAAACAACTTGAATACTATCCGTCCACGCGACTGCAGATAGACCTCCATACAAGGAATACGCTGCTGCAAACAACGACAATCCCACAATGGCGTAAATCATATCTATTCCAATGATGGTTTCAATAGCTAGCCCACCCAAGTAAAGTACGGACGCCAAGTTCACAAAGACATACAAACCAATCCAAAAAACCGCCAAAATCGTCTTTAAATTTGTTGAAAATCTTTTCTCAACAAATTCGGGAATGGTGTACAACCCCTTCTCTATAAAAATGGGAAGAAAATATTTCCCGACAATGATCAAAGTAAAAGCAGCCATCCATTCGTAAGAGGCAATTGCCAAACCCAGTGCAAATCCAGATCCCGACATTCCTATAAATTGTTCTGCCGAAATATTTGCAGCAATCAAGGAGGTTCCAATGGCCCACCAAGGCAGCGATTTGCTCGCCAAGAAATAATCTTCTGCATTCTTCTGATGCCCTGTTTTATCTCTTGAAACCCAAAGACCTACACCCAAAATAAGCAAGGCATAAGCAATGAAAATAAAATAGTCCCAAAAATGAAATCCTGTTGTCATAATAAATGGTTTGGTTTTGTTGTGTTTGGTTGTGCAATATAGTATTTTATTTGAAGGTGTTTCAAAAAACAAAAGGTTTGTGTTTTTGACAACGCAAACTATGTAACGTCGAAAAAGAACTTTGTCAAAAAGGTTCGCGCTCCTATGACTCCAGATTTAAAGAAAAACAGAAAAAAACAGCTTGTAATAAACGTAAGAAGTACATATTTTGTAATTTTGCTGTCAAATTATTTACCGATAAACCTATGTCTAAAGAGTTGATTACCGAAAAGAAAGCCGCCAAACCTAAATGGTTGCGTGTAAAATTGCCTGTTGGTAAAAAATACACCGAACTTAGAGGTGTGGTTGACAAATACAAGTTAAACACGATTTGTGCGAGTGGAAGCTGTCCAAATATGGGAGAATGCTGGGGAGAAGGAACCGCAACTTTCATGATTTTAGGGAATATTTGTACGCGTTCCTGTGGTTTTTGTGGTGTGAAGACAGGTAGACCGGAAACCGTAGAATGGGACGAACCAGAAAAAGTAGCGAGATCCATCAAATTGATGAATATCAAACATGCGGTGATCACGTCGGTGGATCGTGACGATTTGAAAGACGGTGGTTCGATCATTTGGGCCGAAACCATTAAGGCCATTCGTCGTGCCAACCCAACAACAACCTTAGAAACACTGATTCCCGACTTCCAAGGAAATAAAAAAAACATAGACCGTTTGATTGCGGCGGCTCCTGAAGTCATTTCTCACAATTTAGAAACCGTACGAAGACTGACCCGTGAAGTACGAATTCAAGCGAAATACGACCAAAGTTTGGAAGTTTTGAAATACCTAAAAGACAGTGGTCAAAGAAGAACGAAATCAGGAATCATGTTAGGACTTGGAGAAACGGAAGAAGAAGTGATCGAAACACTACACGATTTGGCGAAAGCAAAGGTGGATATTGTTACCATAGGACAATACCTACAACCGACGAAAAAACATTTGCCTGTAAAAGAATTTATCACTCCAGAACAATTTAAAAAATACAAAAAGATCGGATTGGAACTCGGTTTCAGACATGTAGAGAGCGGTGCCTTGGTAAGGTCATCCTACAAAGCTCAAAAGCACTTGGAATAAATCCATTTCAAAAACAAAAAACGCAAGGCTTTACCGAGAATTACGAGGCATTATCATTCGCTAGTCTTCCTCAAAATCATCGGTTTGAAAACCTATGAGGTACAATTGTTGCTTTGCTCTTGTCATTCCGGTATACAACCATCGGTAGTACTCCCAACCGTGCCCCTCAGGAAGGTAGGGACGTTCAATAAAAACGGTGTCCCATTGTCCACCCTGCGATTTATGACAAGTCATGGCATAAGAAAACTTCACTTGCAAAGCATTGAAAAACGGATTGCTTTTCACCGCCAATAATTTTTTGTATTTCGCTTTTAAATGCTGGTAATCTTTCATCACCTCTTGGTAGAGACGATTTGAATCTTCGTAAGACAATGATGGTGTTTCTGAAACCAAGGTATCCAATAACAATACGGTTTCAATTGGGGCTTGTGAAGGGTAATCAATCATTCGAATTTTCACTTCTGCAAATCGAAAACCGTACAACTCTTTGGTAGAAAAAATTTCTAATACTTCAAACGTATCACCATTGGCGATAAAACTGATTTCAGAGGAGTCTTTCACCCAAAAATAATTGTTTTTAACCACCATCATATAATCACCAACAGACAATTCATTTTCTTGATCTCGAATGATTTTACGGATTTGTTGATTGTATTGATTGGCCCTTTTGTTGGAACGGACTAAAATTGCCGTTTCTTCGACGCCCGCATCATCATAGGAATTGGTGATCGCATCTTGGATGTCATAACCATCTTGCAATTTTTTTATATCCGGGAAGTTCAAATCAAACTTAAAATTCAAACCGTCTTTGTCTCCTAGTAAGGTTCTTAAATTCGTAGCGTTGTACAAGATCCCTGATTTTTGGTGTTGTCGCATCACCTCATCCAGCTCCATTGAATGCACACGCTTGCCGTAATCGTAACCCAAAACATCTTCATTTAGGGCGGGACTCAAATCTGATTTAACTGGGGGTAATTGAGCGGTATCTCCCATAAAAATCAACTTGCAATTTTTTCCAGAATAAACGTACGTCAATAAATCTCCGAGGAGAGACCCTGTATCAAACAATTTTGCATTGCTGGGAATGTCGGGTACCATAGAAGCTTCATCGATGATAAAAATGGTATTTGTGTGCTTATTGGCTTGCCTCACAAATTCTACGCCTCCATTGGATGCTTTCTTTGGATGGTATATTTTCTTGTGAATGGTCAATGCCTTTTTTCCGGAATAGACTGAAATGACTTTTGCGGCTCTACCCGTAGGGGCGAGCAAAACTTCTTTTTTACCCACCCTCCAAAGGTTTTTTACGACGGTACTGATGAGTGTAGTTTTTCCAGTACCCGCATACCCTTTTATCAAAAAAAGGGATGATTGATCCGTGTCAAAAACAAAATCTGACAACTGGAGCAAAAGAACATTCTGAGCCTCCGTCGGGGTGAACGGAAATGATTTTTTGAGTTCCTTGTAAAATTCTGAAGCTGTTTTTATCATATGCAAATAGAAAGGGTAAAGATAGCAATTGATTTGTCCCCAAAAATTTTTACCATTGAAAAAAAATTGTAGATTTGTCTAGTTCAATATTTAAAAAATAAAAACATGATCATCACGTTACTTGCAGGTATTGCTGCAGCTATTTTGATAGCCTTTGCCATCATCAAATATGTTCCTCTAAAATTTAGATGGTTGGTATCATTGGCACTCCTTTCTTTGGCGGGTATTTTAACCTATGCTATCTACAACAGTATCATGGGACCTATACGTTTCAACCAAGAAAAAAAGGTTCGTTATGCACAGGCAATCGAAAATCTAAAAATGATTCGCGATGCGCAAGAAGCACACAAGAGAATTACAGGAACCTTTCACAGCAGTAAAGAAGGTTTGATAAAATTTATTGACACTGCAGAGTTTGCAATCACCAATACGCGCAACGAAGTAGTGGAGGTAAACAAAGGAACAAAGTGGCAACCCATTATGGTTGAGATTGAGCAAAAAGTAATCGATACAACCGGCTACGAGTCCGTAAAAGAGATCGTTTTCAAAGACAGAAATTACAGCAATATGTTTTCGGTTCCCGGCACAGATGCCTCTTTCGAATTGAACACAGGATTCATTCAAAAAATAGCAGGTTTAAAAGTACCTGCATTTGAAGCAAAAATCGACAAGGCTGTTCTACTTGAAGGACTCGAAAAATCTTTGATCAAACAAGAAAGAGAGGCGATTGGTGGCGATGAAGTAAAGGGCGCGTACCTCGCTGTTGGTTCTTTACAAGAAGTAAATACAAACGGAAATTGGCCTCCTTTTTATGATAAAAAGTCGGAATAACATCGTTTCTAAAAAATTAGAAACAAACGATTTAAAAGAAACTTTTTTATCCATCCAAGTTCGTTTGGATGGATTTTCTTTTTCAGTATACGACACTATTGTCAAAGAATATCTCGCTTTTTCAGACTATTTGTTTGCCCTAGAATACAAATCCCCAGAACATTTATTAGCGCCGATAAAAGCCCTATTTGAAAAAAACGAACTACTTCAACACCATCGTTTTAAAAAAGTATTTGTGAGCTACGCAAATACACTCAGCACCGTGGTTCCTCTAGCTTATTTTAATGCGGAGCACAAAGCTTTGTATCTACAGAATACGATCAAGGTTCTTCCGAACGACTACATCAGCCATGACGAATTGAGCAGCACAGATTCGGTGGTTGTTTACATTCCGTTTGTCAATATCAACAACTTTCTTTTTTCGAAATTCGGATCGTTTGAATACCGACATGCCTCTTCTATAATTATAGATCGCTTGCTAAATTCAAACACCCTACCTCAAAATGAGAAAATCGTCGCGGTCAATATGTACCATTCGCATTATGAAGTGTATGTGATAGACGATCGTGAATTGTTATTTTACAATGCTTTTTCTTTCAAAACAGCAGAAGATTTCATTTATTACCTTCTTTTTGTATACGAACAAGTTGGACTAGACGCCAATTCAACAAAAGCATTTTTTATGGGCGAAATCGAAAAAGATGCTGCGCTTTACAAAATTGCATACCAATACATCCGTCACGTTTCTTTGCTAAATCTGAACGATTTATCTACTGATTTCGAATCGATAGGAAACCACACGCATAGCACTCTTTTAGGTCATTTCTAATGCGCATCATCTCGGGAAAATACAAAGGACGCCGGTTAAATGCACCAAAAAACTTACCTGTCAGGCCTACGACTGACATGGCAAAAGAGGCTTTGTTCAATATTCTTCAAAACACCTATTATTTTGAAGACCTAAACGTCTTAGATTTGTTCAGCGGCACAGGAAATATAAGTTATGAATTTGCTTCACGAGGTGTTCAGAATATCACCGCAATCGACGCACATTTCGGCTGCGTAAAATTTATCAACCAAGTGAGCAAAGAATTTGATTTTCCAATACAAACATATAAAAGCGATGTTTATAAGTACTTGGACAAAATAACTTTAAAAAAGGACATCATTTTTGCGGATCCTCCCTACGATTTTACGGAGGAAAACTTTTCAAAAATTGCCACGACAATTTTCCAAAGAGAATTGCTGCATTCAGACGGGGTGCTCATCATAGAACATTCGAAGCAAACCAACCTCACAAATCATCCCAACTTTAGTTATCAAAAAAGATATGGTGGGAACGTCTTTAGTTTCTTCGAAGCTAGTTGATGAAACGGTATTCAAAAAATAATGTGAAGCAATACGTGCTACTAATTCTTTGACCAATTGTATTGAAAGTCGCAACTCTGATAGCTCTCATTGATTTTGATGAAGGTTTCTAGAACATGTTCTGAGTACCAGTTTGCAAGTGTTTCTTCTCTCTTTTTTTGCAATGTCAATTGTTGTATCTTCACATAATCCTGAACAAAATCTGCAATATGTCCATCAATTTTATCTTTCATCAAGATAATTTTAAACATTTTTTCGCCTTCTCTCGTTTCATCAAAATAGGGTTCAGATACATCATTCAAATCAAGCGTATTGACCCTACCGTACAAAGCAGGATCCATACGGATCAATTCAAATCTGGAATCGTTGGTTTGAGGGTTCATGACAATTCCATTATTTTGCTTTGTATCCAAGTCTTCAGAATATTTCACAACAGCGTCTTCAAATTTCAAATTACCAGACAGTATACTATCTCTAATTTTTTCAATTTTTTCCTTGACCGAATTCAGTTTTTCTTGCGTTACTTTTGGCTGTATCAACACATGCCTCACATCTCTTTGTTGCCCTTTTATTTTTTCCAATTGAATGATATGAAAACCAAAATCAGTTCGAAAAGGCTCTGAAACTTCCCCTTCATCTAAGCGAAAAGCAACTTCCTTAAATTCCTTTACAAAGCCACTTTCTCTTGTAATAGAATAAGCACCCCCGTTGCTCGCAACTGCTGGATCCTCGGAATACAACACCGCCTTCATTCGAATACTCGAACCGTTGAGAATATCGTCACGAATCTCATTTAACTTATCTACCGTCGCTTTGATTTCTTCGCGCGAGGGTTTTGCGTACATCACAATTTGAGCCAACTCCACCTCTGTACCAAACTCTGGTAAGTTATTTCCTTCCTCCAAGCTCTTGTAGTACAAGCGAACTTCTTCGGGTGTTACGGCGACATCTTTTAATATGGCTTGTTTTTCTCCTTGGATTCGTAAATTTTGTCTTTCGATTTTTTTCAACTCCGACCGCAAATCTGACTCATCGTCAAAACCATACATTTCTACAACCTTCTTCATGTCTCCAAGTTGTTGCTTGAAATAGGCAATATTTCTTTCCACCCCAGATTCTATCTGAGCTTCTGATACCATTACACTGTCTACTACCGCATGATGCGCCAATAATTTCTGCAACATTATTTCTTCCAACACATCACAATTGGACTTCGACACCTTTCCTTCGCTTCGCTGGATCAATTCTTGCTTGAACTTCACAACATCTGACTCCAACACTATATTTTCTCCAACAACAACAGCAACACCATCAATTTTGAGTTTTGCCTGTCCAAAAAGATGGACTGAGGTTAAGAGGAATAGAAGCAAAAAGCTTGTTTTTTTTATCATTTTAATAAATTTCAAATTGTTTGTTTTTAATAGCATCGTCAATCAATACCTTTTCAATAGTCTCTACCAATTGCAACTTTCTTTGATGCAAAATCATTGTTTTGATAACACCCGAAATATATCGAATGGGGGCAATCTCATTTTTCTGCAATACTTCATTGATGTAAACCAATGAGGTACTTCCTTCGATATTTTTTTGTAAAAGACGATACGGTTGTAGGTTCGTCAATTTATATTCTTCCCGAAACGCAGGAACTTTATTAAAAAAGTCTAACGAACGTATCCAGATTGAATCACTCAAAAAATAATCTTCAAACAACGCACTCTGTTCGTCCAAAAGCTGCAAATCGTTTTTCCCATTGGAAACGAGCAATCTTTTTAATCTAGAGATATTTTTGTCTCCTTGCTTGACTTTTACAAATCGAAACTTTATCAACTCTTCGTTTGTCCGAAAGTTTTCTTTATTTTTCTTGTAATAACTTACTATTTCTTGTTCTGTAACTACCGTATCCAAACGTTGTTTTATCAGAGCTTCTTTAAAGGAATTGATAAACAGATCTTTTCTGTATTTCTCCACCAATTCATTCAAATTCTCGTTTTCTTCCGGCAGGTTCAAAATCGATTTTTCTAGCAACAACTGTTCTTTTGCCCAGTTGTTGATAAAATCTCTCGCAATAACAATACTGTCTTTTTTTGGAACGTTGTGAGGGAAAACTTTCTGCAAATCGTCTTCATAGAGTTGCACGTCATTGACTCTTGCAATCACCCTTGATTTTTTTTCAGCATTTGCCGAATCAAAAAATTGACATGAAGCTATAAGTAGCAAGCCGACACAACAGAGGTATTTTGTTATCACTATGAATTCAATAATTTTTTGGCGGTTCTCAGACGAGATTTGTACACTTTGATTTTGTGCTTCTCTCTGAGTGAACGAATCCATTTGTTTTCTATGTACTCCTGAAAATCATTACTAACTTTGCCCTTCACATCAGAAAACAAAGGCTGTACACCTTCTTTAATTTTTAAAATTTTCACAAGCGTTGTGTACTCCTTTTCTTTGTACGTCTCGATTGTGTTGGGTACAAAGGTAATCTTCTTTGGGAAAATAGCCGCCGTTTTCTCAAAATCTCCTGCTTTCATTATAAGTCCCTCTTTATTGGCTACTGTATGATCCAGAGAGTCTATGTCATTTAGGTTTGAAAAATAGGCATGCATACCCTCCAAAAGCTTCGCTTCTTTGGCACGAACTACAATGGCAGTGACCCTATCATTTGTTTTGTATTTGTAAGAATTTTGATTGTAATACCGTTGCAAACCTAGGGTATCTTTCCGAGCGACATCCCAAACCTTATTTTGCATCAAATCAAAAAGTAGCAATCCGTTTTTATACTCTTCAAAAATATTTTTAAAATCTTCGTTCGTGTCTTCTAGATGTTCCTTGTAATAATCCAATATTTTACGGTCTACAAATTTTTCAAAAACAGCCTCCGAATATTGATTTCTTTGTTTTTTAAGATACTGGGCAAAATCTTTTTGATGGTAGGTTTCGTCTTCTATTTTAAGTAGCCAAAGATTCAAGCTGTCTGCTTTTTGAGAACCTATCGTTTTCTTTGTTGCCTCATTGATTCCAATGTTGTATTCTTTTTTCAACCTTTCCGTCACTGGATTGGCTAGATTTTTTGAACGGGGGTCTGATTTCACCTTTCTTTTCAATGCTTCTTTTGAGGATTCAAAATCCTTTATCGGATATCGTTTGATAAATTTCAAAATATGCCAACCATATGCGGTTTGAAATGGTTTCGAATAGGGTTTTTCATCAGACAAGGAAAAGCTTACTTTATCAAATGGAGGCGGCATGGAACCCATTGAAAACTTCTGGAGTTTTCCTCCATTAGATGCAGAGCGTTTGTCATCTGAAAATTTCTCTGCCAAGGATCCAAAATCAGCGCCGTTTTGAATTTCATCGTATACTTTATTCAAAAGAATTTTTCCGTTTTCAGATCGATCCCGACTCATGATATGCGCTACTTCCACTTCTCCCTCCGAATCTCTTACATCCGTCACTTTTAAAATATGATATCCAAATCGCGTTCGAAATACCGGAGAAACTTCTCCTAATTTTGTTGTATAAGCCATGTTTTCGAAAGGTGTCACCATTCGAAACACAGTAAAATAACTCAAATCTCCTTCATTTGTCTTGGCGCTTGGGTCTTCTGAATATTTTTTTGCCGCGACTGCAAAGTCAGTACCCTTTAAAATCTCCCCTCGGATTTCAGAAATTTTCTGAAACGCTTCCGCAGTATCTTTAGACTTTTCATTCAAACGTATCAAAATATGACTCGCTCTTATTTCTTTCTTGCTTCTTTCGTAAGCCTCTAAAGTCAAACTATCAATATACTTATCATCCGTTAGGTACGGCAAAGCCAATTGTTCTCTATATTTTAAAACCTCTTGCTTATACGCCTCAGCAGTGTCCATTTTCAAAGCGGTTGCCTCTATTAATTTTAATTTGTAATCGATGAACAATTCCAAATCATTTTTAACCGCTTCGCGGTCGTATACTGTTGAGGTGAGGTCTTTGTTTTTATGAAACAGTCTCACAAATTCTGACAGATAAACCGGCGTATCATCAATCTTTAACAATACCTTATCTTTTGATTTCTGTGCATACGCTCCTACATTCAGAAGCAGCAGCAGTCCACTGAGTACAATTGTTTTCTTAATCATTTCATTTTTAATTTTGGTCACAAAAAAACACGTTTTGTTTCTTTTTCAACAAAGAAAGATATGCTAAGCCTTTTAAAATAGCTGTTAAAAAAATCACAAAGATACAATTCCTTCCACATGAGAAACTTGCTTGTATTTCTCAATGATTGCGGCAGAACTTTCCATTTTTACGGATATGGAAATACTTACGTATTTGTTCGTTTTGGATGGTTTCGTTTGAATGCTTGCTCCACTCCTCTCAAAAACTGCTTTCACTTCATTCAACTGATTTTTAGAGGTCGGAACAATAAACTTGTAGAGATAGGTCGTTGGAAATGTGGTAGAGGCCTCTAAACTATCTTTGAGTTTCTTGTAAAATTCTTCTTGCTTGCTCATATAACATTCATTTCGTTCAAGAGGTTTCCATGAACCTCACGCAAAACTACATTAATTTGTTGAATTTTTTTACATATCGAATCGTTTAAAACAGAAAATACAATCCACAACAACCAAAGATTTTATGCTCGAATCATCGGTTTTATACCCTGTAAAAATTGCTTCCTCCTCTCAAATCCTGTATTTTTGTTTTATGCCGCAAAAAATTGTCATTACGGGAGGTCCAGGGTCGGGAAAAACCACTTTACTCCAATCTTTAAAACATCAAGGATTTCATTGCATGGATGAAATTTCCAGAACGCTTACTTTAGAGGCTCGAAAAAATGGCGTTGCACATTTATTTTTGTCAGATCCTTTGGCCTTTAGTAGTCTTCTTTTAGAAAAGAGAAAAGAACAATTTGTACAGGCCGAAAAATCAAATCATGACTTTGTTTTTATGGATCGAGGAATCCCGGATATTGAAGCCTACTTAAATTTCAAAAAACAAGCACACACGTTTCCTTTTGAAGCAATTAACAAATCAAACACCTATCAAAACATTTTCATCACGCCTCCCTGGCAGGAAATTTATACCACGGACAACGAGCGGTATGAAACTTTTTCCGAAGCACAAAAAATTCATCTTGAGCTTGAAAAAGTATACCGTAAATTAGGATACAATCCGATTTGCATTCCTTTGGGAACGCCTTTAGAAAGAACAAATTTTATTTTACAGCAATTGCATATTTTCCAATGAGAAGCCCGCTTTCCATCTTAAAAAAATATTGGGGACACCAAACATTCAGACCGCTCCAAGAAGAAATCATAGCGCATGTGCTACAAAAAAAAGAGAGTGTTGTTCTTTTGCCAACTGGGGGTGGCAAATCCATTTGCTTTCAAATACCTGCTTTGCTAATGGAAGGAACCTGTTTGGTGGTAAGCCCTTTGCTTGCTTTGATGCAAGATCAAATAGACAGCCTCAACCGAAAGAACCTGAAAGCGGTCGCTTTGAACAAAAATAGAAGTCAAGAAGAATTGATTGTTTTATTTGATAACTTGCAATTCACAAACACCAAATTCTTATATCTTTCTCCTGAAAAATTACAATCTCAATTTATCCAAAACAAAATTAAGCAACTCAACATTTCTCTCATTGCCATTGATGAAGCACACTGTATTTCGGAGTGGGGACATGACTTTAGACCCAGTTATCTGAAATTAAACACACTCCGAGAACTTTGCCCAAAAGCCAATTTTATAGCCCTCACCGCTACGGCTACTGAAAAAGTATTGAAGGATATTGCTTTCCATTTACATCTAAAAAATGAGCGCCTTTTTCAAAGTTCTTACAAAAGAGAAAATCTCGCCTATCAGGTTTTTAACATCGAAGCCAAATTTGTGAAAGTGTTGCAAATTTTAAAAAAAATCAAATCGCCCATAATCATCTACACAAACCAACGTAAAAACGCCGAAAAAATTAGCAGCCGACTCAATCAAGCCAATTTTCCAAGTGTTTTTTACCACGGAGGAATGACCCCGGAAATAAAAAAGCAAATGTACGATCAATGGTACAGCGAATCTGTGAGGATTATGGTGGCTACGAATGCCTTCGGAATGGGAATTGACAAGGATAACATTCGTTGCGTAATTCATTATGACTTGCCCAATAGTATTGAAAATTACCTACAAGAAGCGGGACGTGCAGGTAGGGATGAAAAAAAATCTTTTGCTGTTCTCTTAACAAACAAACCAGATCTCAGCGCACAGCTTCAAAATTTCGAACAACAAGAATACACTATAGCCCTCGTTAAAAAAACCTATTTCCAATTGAACCAATATTTTCAGATTGCCAAGGGAGAACAAACTGAAAAACATTATGAGTTTGACCTGTATGAATTCTGTGATCGCTATGATTTCTCAGTAAAAAAAACCGCTACAATTCTACAAATGCTGGAAAATCAAGGTGTCTTGAGTCTATTTAGAGGACATCAAAGAAAACCGGCTTTGCAATTCATCGCAAACAGCAATTGTGTTTTATCGTATTGTGAAAAACATCCATCTGCTGCCGATCTCATTCAATTCATATTGAGAAGTTATGGAGGTATCTTTGAAAATTTTGTACCTATATCTCTGTACAGACTTTCCAAAGAACTACAAACAACCAAGCAAGAGATACACTCCATTTTACAAAACTTAGAACGTGATTCGTTAATCAAATACCTCTCCGCCTCGAAGAAATCAGCGATGCGTTTTTTGGTGCCGAGAGAAGACGACAGAACCATCAACGGGATTGCAAAAAAAATAAAACGGATTCAGGCGAATAAAAAGAAAAAATTCCAAGACATGATTGCATTTGTTGAGAACCGAAAATCATGCAGAAGTGTACAATTACTCGCCTATTTTGGTGAAAAAAAAGCAGTAGATTGTGGCCTTTGTGAGGTGTGTTTAGAAAAAAACAAACACACCCTTCCTTCCAACGAACTAAAAAAAAACATTCTAGACCTCTTAAAAATCAAAGAAATGAGTTCCCAACAAATTTGTCAACACATTTTTAGTAAGGAAACCATTATTTTAAGAACTTTGCAAGAACTTTTAGAAGCACAGCAAATACAATTGACTGACCACAATACCTATAAAAAATAGTATTTGAAAGTCAAGATTCACATAAAACACACCGCCGAAATAAAATAGCATTATGAAAGATTTAAAAATTGTGTTTATGGGAACCCCCGATTTCGCGGTGACCATTTTGAAAACTTTATTGGAGAAAAATTATTCCGTGGTTGGTGTTGTAACCGCTCCCGATAAACCTGCAGGTAGAGGAAGAAAAATAAGAGAATCTGCAGTCAAAAAATTCGCTCAAGAAAAAGGAATCCCCATTTTACAACCACTCAATTTAAAAGATGAAAACTTCGTAAATGAATTGAAAGAATTGCAAGCCAATCTGCAAATTGTTGTCGCCTTTCGCATGCTTCCCAAGACCGTGTGGAATATGCCTGAGTACGGCACCTTCAATTTACACGCTTCTTTGTTACCCGATTACAGAGGGGCTGCTCCTATCAATTGGGCCATTATCAACGGAGAAACCAAAACAGGAGTGACCACCTTCTTTCTTGATGACAACATTGATACAGGTGAAGTCATTCTTCAAGAAGAAACGACTATCGAAACCAAGGAAACCGTTGGCGAACTACACGACAAGCTCATGCACTTGGGAAGTGAACTCGTAATTAAAACCGTACACCTTATTGAAAACAACCAAGCAAACACATGGAAACAGCCTGCAAAATCATCAAAATTTGCCTTTAAAATACATACCTCAACTTGTAAAATTGACTGGAACAAATCATTGGACACCATTGCCGACCACATTCGAGGATTGAACCCCTATCCGGCAGCATGGTGTGAATTATCAAACAACGATTCCGTTTCAAAAGTAAAAATATACGATATCGAAAAAGAATACGAGGACCATTCCTTTGCTATTGGGAAAATCATAACTACAAAAAAAACACTCAAAGTGGCGACCAAAGGAGGTTTTCTAAACATTCTTTCGCTTCAACTTGCTGGAAAAAAACGAATGAATACCGCGAGTTTATTGAATGGGTACCAATTTGACACTGACTCCAAGCTGATGTAAAACCCAAAAAAACGCCTTATTTCGTACGATTATTAACAAATTGCAGTGTTTTATTAACAAAACAGGTGATTTTGTATGAAATAACTTGCGTAAACCCTTATTCCTGCTATATTTGTTATTGTTAAATGTAAATTTTAAACCAATTTTTTAATTTTAAACTATAAATTATGAACAAATCAGATTTAATCAATGCAATGGCTGCTGACGCAGGAATTTCTAAAGCAGCAGCGAAAGCAGCATTAGAATCATTAACTGACAACGTAACAAGCACTTTGAAAAGTGGTGGTAAAGTTGCTTTAGTAGGATGGGGTACTTGGTCTGTATCAAAAAGAGCAGCAAGAGAAGGTAGAAATCCTCAAACAGGAGCTACGATTCAAATCGCCGCGAAAAATATCGTAAAATTCAAAGCTGGTGCTGGATTGAGCGACTCGGTAAACTAGTATTTCAGATACCTAAATACACAAAAACTTCTTTGAATACTCAAAGAAGTTTTTTTTTGTCTTTTTTTTTGACTATCTTTTTATTTCAAAACACCACAATGCACTTATTAGAACCAACAAAAGGGAAACTACTTGTTGCAGAACCTTCCATATTAAACGACAGCTCTTTCAATAGATCCGTTGTCTTGCTTACCGAACATTCGGAAGACAGTTCCATAGGTTTTATTATGAACAAACCCTTGGAATTGACGATTCGAGACTTGATTCCTGAAATAGATTGCTCATTTGGTATTTACCAAGGAGGCCCTGTTGAACAAAACAACTTATATTTCATTCACAAACTTCCAGAACTCATACCCAATAGTATTGCAATAGACAATGGCATTTATTGGGGTGGCGATTTCGATGCCTTGTCCAGTTCGCTCCACAACCACAAAATACCGGAAAATAAAATTCGTTTTTTCTTAGGCTACTCAGGATGGTCAACCAACCAACTACAAAATGAAATCAGCGAAAAATCTTGGTTTTGTATTGAAAATACACACGCCAACATTTTAGAACTTGAAAACACATCCTGTTGGAAAAATCATCTTTTAGATATTGGTGGCACCTATCGATTATGGGCCAACGCACCCTCCGATGTAAACCTGAATTAAGCCTCCAAATCGAGAAACTTTTTTCTGAGTGCCAAACCAAATTGCGTTTCGAAAATCTTTTTCCTGTATTTCGTAACCGGTTGCACCCCCACAACGGCATTGGTTACAAACAATTCATCTGCTTTTTGCAATTCGAAAGGTGAAATTGATTTCTCAACAAAAACGACACCTTCTATTTTTTGCAACAATTCAATGACTTTTTTGCGAGCAATTCCATTCAAACAACCATCCGCCAAACGAGGAGTCATCACTTCATTTCCTTTGACTAAAAAAATATTTGCATTGGACGCCTCTACCACGTTTTTTTTCTCATTTAAAAGTAGGCAATTATCAAATTCATTTTCATCTGCATAAATGGCCGCCAAAACGTTCAACAAACGATTCGATGATTTTATGGTAGATAACAATCCTGAATGCACATAATGCTCCTTGAACAAACTTACTTCATAAATTTCTTTCAATTCTACAGTGGTTTGAAAAGCTTCAATCAAAAACTGAACTTCATTGGTTTTCGGTGCATACAAGCCCCCATCTTTTCGATCGATGGTGAACCTAACTTTCGTAATCGTGTTCGGCTCATAAGCGTTCATTAGCTTTTGAATTTCACTTTCAAAAAATTCCAATGTAAAATGCATCGGTATTTCCATTCGCAACATCCGCATAGAAGCCATTAATCGGAAATAATGATCCTCCAAAAAACAAATGGTTCCTTCCTTTATTCGAATGGTTTCAAACAAAGAATCACCATATTTATACCCTCTATTTTGCAAGGAGATCTTGCAAGACGTTTTTTCTAGAACAATACCATCGAAATTTACCATACCCTCAAAATTTACGTCGCAAAATTAAGCAAAAAAAAAGCCTTAAACAGAAAGTTCAAGGCGAAATTCATATGGCTTTTTTTCAAGCTCCTATGACATGCTTCAATTCGTTTATTTGATTTTCCCAAAGCAATTTGGATTCTTCCATATCAGCATCATCGTCTGCAAAATCAGTCACAATCAAAGAGACATCTTTGGTAATCGCATCTATCTGAATACGAAATTCAAAATAGCCCTCTTCACTGTCATCCTCTTCCCATTTAAAGCGGACTTTTTCATCATTCCTGTCTTGCAACAACTTGGCAACCTCCTCAGTACCTTCCCAAATAAAAGTAAACATAACACCACGAGAATTGACATTGTCTGCAAACCATTCTGACAAACCTGAAGGGGTTGCAAAATACTGGTATAACATTTTCGGTGATGCGTGAATCGGAAATTCCAATTCAAATTTTATTTTACTCATCTGACTTATTTCTTGGATGCACAATGTATGTATTATTTCCTATAAAAAAAAATAATTTTATTCCTCTAAATTTTATATTTTTCACTTGTAATAATTCAAATTTATCCTATATTTGCACCCGCAAAAGGCGTGGTAGCTCAGATGGTTAGAGCGTCGGATTCATAACCCGGAGGTCTGCAGTTCAATTCTGCATCACGCTACAAAAATTCCCCTATTTTTTCGAATAGGGGAATTTTATTTTTTATGTTTTACAGTTTGAAGAATTGTCTTCTTTTCAAAAAAAGAAATTCATTTTATTCGATCGTCAAACGATTGATTTTTCTATAAAAACTTCAAATTCATTTAAAATCAGCTTGTAAAAAACAGAACTCGTTCGTTGTCAATCAAAAACAGTATCGGCATCTCTCCAATTCCATTTCCCAACCACGGTTCCTTTTTCCAAGGCAATTAATCCAGGATTCGCACGAATCATTGTTTTCAATGTGGTTTCATCGCAAAACAAAAAATCAATAGGAAGTTTCATTTCTTTTTGTAATGTCTGTATATCAGCCGTCGGGGAGGCAGAAACTCCATACACCAAATACCCCATTTCTTTGGCTCTTTGCAAGGTATTGTGGCATGCCGTAAACCCAACCCAATTGCTTTTATCTAGGTCATAGGCAATGAGTAGCATGGCCTTTTCCGCAGACAAAATTTGTTCGGTTAAATCCTCTGTATCTGACTCCAAAAAGAAATCGTGTACGGGTGGCAATTCATCAGAGCCCTCGACAAAAGCCATTCCTTCTTGGATATTATTTCCAATAGCATAGGCTCTAAAATCAATCAAAGGCAAATGTGTGAGAACATAATAAGCGATAAAAGCGAAGGCCATTGCTGACAAAAAAGTCATATTTCTCATTGTCTTCTTTGAAAAGAACGGAACCATCCTTTTTTTATGAAAAGACAAAAACAAAATGAGTACAAGCAAAACAACATTTTTATAGAAGGTCTCCCAAGAAGTCAATTTCAGGGCATCACCAAAACAACCACAATCGGTCACTTTGTTGTAATAAGCCGAATACCAGGTTAGAAATAAAAAAAACAACGTAATTCCAAACAAAACTTGCACCGTTCTTTTTCGCTGATAACCAATCAATAAAGTCACTCCGAGTAATATCTCAAGTAAAATCAGTACAATGGAAAAAGGCAAAGAAAATGGAATCAAAAATTCTAAATTCAAGACATCTGCTCCAAAATACTCGGTAAATTTATAGGCTGAACCTATGGGATCAACCAATTTTACAAAACCAGAGTACAAAAAAGTAAGAGCGACTAGAATACGGGCTATAAAAACGGCTATTTTTTTCATCTTTTTCAATTAAAATATTTCCAACTCGAAAAATCCATGTCAAGTGACATACAAACGCAAAAAATCGTCTTTTATTTGGCCTCTCCCAAATGAATCATCGCGAATACCGCATAGTTGATGATGTCTTGATAATTCGCATCTATTCCTTCAGAAACCAATGTTTCCCCCTCGTTGTCTTCTATTTGCTTAACGCGTAACAATTTTTGTAAAATCAGATCTGTCAAAGAGCTAATGCGCATGTCTCGCCAAGCCTCTCCGTAATCATGATTTTTGTCTTCCATCAAACTTTTTGTGATATGAATGTGTTTGTCATACAAATTCACCGCTTTTTCAGTGGAAAGATCGGGCTGGTTTGCAACGCCTTTTTCCAATTGAATCAACGCCATAATGGAATAATTGATAATTCCTATAAATTCAGAAACTTCCCCTTCGTTTACTTTTCTTTCCATATTTTCTTGCAGCTGACGAATACGTTGTGCTTTGATAAATATTTGATCTGTCAAAGAAGAGAGACGTAAAATACGCCAAGCGCTTCCATAATCCGTCATTTTATTTTCAAAAAGTGTTCTACAGGTCGCAATGACAGCATCGTATTCTCGGGAAGTTGTTTGCATAAATCGATATCAAAAAATTACGTAAATTCGCGCATCAGTTCTTTAGGATAGTGCACGAATTGATGCAAACGAAATTAAAAAAAGTTTATCAAATACCACAAAATTATATCACTTTATACCAAAGAAAAATGCGTACGCTCAATTGCAAAGGCGAATTAATCGATTTATCCACTCCTAAAGTGATGGGAATTTTAAACATCACGCCAGATTCTTTTTACGACGGTGGAAAATACAAAGACGAAAAGAGTATTCTTCATCAAACGAATAAGATGCTTTCCGAAGGAGCGACCTTCATTGATATTGGGGCTTATTCTTCACGACCTGGGGCTACTCATATTTCAGAAAAAGAGGAAATGAGTCGTATTTTACCCGTGGTAGAACTACTGTGCAAAAATTTTCCAAACATTTTAATTTCTATCGATACATTTCGAAGTGGCATCGCAAAAAAATGCATCGAATATGGAGCTGCCATGATCAATGACATATCGGGAGGAAATGCCGATGCGCACATGTTCGAAACGGTAGCAAAATTAGAGGTTCCTTACATCGCAATGCACATGCAAGGAACCCCGCAAAACATGCAAGAAAATCCTACGTATAAAAACATTGTAGAAGAAATCATCAAAGAATTTTCCAGCACGGCCTTTACCCTAAAATCACTAGGACTAAAAGACCTCATATTTGACGTTGGATTTGGATTCGGAAAAACGATCGAACACAACTACGAGTTGCTTGCGAATTTGGATTTATTTCAAAGTTTAGATTGTCCTATTCTCACCGGAATCTCCCGAAAATCCATGCTATACAAGCCATTGAAAGCAACGCCGAACGAGGCCCTAAATGCCTCCACAGTAGCACATACCATTGCACTTCAAAAGGGCAGTCAAATTTTAAGAGTTCACGATGTAAGAGAAGCGATGGAAGCTGTCAAAATTTTGAAACTAACCCATGGCGCAAACCAAAACAAAAAGCACGCTCAATAACAAACGAATGTAAGTGACATTCCGTTCAAAATTCTCAAAGGTCCAACTTCAACTGTTCCGGCAACAACTTAAACGATTTTCGGTGGTATTTACAACTTCCAAATTGTCGAATGGCATCGCGATGCTCCTGCGTGGGATATCCTTTGTTTCGCAGCCAATTAAAATGAGGGAATTCTCGATGGAGACGAGCCATTATTTCATCCCGATAGGTCTTTGCTAAAACCGAAGCCGCAGCAATACTCAAGTATTTCCCATCACCTTTGACAATTGTTGTATGGGGTATTTCTTTGTAAGCCCTAAATTTGTTACCATCCACGATAATATAATCGGGTGCCACCTCAAGTTCATCAATGGATTTGTGCATCGCAAGTATGGAAGCTTGCAAAATATTGATTTTATCAATCTCCTTTTCATCGACAACACCCACACCGTAACTGATCGCATTTGCTTCAATGATCGGTCTCAATAGCTCTCGTTGCCTTTCCGTAAGTTTTTTAGAATCGTTTAAAAGTGGATGTTTAAAATCCTTAGGTAAAATAACCGCCGCAGCCACAACAGGCCCCGATAAACAGCCCCTTCCAGCCTCGTCTGTCCCCGCTTCCAACTCAAAATTTGAAAATTTTAATGCCAAAGCCATGCGCTTGATCTTTGCTCTCAAAAATACAAATTTTATTGACGTTCCAAATTTCAGCCCCAACCAAACTCGAGTTCCTTTTATTTTAACTTTCGACTCCTCAATTTACCAATAAATAATTTACCTTTGTTTCGTAGAGAACAATCGTACACTCATTTATGATAGACTCTTTTGTTCCTTTTTAAACTCACAAAACGAAGATCAAAAAAAAAATCAAACGTGTGAAAAAAACACTCTTCTCTCTTTTCTTTTTTGTTTTCCTGATAAAAATAGCTGCGCAAGAGCAAAACACCGTTCCCTCGAACAGCACAAACCAAGCGGACATACAAAATACCACCCGCATTGATAGTATTAAAGCACAATACCGAAAGACCATTCAGCGAAAACAAAAACCAAGTGTAGATCCGGAATCAGGAAAAGCAAATTACCTCGATTATAAAATTATTTCTCATTCGAATGACACCGTCTTGGTAGATACCACACTAACGATTTCAAAAGAATACAAAATGAACCTTCTCAGAAAAGACCTGTTCGGAATGCATTCTTTTCAAAACCAAGGACAAGTATTCACATCCTTGACCTACGATTTAGAGGATGCCTCTTTATTTCCAAAAATGGGAGCCAATGCGAAGCATGTCAATTACTACGAGATAGAAGACATCAAATATTACCAAGTACCAACACCCACATCAGAATTTTTATACAGAACCGGCTTAGAACAAGGCCAAGTACTAGACTCTAGATTGGCGATGAACCTCCACAAAAGATTGAACATCTCTGTGGCGTACAGAGGACTTCGTTCCTTAGGTAACTATCGAAATTCATTGAGTAGCCACACCAACTTCAGAGCCACAATATCCTACCTTTCAAAAGACAAAAGATACCAATTGAGAACACATTTTGCCTCTCAGGATATTGAAAACCAAGAAAATGGAGGTCTCACAGAGGAACATATTTCAAATTTTGAAGACAATATCTCCGATTTTGAGGACCGTGGAAAAATAAATGTCAATTTAGAAAGTGGCACTAGCTTTTTAGTCGGAAAGAGAACTTTTGTTGATCACAACTACAAAATTTTGAGCAGTAAAGACACGTTGCCTTACAAGATATCAAATCTTAAAGTAGGACATTTGTTTACCTATGAAACAAAACAGTACAAGTATGACATCCCTTCAGAAACAACATTTTGGGGAAATAGCTTTAAACGGGTTACAGATGACAAAACATCCTTTAAAAGCATGAGAAATCAAGGTTATTTGGATTTTACATCTCCTTATGTCTTGGGTAAATTTAGAGTACTTGCCAATTACCAACATTACTTTCAAGGATACAAAAGTATTGTAACAACAAATGCTAACAAGGGTATCTACCGACTTAAAGGCGATTTTATTTCTCTTGGCGCACAATGGCAATCAAGTATAAAAAATGTAGCTCTGCGTGCGAATGCAGAAAGAATTGTAGCCGGTGACCTGACAGGAAACAACCTCACCGCAAAGGCGTATTACAGAAAAAAGGACGCTGAAATTTCAGCATCGATTCAATTAAGCTCAAAAGCACCTGATTTCAGTTTCACCTTCTTTCAAAGCAATTTTCAAGAATACAACTGGTTGAACGATTTTAAAAATACAAATACTCGAATCTTAAAATTCGGACTCAAAAACAAATGGCTACAGACATCAGCCTCCTTCACACAAATCAAAAACTTCCTCTATTTTGAACAGCGCACACAAGCCAAACCCGCTCAATTTAGTGGCACTGTAAATTATTTTAAAATCAAAGCAGCCAATGACATCAAATTCGGGAAATTTGCCTTAAATACCACAGCGCTATTTCAAAAAGTAAACGATGGAAAAGCTGTTTTTCGGGTTCCTGAATGGATCGCTCGCACAAGTTTTTATTACACAAGTTACTTTTTCAAAAAGAAATCATTGTATCTACAAACGGGACTAACGGCGAATTATTTTTCTGCCTTCAAAGCCCCTTCATACAATGCTGTAATTGGCGATTTTGTCGTACAAAATGACACCCAAATAGGAGGAACTCCTATTCTTGATTACTTCATTAATGGACAAATCCGAAGAACCCGGATCTTTATCAAAGCAGAAAATCTCTTATCCGCTATAAACAAAACAAATTATTACGCGGCTCCAAATACTCCCTACCGTGACTTTGTTATTCGATTTGGGATTGTGTGGAACTTTTTCAAATAATCTAAGAACCTCGCTAAAATGCCCAAAGAAATTCAACTTCGTGTGAAACCAAAGGTTGCATGCACCGCAGCACTTTTAGAAAAAGAAGTTGCTTTTCAATTAAAAATTGCGAAAGATCAAATACAACACATTGAAATTCTGAAAAGATCGATTGACGCACGACAAAAGGCCATAAAAATAAACCTTCGTGTAGCGGTATATATCGATGAGTGCTATCGAGAAAACCTTCCTTTACTTCCGAACTACAAAAATGTAAGTCTTCAAAAAGAGGTGATTGTGGTAGGAGCCGGTCCTGCTGGCTTGTTTGCTGCCCTAAAACTTATTGAAAAAGGCATCAAACCTATAGTTTTAGAACGAGGAAAAGATGTGAGAGCACGTAGAAGAGATCTCGCTACGCTCAACAAATTACATCTCGTAAACGAAGATTCCAATTACTGTTTTGGAGAAGGTGGCGCCGGAACTTATTCCGATGGAAAATTGTACACGCGTTCAAAAAAAAGAGGAGATGTCAACGCCATTCTTAAATTATTGGTCGCCTTTGGTGCCACAAAAGACATTTTGGTAGATGCCCATCCTCACATCGGCACCAACAAGCTTCCAAAAATAATTGCCAAAATGCGAGATGTCATTTTAGCTTCTGGTGGGGTGGTTCGCTTTGAAACAAGAGTCACTGACATTCTTTTGAAAGAAAACACCATACAAGGGGTTGCCATCAAAGGAGGTGAAACCATCAAAGCTTCCAAATTAATTTTAGCCACAGGTCATTCTGCTCGAGATATTTTTGAATTATTGCATGCCAAAAACATAGCAATGGAGGCGAAACCCTTCGCTTTGGGTGTGCGCGTAGAACACCCACAAGCCCTAATTGACAGTATTCAATACAAATGTGACACTCGAAGTGAATACTTACCCCCTGCTCCTTACAGCATTGTAAAACAAGTAAAGAACAGAGGTGTCTATTCCTTTTGTATGTGTCCGGGAGGAATTATCGCCCCTTGCGCCACCAGTCCCGGTGAAGTTGTAACCAATGGCTGGTCTCCCTCCAAAAGAGATCAACCTACAGCAAACTCCGGCATTGCGGTAGAACTCAAAATTCAAGACTTCGGACCATTTCAAAAACGAGGTCCATTGGCTGCGATGGAATTTCAAAAAAAAATTGAACAAACTGCTTGGAAGCTTGGTGGAAAAACGCAAAAAGTACCTGCCCAACGACTCGCCGACTTTGTGCAAGGAAAACGTTCTTCACACATTCCCAAAACCTCTTATCACCCCGGAACTACCTCTGTAGAACTGTCAGCGGTCTTTCCTTCTTTCATCTATCAAACACTGCAAAGAGGATTTGAACAATTCGGCAAATCGATGCACGGATATATAACAAATGAAGCTGTCGTGCACGCACCGGAGTCACGCACCTCTTCTCCAGTGAGAATTCCGCGAGATCACAAGACACTTGAACATCCTCAAATCAGCGGCTTGTACCCGTGTGGAGAGGGAGCAGGCTATGCGGGAGGGATTATTTCTGCAGCCATTGATGGTGAAAAATGTGCTGAACAATGCGCTTCATCGATCACATATTGAAATGAACAAAACTGGAACTTTGTTCAAAATAAAACAAATTCAAATACTTCGTGAATCTCAAAAAACGGATTTTAAAAGGATTGTAATTATATGTAACTTTGTTTCACAAGAACACAGCCAATGAATTTAGAATTTTACAAATACCAAGGCACAGGAAATGACTTTGTCATGATTGACAACAGAGATCTCACATTTCCTGTAGAAGATCACGCATTGGTAAAATATTTATGTGACCGCCGTTTCGGAATTGGCGGCGATGGGTTGATTTTACTTAACCCTTCAAAAGAACACGATTTCACCATGGTTTATTACAATGCCGATGGCAATGAAGGAACGATGTGTGGTAATGGAGGGCGCTGCTTGGTGGCTTTTGCACATGATTTAAACCTTATTCAGAACAAAACTTCTTTTGATGCCATTGACGGATTGCACCATGCACGTATTGAAAACGGACTCGTTAATTTACAAATGATTGATGTCGACAAGGTGGAGTTATACGAGAATCACGCTTTTCTTAACACGGGGTCACCGCATCATGTCCAACTTGTTGAAAATATTGGAGCCTACGACGTTTATACCAATGGAAAAAATATTCGGTATGGCGCTCCTTACCATGAAGAAGGTACCAACGTCAATTTTACTGAAAAAATAGACAATGACACCTACAGAGTACGCACTTATGAAAGAGGTGTAGAAAATGAAACATTGGCATGTGGTACAGGAGTGACTGCAGTAGCTATTGCGCTTTACGAACAAAAAATTACAACTCAAAAATCCCTAAAATTACTTGTAGAAGGAGGCCAACTTGAGGTTTCTTTTGAACACGACAATTCACAGTACACCCATGTATTTTTAAAAGGTCCTGCGAAATTTGTTTTCAAAGGAAGGATCCATGTGTAAGCGACCTCCCACATCGAAATAGTAAGAGAATCGTCATGAAAACTTTGACAGGAAATACAATTTGTTTGCGCGCATTGGAGCCCAGTGATCTCCCGTTTTTATTTGATATAGAAAACGATGAGGCCAATTGGGAGATCAGTAGCACCCAAACACCTTTTTCAAAATTCCTTTTAAAAAAATACCTAGAAAACGCACATCAAGACATATACGAGGCCAAACAACTCCGATTGGTCATTGCCAATCAAAAAAACAATGCCCCCTGTGGCCTCATTGATTTGTTTGATTTCAACCCATTGCACAAAAGAGCAGGAATCGGACTTTTCGTTCACAAAGACCACCGACAAAAAGGCATTGCCTCCGAGGCTTTGAACCTGCTTATTTCCTATGCATTTCAATACTTAAACCTGCATCAATTGTACGCAAACATCTTGCTGGACAATCACATCAGTAGGGCACTTTTTGAAACCTTTCATTTTGAACGTGTTGGAATAAAAAAAGATTGGATCTTCTCTCAAAAACAATACAAAGACGAAGCCTTGTACCAATTGATTGCTAAAAAATAAAGAGGAATGTTTGGACTGAATACGAAGAAAAAGGCTGTTTTGATTGGAACCATTGTTACCATTACAATCACTGTGGCATCCTATTATTATTCAAAAATATTTTCAGAAAATTTACGAGAAAATACGGTCATTTACATCCCTAGTAATGCGACCATCGACCATGTAAAAGATTCTTTAGCAAACAAACTCAAAAGACCAGAAGCACTTCTATGGGTTGCCCAAAAAAAGAAATACACCAAAAAAATTAGAGCCGGAAAATTTGCTTTAAAAGCAGGCATGAGCTCCAATGATTTGATAAACCATTTGCGATCGGGTGCACAAATACCAGTGAAACTCACATTTAACAACCAACACCGCCTAGAATTCTTAGCGGGTAGAATATCCGAACAAATTGAAGCCGACTCTGTCAGTTTAATGAAGGCTTTTACCAATGCTGCTTTTCTCGAGAAAAAAGGCTTCTCTCAAGAAACCGCTCTGTGCATGTACATACCCAACAGCTATGAAATTTATTGGAATACCTCTGCCGAAGAATTTCGCAATAGAATGCACAAAGAATACGAACGTTTTTGGAACAGCCATCGTATTTCCAAAGCTCAGAAACAAAACCTGAGCATCGAGGAAGTGATTGTGTTGGCTTCCATCGTTCAAAAAGAAACAGCCAATGTTGCCGAAAGGCCCGTTGTGGCGAGACTTTATCTCAATAGGTACCGAAAAGGTTGGGCGTTGCAAGCAGACCCCACTATAATTTTTGCACTACAACAAAAATATGGTCAAGATTTTAAAGTAAAGAGGGTCCTGAGCAAAGACTTAAAAACAAACTCGCCATACAACACCTACCAACACAAAGGTCTGCCACCAGGTCCCATTTCAATGCCAGACATATCTTCCATCGATGCTGTTTTAAATCCTGCGAATCACAAATACTATTACATGTGCGCGAGTACTGACATCATGGGCACGCACACCTTTGCCAAAACACTGAGACAACACAAAAAAAATGCACGAAAATACCAAAGATGGCTGTCCAAACAAGGAATCAAAAGATAATCGTTTTGTCTCCGGGTTCGTTACCACTTCACAGACTGCCAACACTTTTTATTGAAGTCCTCATCATGAAAATCGATACCATTTTTTTCAAACAACCACATTTTCAGTTAGTTTAAAAATAGTTTGTATATTTGCGCCGCAAAAAACAGAACTCGATCGAAATAGAAAACACATGAACTCTATCAGAAAAAAATATGTTTTAAGTATCGTCTTGGGATTAAGCATTTACTCAATGAACGCCCGTGGAATTTTTACTAGAAATCCTAAAAATTGCATGGCCACAGTTTTGGAAAAAGAGGCGACTCCAAAATTCAAGCTTCCCTTTGACAGAAATAAGTTCGAAGATTTCAAAGAAGCATTGGCATTTAAAGAATCCCAAGGAAACTACAGAGTAGTGAATAAATTGGGCTATTTGGGAAAATACCAATTCGGAAGCACTACGCTGGAACGCTTTGATATATTTGACACCACAGCATTCCTTTCCAATCCTACCTTGCAAGAAAAAGCCTTTGTGGCCCTATGTAAAGTGAACAAATGGATCTTACGAAGAGATATCAAACGCTCTGTTGGAAAAAAGATAAAGGGAATTGTTATTACGGAATCTGGCATTCTAGCTGCTGCACATTTGGCAGGAGCAGGAAATGTGAAGAAATTTTTACGCAGCAATGGATCACAAACGTTTTCTGATGCCTTTGGTACTTCGGTAGAAATTTACCTTGAAATGTTTGCTGCCTATGATACTTCCTCCATACCAGCCAACAGAACCCCAAGACTGGTCTAATACATCACGTTTTTCTACAGAGTAAATAAATTTACTTGTGAATAATAAATATGGCAGGACGCTTGTGAAGATCAGGAGTTTCTTTCTTCCAGTTGGCTACGGATTGCGTTTTTATATACGCTGTAGATAGCGAAATATCTGCCGCAATACACAAACGGGTCGCTGGTGTCAAAATTGCTTTCAAATCGGCAAACATTTTTTCATTTCGGTAAGGGGTTTCAATGAAAATTTGAGATTGATTTCTTTCTCTTGAAATTTTTTCCAAATTCTTAAGCTCTCTTTTACGGTCCACTTTGTCAATCGGCAAATAACCATTAAAGGCAAAATTTTGACCATTCATTCCCGAACTCATCATGGCCATAAGAATAGAAGACGGACCTACCAAAGGCACGACTCGTATTCCTTTTTCATGAGCGAGCTTCACTACCTCTGCTCCCGGATCTGCGATGGCGGGTACTCCAGCCTCCGACAACAAACCGACAGAGATCCCTTGCAAACAAACATCCAAATAATGCTGCACCTCTAACGGGTCAACATATTTATCCAAAAGCTTCATCTGCAAACCTGACTGCGCCTTTTTAGGTGTTATTTTTTTAATGAATCGTCTTGCAGACTTTTCATTTTCCACAATAAAAACATCGACCTCTTCTACCACTTTTTTCACAGAAAGAGGCATGACCTCTAAAGGCTCATTGTCTCCTAAGGTGGTTGGAATTAAATACAATTTTCCTGTACTCATAATTACTGAAATTGCTCTATTAATTTATCTGAAATAATGTGACAAGCGTCGTCTAGCATCTGGTAGACCTTATGGAAACCCAAATCTCCACCGTAGTAAGGATCAGGAACCTCATTATTTTGAGAGGGATATGCCTCATTCAATAGCATCTTCACCTTGGAACGATCATTTTCGTTTTTTGCCAATTTCGAAACATTTTGAAAATTGGAAGCATCCATGACATAAATAATGTCAAATTTATCGAAATCTTCCCTTACAAATTGACGGGCTTTTTGAGTACTGATGTCTATCCCGTGTTTTCGGGCAACCTCGACAGATCGGGGATCAGGAGATTCTCCTGCGTGCCAAGCACCTGTGCCTGCTGAGTCTACAAAGAAATGTTTGGAGTCTACTTTTGATTTTAACATACCTTCCGCTAGTGGCGACCTACAAATATTCCCCAAGCAGACCATCAACACTGATATCATTCGATCAAAAAGTTAATTTGTTGGTGATGTCTTCCACGTATTTTTTGAACTGCTTGTCCGTCTCTGTCAAATTGTCCACGGTTTTGCAAGCATGCAATACCGTTGCGTGATCTCTCTTTCCTATTTGAGATCCAATACTCGCCAAAGAAGATTTTGTCATGCGTTTTGCAAAATACATGGCCAGCTGTCTCGCCTGCACAATGTGACGCTTGCGGGTTTTAGATTGTAAAGTAGCCACATCCATATCAAAATATTTTGACACTACTTTTTGTATGTATTCAATCGAAACTTCTCGTTTGGTATTTTTTACAAATTTGTCTACAATTTGTTTTACCAAAGTCATTGTAAATTCTTTTTTATTAAAAGAAGCCTGAGCAATCATAGAGATAAGTACTCCTTCCAATTCACGAACATTTGATTTGATGTTTTTCGCAACGTACTCTACAATTTCATTCGGCATTTCAACACCGTCTCTAAACAATTTGTTTTGAAGAATCGATATTCTCGTTTCAAAATCAGGTGTTTGCAATTCTGCGGAAAGTCCCCATTTGAAACGGGACAACAAACGCTGCTCGATATCCTGCATGTCCACCGGAGCTTTATCAGAAGTCAAAATAACCTGTTTTCCATTTTGGTGCAAATGATTGAATATATGAAAGAAAACATCTTGTGTTCCTGTTTTTCCAGAAAGAAATTGAACGTCATCAATAATAAGAACATCAATCATTTGATAAAAATGAATAAAATCATTTCTTGTATTCCCTTTGACAGAATCAATATATTGCTGTGTAAATTTTTCTGACGAAATATACAATACCGTTTTGTCTGCGTATTTGTCTTTTATTTGAACCCCAATGGCGTGGGCCAAGTGCGTTTTCCCCAAACCGACACCTCCATAGATAAGCAAAGGATTGAAAGAAGTACCTCCGGGCTTATTGGCTACCGCCATTCCGGCAGAGCGCGCCAGCCGATTGGAATCTCCCTCCACAAAGCTTTCAAAATTATAGCTCGGATTCAGTTGCGATTCAATTTTTACTTTTTGAAGTCCAGGAATGACAAAAGGATTTCTTAGCTCTCTTTTATTCAATTCCAAAGGAGCCGCTACTTTTTGTGCTTTCAAAGGAGCTCTATTGGCACTTGGAATTTTTACAATTTGCGGGCTATTGCTGCGGTAAGAATTTTCCATTCGTACTTCGTACACCAGCTTCGCTCCACTACCCAACTGACGTTTCAGAGCCACACCTAATAATTTTATATAATGTTCTTCTAGCCATTCATAAAAAAACTTGCTCGGGACTTGTACGGTTAAAACTTCTCCTGCAACACGAACGGGCTTGATGGGTTCAAACCAAGTTTTATAGGCTTGCGGTTTGATGTTGTCTTTTATAAAAGACAGGCATTCCTCCCAAACCGTAGTGGCTACTTTTGTCATTATTATTAGGGTAATAAATTTAGTTAGATTTTAGCAAGAAAAATGACAGTACAGTTTCATTCCATTTGCTTTACAAAAATGTGAATATTTTTTAGTAAAAAAAAATGATTTTGCTATTGGTTTCTATTTATTTTTTACGTAACATAACGGCCCTTAAAAATTTCCTTTATATGATTGAAAACACACTTGCATTTCGAATTCGATATGCTGAAACAGACCAAATGGGTTATGCACACCACGGAAATTATGCACAATACTTTGAAATGGGTCGAACGGAGCTTTTAAGACAGGTTGGCATTTCCTATAAAAAAATGGAAGAAGAAGGACTTATTCTTCCTGTATACGCAATGAATACGCGATTTATCAAGCCTGCAAGATATGACGATAAATTGCTTCTAAAAACATCTTTGAAAGAAAAACCTGCGGCACGTATCATTTTTCATTACGCTATTTATAATGAAAAAGAAGAACTCATTTGTCAAGCTGACACCACTTTGGTTTTTGTAGACACCTCAAAAAACAGGCCCATTAAAATACCACAAGAACTCCTCAAAAAATTGAGCTAATTTTTTTCAGAAAACACTTTTTTACATCCGCTCAAATCACATCCAAAAAACAAGCTTAAAAAACTTTTAAAAAGGCGTATTTTTGAAGGTCATTTTTCATCGCATGACACGCTGATTTTTTGACCCTCAATTCGAACTTGCAACGCTCTCGAAGATCTCGTTCGACAATGCCTAATTTTCTTTGCTTCACAAGTCGCATAACCTTGGACATATTTTGATAGTCGAATTCCAAATAAATAGACTCTTCCAAATATTTTTCGACGATCGTAGCATTTTGCAGAGACTGTTGTGCAGCGGTTTTATAGGCTTTCATTAAACCGCCCACACCGAGCTTTACACCCCCAAAATAACGAACCACAACAATCAAAACATTGGTGACACCATAAGAAAGTATTTGTCCGTAAATGGGTTGACCTGCAGCATTGTTCGGTTCACCATCATCATTCACACGGTATTGCACCTTCTCTACACCCAATCGCCAAGCATAACACCAATGACGCGCATCAGGATGTAACTTTTTGATTTTCAATAGTATATTATTTGCTTCACTCTCCGTATACACAGGATAGGCATATCCAAAAAATTTACTCCCCTTTTCTTTGAACAAGGCTTGATGTGAAGATCCATCAATTGTTTTGTAGACATCTGCAAACTTCACATTACTAAAAATCTGAATTGGAATTTTTATAAAATGTCAACGCGGTGTTTTTTATTTTCATTTCGGCAACTTTTGGCGCTTTCAATTTCGGAGCTAAAACCCCTTTGCCAAAATGAACATCGCCACGAAAAACACGCGCTTCGTCCCATATACCTGCCTCAATAAAAGCTTGCAAAACTTCCCTACCTCCTTCGATAAGAACAGATTGAATATTTTCTTTTACCAGAGCCTCACAAATTTGAAGTTCTCTATGTTTTGAAAAATCCATCTGTACATACCTCACATTTTTTTTAGGCACAACATTCTCTTTATCAACCTCTGTAAAAACAATTGTTTGCCCACTCCCATCAAACAAATTCGAATCCAAGGGGGTCCGTAGCGTTCGATCTAAAAGGATGCGAACAGGATTGTTACCGCTCCAGCTCCTCACATCCAATTTTGGATTGTCTGATATGGCCGTATTTGTGCCCACGAGAATAGCGTGCTCCTCACTCCTCCATTTGTGTACCAACTGTTTCGACGCTGTATTACTAATCCAAACAGGTCGGTTCTTTTCTTTGGTCTCTGGCGCTATAAAACCATCTTTTGTCTCAGCCCATTTTAAAACAATAAAGGGTCTTTTCTTATTTTGAACCGTAAAAAAACGCTTGTGTTGCTCCTTACACTCCTGCTCCAACACGCCAACAAGAACTTCGACTCCGGCACTTTTCAAACGCGAGATTCCCTTTCCACAAACCAACGAATGCGTATCCAAACAACCAATAACCACTTTCGGAATCTCATGCGCAATAATTTTATCTGCGCAAGGAGGTGTTTTTCCAAAATGAGCACAAGGTTCTAAAGTCACATACAAGATTGCCTTTTTAAGCAATTCTCTTTGCTTGACAGAAGCGATCGCGTTGACCTCAGCATGTGGTCCTCCATAAGCACTGGTATAGCCTTCCCCTATGATTTGATCTTGATGCACAATAACGCAACCTACCGAAGGATTCGGTCGTGTCAACCCAATTCCCTTTTGAGCCAACTCAAGGCATCTTTGCATATAAAACGCATCTTGTTTCATACCACAAAAATAGGTCTTATCATCCATACATTCACTATTCCAAGCCGTAGATTTTCACATTCAAAAACTCCCACAAGCTGCACATCTTTCACAGAAAAATGTATTTTTGCTTAAAAATAGCGTCATCGTATTCTTAAAATTGAATTTTTTGAAAATCACACAATTACAATCCTTATTTCACTCAAGACTTGATTCTTTGTACCCCAAAGAAGAAATAGATTCCTTTTTTCACTTGTTAACCGAAGCTGAGTTAGGATTGACAAGAATAGACAGAGCGCTGCAACCGCATTTTGAGATAAAAGAAAAAAACCACTCCTTTTTTGTAAAAGCAATTGAAGAACTCCAAAAGCAAAAACCCCTGCAATACATTCTAGGCAAAACTGAATTTTACAGTCTCCCCTTCAAAGTAGACAAAAACGTTTTGATCCCAAGACCTGAAACAGAAGAATTGGTTCAGTGGATTTTGGATGAAACCCAAGACAAAAAAAATCAGAAAATAGTAGATATTGGAACAGGAAGTGGCTGCATTGCCATTGCTTTGGCAAAAAATTCCAAACAGGCCGATGTCACAGGAATTGATTTTTCTAAAAAGGCCCTCGCAGTGGCGCAATCGAATGCGAAATACAACAAGGTTCATACAAAATTCCGAAAAGAAAACATTCTGAAAACCAAAACACTTCCAGAAAAATACGACATCATTGTGAGTAATCCTCCCTATGTGAGGAGACTCGAAAAAAAAGAGATGAAAAAAAACGTGTTGGATTACGAACCCTCCACCGCCTTGTTTGTGGAAGATTCAAATCCATTGGAGTTTTACGATAAGATAAGTGATCTGGCAAAAAAACACCTCACACCGAACGGCATGTTGTTTTTTGAAATCAATCAATACCTAGGGCAAGAAATGGTAACCTTGTTAAAAAACAAAGGATTCTCCGACATCGAGCTTCGCAGAGATATTTTTGATAACGACCGAATGATCAAAGCGAGTCTACGCCACTAAATCACAAAAACAACCGACCATTTATTTAAGTATCTTTGCAACATGAGAATTGACATCATTACCGTATCTCCGGAACTTATTCAAAGTCCATTTGAATATTCAATTTTAAAAAGAGCCCAAGAAAAAGGACTGGCCGAAGTACACTTTCACAATTTACGTGACTATGCCCTCAACAAATACAACAAAATCGACGATTACCAATTTGGTGGTGGCGCTGGAATGGTCCTTATGATTGAACCCATCGACAAATGCATTTCAAAACTGCAGTCGGAAAGAACGTACGATGAAATCATATACATGACACCGGACGCTCCTATTTTAAATCAGCAAACAGCCAATACGCTTTCTTTGCATGAAAATATCATTGTACTCTGTGGGCATTACAAAGGTGTTGACCAACGCGTCCGAGATCTTTTCATTACCAAAGAAATTTCAATTGGAAACTACGTCTTAAGTGGTGGCGAATTGGGTGCTGCCGTTCTATGCGATTCCATCATTCGTCTGATTCCAGGTGTTCTAGGCGATGAAACATCGGCATTGACAGATTCATTCCAAGACAACCTACTTTCGCCTCCCGTGTATACGCGCCCTGCAGAATACAAAGGAGCAAAAGTTCCCGAGATATTACTCTCTGGCAATTTTCCAAAAATTGACGAATGGCGTTCGGAACAAGCCTATGAACGAACAAAACAAATAAAACCGCACCTTTTAAAAGAGTAAATGCAAGAAAATCCTTTAATGACTAACCTTCTACGTTTTTTTAAAACACACCCTGTACTGAGTATTGTATTCGGATTTCAACTATTTCGATTGTGTTTACTTCCTTATATGGGATTGATGCCACAAGATGCCTATTATCATTTTTATGGTGAAAATTTAGCGCTTTCTTATTTTGACCACCCCGGAATGATAGGATACATACTTGTCCTATTCACCTCTATTTTTGGAAAAACCGTTTTTGTTGTAAAATTTGCTGATTTTGTGATCACCTCGCTGACCTTAATTAGCTTTTACAAATTGGCTTCCTTCTTTCTTTCTCGCCAAAAAGCAAAAAACGCCTTGTTACTACTCGCAACAACGGTCTGTGTGTCTATCTTGTCTTTTAACTCCACACCGGATGTCCCTTTGCTATTGTTTTGGACACTCTCTTTAACAGCGCTCTACAAAGCTATTTTTGAAAACAAAAAAGCCTATTGGATTTTCGGAGGGCTCGCTATGGGATTGGCATTTGACAGCAAATACACTGGTTTGTTCTTGCAATTGGGATTGTTAGGGTTCTTATTTTTTTCCAAAGAAAAAAGACACCTTCTAAAATCTCCGTGGCCTTTGCTAGCCACCCTGGTCTCAGTACTTGTCACATTCCCGGTCTGGTATTGGAACTATCAAAATGAATTTGCCTCCTTTTTATTCCAATCATCCAACAGAACAGGAGATATTGCTAAATTTCGATTCAAACCACATTATCTATTTGGCGCACTTGGCCATCAATTGGTATTACTGGGGCCCATACTTTTAGCCACCTTTTTTTATACAATTTTCAATTACCTTAAAAGTACTTTTAAAAAATGGAAATTTCCAACGAGCAAAACCCTCTTCTTGCTCGCATTTTTTATTCCTACTTTTTTAGGGTTTTTCCTATTAACTCCTGTTTACTGGGTAAAATTAAACTGGTTAATGCCTTCGTATGTTACAGGAATCATTTTGGTGAGCTATTTCTTTTCCAAAAAAATGATGAAAACACACCTCATCTGCTCTTTATTGTTGCACTTGCTCATAAGTATGGAAATCTTGTTTTATATCGTTCCTATCAAAAGTGACGACACTTGGATCGGCTGGGAAGAGCTGACAAAACAAACCGAAGCACTTCAATTAAAATACCCAAATACATTCATTTTTTCGGCAGATAGTTACAAAACAACCGCTTGTATGACTTTTTTTAGTCATCAAAAAATATACGCACAAAACATCCTTGGCAAACACGCGCTTCATTTCAACTATATTGGAGACGACCTAACCTTGCTCAAAGGAAAAGATGCCTTGTTTATCGATTCAGACAAACGTTTCAAAAACGAGGCACAAAAAGGAACCGATCGCGACGATGGTTTGCAAGACTATTTTTCCAAAATCACAGAACTCACCCCTATTTTCATCAAAAAAAACGGAAAAAACCTCCGAAAATTTTGGGTTTATCACTGTGAAAATTACCAGCCAAAAAAATAACAGTACCTTTTTTATTTGAAAAAAAATAATGTACATTTGCAACCTCAAAATTAACCTCTGACGAAAATCGTGAATGTTAGTTTGCTGAAAACCCATTAAAAAAAAGAACAATGGCTAATTTAATCGATTTTGTACAAAACGAATTTGTAACAAAAAATGAATTCCCTGAATTCAAAGCAGGAGACACAATCACCGTATACTACGAAATTAAAGAAGGACAAAAAACACGTACGCAGTTTTTTAGAGGTGTTGTAATCCAAAGAAGAGGGTCAGGATCCTCAGAAACCTTCACTATCAGAAAAATGTCTGGAACGGTAGGAGTGGAAAGAATTTTTCCAATCAACTTACCAGCAATTCAAAAAATTGAAGTAAACAAACAAGGAAAAGTAAGAAGAGCACGTATTTTCTACTTCAGAGGTCTTACTGGTAAAAAAGCAAGAATCAAAGAAGTGAGAAGATCATAAATCTCATCTTTTGAATATAAAAAAAGCCCGATTGAATTGTCAATCGGGCTTTTTCATTTTCACAACACAATCCCCTAAAATCAAGTAGAATTTTAGAATAATTCAAAAAGTGATTTAAATTATTTAATTTTTTCAAAAATCTCCTAGGCATTTCTGCTATTTTACAACCCAAATACCCACAATTAATTCATACATTTGCCATGCGTTAAAAACAGGGTATTTACTTGTTTCTTAGCGCCTCAGTAAACAAGATCTGAAAACTTTAGATATTAAAATACAATCCGTTCTATGGCAACAAAAACATCACAAATTGTGTACACAATTACCGACGAAGCTCCGGCTTTGGCAACGTATTCATTTTTACCAATTGTAGAAACCTTTGCAAAAAAAGCGACTATTGAAATCGAAAGAAAAGACATTTCCTTGGCTGCAAGAATTCTAGCTAATTTCTCTGAATACCTAACTGCAGAACAAAAAGTAGGTGATGCTTTGTCTGAACTCGGTGCTTTGGCCAAAACACCGGAAGCCAATATTATTAAATTGCCCAATATCAGTGCCTCTGTTCCCCAACTAAAAGCTGCTATCGCAGAATTGCAAGCCAATGGTTATGCCGTTCCAAATTTTCCGGAATCACCTCAAAATGATGAAGAAAAAGAAATCAAAGCAACCTATGCAAAAGTTTTGGGATCTGCCGTAAATCCAGTTCTGAGAGAAGGAAACTCAGACCGTAGAGTCGCTGGACCGGTAAAAACCTATGCCAAAAACAATCCACACACCATGGGCGCTTGGTCGGCAGCATCAAAATCACATGTGGCAAGTATGTCAGAAGGTGATTTTTATGGAAGTGAAAAATCTGTAACCATTTCTGAAGCCGGGAATGTAAAAATCGCACTGCACGCAACCGACGGAACGGTGACTACTTTGAAAGAAGCAGTCCCTGTTTTAGAAGGAGAGATCTTAGACGCTTCTACACTGAGCATCTCGAAATTAAAAGAATTTGTAGCGAAAGAAATCGAAGATGCCAAGGCAAACGACGTCTTGTTTTCTGTACATATGAAAGCGACGATGATGAAAGTATCTGACCCCATTATTTTCGGAGCAATCGTGGAAGTTTTCTACAAAGAAGTTTTTGAAAAATACGGCGCTACTTTTGAAAAACTCGGAATTTCTGCAAACAATGGAATTGGCGATGTTTACAACAAAATTGTGGCCTTGCCAGAAACAGAACAAGAAGAAATCAAGGCAGCCATTGAAACGGTTTACAAAAACAGTCCCGCCTTGGCCATGGTAAATTCTGACAAAGGAATTACCAATTTACACGTACCCAGTGACGTGATCATTGATGCATCCATGCCCGCAATGATTCGTACTTCTGGACAAATGTGGAATGCAGAAGGAAAACCACAAGATACCAAAGCCCTAATCCCCGATAGATCCTACGCAGGAGTGTATCAAGAAACCATCAACTTTTGTAAAAAACACGGTGCTTTTGACCCAACCAGTATGGGAACAGTACCAAACGTAGGATTGATGGCTCAAAAAGCGGAAGAATACGGTTCACATGACAAAACATTCCAAGTTTCCGATGCCGGAACCATCAAAGTTACCGATAGCCATGGAAACATTTTGATTGAACAACCTGTGGAGAAAGGAGCTATTTTCAGAGCTTGTCAAGTAAAAGATGCACCGGTACAAGATTGGATTAAATTGGCCGTAACTCGAGCCAGAGCCACCCAAACACCTGCCATCTTTTGGTTGGATAAAAACAGAGCACACGACGCAGAATTGATTAAAAAAGTAAATCAATACTTGCCAAATCACGACACAACAGGATTGGACATTTCCATCTTATCCCCTGTCGAAGCCACGAAAAAATCTTTGGAGAGAATAAAAGCAGGTAAAGACACCATCTCAGTAACCGGAAATGTGCTGCGTGACTACTTAACGGACTTATTCCCTATTTTAGAATTGGGAACTTCTGCGAAAATGCTCTCCATTGTACCTTTAATGAATGGAGGAGGTTTGTTTGAAACCGGTGCCGGAGGATCTGCGCCAAAGCATGTACAACAATTTGTAGAAGAAGGTCATTTGCGTTGGGATTCCTTGGGGGAATTCTTAGCATTGTCCGTGTCATTGGAAGATTTGGGCATAAAAACCAACAACCAAAAGGCGATTGTACTTGCCGAAGCACTCAATACTGCCAATACCAATTTCTTAACCAACGACAATTCTCCTTCTCGTAAAGTAGGCGAATTGGACAACAGAGGAAGTCATTTCTACCTGGCTATGTACTGGGCACAAGCATTGGCATCACAAGATACGGATCTCGAATTGAAAGAAACCTTTGCACCACTTGCCAAAGATTTAACTGAAAATGCAGCTGACATTCTCAACGAATTGAACAATGCACAAGGAGAAGCCGTTGACATGGGAGGCTACTACTATCCTGATGCAGAAAAAACAGAAAAAGCGATGCGACCTAGTCAAACGTTGAACAAACTTTTAAGCGAATTCTAATCATTGAATTCCCTGGTAAAAAGCACCTTTCTAAGGTGCTTTTTTATTTTAATAAAATACCGCTTCTTTCCTGTGATTGCCACAGAATTCTTTTTATTTGGTTATTTTTGTAAAACATTCTTTTCCATAAAATCTCTATGAAACCACTAGTTCTAGCCATTTTAGCACTCCTTTTTAGTCTACACAGCCTAAGCGCACAAGAAAATTTCACGCTAAGCGGCAGAGTTTCTGAAGAAACCACACAAGAAACTCTAATCGGCGTCAATATCATTGTTCCTGAGCTTTTGAAAGGAACAACCACCAATGGCTATGGATTTTACTCCCTCACCCTTCCAAAAGGCGTGTATGAGCTTGAAATTAGTTATCTCGGTTTTGAAACCATTCGACAAAAAATTGACCTGAACAAAAACATCAAACGAGACTTTCGTTTGACAGAAGAAAGCGAACAGATTGAAGAAGTCATTGTCAAAAGCAACAGCACCATTCTCAGCCTCAAAAAACCAGAAATGAGTGTGCATAAAGTAAACGTGAACACCATCAAAGAAATGCCTGTTGTTTTGGGCGAAGTCGATCTGATAAAATCCATTCAATTACTACCCGGGGTGACCAGTGCTGGAGAGGGCGCTTCTGGATTCAATGTTCGCGGAGGTGCAGAAGATCAAAATCTAATTTTACTAGACGAAGCCACTTTGTACAGTTCCTCCCATTTTTTCGGATTTTTCTCCATTTTTAACGCAGACGCCATCAAGAACATCAAATTGTACAAAGGCGGCATTCCTGCACAATACGGTGGACGCGCCTCCTCTGTACTCGACATCCACCAAAAAGACGGAAACAAAACAGAACACCAACTCACAGGAGGCATCGGATTGATTTCAAGTCGATTGATGGCAGAAGGACCCATTCAGAAAACGAAAAGTTCCTATCTACTCGCCGGAAGATCCTCCTATGCCCATTTGTTTTTAAAAGCCAATCCTGACACCAAAGACAACGATTTGAGGTTTTACGACTTGAATACAAAACTAAACTTTGACATCGACGATCGCAACAAACTGTATTTCTCAGGATACTTCGGAAGAGACTCCTTTAATATTGGCGGTCTTTTTATAAACGCCTATGGCAACGCGACGTTCAATGCCCGCTGGAACCATCTTTTTTCAGATCAGTTGTTTTCCAATTTATCCGTCATATACACCAACTACCATTATTTTTTAAATCTTGATTTTATCGGTATGGATTGGGAATCTGGCATTCGGAACCTACATTTCAAATACGATTTCAAACACTATTACGCGGAGAATTTAAAGCTCAACTACGGCGTGAATTTGATTCATTACCACTTCAATCCTGGTGAAATTTCACCGAGCAAAGAAAAATCAGCGGTCAACAAAGACAAACTAGAACAAAAATACGCTTTCGAACCCGCTTTTTATTTAGAAGCGGAACAATCCATCAACGACAAAATTGCCATCAATTACGGCATCCGTTCGAGTTTCTTTTTTCGCATGGGGGGACAAGAGCTGTACAATTACGAAAACAACCAACCGGTGGTTTTCAATCCGCAAACTGGAAACTACGAAGAAGGCAAAACCACGGGAACCACCTATTATTCTAGCAATAAGGTGATCAAAAAATTTGGTGGTTTGGAACCAAGAGTAGCCATTTCTTTCAAACCGAACAACAACCATGCATTCAAAGCGAATTACAATAGAATATACCAATACATCCATTTGATTTCCAATACGGTTTCTGCAGCGCCATTGGATGTTTGGGCACCGAGTGGTACATTTATCAAACCACAAATCGCCGATCAAATTGCCTTTGGATATTACAGAAATCTAAAGGAAGAAATGTACTCCATCGAAACCGAGGCCTTTTACAAAACCGTTCAAAACCGAATTGATTACCGAGCAGGGGCTGATTTGATTGCTGAAGAACAAATTGAAACCATTATCCTACCCGGAAAATCCAGAGCGTATGGCTTGGAATTGTCCCTCAAGAAAAACCGTGGAAACTTCAAAGGCTGGATTAGCTATACACTCTCAAAAACAGAACAACAAGTCAAAGGAACGACACCCGGAGCGACAGGAATCAACAACGGAGAATGGTACAACGCTCCTTACGACAAAACGCATGACCTCTCCATCACCACGAGCTACAAACACTCAGAAAAATGGCGATATGGTGCCAATTTTATCTATCAAACAGGAAGGCCCACCACCTACCCCACTGGACAATTTACAACCAATTTGGGAGGAAATTACAACGTCGAGAATGAAAACATAACCGTTCCCATCTATGGAAACCGCAATGCATACAATTTGCCTGCCTACCATCATCTCGATATTGCGGCTACCTACACGCCAGCCCCTAAAACCGCCAAAAAGTGGAAAGGCGAATGGGTTTTTAGTATTTACAATGTGTACAACAGAAAAAATGCAGCTTCTATCAATTTTCGTCAAAATGAAGAAACAGGAACCAACGAAGCCGTCAGAACTTCTATTTTTGGAATGGTTCCCTCCATCACTTATAATTTTAAATTTTAAGCGTATGAAATATTTGTCTCTATTCCTTGCGATTGTCTTGTTCTCATCTTGTGAAGATGTAGTCGATCTTCCATTGACAGAAGGCCCCAAAAAACTCGTCATTGATGCCAACATCCTTTGGCAAAAAGGAACAGATGGGAAAGAACAAAGCATCCGATTGACGGAGACCACTGGTTTTTATGACAATGCCATCCCTATTGCTACGGGCGCAACTGTCAAAATTACAGGAAACAACCAGGAAACAATTTTTACGGAGGACGGCAACACAGGAATTTACAAAACCACCCATTTCAACCCAAAATTAAATGAGGAATACACCCTCAACATTGTGTACAACTCCGAAACCTACAGTGCCACCGAACATTTAAAATCTGTGACTTCCATCACGCATGTGGAACAATCCTCTGAAAACTTTTTCGGAAACGAATCTACCCGCGTTGATTTTTATTACACAGACCCCGAAAATGAAACCAATTATTACCTAGAAGAATTCAGTTCCAGCGTAAACTACCTAAATTCATACCGAGTTACCAGAGATGAATTTATCAATGGGAATGAGAACAGTGGTTTTGAAATTGATGAAGATTTGAAAACCGGAGAAACCATTACATTTCGACTGCACGGAATCTCCAAAGAGTACCACGATTACTTGGCACTTTTGCTAGCACAAACTGAAAATGGAGGTCCCTTTGGAACGCCGCCGGCGGCGGTTTTGGGCAATTGCAGTAACCTGACCAACCCCGACGAAAATCCATTGGGGTATTTCAAACTCTCAGAGGTATCCACAGAAACATACACCATTCAATAAATCCGCATTTTGAAATTTACCAAAACCACCGAACAAAGCTCAGCATACCAAGACTTGGAAAAAATGGAAGTCGAGGAGTTGCTCAAACACATGAACAACGAGGACAAAACAGTCCCCATGGCTGTTGAAAAGGCACTTCCTCAAATTGAACCATTGGTTTCCGTGGTGGTTGCACAATTAAAAAAGGGAGGTCGTTTGTTTTACATCGGAGCAGGCACCAGTGGACGCTTGGGTATTTTAGACGCTTCTGAATGCCCCCCTACTTTTGGAGTTGATTTTGATACGGTTATTGGTTTGATTGCAGGGGGCGACAAAGCCATTCGAAAAGCCGTTGAAAATGCCGAAGACGACACCAATCAAGGATGGAAAGACCTTCAGAAGTATAAGATCACAAACAACGATGTTCTCATCGGCATCGCAGCCTCTGGCACCACTCCTTATGTTTTGGGCGCTGTAAAAAAAGCAAATGAAATAGGCATTCCTACGGGTTGTATTACCATGAATGAAAACAGTCCTCTTCACTGCGCAGCACAATACCCTGTAGTCGCTGTAGTGGGTGCTGAATTTGTTACGGGAAGCTCTCGAATGAAAGCAGGTACCGCACAAAAATTAATTTTAAACATGATCAGTACGACTGCGATGATTCAGCTCGGAAAGATCAAAGGCAACAAAATGGTAGACATGAAATTATCCAACGACAAATTGGTCAACAGAGGCATACAAATGCTTGTCGAGGAACTACCCATCTCTCCAGAAAAAGCGCGCAAGCTATTGCAGGAATTCGGGTCGGTAAGAAATGCGCTAAAACAGTACAAAAAATGAACCACACTCAAAACCCTTACAAAAAAGGATTCAAATACATTTTTGGAGCCATTCCCCTGTTTTTTTTAGCGCCTATTGTGATCAATATCGGGTTCTCTGCCATCAAAAAAGATCAGAACTACATTTTTATCACCATCGGTGGCGCCATTGCTTTCGGAGCTATGGCACTGGTCTTTACAGGAATAAAACACTTATTGAATGCCTTGTTTGAAAAGGACAAAAAAAAGAATCCATCCAACTAAGAGTCTTTACACTTCCACTTTTGTCTTCTTGGGTGTTGTCGGATTGAAACCAAACGCATCGTCTGGCAACGCAAGTCCCAATTGATGAACGATATAGCCAATGCTCGCATAGTGATGAATGGCGTGACTGTGGGCCTGGATTAAAATGGCTGACAACGTATAGCGAGCTGTCACCTTACCCGCACCCAAATCATCAGAAACTTCAACAGACAGCTGAAAATCTTCCTTCTTTACATTTTGTAATTTTCCGATAATCACAGCCATGTAATTGGCCCCTTCCACAAGCAACTCCTCTATTTCAAGGTTTCGCTTGCGTGCCGTCAAATCAATTTTACGCGTTGGCAAACCTTCAAATATGCAATCGTAAACATCCAAAATATGCCGAATATGCCCTCCGATACTCGAATAATACGGTGCCACAGTGGTGTCTTTGTATTGCTCCGCAGTAATAGATTCCAACAAAACCAACCCTCGATTGAGGTTCTTTACAAGTGCTTCGATCATATTTTTTTACTTAGTTTAAACTTAGACGTACGTCTCAGAAATGCTTACTTTTTTCTCAAATGTAAAAAAATTTTGCCACCTCAAAATCGAATCCGTATCCACAAACCCCAACAAACCACATCGAAACAGACACTTATGCACCAAAAGAATTGGCTTATGCAATAAAAGGGTACAATTATGCAAAAACAGCACAAGACCATGATAATACTGTACGTATCTTTAGAGGAACCTGCGCCCCCTTTTCCAAGAAAAGCGGCAGGCGTTCCTACCCGAAGTTTGCGCCCAGCGAAAGGCTCAGAAAAACCCATACTTTGAATTTTTAAAAACCAAACACATGAAAATCTTGAAAATTATTTTTGCCCTATTAATGACCCTAAATTTTGGAGCCTGTGCTCAAAAAACCCCCGAAAAATCCACAAAAAACGAAAACTCATCGTACGAGGAAGCCTTGACAGAAATGCTGCAAATTAGCGGAGCCAATGCCAATTTCAAAATAATTTTGGAACAAATGCTTCCCATGCTTCAACAACAAAACAAAAAGCTCTCTAAAGAAGCGATGGAGCGCGTCAAAGCTAAGTTTATAGCCTCGAGTATTTCAGAATTGACAGCCTTGTCAATTCCCAGCTACCAGAAACACCTCGATCTTTACGACTTAAAACAAGTCATTGCATTTTACAAAACCCCTGTGGGCAAAAAATACGCCGAAAAAACACCGTTGATCGCAAAAGAATCCCTACAAATCAGCCAACAATGGGCCGCAAGTTTGCCCTACAAATACAAACAAATGGCCAACGAAGTCGAGCAGTGATGGAAACGAGGTGTTTTCCTAATTACCTATTTGTAGAAAATTCAAAAACCTTTAAAAAACTCAAAAATGTGTTGATACAAACATTCTAAACAAAATTTTAACAGTTGTCAATACAGCGATGTCCGTAATTTTAGTGTATTTTAGTTATCGAAAAGAGATTCGATGATCGCACTACAAAAACTACACAAATCCTACCCCATTGGAAAAGGTTTTTTACATGTTCTAAAAGGATTGGATTTACACGTTCAAGAAGGAGAATTTATTTCCATTATGGGTTCTTCAGGTTCTGGAAAGTCGACCCTATTAAACATTTTAGGTCTGTTGGACACACACGACAAAGGAACCTACCAACTCAACAAGCAAGAAATTCAAAATCTAGACGAAAAAAAAGCAGCCAAATGGCGGAATGAACTGATTGGATTTGTCTTCCAATCGTTCAATCTCATCAGCTACAAAACGGCACTAGAAAATGTAGCCATGCCCTTGTTCTATCGAGGGACTCCCAAAAAAGAACGACAGAAAATTGCGCTGCACTACCTAGAAAAAGTAGGCTTAAAAGACTGGGCACAGCATTTGCCCAACGAGCTGTCGGGCGGACAAAAACAGCGTGTTGCCATTGCCCGTGCTTTGGTCACCCAACCCAAAATTGTACTTGCCGACGAACCCACAGGAGCCCTGGATTCTGCCACGTCCAGCTCCATCATGACACTTCTCAAAGAAATTCACAACGACGGAATGACCGTTGTGGTCATTACACATGAAGAGGATATTGCTGCACAAACCGAGCGCATCGTGCGTCTGAAAGACGGCGTGATCACCAGTGATGAAAAAACAGCACAAACCAAAATCACAACGTAAAACCAGCACTATGTTCGATAGAGATTTGTGGCGCGAAATATTTCAAAGCATTCAAAAAAACAAATTGAGGAGCATCCTGTCAGGATTTACCATTAGCTTTGCCATTTTAATTTTTACACTACTTTTCGGAATTGCCAACGGCTTGCAAAACACTTTTGAAAGTTTTTTTGTGAGCAATGCTTCCAATGCCATTACCATCCGAACCGGAAAAACTTCCAAACCTTACAAAGGGAATCAATCTGGAAAAAAAATTCAACTCTCCAATGCTGATTTCGAATTTTTGAAAAAGAAAAATGCCTCTAAAATTGAATATAGTTCAGGACGTATCTACAAAAACTTTCGTGTCTCTCACCATAACGAACATCGCAATTACAACATAAAAGCAGTGCATCCAGAACATCAGTTTATCGAAAAATCTTCGATGACTCGCGGACGATTTATCAACACTTCCGACCTTCACAACACCCGGAAAGTAGCGGTAATCGGGAAAAAAGTAAGTGATGATTTGCTTCAGAACAAGTTCCCAATTGGGAAATACATTCAAATGCAAGGCATTGCTTTCAAAATAGTCGGTGTTTTCGAAGAAGCCGACGACGACAATGAAAACAGCGTGATCTATATTCCCTTAAATACCGCGCAGAACCTCTATGAAAAAAACGATTACCTCAACGAAATTAGTCTGACCTACAATCCAACCATGAATTATGAAGAAGCCTTGGATTTTGGCTACCTCATAAAAAAACAATTGCAAGAACGGTTAACGGTGGCTCCGAAAGACCAAAGAGCCATTCGTATAAGAAACAATGCGGAAGGCAAAAAGGGAATTGATCAATTGATGTTTGTCATCGGTATATTGATCCTATTCATTGGATTTGGAACTTTAATCGCGGGCATTGTAGGCATTAGCAACATCATGGTCTACATCGTAAAAGAACGCACCAAAGAACTGGGCATCCGAAAAGTATTGGGAGCTTCGCCAAGAGCCATTGTCAGTTTGATATTATTAGAGGCCATTTCCATCACATCGCTGGCAGGGTATTTGGGAATTTTTATTGGTATCGGTGCTTTGAATTTGATCGATGACAAACTAGAAGCCTATTTTATCCAGGACCCTCATGTCGATACGCCCATTGTTGTGGGGGCCGTAATTGTATTGATCGTCGCCGGTGCCATTGCAGGCTATGTTCCGGCAAAACGCGCCTCTCAAATAAAACCCATTGTAGCACTGCGAACCGAATAATTGGCATTCAAGGCGCCACAAAAATAAATGTAAAAATGATTTTTTTATTTCAAAGCGACACCTGGCAAGAAATTTACGAAAGCATTCGTAAAAACAAGCTGCGTACTATTGTCACAGTGGTAGGGGTTACCTGGGGCGTATTTCTCTTAGTCGTTTTACTCGGGTGTGCTCGAGGCATGGAAAATTCATTCAACCGACAATTTGGTGATTTTGCTACCAACAGCGTTTTTGTATGGGCGCAACAAACGGTAAAACCGTTCAAAGGCTATCAAGAAGGCAAAGCGCCGCGTCTTAAAATGAGCGATATCGAAAACATTCGAAAAGAGGTTGACGGCATTGAGTTTGTTGTCCCAAGAAACAGAGCCAACGGAACCCTTACCAAAAATTTTCAAACAGGACAATTTGCCATCAATGGCGATTTTCCTTTGTTGGACAAAGTCCAAAAGAAAAGTTTGATTAGAGGTCGATTTCTCAATGAAAAAGACATTGCAGAAAAAAGAAAATCGGTGGTACTCTCAGAAGATTTGTACGAGCAATTTTTTGAAGAAAATGAAAATCCCATCGGCGATTTCATCGAAATCAACCAAATCAATTTCAAAATTGTTGGCATCTTTAAAAATGGCAATACAGGACGGCCGACCGATTTGCACATCCCCTTTACCACATTTCAACAGATTTTCAATAGGGGCGACAAATTGGGCTGGATGATGATTACCGGAAAACCCGACAAAGACATCCGTCAGATTGAAAAAGACACGAAGCTATTGCTCAAAAACTTACACAAAGTACACCCTGAAGATACCAATGCTTTTGGCAGTTTCAATTTGGGAGAACGTTTTGACCAAATGACTGGTTTTCTCAAAGGCATGCAATTTTTAACTTGGTTTGTGGGCATTGCTACCCTGATAGCCGGCGTTTTTGCCATCGGAAATATTTTGCTCATTACAGTAAAAGAACGAACCAAAGAAATTGGAATCCGCAGAGCACTCGGAGCCACTCCTTGGATGATTGTGCGTCAAATCATTTTGGAAGCACTGTCTCTGGCACTCATCGCTGGAATTTTTGGAATTATCTTTGGGGGACTCGTACTCATAGGTGTTGATTCCATTTGGGGGCAGGGCGATGATGCCGCCATCGTAAACGCCTCTGTTTCAATACCCACAGTACTTCTGGCCATCGGATTGCTTGCTGTTTTTGGTACCTTAGTGGGATTGATTCCAGCAACTCGAGCCACAAAAATAAAACCCATTGCCGCTCTAAATGATGAATAACAATAGAAACACAACAAATACACGAAAATAGAATGAATAAATTTTTAAAAATTTTAGTAGGAATCATCCTCGTAGGTAGCTTGGCAGGCGTTCTTATCTTCTTTGGAAAAAAGAACGCAAAGGCTGCTATGGAATACAAAGTAAAACAAGCCTTCACAACCACGATTGAAAAAAAATCAGTCGCTACCGGTAAAGTCATCCCTGAAGATGAAGTGGCCATCAAGCCACAAACATCCGGTATTATTCATGAAATTTACGCGGAAGAAGGAAGTTTTGTGAAATCTGGCGACTTGATTGCTCGCATCAAAGTGGTGCCCAACGAACAATCTTTGAACAATGCACTCGGAAGGGTCAAAAATGCAAAAATTCAATTAGAGAATGTGGCCATTGAATACGAAAGAAACAAAAAACTTTTTCAAAAAGGCGTGATCTCCAGTCAAGAATTCAACACCTTCGAATTGAATTACAACCGCGCCAAACAAGACCTTGAAAATGCGGAAAGCGACTACCAGATCATCAAAGTAGGCTCCAAAGGCGGCGGCGATGCTGCCAATACAAATGTGCGCGCGACCGTATCCGGAACCATACTAGAAATTCCTGTAAAAAAAGGAGACCAAGTCATCGAAAGCAACAATTTCAATGCAGGGACCACCATTGCTTCGATTGCCGACCTAAACAAAATGATTTTTGAAGGAAAAGTAGATGAATCGGAAGTTGGCAAACTCACAGAAGGCACAGTTTTGGAAGTGACTATCGGCGCCATTGAAGAAAAAAAATTCAAGGCCACCTTGTTTTTTGTCGCTCCAAAAGGCATGGATGAACAAGGAGCGGTACTCTTTAAAATAAAAGCCGCTTTGGACTTAGACAAAACCTATGTAAGAGCAGGATATAGCGCCAATGCCTCCTTGATCCTCGAAAAGAAAGAAGACGTTTTGGCAATCAAAGAATCCTTACTTCAATACGACCAAAAAACGGAAAAACCCTATGTAGAAATACAAACCGAGGAGCAGGTTTTTGAAAAAAGAGACGTTGTTTTGGGTATTTCTGATGGCATCAACGTAGAAATTATTTCTGGAATTGACAGCGAAGATGAAATTAAAGTTTGGAACAAAGCCAGCAAGGACGAAGAAGAGGAAGAACAAAAGAAAAAATAACGAGAACGGATGAAGACAAAACTATGCTATATATTTCTGTTTTGTGCGAGCTCTCTATGGGCGCAAACAAAAAAATGGACCCTACAAGAGTGCATTGCCTATGCTTTGGAAAACAATATTTCTATCCAGCAATCCGAATTGGACCGCCAAGCTGCTGAAATTTCTAAAAAAGACGCCTTGGGTGATTTTTTACCCAACTTATCCGTTAATATGCGACACTCGTGGAACACGGGACTCAATACCAACCCTGTCACCAACACCAATGTTACGGCCACCACACAAAACACCAATTTTGGGATCGGCGCAAATGTACTCTTGTACAACGGCATGCAAAACATTTACCGTCTTCATAAATCCAATTTGGAAATCTTGGCCAACCAATACCAACTTGCAAATATCAAAGACAATATCTCTTTGATGGTTTGCAACTCATTTTTACAAATCTTATTCAACAAAGAATCCCTAAAAAATCTAGAAACGCAATATAAGCTTACAAAGCAATCGTTGCAAAGAACCGAAAAATTAGTCGCCTCCGGAGTCAGTCCAGAGGGTGATTTACTCGATGTAGAAGCCACCTTGGCCAACCAAGAGCAGCAAATTGTGCAAATGAAAAACAACCTACTGGTTTCCAAATTAACCTTGGCAAACGTACTGGTGCTCGATGACGCTTTGTCATTTGATATTGCCGACAACTTTTCTCAAGTCCCAATGGACTCCAAAACCCCTAACAGTCCACAGCAAATTTTTAGTGAAGCGCTCAAATTCCGAAATGAAATAAAAATTTCAGAAGTGGCGATTGAAATGCGCGAAAAAGATGTAAAAATAGCCAAAGGAAACTACCTTCCCACCCTATCCGGTTCTTTCGGGTTCAACACCAATTATTTCAATTCCGAACTCTTAAACCTTCCAGGTTTCAGCACGCAAATAGACGACAACAAAGGACATTCTTTTGGTTTGAACCTCAGCATTCCGATCTTCAATCAATTCAAAACAAGCAACGGTGTCAAAAGATCGAAAATCATGTTGAAAAAAGCCAGGCTTGAGCTCAAAGACTCGAAAGCGGATTTAAAAGACAAAATTTACCAGGCCTATGCCGACAAAGAAGGCGCCTTTAAAACCTATATGGCTGCGCTCAAAACCGCCAAAGCACGAAAAGAAGCCTACACCTATGCCAAGGAAAAACACGAGGTAGGTCTCTTAAATTCCTTTGACCTCAGCCAAATGCAAACCAACCTAGAAAACGCCGAAACAGAAGTGATCCGAGCCAAATACGATTGTATCTTCAAAATAAAAATTCTTGAATTCTACTTTGGAATCCCCATCGATAACATTTGATCATCAATTAAAAAGAGCGAAAAACATCCGAATAAAGTATCTTGTAATTTTTATCAAAACACCCTCGCCATCAACGCATTGACATCTTCAGAAATTTTTAGCTTGTAAACCATTCCAAAATAACAAACGGTCAGCAGTGCACTTTTCAAAAGGATGTTGACCACCGGATGAAAAGTAAAATCCCAAAATTGAAAGCCAAAGAAAAACAACAGCAGCAGCAAGCACAAAATGCCTGTCTTTTTTTCAAACGGGAAAAAGCCAAATTTTTGCCGTACATACACCAATTTGACGGTATTAAAAACCAAAACCACCA
>CAXRIA010000033.1:0-34680 GCA_964230805.1 Flavobacteriaceae bacterium
ATAAATGGGGTTTGGGACAAGAAGGAAAAGACAATGGGGTTTTTTTATTAATGTCGAAAAACGATCGTAAAATAGCGATTAGTACGGGTTATGGAACAGAACATTTATTGACAGACCAGCTTTCAAAACGAATTATTGAAGGAATCATTTTACCGAGTTTTAAAAAAGGAGATTTTTTTGAGGGACTCGATAAAGGAACAACCGCGATTATCAAAGTTTTACAAGGAGCGTTTAAGTCAGATAAGAAGTCAAACAAACAAAAAGGAACCAAATTTAAAGGTTTGTTGATTGTCGTTATTCTCGCTTTTTTATTTTTATTCAGCAATCGAAACAAAGGTGGAAGAGGCGGAAGAAGGCGCAGTGCAGCTTCTGATATTTTTACAGCAATCTTATTGAGTAATCTGGGAAGAACTTCGGGTTTTCATGGAAGTTCTCGTGGCTTTGGTGGTGGTGGCTTCGGAGGTTTTGGAGGCGGCGGCGGTTTCGGAGGTGGAGGTGCCAGTGGCAGTTGGTAGATATGACAATAGTTTGTAGGTGGTATCAAACAAAAAAGAGGTGATCAAAATCACCTCTTTTTTGTTATTGTCTATGATTTTAATTGACCATAGCTTTTAAATCTGCTATGGTTTCTGTGGGGTTTTGAGCACCGAAAACGTAGCTCCCCGCTACCAAAACATCCGCTCCTGCTTCAATCAGTTGATGCGCGTTTTTGTTGGTGACACCACCATCGATTTCAATTAATGTATCGGCTTCAGAAAATTCGATAAGGTTTTTTAATTGCTGCACTTTTTTATAAGTGTTTGTGATAAAGGACTGTCCGCCAAAACCAGGATTTACACTCATAATACACACCATGTCAATATCTTTGATAATATCTTCCAAAACAGAAATAGGGGTATGTGGGTTCAGCGCTACGCCTGCTTTCATACCTTCGGCTTTGATGGCTTGTACCGTGCGATGCAAGTGAGTGCAAGCTTCGTAATGCACAGTTAAAATATCGGCACCTATTTTTTTAAAGGTGGCTATGTATTGGTCCGGATTGACAATCATCAAATGAACATCTAAAGTTTTTTTTGCATGCTTTTTTATAGCGCTGATAACGGGCATTCCAAAAGAGATGTTTGGAACGAACACACCGTCCATGACATCGATATGAAACCAATCGGCATCACTGTTGTTTACCATTTCAATATCTCTTTGCAGATTTGCAAAGTCAGCAGCAAGTACTGAGGGGGCAATTAATTTGCTCATTTTTGCTTTTTTGTATTACAAGTTAACCTAGATAGGTCATTAATATTTTAGACCTGGAGGTGTGTTTTAATCTTCGGATTGCTTTTTCTTTGATTTGACGCACTCGTTCACGTGTCAAATCAAATGTTTCTCCAATTTCTTCGAGTGTCATGGGTTGGTGTTCTCCCAAGCCAAAATAGAGTTTTACAACATCTGCCTCTCTCGGTGTAAGGGTTTCCAGGGCTCTTTCGATTTCAACTCTCAAAGATTCGTGGAGCAAGCTTTTGTCAGGGTTTGGAGATTCTCCAGAATTCAAAACATCGTAAAGATTGGAATCCTCTCCTTCAATCAACGGAGCATCCATGGATACATGACGTCCTGAATTTTTCATGGATTCCTTAACGTCGTTGACGGTCATGTCTAATTTTTTAGCGATTTCCTCTGCAGAAGGAGGTCGCTCGTTTTCTTGCTCCAAGAAAGCGTACATTTTATTTATTTTATTGATCGACCCAATTTTGTTCAAAGGCAAACGAACAATTCTTGACTGCTCCGCAAGGGCTTGTAAAATAGATTGACGGATCCACCATACGGCGTAAGAAATAAATTTAAATCCACGTGTTTCATCAAAACGTTTGGCGGCTTTTATCAATCCTAAGTTTCCTTCATTAATTAAGTCAGGTAAGGTCAATCCTTGATTTTGATATTGTTTGGCAACCGAAACTACAAAACGGAGGTTTGCTTTGGTTAATTTTTCGAGTGCTACTTGGTCTCCTGCTTTGATTCGCTGGGCCAATTCAACTTCCATGTCGGCAGTAATCAAATCTACCTTTCCGATTTCTTGTAAATACTTGTCTAGGGATGCAGTTTCCCTGTTGGTTACCTGCTTGGTAATTTTCAGTTGTCTCATAGGATTCTAGGGTGTAGGGGTGCAATTTTTTTTAATTGTGCACGCTTGCTTATATATATACGTAGGAATTGTTGGTTTTGTTACAATTCGAAGCACATTTTTTTAAATTTATTTAGGAGACAACCAAAAAAAGTAAAATGCAACGTGTTTTATTCATTTTTCCAATGGATAGGTTTGCCCATATAAACGAGTTGAAATCCTGTTTTGATGGTTTCAGTTTTCAAATTGTGTGAGGAGATGATGTGCAGTATTCCTTTTCTGTCTTTGATAAAGAGCGGAATGATGTCATTGTCTTTTTTTGTGACCTCGATAAGATTTTCGTAGTGTTTTTTATCTGTTAGGTTGATCTCGTGAATGGATGGGTATCGAAAGGTTAATTCCAAAATAGCGCTGTAATTGTCTGTGTCAAATAACAACCCTTCTTTTGGTTTTTTCTTGTTTTTTGAGATCTCTTGAGCGGTAATTAATCGAAATGAGCCGTTTTCTCCAAATTGTTTTTTGAATTTTTTGATAGCGTATTGATTGATGTCAGCATTGCCAGTCAGTGCCATAAGATAGCCAATGTCGTTCAGTTCAATGTTGTTCATCAAGTCATCAGCGTAAATATCGGTATGGATGGCTTCGAGGTCTAATTTTTTGGCCTCTTCTATGTTGGTTTGATTGCTGTCGATAAGTACGACATGGCGATTGTTGTTTTTTAAATACTTGGCAAGAAGTCTCGAAATATTTGAGGCACCTACGATAAGGATGCCTTCAGATTTTTGAAGAAATACACCTACAATTTTGGCAAAAAACCGAGCAGTAGTTGCATTTAGCAATACGGTTCCTAGAACAATCATAAATACCAAAGGAGTAATATACTCAGCACCTTCGATTCCTTTTTTAATGAGTTTGCTGCCAAAAAGAGAGGCAATACCTGCTGCTACGATTCCTCTTGGGCCTACCCAACTGATAAAAAGTTTTTCATTGAGTTTAAGTGAGGAGCTTGCCGTGCAAATAAACACGCCAAGAGGCCTGATTAGAAAAACAATACTTGCAAAAAGGACGACGGTTTTCCAGGTGTAGATAAGCAATAGGTCTTCCATATCGATGTTTGCCGCCAAAAGAATAAACAGTATCGAGATTAACAGCACGCTCAAAGATTCTTTGAAATACAAGAGTTCTTTTAGGTTCTTCAATTTTCTATTTCCCAAAACCATTCCCATGACAACCACGGCCAATAGACCAGATTCATGCGCAAAACTCTCTGCTCCCACGAAAACGAGTAACACAACTGAAAGAGATACTACATTTAACAGGTAGTGCGGAACCAATTTTTTATTAATCACAAAGGCCAAGGCATGTGCGAAAGAAAAACCGAGGACGGTTCCAAAGAATACGATTTTTCCAAATTCAATAAATGCAGTTTTGGTAAATCCACTATCCCCCTCCACACTGATGAATTCGAATACCAATACGGCAATCAAAGCACCGATGGGATCGATTAGGATGCCTTCCCATTTCAACACGGCAGAGATGTCTTTTTTTAATGGAATGTTTCGTAAAATAGGAGTGATGACTGTTGGCCCGGTGACAATGATTAGCCCTGAAAATAAGAAGGAAAGCTCCCAGTTTAGTTTAAAAATGATATGCGCAAGTATACCAGCTCCCAGAAACGTGATGGCAGATCCAATAGTAATTAATTTGGTGATGACAGTGCCTACGGTATTTATTTCTGAGCGTTTCAATGTGAGTCCTCCTTCAAAAAGAACAATGCTGATGGCGAGGGAAACAAAATAATACAAACCGTCTCCTGGAAATAGGCCTTTTTCTCCGTTCCAAATAGGTTCGATCCATTTACTTCCGCTACTGCTTAGAAATTCAGCCGCAATAGGGCCCACAAGGAGACCGATTAGGATTAATGGCAGAATTGCAGGGATTTTAAACCGCCATGCCACCCACTGGGCTAAAATTCCTAAAATTATTATTCCTGCAAGTTCGAGCATAATTTATTGTTCATTAAATCGACAAGTCAATTTATTGTGCGTGAGAATCAATATGTATGTTATGATAGACTCTACAAGTGCAAATATCTTGACAAGTGTAAAATGTAAAGATGCCAATTTTTTTTAGAACTTTTAGGTATGTTCCCACAAAAACTAGTGATTCGGTCAAATATTTTAGATATACAATATAAAAATATGTTCAGATGTTCGTTGTGTGTTCATTTTTGTGAAAGCATAAGCCATAAAAAAAGCTCTTATCCTTTCACGGATAAGAGCTTTTTTAGAATTTGAAAATCGATTTAAGAATCTTTTCTATCTTCTTTTGATTTTCGATCGTCTCTTCGATTGTCTCGTCTGTTGTCACGTCCTCGATTGTCTCGTGATTTGTGATCTCTTGGAGGTCTGGCAACATAACCTTCTGGTTTTTCAAGTAGGGCTTTGCGAGACACTTTTTCCTTTCGCGTCTTTGGATCAATTCCAAAGTATTTTACTTCAAATTCATCGCCCATATTAACAACGTCAGAAACATTTTCTGTACGCTCCCAAGCCAGTTCACTTACGTGTAATAGCACTTCATTTCCAGGGGCTTCAAGGTATTCAACAACCGCTCCGAAGTCAAGCATTTTAATTACTTTTACGGCATAAGTGTTTCCTTTTTCAGGTTTGAAAGTGATGGCATCAATTTTGGCCAATACCGCATCAATTCCTTCGCTTCCGGTACCTAGAATTTCTACAATCCCTTCTTCCGTAACAGGGTCTTCATTGATCACAATGGTACAGCCTGTTTCCTTTTGCATTTCTTGAATTACTTTTCCTCCAGGTCCAATCAAAGCACCAATGTATTCATTGGCAATTCGTTTGGTGACCATCTTTGGAGAATGCGATTTTACATCTGCGTTTGGTGTAGCAATGGTATCTGTAATTTTTTCTAAGATATGCAAACGACCATCACGTGCTTGCTTCAATGCATTGACAAGAATTTCATATGACAATCCTTTTACTTTGATATCCATTTGACAAGCCGTAATTCCGTCTTCGGTACCTGTTACTTTAAAATCCATATCTCCAAGGTGATCTTCATCTCCTAAGATGTCAGATAGTACAGCGTAACGGTCACCATCAGAAATAAGTCCCATCGCAATTCCAGAAACGGGTTTGGTCATTTGAACTCCGGCGTCCATCAGTGCCATGGTTCCAGCACAAACAGTGGCCATAGATGACGATCCGTTGGATTCCAATACTTCAGAAACGACTCTTACGGTGTATGGACAATCTTCAGGAACCATTCCCTTCAGTGCGCGTTGTGCTAAGTTTCCGTGTCCTACTTCTCTTCTTGAAGTACCTCTCAAAGGTCTTGCTTCTCCCGTACAAAAAGGAGGGAAGTTGTAGTGCAAGTAAAAACGTTCTTCGCCTTCTGTTGTTGGAGAATCAATGATATTCGCATCTCTAGATGTTCCTAATGTAACGGTAGCCAACGCTTGTGTTTCTCCTCTTGTAAAAATCGAAGATCCATGGGTGGAAGGCAAATAATCAACTTCACACCAAATAGGACGAATATCTGTTGTTTTTCTACCGTCCAAACGCAATCCTTCGCTCAACGTAAGTTCACGAACGGCATTTTTTTGAGATTTGTTGAAATATTTCCCTATTAGGTCTCCATATTCTTCGGTTTCCTCTTCTGTAAATGAGGCAATCAATTCCTCTTTTACATTTGCAAAAGCCTCTGATCTTTCAACCTTTGAGGTCCCTTTTCTAGCAATGTCGTAACATTTTTGGTAAACAGCCTCGTTGATTCGACCTGCCAATTCTTCATTTTCTTCAGCGTCTGCGTATTCACGTGTTTCCTTTTTTCCGAAGGCTTCTGCCAATTTTATTTGAGCAGCACATTGTACCTTAATGGCTTCGTGCGCAAATTTGATCGCATCAGCCATTTCTTCTTCAGAAATTTCGTCCATTTCACCTTCCACCATCATCACAGAATCAGCAGAAGCACCGATCATCATATCGATATCAGATTCGGCCAATTGTGCTTGGTTAGGGTTGATAATGAATTTACCATTTACTCTGGCAACCCGTGCTTCAGAAATGGGTGTTTCAAAAGGGATGTCACTTAGTTGAATAGCGGCAGAAGCTGCCAATCCAGCCAAAGCATCGGGCATTACATTTTCATCATGCGACATCAATTGAATCATCACTTGTGTTTCTGCATGGTAATCTTTTGGGAATAATGGACGCAATACGCGGTCTACCAAGCGCATCGTTAACACTTCTGCGTCACTTGGTCTGGCCTCTCTTTTGAAAAATCCTCCTGGATATTTTCCTGCGGCAGCAAATTTCTCTCTGTAGTCCACTGTTAGGGGTAAGAAGTCAACGTCACTTTGCTTGTAGTTTGAAACGACAGTACAAAGCAGCATTGCTTTTCCCATTTGCACAACCACACTTCCATGTGCTTGTTTCGCTAATTTTCCTGTTTCTAATGAGATGGTTCTTCCATCTCCGAGGTCGATGACCTCATTGAATACTTTTGGCATCATAATTTTACTCTTAAAATGTTTATGAATTAATGTGTGTTGTGTTGTTCGGGTTTGTTGAGTTCCCTGTGGAGTAAAAATGATCAGTTCAAAATAAAAAAGAGGCAAAATCGTTTGCCTCTTTTTTGAAAGGATTTATTTTCTTAAATCTAATTCTTTGATGATTGCACGATATCTTGCGATGTCTGTTTTAATCAAATAATCGAGCAAACTTCTTCTTTTACCTACTAGTTTTACTAGTGAACGCTCCGTGTTGAAATCTTTACGGTTCGATTTTAAGTGTTCTGTTAGGTGGTTGATTCTGTGGGTGAACAAAGCGATTTGTCCTTCCGTAGATCCTGTGTTTTCTTCAGCTCCTCCGTGCTTTTTAAAAATGTCTTTTTTTACTTCTTTTGTTAAATACATGCTAACATTAAATTTTTTATTAATAATTTTTATGTATTGATATGTCCTTTATATATCAAGGCTGCAAAGATACTATTATTTTTTGATTGTACAACCGTGCTTTTGTAGAAGATTGAAAAGGATTATTTTCTTTTCAAACGAAAATGACAATCTTTTTTTTAGAGAGAGCAAGGGGGTAAAAAACCAACGAAGTCGCGTCTTATGAATAGCATCATAGGTACGCGACTTTGTATATAATGTACGATCTAAAAAACTTGTTTTTTTAGGATCTTATTTTTTGATTTAAAATGAGATCAATGTAAAGATTGATTTGTTTTTTCAAGTTCTTTCTTTCGTAGATTGCATCAAGAAATCCGTGTTCTAGCAAAAATTCAGAACGTTGGAATCCTTCTGGTAAATCTTTTCCTGTGGTATCTTTTACTACACGTGGTCCTGCAAAAGCAATCAATGCATTGGGTTCGGCGATGTTGATGTCACCGAGCATTGCAAAAGAAGCTGTAATTCCACCGGTTGTTGGATCGGTACACAACGAAATATAGGGAACTTTGGCTTCGGCTAATTGTGCGAGTTTCGCAGAGGTTTTTACCATTTGCATCAAGGAAAGTGGTGCTTCTTGCATTCTTGCACCTCCTGATTTTGAAATCATTAAGAAGGGAATTTTATGCTGGATGGAATGATCAATAGCACGGGCTATTTTTTCACCAACAACACTTCCCATAGAACCACCAATAAAAGCAAAATCCATGGCTGCAATTACAATGTCTTGTCCGTAGGATTTACCGACGGCTGTGCGAACAGCGTCTTTTAACTTTGTTTTCTTTTGAGCGTCTTTCAGACGGTCAGGGTATTTTTTTGTGTCTTCAAATTGCAATGGATCTCCTGCTTCTAATGAGGCATTGAGCTCTTTGTATTTGTTGTCGTCAAATAAAATTTCAAAATATTCTGCACTTCCTATTCGAACATGGTATCCGTCTTCACGACTCACATAAAGATTTTGTTTCAAGTCTTCGGTATCTACTATTTTTCCGCTAGGTGTTTTGTACCAAAGTCCTTTAGGAACGTCTTTTTTTGCTTCTGTAGGGGTTTGAATCCCTTTATCGATTCTCTTAAACCAAGATGACATATGATTCTTTTTTTTATGGGGCTAATGTACTAAAAAAATAAAAGAGAAACTGAAAAAAATCAGTTTCTCTTTTTAGAAAATTGTAAGGAATTTGCTCCTTATTACAAAGTATTGATGTTGTTTAAGTCTTCAAAAGCTTTGATCAATCTCGCTTTTAAAGTTGCTTCTCCTTTGCGCAACCATACTCTTGGATCGTAGTATTTTTTATTTGGTGCGTCTGGGCCAGATGGGTTTCCAATTTGAGACTGTAAATAGGCTGTGTTTTCAGACATATAATCTCTAATTCCTTCCATGAAAGCGTACTGCAAATCGGTATCGATATTCATTTTAATAGCTCCATAACCGATAGATTCTCTAATTTCTTCTACGGAAGATCCTGAACCACCGTGGAATACGAAGTCAATTGGATTGTGCTCTAATCCGTGCTTTGCCTCAATGAATTTCTGAGAGTTGTCTAATATTTTTGGTGTTAATTTTACATTTCCTGGTTTGTACACACCGTGTACATTACCAAAAGCGGCTGCAACCGTAAATCTTGAAGAAACTTCCGACAATTGCTCGTAAGAATAGTTTACTTCTTCTGGTTGTGTGTACAATTTTGATTCATCTACATCTGAGTTGTCTACACCGTCTTCTTCACCACCAGTAATTCCCAATTCGATTTCTAAGGTCATTCCCATTTTGTCCATACGTTTCAAGTATTCTTTACAGATGGCAATGTTTTCTTCCAAAGGTTCTTCAGACAAATCAATCATATGAGAAGAGAACAATGGAGCTCCTGTTTCAGCAAAATGTTTTTCTGAAGCTTCCAACAATCCGTCAATCCATGGCAATAACTTTTTAGCGGCGTGATCGGTATGCAATATCACAGGAACACCGTAGGCAACGGCCAATTCATGTACATGTTTTGCTCCGGCTACTGCTCCAGCAATGGCTGCTTTTTGGTCTGTGTTGTCAAGTCCTTTTCCGGCATTGAAAATGGCTCCTCCGTTTGAGAATTGAATGATAACAGGCGAATTTAATTCTTTGGCTGTTTCCAATACAGTATTGATTGTATTGTTTCCTGTTACGTTCACAGCAGGCAAGGCAAACTTTTTCGCTTTTGCTAATTTGAAAATTTCTTGAACTGCATCTCCTGTAGCAACTCCTGGTTGTATGTTATGACTCATGTTTGTTGGTTTAAAAAATTACGTCACAAAAGTAGTTATTAATATCTTTTTTTTAAAATTTGTTGAGAGAGAATATACGAAAACGTTGTAGGTTGTAACTTTCAATCTATGAAAGAGTTAAATAATCAGCTTTCAATGGATGACTTAGAATGAATGCACAACGATTTGAAATCCTATGTTGTTTTTGAGAACTTCTTTTAAAAAGGGTAATTGATTCCAATATTGAGAACCGAATTTTCAAGATTGTAGTTTTGGAACCATTTTTTTTGTGTGAGGTAAGGCTCGTAAGTTTTAAATCCTAAATCTAGACGCAGTACAAGGAAGTTGAAATCATAGCGGATTCCAAAACCGGTACCGATGGCAATGTTTTCCAAAGAGGCGATTCCTCTGAATTTCTCGTCTTTTGTCGTCAGTTTTGAATTGGTGATGTCCCAGATATTTCCGGCGTCTACAAAAAGGGCTCCTTTAAAACTTTTGTTGATGTCGAATCGATATTCCAAACTGGTTAGGAATTTAAAATTGGAAACGTTAAATTCTAGTCCCGAGTTGCTGGATCCAGGTCCGAGATCGTAGGTCTTCCATGCCCGAAGGTCACTAGCACCCCCTACAAAATAGCTATTGCTAAACGGAATTTCATCTGTGTTTCCATAAGGTAGAGCCACTCCTAGAAAGGAACGCAGTGCAAAGACACTTGAAGATGATGTGCGCCAGAATTTTTTTACTTCAATGTCGGCTCTTGTAAATTGGGCAATGGGTATGTCCAAAAATGTTTTGACACCCTCTACTTCTGTTTTTGTCAGTGCCGAAGCAATGTTTCCAGAGGTAGCTATTTTGGCCTTAAAGAAAAAATAATTGTTGTCTTTGAAATCAAATTGTGTGTTGTAAGTAAAAGCGTACGATACCGATGGACTTACGTTGTTGGTGGTCAGAATGTCGTATCTTTTTTCAATATTTTTAGCGATTTGATAATCTTCTGGGTGGTTGTCTTGAAAGGTTGTGTTTATGACGTTGGCGATAAATGATAACGCATTGCTTTGTGTCACATTATTGTCTGGAAAATACGTTTCTTGAATGTTTTTTAACTTGTTGAATTCGGAGGAGTAAATTGAAAAATAAGAGCCGGTATTCAAATTTTTAACATACTGCGCATTCAAGACCTCAATGGTGTGTGTTTTTCGCGGCGTCGATTTCCAAGAAAGTTCAATAATTCCTGTCAATTTTTGTTTGTCCAATCCAATGTTGTTCTGAAAACTGGTACCTAGAGAAAAGATGGTTTTCGGGCCCATGTTTTTTGGAATGATTTTATTCTTTAAAAAAGGAAATACAAAGCGTGGTATTTCCAAAGAAGCATCTGTTCCAATTTCCCATGAATCAAAAGGAGTATCACTAGCACCTGCATTGTTTGACAGGTCGAAAATGGAACCTTGAAAAGAGAGTTTGAAAATTTCAGCACCTTTAAAAGTATTCCGGTTTAAAAAAGAAAATCCACCGGAAAAACCGAGTTGTTTGATGTTGGAATGTATGGCTTCGGTATTGAGACGTATCGAGTATTTTTTCAGAGGGGTCAATAGGATAGAGGTGGCCAATTGAGTACTGTCAATTTCTTTGTACTTTAACTTCACCAATTTGAAATTGTTAAGAGATTTCAAATGATTTCTGGTCATGTTTCTCGTACTGTCCATATAAATTTGACCCGGTTCAATGAAAATGGCATTTAAAAGGGCTTTTGGACGGTATTTTATTTTATCATGTGCATAGAATTGAAATCCGTTGTAGCTTAGGGAGTCAAGGTATGGTTTCTCCTTTTTATCGTAGCTGTAATCGGTGTAGATACGGATGTTTTTTATTTTTTGAATTTGAAGCGGGTGGCTGAGTACTTTGCCCTCTTTTTCGGATACTCGATTGGCAATTTTTAGCAATACATCGGTTTGATGATTTACATGGGTTGTGTCGATACCATAGAAGCCAATAAGATTTTCTGTAAAGTGGTAAATTCCAGAATTCCGAAATAGATTGGTTAGTCTTTTGGCTTCTTTTCTAAAATTTTGATCGGTGTAACGAGCTCCTTTTTTGAGATATGATTTTTTGGCGTTTTTTTGATAAATGGAATCTACGATTTTTGATGTAATGAGCGATTCGATATTTCTAAGGTGATAAGGTTTCTTTTTTTCGACATAATAATGCACTGCCGATTTTTTTATATTTAAGGCGACCTCTTTTCTGACAACAGCATCGAAATAGCCTTGATTGAAATAAAAAGTTCTAATTTTTTTTGCACTGGCCACTGTTTTGTTAATGTCGTGTACAACAGGAGCTTCTCCTTTGGATAAAAACCATTTGTTGCGCGCTTGGTAGTTCAGTTCTTTTTTGCGGACTTGTTTTTCGGAAAAAACAGTGGATAAAAATTTAAAATACTTTGGGTTTTTCCGCATTTTTTCTTGGTAGCTATTCTCGTAATTGAGGTCTCCGAGGTTATAAAAATACAACGGTAGCGGAAGTCCCAACGATTTTTGATTGGGTCTTTGAATAATCAAATCGTTCACTTCTGTGTTGCGGATCTTTTTGTCTTGGCGTATGGTTTCGTCTCTTTTTTTGATTCGTTTTGTTTCAAAAACGGTGTTTTTCGATAACAAATAGTCGCCTTTTGGAACGTATTTTGTAGCGTTGCAAGACCACAACAGAAAGCTTAGTCCAACACAAAAGGAAAAATAGAAATGAAGCTTGTTTTTCAACAAAAAAGATTTTAGTTGGTTCAAAAATAATACTTTTGAATGGTATTTTCGCTACTTGTCCAAAGGGATTGGTTTCGTTTTCAAAAATCGAGATTAAAAACTGTATTTTTGCTACGAATGAACAAAGAGAGAACTACAAATCGAAAGAGTATAAACCAATGAATTTGTCAAAAAATCAGATCAAAATGATCCAATCGCTTCAGCGTAAAAAAGGAAGAGCCCAAACGGGATTGTTTCTTGCAGAAGGGATTAAAGTTGTTCAGGAATTGCTTAATTCTTCCTTTGATTTGCAGGCTTTGTACGTGACAGAGGCAAATGCGGATGGTTTTGACAGGGATTCTTGTGAAATCATTTCTGACGAAGCGTTTAAAAAAATAAGCGTATTAAAAACGCCTAGTGGTGTACTCGGTGTTTTTAAATTGGCGCCAATCAAAGGATTGCAAATGGATGGATTGGTGGTTGCTTTGGATGCTATTAATGATCCAGGGAATTTGGGTACCATTATCCGTTTGTGTGATTGGTTTGGAGTAAAACAATTGTTGTGTTCCGAAAATACCGTAGATTGTTACAATTCCAAAGTAGTACAATCTACCATGGGCTCTTTGTCACGTGTCCAAATCAATTATGTGAATTTAAAAGAAGTCTTGGAAAAAACAGCAATACCCAAGTATGTTGCCGATTTGGATGGGCAAAATTTGTACGAAACCGCATTGCCTAAAAAAGGAGTTGTCATTTTGGGCAATGAATCCAATGGTGTCAGCGATGCGTTGAAAAAAATGGAAGCAACCTCTTTGACAATTCCTCGATTTGGTTCTAAAACAGAGAGTTTGAATGTGGCAACAGCCACAGCAATACTTCTCAGTGAATTTCGAAGAAATCAATAATTTTACAGAAAACGAACCCTTTAAATAAACGTTGAGGCGCTTGTCTATTCAAAGGCAAATTTTAGAAATACAGCACTCGTTCCCAGAAAGTCAATGGGGTCTGTGTAGGGACTTGTCGGGTTTGCTGCATCGATATTGTCGTAAAAAAGCTCGTTTGTAATTGCAAACTGTCCTCGGATGGAAGGCGAGAGTTTGAAATAAGGGAAATAGATGTCGATTCCGAAGCCCACCTCGTACATTAAATTGTGTGTTTGCATTCGAAAAATATTGGTTCGATTGTCATTTTTGTTTCGTTGGTTACTTGAAAAATTCAAATCATAAGCGACACCACCAATGACATAGGGTCTGATATTATTTAGGCGGTTGGTACTCCATTTTAAGAGGATCGGAAAATGAAAATAGGTTGAACTTATTTCCGCATTTTCATGCTCAAAATCTGTGGTAGTAGTTGTTCCATCTATAAAATTTTGGTCTCGAAAATTGAGGGTGCTTGTGTTGCTCCACAAACCAGGCTCGAGACGTAAATTTAAATTTTTATGAAGGCGCATATCTCCGATCAAGCCTACATTAAATCCCGCTTCATTTTCAAAAGTAACGTATGTATTTGGGAAGTCACTTGCTTTGTAGGCTACTTTAAAATCTCTCGAGTTCAATCCCAAATAAAATCCCCAATGGTATTTTTTTTTGTCAAAATTCGGTAATTGGTTTACAATTTTTCGTTGCGAAGAAAGGGTTTCCAGCACCAAAAAAAAGAGAACAACGAAGAAGCGGTATTTTTTCATTTTTTGGGTAATGATTTATTTGCTCGCTGTATAAATGGACGCAACTCCAAATGTAACAGGCGTGTCTTTTGCATTAATAAACCCATTTTTTTCCAAAATATTGTTGAACCTTTTTCCAAAAGGGAAAGCGTTGGCAGATTCTGATAAATAAGAATAGGCAATTTTATCCTTGGAAAAGAGTTTGCCAATCAGTGGCAAAATAAATTTTGAATGGATGTTGTACCCAAATTTATACAAGGGATTGGTAGGCACTGCTGTTTCTAAAACCACGAAAAGACCTCCCGGTTTGAGCACTCGTGAAATTTCTTGCAAACCTTTGTCTAAATTTTCAAAATTTCGAACGCCGAAAGAGACTGTAATCGCATCAAAATAGTTGTCTTCAAACGGGATGTTTTCAGAATCTCCGTGTACCATGTCAATTTTGTGACTCAGTTTTTTGGCGGCAATTTTTTGTTTGCCCACTTCCAGCATGCCCAAAGAGATGTCCAGTCCAACAATTTTATCGGCGTCGAGGTCCGACATCATGATGGCTAAGTCTCCAGTGCCCGTTGCGATGTCCAATATTTTTTTGGGTTTCTTGGCTCCGATGAGTTGGATGACTTTTTTTCTCCATTTTACGTCAATACCAAAAGAGATCACACGGTTGAGGCCGTCGTAATTTCCAGATATGGTATCGAACATTTGAGCAACTTGCTCTTTTTTTCCAAGATTGGAATTTTTATAAGGAGTTATTTTTTTTGACATGGTGCGCAGGGATTATCCGTTGATAGCGACAACGCTACTAATTTTATTAGGAAGCATTTCTTTGAGCATGGTTTCAATACCGTTTTTCAATGTAACGGTGGAAGAAGGGCAGCCACTGCAAGCTCCTTGTAAAATCACGCTCACCACTCGTGTTTCTTCATCATACGATTGAAATGTGATGTTTCCTCCATCTGAAGCAACAGCGGGTTTTACATATTCTTCAAGAATCCCAGCAATGTCTAGAGAGGTGCCTTCCAAGGTGTTGATATCCACGGTAGGGGTCTCAATTTTTGGCATGGCTTTGGTTTCGTCAACGATTAATTGATTGCTTTCAATATAATTCTTGATAAAAGACCGTAGGTCGTTCACAATGTCTGCAGACCATTCAACCGTTTCGTTTTTTGTGATGGAAACATAATTTTCTGCGATGTAAACCTCCGCTACATAGACGTATCCGAAGAGTTCCTTGGCCAAAGGTGAATTGGTGGTTTCCTCTATTTTTTTGTATTCGTAATCTTTTTCAGAAAGCAAACGATTGCTGCCAAATTTCATGACCGATGGGTTGGGGGTGCTTTCTGCGTAAATTTCAACAACTATTTTTTTGGGAGTGGCGGCATCTGTAATCACAGAATTTCCTTGATTCAGATACATTTCAATCAGCTCTCTGATGTCTTCTTGTACGTCGGTCCACTCCACAAGGTCGAACTTTTCAATCGCCACAAAGTTCGCACTAATAAACACTTTGCTCACAAAGGGCAAATGGAACAACTGTTGCGATAATTGAGACTCTTTTGCCTCATCGATGTTGTTGAATTGGTAGCTTCCGCCTTTAGTCAAAAGCTGATTGCTGTTGAATTTTACAATACTTGGATTGTTTGTTTGTTCAACGGTGATTTTATGAGTTGCCATGTACAAAAATAAGTTTCTGCAAAAATAGACTAATTCAAGCAAAATGAAAAACTTTCAAATTTGAAAGTTATGAGAGAAAAATGTAATGGGCGCAGGTGCTTACAAGAAAAAAGAAACAGTAAGCCCAAAGGTAGTATTCTCTATATTGAGGTGGGCGGCATTGATTTGATCGTACTCCCGATAAAAATCATACAAGTCTTCGTTTTCTCTTCTCTGATAAAACAAATCTACTTTGGCGTTTTTGAATTGGAATCCCAATCCGAAGGAATACCCTTGTGTGTCGAAATGGTCAGGCTCATTGATGAAAAGACTTTTTTGTTGGGTGTATCCCCCGCGAAAGCGCCATTGTTTCAACCGCCATTCCGAACCAATTCTCAAAATATTGGATTGATCGTTGGCAAACGTATTTAGGTTGTCGTTGCTTCTAACAAAGGTATTGTCATCGTCGTCAAGGTGGGCGTTTTGAAAGTTTCGAAGCGAATAATCAAGACTAATCAGGCCGTATTTGTTGAAAAGAACAGCGGCACTAAAAGTGGTTTTTGAAGGAGTTCGGAGTGTGTAGTTGTAGTTGTTGTATTCAGGGTTGTTTTGAAAAAGGGTAGGAATATTACTCGCTTCAATATACGTTTCTCCCGCGAAACCATCGGCTTCGTTGATGTTTGTTTCTTCTTGAATATCGTAATACCAAACAGGGGTTTGGTAGGAGAGTCCCAACCGGACACTTTGGTCAGGTTTGGCAATGATTCCAATTCCTGCAGAAATCCCTCTTCCAATTTGCGACTGGTACTGGATGAAATCAGCAAAAAGCTTGTTGCCATCCAGATCGGTGTTGTCTTCCTGCAAAAAAGCCTCTTGTATAAAATCGAAAGCATGGGTGTTTATGGAAGCTCCGATGTACAACATATTTTCATAGGCGGCCGAGAAAGAGAAGGTGTATACTTCACTCAAACCGCGGGTGTCGTTTGTAAAAGATTGGTGTAAGGATTGCAAATAGGCTCTTTTTGGATTGTTGGTGTCGTGGGGGTGGTTGATAAATGTGGCAAAATTGTTGGCATTGTTTCCGTTTGCACTGTAATTGTTGTTAAAATTTTGTTGCATGCTGTAATTGAAGGCCAGAGCAAATTTGTGCCAAGAAGATTTTGTGTTAAAATTGTCAAAGACGAAAACAGTACCCCATTGCGGCGCATGAAGTTTGGTGAATTCGTTGTGCGTATCTGTACCGTAATAGTCTGCGCTGGTACTTATAGTGTTGCTTTGCAAACTTCCGGAAAATTCATTGTGATTGAAAACAGCGCCACTAGCTGGATTGATATAAGTAGCACTGATATCACCTCCTAAGGCTCCGAAAGCACCACCCATGGCATTGAATCTAGCGGTTCCTTGATAATTTTCATTTGAAAAAAGGAGTGCCAAATGATCGTAATCCAAAGCCTGTGCAAAAGAAATGGTTGATTGAAACACAAAAATAGTTAAGAGGATAAAATATCTCATGTTAGTGTATAATTAAAAAGTTTGAATTATCTTCTTCTCGAAGAGCTGCTTCTTCCTGAAGAATAACTTCTCATACCGCCCGAGTAATTGCCTCTACTTCTCGATTGACCATAGCTTCGGGAGTTGTAATTTGAATTGGATGAAGAGCGGTAAGATCTCGAATAATTGTTCGATTTTTGGTAATTGCTAGACTGCTTTCTTTGTGTTGCATTCTTATGGGTAGAGGAAGCGCTACTTCTTCGATAGGTGGTGTTTTTGTGATTCGTTGTTCTTCTTGAACTGTTGCGCGTGTAACTCGGGGTATTCGCAACAGCTCGTCTACCAGAACTTGAAACACGATTGTAGGTTTTTCTATGCCCGCGAGCATGCGCATGGTTGTTTGTGTGGGCAATTCTTCGACTGTTTCTTTTACCATAGTAACGATTTCTTGGCGCAAACAACCGTCGCTGTTGGTGGTATCGTGGCGCGACAAATCCATAATTCCACCCCCAATAATTTCCGAAGTGAAAATTGCTGTAGTAAGGCCAGTTCCATCCGTAGTTAAATCCAAACGGACGTGCAAAACCATAATTCCAACCCCAGTACGGATCCCAATATGAATTCCAAAAAGGATCCCAGTAATTGTAGCCCGCTCCTATATTGACATAAACGTTGCCGTTTCTTGCCTCTTGTATCCTGTTTTCCTGAGTGTCTTGTTCTTCTTCTAGGAGAATTTCATCTTCCAAAGTTTCGTTCAAATCCAAATCGGCAATGCCCTCAGAGAATACGCGGTTGTTGTTGTAACCGCGTTGGTTATTTTTAGCATACGGGTTTGAAGAATAAATTCCATCGGAATTTTCTGTATAGTATTGATACGATACGCAGGATTGCAAAGTCCCGATAAAAAGCAACAAAAGAACAAAAGTTCGTATCGATTGAAAAGAAGTAGGAAAAACTTTCATAATCATTGTGTTTTTTATTGTTGAAGAATTGAAAATTAAGTAGTTTTGTCCACTATTCACAGTCTTGCTATTGTGAAAATTACAATATTTATGCCAAACTTTTTTAGATGAGTAAAAAATTAACGAAACGGAGCGAGGATTATTCAAAATGGTACAACGAGTTGGTGGTCAAAGCCGATTTGGCTGAGAATTCTGCGGTAAGAGGTTGTATGGTGATCAAACCTTATGGCTACGCCATTTGGGAAAAAATGCAAAAAGCCTTGGATGAAATGTTCAAAGAAACTGGACATGAGAATGCCTATTTCCCTTTGTTAGTGCCCAAAAGTTTGTTTGAAGCAGAAGAGAAAAACGCAGAAGGTTTTGCCAAAGAGTGCGCTGTGGTAACGCATTACCGACTAAAAAACAATCCAGACAAGGAAGGAAAATTGATGGTAGATCCCAACGCGAAACTAGAAGAGGAGTTGGTGATACGTCCTACCAGTGAAGCGATTATTTGGAATACCTATAAGGGCTGGATTCAATCGTACCGAGATTTGCCCTTGTTGGTGAATCAATGGGCAAATGTGATGCGTTGGGAAATGCGAACGCGCTTGTTTTTGAGAACCGCAGAGTTTTTATGGCAAGAAGGACATACGGCACATGCGACAGAACAAGAAGCAGTGGAGGAGACAAAAAAAATGCAAGAGGTGTATGCTGATTTTGCTGAAAACTTTATGGCAATGCCTGTGGTGAAAGGAGTAAAAACGGAGAGCGAACGCTTTGCAGGGGCGAAGGATACTTATACGATTGAAGCTTTGATGCAAGATGGAAAAGCTTTACAAGCGGGAACCTCTCATTTTTTGGGACAGAATTTTGCAGAGGCTTTTGATGTGAAGTTTACCAACAAAGAGGGAAAACAAGAGTATGTATGGGCCTCTTCCTGGGGCGTATCTACGCGTTTGATAGGTGGTTTGATCATGACGCATTCCGATGATTTTGGTCTGGTGTTGCCGCCAAAATTGGCACCAATTCAAGTCGTTATTGTGCCTATCTACAGAAGTGAAGAACAGCTAGATGCTATTTCTGAAAAAGCCAATAGTATTGTAAAAGTCTTGAAGGCTAAAGGAATATCGGTAAAGTTTGATTCGAGAGATACGCACAAGCCAGGATGGAAATTTGCAGAATACGAATTGAAAGGTGTGCCATTGCGAATTGCTATGGGGCCTAGAGATTTGGAAAATGGGACTTTGGAATTGGCGAGAAGAGATACCTTAGAAAAAGAAAGTGTGTCGCAAGATGGCATTGAAGATCGAGTGGAGGTTTTATTGGCTGAAATTCAAGAGAATTTGTTTCGCAAAGCACTTGCTTACAGAAATGAACACATTACGGAAGCGGATAGTTTTGAAGCGTTTCAGGAAGTTTTAGAAAAGAAAGGAGGTTTTGTTTCGGCGCATTGGGATGGAACCGCCGCAACAGAAGATAAGATCAAAGAATTGACCAAGGCGACCATTCGTTGTATTGCATTGGATGCAAAAAATGAAGAAGGAAAATGCGTGTATTCAGGAAAGCCTTCCAACAGGAGGGTTCTTTTCGCAAAAGCCTACTAAAAAATGCAAAAAAAAGTAAAATTTGTTTGCAGAAGTTGAAATGTAGTGTATCTTTGCAACCGCAAATCGAAAGAGCTGCAAGCGTTTTTTTAAATCGTGGAAAAGGGAAAAATAAAAACGACAAATAATTTGAAAATTATTTTGTCAGTTTTAAAAAAAGATTCTATTTTTGCCTCGCTTTAAAAAGCAAGAAAATGGTCCGTTCGTCTAGGGGTTAGGACGCCAGGTTTTCATCCTGGTAACAGGGGTTCGATTCCCCTACGGACTACAAAAAATTAAGTTTTTAAAACAGTATATTATGGCAAACCATAAGTCAGCATTAAAAAGAATCAGAAGCGACCGCGAAAAGCAGTTGAGAAACAAATACCAGCATAAAACAACTAGAAATGCGGTGAGAAATTTGCGTGCGCTTACAGATAAAAAAGAAGCAGAGCAATTGTTGCCTTCTGTAGTGGCCAAGTTGCAAAAGCTTGCTAAGAACAATATCATCCACAAAAACAAAGCAGCCAATTTGCAGTCAAAGTTAACCAAACACGTGGCAGCCTTGTAAGCTTGTTTTTAATAAAATGTAAAAAACCTCAAAATGAAAATTTTGAGGTTTTTTTGTTTTGGAATGAACTTATTTTTAAACATCATTTTGTAAGTGTAAGTCATTCCTTCGTTTTTTGGATTGCTCTAAGAAAAACGAAACTATAGCTCAAAAGATTGTCTGTTTGCATCACAGGTTAGTTTTGTTAGCTCATTTTTACCAATTTTTGCAATTGCAATGCTACGCTTTCCGGTGTAATATCTCTTTGTGGTGATCCAAACATTTCATAACCCACCATGAATTTCTTAACGGTAGCACTGCGTAACAAAGGCGGGTAAAAACTCATGTGCCAGTGCCAATGGTTATGGTTATTATCATTGGTTGGTGCTTGATGAATACCGCTAGAGTAGGGGAATGGTGTGTCAAAAACCCTGTCGTAGGCCCTGGTTATTTTAGAAATGGCTTCTGCATATAAATACGCTTGATTTGTATCAATTTCTAAAATACTTGATTGATGTGTTTTGGGAACAATCATGGTTTCAAAAGGCCAGATTGCCCAAAAAGGAACCAGTACTGCAAAGGCATCATTTTCATAAATAATACGCTCTTTCTCTTTTAATTCTTGTACCAGATAGTCTCCCAACAGGCTACTACCGTGCTTTCGGTAGTAGTTTGCTTGTTGTGTGTCCTTTTTGTGTGCTTCGTTGGGTAAGGTGGATTGGCTCCAAATTTGCCCGTGTGGATGTGGGTTACTACACCCCATGACCGCCCCTTTGTTTTCAAAAATTTGTACGTAATGGATCAAATCATGACTTCCGAGCTCCTTGTATTCTTTTTGCCATGCGAAAACTACTTTTTGGATTTCTTCCGAAGTCATATTGCCCAAGCTCTTTGAGTGATCGGGACTAAAGCACACGACTTTACAAATCCCTTTTTCACTTTTGGCAATTAATAATCCATCATTGACCTCAAAGTCTGGTGAGTCTTTTTGCAACGCAGCAAAATCGTTGGTAAATATAAAAACATCTTCGTAGAGGGGATTTGCCTCTCCATTAACTCTGGTGTTTCCCGCACATAAATAACAAGACTCGTCATAAGTGGGTCTCTTTTCATTTTGGATGGTTTCTTCCTGTCCTTGCCATGGTCTTTTGGCTCTGTGAGGTGATACCAAAACCCATTCGCCTGTTAATATATTGAAGCGCTTGTGGGAATAATTTTCAAGATTTGTGTTTCGATTCATTTTCAATGGATTATTTTTGATTGTATTTTTTTTCCCAATGCCAAGCAGATTCAATCATTTCTTTCAACCCTTTTTTGGCACTCCAGGTTAGTTTTTCAGCGACTAATTTTGTTGATGCATACAACTCCGGAACATCTCCGGGTCGTCTGGCAACGATCTTATAGTTTAGTTTGGTGTGGGATACCTCTTCAAACATTTTGATGATCTCTAATACAGAGAATCCGTTTCCCGTCCCTAAATTGAAGGTTTCAAAATGGGATTCATTTTTAGCATTAATTAATCTGTCTAATGCTGCCACATGTGCCTCAGCTAAATCAACAACATGGATATAGTCTCTAATAGGTGTTCCATCTGAAGTTGGATAATCATCACCAAAAACAAGAAGTTGTTTTCTCTTTCCTATAGCTGTTTGTGTTATATAAGGCAATAAGTTATTTGGAACCCCTTGTGGAAGTTCTCCTATCAGTCCTGAATGATGCGCACCAATCGGGTTAAAATATCTTAGTGAGATTGTATTAAAATCGATGCTTGACTTCACAAAATCTGCCAAGATTTCTTCTGCAATTTTTTTGGTATTGCCGTAAGGAGAAAAGGGGTGTTGTATTGGGTGTTCCTCTGTGATAGGCAATTTTTTCGGGGTGCCATAAACGGTTGCTGATGACGAAAATATAAAGTTTTTAATCGTGTATTTGTCCATAGCTGAAAGAACATTCACTAAGGAAAAAAGATTGTTCTGATAGTATTTTAAAGGGTTTGATACGGATTCTCCCACCGCTTTGTGTGCTGCAAAATGAATGACAGCAAAGGCGTCTTGATGTTTTTTAAGTGTGTTTTTTGTGAAATTTTGGTCTTTAAGGTCTCCAAACACAAATACGGGTTTTTTTGATGTAATCTTTTCAAGATTTTCTAAAATAAATTCATTAGAATTCGAGAAATCGTCTATTATTACTACATGAAAACCACTTTTCATCAGATTTACAACCGTATGAGAACCGATATATCCACAACCTCCTGTAACGACTATTTTCTTTTTCATATTTTAATTTTTTGAACGCCGTCTGTTAGTTTGATCTTATAGATCGAACATTCTTTGTTAAACTTTTCTTTATAGGATTTCGAAACTTTTTTGGTGAAAGCATTTGTTTCGCTTTTTGAGACTAAATTGATGGTGCAGCCACCAAAACCGCCCCCCATCATTCTTGCACCCAATACCTTTTTGTTCTTTTTCGCTTGTGTCACGAGAAAATCGAGTTCGTCGCAACTTACTTTGTATTGATTTGATAAGCCGTTGTGAGATTGGTAAAGCAAAGAACCCAATGTTTTCAAGTCATTATTTTCAATTGCTTTTGCTGCTTTTAGAGTCCTGTCTATTTCTTGTATGACATACAAGGCTTTTTGATAATTGGCAGGACTCACCTTATGAATGATTTTTTTTAGGTCTGTCTCTGTTGTCTCTCTCAGTGTTTTAACATCTAATTTTTTCGCAACATGTTCACAAGCAGAACGTCTGTCATTATAAGCACTAGTGACTAAATTGTGCTTTGCATTCGTATTGATCAATACAAACTGATGCTCTTTAAAATTTATTTGATAAGGCCTAGATTCTGTGGATTTACAATCCAATAACAAGGCATTGTTTTTAATTCCGAACATACTGGCATACTGATCCATAATTCCACAATGAACTCCTACATAATTGTGTTCTGCTTTTTGTGAAATTAAAATCATTTCTATTTTAGTTAATTCCAAGCCAAACAACTCGTTGAGACCAAAAACTACACTGTTTTCTAATGCGGCCGAGGAAGACATTCCTGCACCACCTGGGAGGTTTCCGGCAAAGGCGATGTTGAAATTTTCAATTTTTTTAGCTAGATTTTGAATTTCAGCGACAACACCTAAAACATAATTTTTCCAAGTATCCTTTTTTAAAGGTTGAATGTTATTTAGTTGGAATGTATATTTTTCTTTTTTGTCAATTGCATAAACCATACTCTTTGGATCATGACTTTTTTGTATCGCAAGGGCGATTCCTTTATTGATAGCAGCTGGAAAAACATAACCTCCATTATAATCGGTGTGTTCTCCTATAAGATTTATTCTTCCAGGAGAAAATACTAGCAATGGATTTGAACCAAATTGGTTTTTAAAACTTTTTTTTACTTTTTTCAATAATTTTCTACTCACTGTTTTGTTCTTAAATTCGGTTTGTTTTTTTATGGTTTTTTTTCAATCGTTGGCTTTTGCATTCCAAACCAATACGGCTAAAATCATGGAAAGTATGGCTGCTCCTAACCAAAAGATTCTTATTTGTGAAAAATCATAGGTAATTAACCCGTCTACTAGTAATCCTGAATCTTCTATGTAAATTCCACTCATGACTTCTTGGATGCCCGCTCCTGCGTAACTAGCTATTCCTATCAAGCCCATAGCTGCTCCTGCGGCTTTCTTTGGTGCGAGATCTACCGCCATCAAACCTCCGAGAAAAGTGATTAAGATTCCGATAGCAAACCCGTGTACGATCATTGCTATGGAATCGGTCAATACGTTTGAGTTGGGATACAGCAAAAAGACGGATACGGATGCGACATTGAGAATTCCTGCCACCAAAGCCGGGACATTTCGACTGCCCTTGAAAAATCTGTCCGATATAAATCCTGAGGCCACCGTACCGATTATTCCGGATATGGCTGTCAATCCTATGATTTGTGCGGCCTCTACATTGCTATACCCTTTTTCTGCCTCTGCATAGAATACGCCCCAACTCTCTATGGCATAACGGATAACGTACATCAATGCAGATGAGAGTGCTAATATCCAAATGGCCGGATTTTTTAAGATGGCTTTTTGAGAACTTTTTACATTCTCAGGTTTTTTCTCAACAGAATTTTTTCCTTTTTCTTTTTGCTCTAGGGAGACTACTGATGGCAATCCTCTGCTCTCAGGACTGTCGTAGAGGAATAGCTTTACCATAATGGCTCCTATGATACCGACAACGCCTGCTCCCCAGAATCCCCAGCGCCATCCGCCGAACCCCATCAACATAGGCAAGAGTGTAAAGGCTATTGCCTTACCGATGTTATGGCTAGCACTCCATGCTGCATAATAAGTGCCTCGTTCTTTTGCCTTGAACCATCTGGTAAGGGCTACCACGCAAGGAGCTGCACCTTGTGACTGGAACCAGCCACTCAAACCCCAAACGATGATAAACACAATAAACACGGGGAAAAATCCTAGGATTAAGTTGGCCAATGCTGTAAATAGCAAACCGATGGAAATAAATTTGTTCACATTTAAATGATCTGATAAGAACCCATTCACCAATTTCCCGATGGCATAGGAAAAAAACAATGCGGATCCTATTTGTCCCAGTTGAGCGGGATTAAATATTTCTGCATCAACCAATGGTTTTTTGATGACACTTAAGCTTAATCTACAGACATAAAAAAAAGCGTATCCAAACATTGCGGATAGAAATACGCTCCACTTGTCCCTTTTATATTTTTTAATAAGTAGGCTTTTGTCATTTATCAATTCTTTTGCTGGTGAGGGAGCAAAAAACTTTTGAATTTTTTGTATCATTTTTTTGTTTTTGAAATTATTTCAGTCAAACTAAGTTCAGAGTGATTCATGCTATTTGTAACTTCTTTACACTTTTTCAGTCATGAAGTCCATTTTTTCTCAGATAGTCCAATAGTAATTGGGGGCGGTCTGTTTGAATGATGTCAACACCGTTTTCGATAAACCAATTGTAAACAGTCGGATCTTGTACTGCTTTTTCATCATCATGACCTGCATTGTGATGGGGCCATAATGCATTTACCCAAATACTGGATCCTCTTTCTCGAATTTTTTTAAATTCTTTTATGAATTGTATGCTATCGTGTTTTACAGTAAATTCGAAAGCGATAGGTAAAGTATTTGATGATAAATACTCTTGAACAATTGCATTTGCCTCAGTATTGGGTAATTTTATAATGGGCATAAAGTGTACTTTGTCTAAATAATTTCCAAATTCTTTTTGAACTTTTAATAATGGTTTTGAGCCTTTAATGACCACTTGATTCTGTGTCCCTGTTTCTTGAATGATTTTATAACACTTATCAAAAATGCGATAGCTTTTATCAAGATTAATCAATATTTTATTTTTTGATGTTTGTAATGCTTCTTTGAGCGTTGGTATTTTATGGTGTGTGGGTACTCCTAGGCCATCGAGTAATTGTAAGGTTTTTAGAGAATCTAGTGTCCACTCTTTTATTTTCCCTTTACCGTTTGTGGTTCTATCTAAAGTTTTGTCGTGCATTAAAACCAAATGGCCGTCTTTGGTTTCACGAATGTCTATTTCAACCATATCAACCCCCATATCGATACAGTTTTGTATGGCTTGTAATGAATTTTCCGGAGCATTACGCCAATCCCCACGATGAGCCACTACAATCACTTGATTGTTTTTAGAATCTTTTAGATTTGTTATTTTTTCTTGAATTGAAATGAAATTTGATTTGCCATTCACGTTGTTTATTTTTTTTGAAGTCGTTTTATTTTCACAAGAGATCAATAAAATGACGATCATCAAAATTGGATACAAGTTTAATTTCAAATGCATGATTTTTAGGTTTTTAATTTTATTTTAGGATTGGGAATTAAAAAGATGTTTTTACCTTCCTGTATGTTTTGCATCTTTAGCATACATGGGCCAACCACCAGTTTGTAAACCAGTAGCTTCCGTTTTTAAAGCATATACTTTACCAATATCTCCTTGATTGGCTGCTACATATATAGTACCATCAGAACCAATGGCAACTGAAGAATGAATTTCATTTCCAAGTTTTACGACTTTGTATAGATTTAAACCATCTGAGTTTACAACGTGAAAGAATCCATTTGTGTCCCCAAAGTAAAGATTGCCGTCATTATCAATAGCAGGTACAACTTCAATAGGCCCCTTTGCTGAATAAGACCATTTTTCTGTGCCGTCAGGATTATAAGCAATCATTTTTTCTTCGTAACCACCAAGATATATCGTACCATCTGCAGCTATTGATGGACCACCTTGAGCTGCTTTTTCAGGCAAGTCTTTTTGCCACTTTATTGTTCCATCAGGATTGATTGCCAATAATACCCCCCCTGTTGCTGTTTCACCAGAAAAATAAATAGTATCATCTGGACCAATTGCAGTTGCACTAGCAGTCCAAGTTCCGTAATTGATACGCCATTTTTCAGTACCATCAGGTTTGATTGCATAGAAATTGTCATTTGTTGATCCTATATAAATAGTACCATCTGAACCTATTGCCGGAGTTGCGTTAAATTCTGAACCACTTTCAAATACCCAATTAGCCACAGTTAAACTTTGATTTACTGAATGGAAACCCTTACCACCCTTATCATGACCGGCGATATATACAGAGCCATCTGCACCAAATGTTGGGCAGGTGTACCTGACTCTTGCATCTAAATTTATTTCATTTTCAATAACACCAGTTGTTGAATTTAATACAAAGGTGGTTCTACTATAGAAAGATGAGGTATATAAATTGCCACTTGGACCAATAGAAGGAGATGATCTAATTTGATCTGATTTTTGTTCACCACCTTCTAGGAATACTTGTTCCCAAACTTTTGCACCGTCTTTTATAGCATAGAAATCAGGACCTTGGTTTTCTCTTATTGCTTGATTAAAACCTATGTATACTGTTCCATCGTCAGATACTGCAGGGTTTGAGTGGTTTAATTCACCATCTAAATCAATGCTCCAAAGCGTCTCAGGTGGAGCAATGTTTGCCAATGGGTCATCAGCTACAACAACCTCTTTTGAAAAAATGTCACTTTTACTACCGGTATTATCAGTGGCAATTAACGTTACCATATAACTACCTCCAAATTGGTAAAAGTGATCAGGGGATTGATCTGAGGATCTTTGAGTATCCCCAAAATCCCATTGCCAGGCAGTTATAAAACCATCAGGATCTTCAGATAGGTCTATAAATTCTATTTTTTGATTTGCTTCAAATTTTTCTGCGGCTACAGAAAAATTGGCTGTAGGAATCATTGTAGAAGTAGGTTTGCCAATTTCATTTTCCTCACAGGATACGAATAGCATACATAAAAACACCAATTGTGTAATTCTATAGATTATGTTATTTTTCATTTTGTTAATTGTTTAAATGTTCTTTTACCAAAACGGGGAAATCCGTTTGTATAATATTACCAGCTAAGTTGCTTATTTCAATCACTTCCGAATAGTTGTCATCTAAAGGAGATTTTGTTGTGTTTACATACGCATTTATAAAAATAAACCAACCTTTTGCTTTGGCTCTAGTCACAAAATTTTGGTTGAAAGTTTCAGACTGGAAATGGGCGACTTTTATTCTATTGTCATTTTCAAATTGACTGAATCTGTCTTCATTACTTATTATTGGCATTGCAATTACATCTGAATCTTTATTAAATGCAGACTTTGTGACACTAACTCCTTGCGTGTAGAATAAAGATTGTTTGATCATGCCGTATTGTTTTACGACAGGGTATATTCTATCGAATGACACTTTGTTGTCGCTTATGTCGAAATCAAAATAGATTTTACCTCTACCTAAATGTAATGCTTGTTGTAAAGTGGGAATAGTTTCACTTGTTAAAACACCATGATTGTTTTTTAGTCTGAGTTGTTGTAACTCTGACAGTGTGAAGTCACTTACTTCACCAGAACCATTGGTTGTCCTATCTAGTGTACGATCGTGCATTAAGACAAATTTCCCGTCCCTTGTTTGTCTTACATCAACTTCAACCATCTCGATGTCTTCATCGATTGCATCTTGAATTGATTTTAAAGAATTTTCTGGGGCGTTATTTTGATATCCTCTATGAGCACAGGTTAGGATTCTATTTTCTTCTAATTTTTCTAGCAAGCTTTTTCGACCTTCTATGTTTTCTGTGAAAGCAACAGCGATTTCTTTTGTAAAACTGCTTTCACTGTCAACATTGGTAACTTTTAATACGACACGAAATGTACCCTCTCCAATGGTAGAATAAGTGTGTGTAGGACTTTTGTCTGTAGAGCTATTCCCATCCCCAAAGTCCCACTCAAAAACTGAATTCTCATCAATACCAGAAGAGGTATTTGAAAAATGAATGGGTTCATTGGCAAAATAGTCACTTTGCTGAATTTCGAAAGAGGCATTTACTTGATTTACCATGGGCTCATCAGAGCCACAAGAATTTAAAATTAGGAAAAAAAGAATACCAAAAAGCTTGCTGTAAGATCTCATAAAATTTATATGTTCTAATTAATAACCAGGATTTTGTTCCATACTACCAGGATCACTGTTCAATTGGTCTAGAGGAATGGGAAGCAATAAATCATTTTGATCAATTGTGATGTCTAAACCAACAAAATTCGTAAAATGATCGTTCATTACTTGAACAGGATTTCCCAATCTTTTTAAGTCAAACCATCTGTGGTTTTCATAGAAAAATTCGTGTCTCCTCTCTTCTAATAATGCCTCAGAAAACTCTTCTTGGTTTGTAATTGTGGCAGAAGTTAAATTTGGCAAACCGGCTCTTGTCCTAATTCTATTAATCAATTCAAAAGCTTCGCCATCTGCAACAAATCCTATTGAATTTAAAGCTTCAGCAAGTGATAGTAGGACATCTGCATACCTAAAAACAATGACATTATTATCTCCGTCATCTACGATGGCTCTATTGTCATCAATGTATTTTGTAGAGATGTAAACGGTAGGGTCTAAAGGATCTTGGACAATTTCATTTTTACGCAAGTCACCCGCTTCAAAAGAGTTTAATAAGTCTTGTGTAATGATGTTATTTCCTTTAGAACCAGGGTTTTTTTGAGAATTAAACCGCGCTGCAAAGAGGCTTCCCTCTTCATCAACATTTATGCCAGATTGAAACTGTACCTCAAAAATGGAAGCGGCATTGTTTTCGTTTTCAATACCAAATAAATCGGCATAGGTGTTTATAAATGGATACTCGTCAATAGCTCGCAGTGCAGTTTCCGCTTCTTCAGGATTGCCAAGAGTTAAATGCGCTTTCCCCAAAAGGAGGAGACTAGCAGCTTTATTTGCTCTACCGATATCATTGGATTCTGGCAAAGCATTTGAAGCTTCCTCTAAATCTTTGATTACTTGATCAAAGATTTCTTGCACGCTAGCCCTTCCTTGTCCAAAATAATCTGTAGGGTTTGTTGTTTCTTGAAGTACCAAAGGGACACCACCATACAAATTTACCAAGTTGTAATATACCAGAGCTCTTATAAATTTCATTTCTCCTTTTCTGGTTTCTTTTAAAGTACTCTCCATATCAGGAATGGCATCAATTCTATTTAGGACAATATTGGCAGCTTGAATTGTAACATAAGAATCGACCCAAGTTTTTCTAAAGACAGAATTTGTAGTCACTCTGTTAAACAAGTCAACATCTCCAAAACCACCCGAATTAGAAGGTTCTTCTTCAAAAGTATTGTCTGATCTCGTTTCCATAAGAATATGGTAATTAAAACCGTACAAACCATTTTTTTGAAGCCCACCATAAGCGGCATTTACTGCAGCTTCAATATCTGAAGCATTTTTATAAAAATTTTCTACTGTAAATCTATCTTCGGGAGCCGTATCTAAATCATTTTCGCAAGCTGTCAAAATGATGCATGCAAGCAATATTTTAATATAATTTGTTATTTTCATTTTCTATTTTTTTTGAGTTAAAATGAAACGTTTAATCCTAAAACAAAGGATTTGTTTAGAGGATAAACTCCTTGTGTGTCACTTGGAGCAAGTGGATCGCCATTATCTCTTTGCTCTGGATTAAAACCTTTGAAATCTGTGAAAAGAAAAGGATTTGTTGCCGTCACATAGAGCCGTAATCTCGTTAGGTTTATTTTTTCTAAGATGTTGTCAGAGAAATTATACCCCAATGTGATATTTCTAACTCTGAAAAAAGAGCCGTCTTCTACAAATGCAGATGATACATTTGCTCTTCTTCTTTCTTCTGATTGTGTGTAATCAGGTCTTGCTAAAAAACCGTCTGGATTGTTTGTCGGGTGCCATCTATTTTCATAATAATATTGAAATTGATTGGAGAACCCTTGACCATTTGAGGCATTCCTTACGGTTCTAGATAACACATTTACGCCTTGAACCCCATCTACAAAAACATTTAAGTCAAAGTTTTTATATGAAAATCGATTGTTCATACCGTAGGTAAAATCGGGTAATGTAGCTCCCAATGACTGTCTGTCATCGTCGTTAATAATACCATCACCTGACGTGTCAACAATTCTCCAATCTCCAACCCTAACATCAGTCCCACTTTGTGCAGAAGCATCTATTTCTGCTTGAGATTTGTAAATACCATCAACTTGATACCCAAAAAGTTCCCCTATAGAATTCCCAATTTTAGTAATATGAGCACCCTCAATAATCTCCGTTTGCCCTGATCCCAATTCTTTGACGGTATTTTTAATGGTCGTGAAATTAATGCTGGAACTCCATAGGACACCGCCCAAATTAATCTCTGAAGTAGAGAGAACAATTTCTAATCCTTTGTTTTCCATCTTGCCGACATTTTGTAGAGATTCTGTAAAGCCAGATTGTAAGGGTACAGGAACATCCAGTAGCATATCTTTAGTTTTTGCAACAAAATAATCGACTATTAAATTCCATTTGTTATCGAACAAGCCTAAATCAAAACCAATATTATTGGTAACGGATGTTTCCCAGGATAAGTCAGCATTGGGAGAGGTACTTGGAATTTGACCAATAGCTAAACTTCCATCTATGAATCCATTCAGGTTTTTAAGCGTTGCGATAGATCCAAAATCTCCGATTTGGTCATTTCCTGTTTGTCCCCAGCTGTATCTTAATTTTAATTTAGAGACAAAAGTATCTTCTGGAAAAAATAGCTCATTACTGATTACCCATCCGGCAGAAAAAGAAGAGAAGCTACCAAATTTAGTAGCTGCCCCAAAACGAGAGGAACCATCTCTTCTGGTGGAGGCAGAAATTAAATATTTAGAATCGTAATCGTATTGAACTCTACCAAAGTAAGAGATTCGTACCCACTCTGAAATTCTTTTATCGGATGTTGTTTCAGCGGTACCGGCAATATTGGGAATATTGTCACTATCCAAATTAGGAGCGTCTACAAAAGTACGGGTTGAATTTTCTTTTTGATACGAATACCCTGCCAAACCATTAAAGTTATGTTTGCCGATGCTTTTGTCATAGGTAAATGTATTTTCTGTAATAATATTTTGTCTAACTAAAGTACGTTCTGTAGCCCATGCGACGGTAGCATCTACATCATTTCTATAACTTCCAATTGAAGCAGGTCTAAACGTTTCTCTTAATGAATAATCATAATCACCACCCAATAAGGTTTTAAATTTTAGGTCTTCAGTTATTTGATATTCTAAAAATGCATTACCAAATAGTCTGAATTTATTTCTTTCATCTTTGCGCCGTAATGCGATGGCCACAGGGTTCTCTGCTAAGGCACCGTCTGTACCACCATTGTTGTGCCATCGAATCTGTTGACTAATATTTAGTTCGCCTTGGTTGTTGTATGGAGTGAAAAAAGGTTCTGACAATATGGCCTGCTGCAAAGGACTATCGGTCCATCCCTCCGTGATGCGATTGTTGTTTGAAATACTGGGGGTCAAGTCTAGTCCAAAAGATAATTTATTGTGGAATTTTGTGTTTAAATTAATTTTGGCAATATATCTTTCAAAATCAGAACCAATCATGATACCCTCTTGATTGAAATAGCCACTAGAAAGATACCAGTTTGTATTCCCTGACCTACCAGACGCAGATATATCGTAACTCTCGATTCTACCTTTTCTAAAAATATCATCCAACCAATCGTTATCTGTTAAACCGGGAGTGCCTGATAAGTACTTGTCTAAATTTGAAGGAATTAAATGTCTAGAAGCGGCACCTTGTGATAGTCTTGTCGCATGGCTGTCGTTTTCATTCCTATTTGCAGGATCTGCAGATACATAACCCCAATCTCTTGCTTCTTTCACAACTTCGGCAAATTGGTATGCATTCATAAATTTGGGTTGATTTAGAACTTCTTGAAACCCAGCATACGTATTAAAGTTAAAAGTAACTTTATCAGATTTTGCTTTTTTTGTGGTAATCATGATAACACCATTTGCACCTCTAGAACCATATATAGCAGTAGAAGCGGCATCTTTTAAGATATTCATCGACTCTATATCATTTGGATTAATAGCATTGATGTCACTCCCTTCTGTTAGAGGATAGCCATCCACTACGATTAAAGGAGAACCACCAGCTGTGGCTGTGCCAATTCCCCTAACATTTATTGTAGAGCCAGCACCAGGTGCACCATTAGAAACTATTCGAACACCTGCGACCCTTCCTGCAATAGCATCATCAACACTACTCACAGGTAATTGACTTATATCTTCAGACTTTACGGAAGCGACAGCGCCAATTACTTTGGATCTTGAAAGTTTGCCATAACCGATAACCACAATCTCATCAAGAGTCGCAGCACTTTCTTCCAATACGATTGCGAGATCCGATTGTCCGTTCACAGGTATTTCAAGGGTTGAAAATCCAACGTATGAAATAACCAAAATGGCATTTTTGTTCGACGTACGCAGCGAAAAACCACCATCAAAATCGGATTGAGATCCATTTGTAGTACCTTTTTCTAAAATAGTCGCTCCTGGTAATGGTACTCCAGATGTGTCTGTAATCACCCCAACAACATCATGTCCGTCTTGTTCCTCGTTCGTAGTCAAATTTTTTTCCATTATGTTCTTACTGATGATAATGGCATTGCTTTCGGACAATTCATAGTTAAGATTGCTAGCAGACAAACTTTTTTCTAACAATTTGGTTATCAAAATCGCTCCTTTCCTTAATTGTACTTTTGGTGCATCTTTGAATAACTTTTTTTGATAAATAAAGTCATAGTCCGTTTGTTGACTAATCATTTGAAAAACCTGATCTACGGTTGCCAATTTGTCTTGGTCAATCATTACTTTTTCTTGAGAAAAGGAACGCTCCGTAGTAAAACTAAAGACAGTGGTACATATCAGAAGTATGCATGTTCTTATAACCATAAATAGGGTACGTTTTTGAAAGAGGATACAGCGCTCTTTTGATTTAATTTTCATAAATTTACTTTGTGTTAGTTAAACATTAAGTTTAGTTATTGCACTTCTATTTGAGGGACGAAGATGAAACCTGTGCAAAATGTTTTGCTTCGTTCCCTTTTTTTATTTTAATCTTACCTGATTGCCATTTATTTTGTAATCCATGATAACGCCCGAGTTTTTGAGATTGAGTAAGATGTTTTCAAGACCTTTGTTCTTTCTCAAAACCCCTACGAAACCTAAATGATCTTCCATAATTTTGGACCTATAGACAACTTCCACATCGTACCAACGTGAAAGTACTTGCATGATCTCATTAAGAGATTTTCCATCAAAACTAAAGACACCGTTCTTCCACGCGATTTCATGGTAAACATCGACAGTCTGAATCGATATTGTTTTGTTGCTAACACGTAAGCCTGCTTGCTGATTCGGGGCTAAGTCGTAGGAGGTATCTTCCACACTTACAGTTACCTTTCCTTCCACGAGCGTGGTGTATACAAAATTTTCATTTTGATAGGCTTTTACATTAAACTCTGTGCCGAGTACTTCGATCTCTTGTGCATTATGGATTACTTTAAATTTAGCTCCTCGATGAAGAGAGCTAGGGGACACGTCAAAGTAGGCTTCTCCATAAATCAGCTCAACTTTTCGATCAGTCTTATCAGGAAACCTTACAGGATATTTTAACTGGGATTCAGAGTTCAACCAAACTTTTGTGCCATCAGCGAGTGTTATGAAGAACTGCCCTCCACGCGGGATGGTCAGATAATTGTAAACCAATTCTTTTTTCTTTTTTCGAGTGTTGTCGTATGTAATTTTCTCTCCGTTGCTATGGGCATTTTTTGTTTGGACAGATTTTCCTTTTTCTAATTCAATTTGAGAACCGTCTTCTAATGTGAGAACGGCTTTGTCTGTGCCTGGGACGATGAGATTTTTTGTCATGACTGGCTCAATTTGCTCCCGTTCATTTTCTCTAGTTAGAAACATGGGAAGCATCAAAATAATGGCTACGGATGCGGCAGCTACATATTGCCAAAAACGAGGCCTATTTTGACTTTCTTTAGTCATTTTGAGTATATTGTTGTGAATACGATTCGCATCCACTTCATTCAATACCGGTTTTTCTGTCAAAAGGGCCAATACATTTTCTACGGAAGGCAGTTCATTCGCTTTTTTTACGCCTTGTATGTAAGTAGCAAATTGAGTAGCCTCCTTTTTGGAACACTGGTTTAGAATGAATTTTTTTAATAGGTTTTTATAATGTTCATCTGAATTCATAAGATACCTTCTTGCCTATATAATACAGATGAGTTGGTTGTGAGTACTACTCGAAGCTTGTTTTTT
>CAXRIA010000034.1:0-153403 GCA_964230805.1 Flavobacteriaceae bacterium
TTTGACAGCCGTTTCTACGGTAGGAGGCATCGCGTTGCAATTCAAAAAACAATCCGGAGCCACGATTACAGGATTGTCTTTGTCAGGCTATGCCAAGAATATTGACATGAAAGACGGAGGAGATTTGACCAATGTGCAAATTGACGGACTCGACGCATCAACCACGGAGGCCTATGACGCCGCTGCAACGGTAGATGTTTCAGGATGGTCATGGATAGGGTTATAAGTACAGCAAGTTTAATTTGTGAAGAGGCTGCTTTTTGAGCAGCCTTTTTTTGTATATTGACCCGGCAAAAGTAAACATAGAAATAATTGTTTCATTCTTGCAAGCCTTTTGAAGAAAAGGCGGTCCCTTCCCCGATACATTTTTAGATGCGTTTATAAGAGCAATTTTAGCTATGGGGAAAAAAATAGTAGTGCTGTTGGTGTGGTTTGCAACATTGGCCATTTCAGGACAAGAAGATGGTCAAAAGAAATCTACAATTGGAAAAGGGATCATAAACTACACTAGTTTGGATAGTTTGTGGAGCATTCAAATGAACGCTCGCATGCAATTGTTGAGTCAATTTGAAACAAGTTCTCAATTCAAAACTTTTGAGTCGTCTGCCTTGTTGCGGAGAGCACGCTTTCGTTTGAAAGGATTTCTCTATTCTCCAAAAATAAGGTACAAGCTGGAATTGGGTTTTTCAAACCACGACATGAGAGGAGGTGGTAGCGCGAATCACCAAACCCCTCTCATAATCTATGACGCTCTTGTGATATGGGAATTTGCTAAAAACTTCGAATTTTGGTTTGGACAGGCCAAGCTACCAGGAAATATCGAACGTGTTATTTCATCGGGGAGTTTGCAATTCGTAGACCGTTCTGCTTTGAACAGTGAATTCAATATTGATCGAGAGTTTGGGCTGTGGTTGAGACACCAATTTAATTTGACAGATACTTTTTTGATTCGTGAGAAAATAGCAATATCTCAAGGAGAAGGTAGAAATATAACCATTCAAAACAGTGGAGGATATCAGCTAACCAGTAGGCTAGAGTTTTTACCCTTTGGAAAATTTAAATACAATGGAGCCTTTTTTGGGAGTGACTTGAGCAGAGAGAAAAAATTAAAAACACTGATTGGAGTTGGTTTCAGTTTGAACGACGGAGCCACAAAAGAACGAGGGAGTCAAGGAAATTATTTTTTAAACTTAGATCCGGTCAAAGATCAGCGCGCATTAGAGTTGTTAGAAACCGATGCCACAACTTTTTTTGTCGATGCCACACTGAAATATCAAGGGTTTTCTTTTTTGGGGGAATATGCCCAAAGAGAAGCCACAGATAAAACATTGATTCGAACAGGAAGCGGATTGAATGTATCGGCGGGCTATATGCCGAATGACAAATGGGAAGTTTCAACGAGATTTGCCGCTATTTCTTTAGACGAATATCAAAGAGACAATCGAAAAGAATATACGTTCGGTTTTTCAAGGTATTTTGTGGGACACCGGTTTAAGGTACAGTCAGACCTCAGTTATATGGATTTTTCTCATCAAAAAGACCAACTGGTATTTCGAGTCCAAGTAGAGGTTCACCTGTAAATGTTAACATTTAGGTAACATGGCATATCATTGAAGTATGGATATTTGCAAACACTTTTATAGATAAACCCATAAAAAATGGAGGACATTTATTTGTTGATGATTATTGCTTTGGCCGTCTTGGCTATTGCAGATTTGGTTGTTGGGGTAAGCAACGACGCAGTAAACTTCTTAAATTCTGCCATTGGATCCAAGGCAATTTCTTTCAAAACCATCATGATTGTTGCCAGTGTTGGAGTGGGAATCGGAGCTATTTTTTCAAGCGGTATGATGGAAGTCGCAAGGAAAGGAATTTTCAATCCGGGTGCTTTTTATTTCGATGAAATTATGATTGTTTTTATGGCAGTTATGATTACAGACATACTGCTGTTGGATTTTTTCAACACCCTTGGAATGCCAACTTCAACAACCGTATCGATCGTTTTTGAATTGTTAGGAGCGGCCGTAGCGATGGCTTTGGTAAAAATTGTTTCGAACAATGGAAGTGTTTCGGAGTTGGTCAATTATATCAATACAGACAAAGCCACACAAATCATATTTGGCATCCTGCTTTCCGTCGTCGTCGCTTTTGCGATAGGAGCTTTCGTTCAATGGGTTTCAAGACTCTTGCTGTCGTATGATTTTGGAACCAAGCCAAAATGGATTGGAGCATTGTTTGGCGGTTTTGCTTTGACATCAATTACCTACTTTATCTTTATGAAAGGGCTGAAAGGAACACCCTATGCCAATCAAAATTTTGAACTGCTTGGAGGAACAATGAAGAATTTTTTGGAAACCCAAGTCCTTCAAATTGTACTTGTCAATGCTGTTTTTTGGTCTTTTTTGTCGTATGTATTGATTGCTTTCATGAAAACAAATATTTACAAATTGATCATTGTTGTGGGAACCTTTGCTTTGGCTTTGGCCTTCTCGGGAAATGATTTGGTCAATTTTATTGGAGTGCCTATAGCAGCGCTCAATTCTTACGAAGCATTTGTTGCGTCTGGACAGCTGGCTTCTGAGTTTTCTATGGAGGTACTAGCTAAAAAAGTTCCCACAAACAACTGGTTGCTTTTTATTGCAGGGATGATTATGGTGATTACCTTATGGTTTTCGAGCAAAGCCAAGCAAGTGGTAAAAACATCCATTGACCTTTCCAGTCAAGGAGCCACAAAAGAGCGTTTTCAACCCAATTTTTTGTCTCGAAGTTTTGTGCGATTTGCCGTAACTTCTTCTGAGCTTGTCGCCATGTTAATTCCCAAAAGATGGCAAGTGAAAATAGACAAACAATTTCAAGTACCGGTCATCAGTCTTTCCAAAGAAAAAGTACACGAGATGCCTGCATTTGATCTGGTACGTGCTGCTGTGAATTTAATGGTGGCTGCGGTATTAATTTCTGTGGCAACCTCTATGAAATTGCCCCTATCAACTACGTATGTGACTTTTATGGTAGCCATGGGTACTTCTTTGGCCGATAGAGCTTGGGGAGCAGAAAGTGCGGTGTATAGAGTTGCAGGCGTTTTAAATGTAATTGGAGGCTGGTTTTTTACCGCATTCATTGCGTTTACGGCGGCAGCCTTGGTGGCCTATTTGCTGAATTTGAATTTGCAATTGATGTTCCCTCTTTTGTTGATTATTGCTTTTGGCTTGATTGCCAGAAACTACATAGTGCACAATAAAAAAATAAAACAAGAAAAAGCCGAAGACCAACTGAGTCAAGCAGAGAGTACTTCTATTCAAGGAGTTATTGAGGAAAGTGCAGGAAATATTGCGTCGGTTGTAAAAAGAGGAAATAAAATTTATAGTAATTCCATCAAAGGACTGTCAAAACAAGATTTGACCATTCTTAAAAAATGTAAAAAAGACACAGAAAAACTCTCTACAGAAGTGGATGACTTAAGAGATAATATCTTTTATTTCATCAAAAATTTAGATGAGATGAGTGTGAGTGCAAGTAGTTTCTACATCAATATTTTAGGTTACTTGCAAGACATGACACAATCGTTGGAGTTTGTTGTCAAAGCAACAAACAAACATGTAAATAACAACCACAAAAAATTAAAAAACTCTCAAGTCAGAGAGTTGAAAGAAGTAGAAAATGCCTTGGATATTTACTTTGGAAAAATTAAGAAGGCTTTTGACACTTTGTCTTTTGATCAGATAGCAGAAATTTTGAATGACAAAGAATTGTTTGTTTTGTTAAATGAAAAAATTCAAGCACAGGTGGAAAGAACGAGAACAGAAGAGTCGAGTCCCAAAAACACAACCCTGTATTTCGGATTGTTGCTAGAAACAAAAGATCTATTGAAAGCTACGATGAATTTGATTCAGGAATATTTCGAAGCCAATCAAAGTTCTTTGGACGCAGCAGACAAATAGTCTTGTATCACAAATAGAATGTTCAAAAGCCTGTGAGTCAAAATCACGGGCTTTTTGTATATTTATGTAAAAATTTGCCAACTTGAATTTAGCCATCTACAAAGAAAACGTCCTTTTTTTGGACATCGAAACCGTTCCAGAATACGAGACTTTTGAAGAATTGTCAAGTATCAAAAAAGAACTCTTCGCACTTAAAACAGCTTACCAACGAAAACCAAAAAATGCCCAAGATCAAGAAATCAGTCCAAAAGATTTTTATGAAAAAGCAGGAATTTGGGCGGAATTTGGTAAAATAATATGTATTTCAGTTGGTTATTTTACAGCGCAAAAGAAAGCACGTGTTTTTCGAGTAAAATCGTTTTATGCCAAAGAAGAAGAACAAATTTTACTTGATTTCAAACAATTGTTAGAAAATCATTTTAGCAAGAATTACCACCTATTATGTGGTCATAACGGCAAAGAATTTGATTTTCCATACATCGCAAGAAGAATGATTGTGAATCGAATAGCGCTGCCAAAAAAGCTAAATTTGTTTGGAAAAAAACCGTGGGAAGTCCCTCATCTAGACACCTTGGAGATGTGGAAATTTGGAGATTACAAACACTACACATCTTTAAAATTATTAACTGAGATATTGGAGGTTCCGTCACCAAAAGAAGACATTGATGGAAGTCAAGTAGCAGCGGTGTATTATCAAGATAGAGATTTGGAAAGAATCGTGCGTTATTGTGAGAAAGATACGATTGCTGTGGCGCAACTTTTTCTGCGCTACAACAACGAGGAATTATTAACAGAACAAGAATTGGTATTTGCAGAATAAATCTCTAATTTAGCGCACACTCGAGCGTTTTTGGAGGCTGAAGGATGGTTTTTTCGAAGACTTTGATCACACACTACAGCAACGAAATTTTTTCCCCCAATCACGCAAACAAATAGAAAAACAGCATACCATGAAATACACAAATATCCCTAAAACTGACATCAAGGTCAGTAAAATTTGTTTAGGCACCATGACCTTTGGTGAGCAAAATACCGAAGCAGAAGCACACGAACAGTTGGATTATGCTGTATCCAAAGGAGTCAATTTTATCGATACTGCTGAAATGTATTCCGTTCCGGGAAGACAAGAAACACAAGGGAGTACAGAGCGATTTATAGGTTCTTGGTTGAAAGATCAGAAGCGGGAAGATCTCGTAATTGCTACGAAAATCACAGGACCCAATCCTGGATTGCAATACATTCGAAAAAACATGGATTTTTCAGATGCCTCTATCGATGAAGCGTTGAATAACAATTTAAAACGTTTGCAAACGGACTATGTGGATGTATATCAATTGCATTGGCCAGAGAGAAAAGCCAATTTTTTTGGAAAACTCAATTACAAGCACGATTTTGAAGACAAGTGGCAAGATAATTTTTACAGAATTGTTGCCAAGTTAGACAGTTTGATCAAAGAGGGAAAAATTCGTCATTACGGAATTTCAAACGAGACGCCTTGGGGTTTGATGCGTCATTTGGAAGAAAGCAAAAAGCACAATTTCAGTCCTGTAAAAACAATTCAAAACCCATATTCCTTGTTGAATCGCACTTTTGATATTGGGCTTTCAGAGATGGCTATGCGTGAAGAGGTAGGCTTGTTGGCCTATTCGCCACTTGCGTTTGGAGTGCTCTCAGGAAAATATTTACAAGGAGACTTGCCGGAAAAATCACGTTTGAAACTATTTCCTGTCTTTTCAAGATACAACAGTGAACAAGCCCGTTTCTTAACTCAAAAATACGCTGATTTGGCCGAAAAACACAATTTGAGTCTTACAGAAATGTCCTTAGCCTTTGTTACCCAGCAACCGTTTGTCACATCGAACATTATTGGCGCAACCACGCTAGAACAGCTAAAACAAAACATTGCAACTGCGAACGTGGAGTTGTCGGATGAAATTTTACAAGAGATAGACCAAGTGCAATTGTTACAACCCAATCCCGCACCTTAAAATAAGTACGATGGGTAGCATTGTGGTATTTTCGTTGAAACCATAGAAAAAGGAAAACAATATGAATGATTTGATGCTTTTTTTCAAGCTTGGGCTGAATCACGTACTCGATTTAAATGCCTATGATCATATCTTGTTCTTATTTGTGTTAGTTGTTCCTTACGCAACAAAACAATGGAAAGAATTGTTGGGTTTGGTCACTGCATTTACCGTGGGACACACCTTAACATTGACCTTGGCAATCTATGGCATTATCCATTTGAAAAGTGCCTTTATTGAATTTTTAATCCCTTTTACAATTTTTGCAACCGCGCTGGTAAATCTTTTATCAGGCGTGAAAAACAAAACAGGATTTCGGTTTAAATTGCTTTTAACCTTTGGTTTTGGATGGATACACGGCTTGGGGTTTTCGTATTATTTGCAAATGTTATTGTCAGATGCCTCTTCAAAAATACTTCCCTTAATTCAATTTGCATTGGGAATTGAGGCTGCACAACTCGTCATTGCCTTTCTTATGCTCGTTTTGTTTTTAGTAGCAAACAAGTTACTGCGCATTTCCAAAAGAGATTGGATACTAGTGTTTTCTGCAATCGTGATGGGCATCGTGATTCCAATGATGCAAGAACGATGGGAACCCTTTGTAAAAAATTTACTAGGCTAGCAGAGGTATTGCATGAAAAAGACCAAGGTTTGTGGTTTCGACTCAGATTCACGATTTTTGACAATTAAAAAAAGAAGTTTGACTAGATGACAGATAAAAAACAATTAAAATACGACAGAGCCTACATTAATATGGCATTTGAATGGGGAAAATTATCTCATTGCAAGCGAAAACAAGTAGGTGCTTTGATTGTCAAAGACAGGATGATTATTTCAGACGGATACAATGGAGCTCCCACAGGATTTGACAATTGTTGTGAAGATGAAAATGGAGAAACCAAATGGATGGTGTTGCATGCAGAGGCCAATGCAATTTTGAAAGTGGCCGCCTCTACACAGTCTTCAGAAGGAGCCACCTTGTACATCACGCTTTCTCCTTGCAGAGATTGTAGCAAGCTAATCCTCCAATCAGGGATCAAAAGAGTGGTGTACGCACGAGCCTACAAAGATTTGTCGGGGGTGGAATTTTTAAAAGAAGCAGGAGTGGAAGTAAATCATATTGAAGGCTATGCTGAAGAATAAAAACAACCCTTCTTTTTTTACAGGAATGGCAATCGCTTTTGGAATTGCCTTGGCAACATCACTTTATTTGCCAACAGCACGATTTTTCGAGAATGAAAAGTTTCAGAAAATAAACAAGTTGTTGCAATTTATAGAGCAGGATTATGTTGATGAAATAGACACAGACAAAATATTAGAAGATGTTGTGTCAGGCATTGTTGCCAAGCTAGACCCCCATTCTGTTTATTTTTCCAAAGAAGATTTTTTAGCAAGTCAAGAAAATATGCAAGGAAACTTTGAAGGTATTGGCGTTCAGTTTTTTATGCACAAAGACTCGGTTGTTGTAACCAAAGTTCTGAAAGGAGGGCCGAGTGAAAAAGCCGGTATTTTAGCAGGAGATAGAATTTTAATAGCCAACAACGATACGTTGTACAACAAAAATTTGTCGAGCAGAGGGATTGTCAAAATTTTGAAAGGGCCGGCCAACACTGAGGTCGATTTACAAGTATACAGAAAACAAACCCATACTTTTTTGAACATTCCAATCGTTCGAAACAAAGTGCCTATTTTGAGTGTAGAGGTAGGATACATGCTCACTCCAGATATGGGGTACCTGAAATTGAATCGTTTTGCAATGACTTCCTATCAGGAGTTCAAAGAAAAATTGAGCGAATTGCAAAAGCAAGGAGCGAAAAAATTAGTCTTGGACGTGCGTCAAAATGGAGGCGGATACATTCATATCGCCAATCAAATTATCGATGAATTTTTAGAAGCCGGGAAGTTGATTGTGTTTACGGAAAATAACAGAGGAAGGATTGAGAATTCCTATGCCACGAGTGAAGGGAGTTTTGAAGATGGAAAACTATATGTTTTGATCGATGAAGGTTCAGCATCGGCAAGTGAAATATTGGCAGGAGCTTTGCAAGACAATGACAAAGGCGTGATTGTAGGACGCCGTTCTTTTGGCAAAGGATTGGTGCAACAGCAGAAAAATTTTGGTGACGGTTCCGCAGTGCGATTGACCATTGCTCGCTATTTTACGCCCACAGGCAGATGTATTCAAAAACCATATCGCTTGGACGATAATTCCACCTATGCTTTGGATTTTAAAAACAGAATGTTCAGTGGAGAATTGCTTTCCAAAGACAGTATCAAGGTAGTAGATTCCTTGCGATTTACCACTCCGAAAGGAAAAGTAGTATATGGAGGCGGCGGAATTGTTCCGGATATTTTTGTACCTGTGGATACGACATCGTATTTGGAGAATTACCATTTTCAGAATTTGAATGACTTTGTTTTTGAATACGTAGATAACAACCGGCTAGAATTGAGTGCGCTTTCATTGGAAACGCTTCAGGAAAAAATGGACTTGAATGCAGAGATCATAAAGAATTATTTTGATTTCATACAAGTAAAAAAAGCGTTGCCAAAAGAGAAAACAAAACAGATCAAACGGTATTTAAAAATGTTGGTAGTTGCACAACTCTTCGATCAAAATGCACTGGCGAAAATCAAGGCAAGTGAAGATCCTATGATTGCCAAAGTATTGGAATTGGAACAAGGGGAAAACTAGCCATGCGCCATAATTTGTATCTTTACACGATAATTAGAAAAATTTGACAACTCAAAAGAAAATATATTTCGCTTCTGATCAACACCTAGGAGCACCAAACTCTGACAAAAGCAAGGAGAGAGAAAAAAAATTAGTACGTTGGTTAGATCAAGTCAAAGTCGATGCTGAGGCTATTTTTCTTTTGGGAGATTTGTTTGATTTTTGGTTTGAGTACAAAACAGTGGTGCCGAAAGGTTTTGTGCGAGTATTGGGGAAATTAGCGGAAATAAAAGACAGTGGCATTCCGATCTATTTTTTTGTAGGGAATCATGATTTGTGGATGGACGATTATTTTGAAAAAGAACTGGGCATACCCGTGTACCACGAACCCAAAGAGTTCACCTTTTCAGGCAGCACATTTTTAATTGGACATGGAGATGGTTTGGGGCCTGGAGATAATGGCTACAAGCGTATGAAAAAAGTGTTTACAAACCCTTTTTGCAAATGGCTATTTCGATGGTTGCATCCTGATTTGGGCGTAAGGCTGGCACAACACCTTTCTGTAAAAAACAAATTGATTTCTGGAGAAGAAGATGTTGCTTTTTTAGGAGAAGAAAAAGAAAATTTGATTCAATACTGCAAACAAGCCTTGAGTAAAAAACACTATGATTATTTTGTTTTTGGACACCGTCACCTACCCATGACGTTGGCCTTGGACAAAAATTCTGAATACGTAAATTTAGGTGATTGGATTTCCTATTTTACGTACGGCGTATTTGATGGGGAAAAAATGCAAGTACTTCCGTTTGAGGTGTAGAAGAAAGATGAGCTAGTTTAGATAATTTTCGGTTTTCTTAAAAAGAAGGAAGTATTTCTGTCTTCTTTTAAAGTTGTTTTTGCAGAAAAAATTAAACTCCCTGTTTATTCCAAAGATTTTTATAGAGTCCTTTTCGTTTTAAAAGTTCTTGATGACTTCCTTGTTCAACAACTTTCCCTTTTTCTAATACAAAAATTTCATCTGCATTTTTTATAGTACTCAATCGATGTGCAATGATTAAAATTGTTTTTTTCTCCTCAACCAATTTTTCAATTGTTTTTTGAACAAATTTTTCAGAAACAGTGTCTAATGAAGACGTAGCCTCATCTAAAATCAAAATTTCAGGGTTTTTATACAAAGCTCTTGCAATGGCAATTCTTTGTTTTTGGCCTCCAGAAAGCAGGGCTCCATTTTCACCTATTGGTGTCTCAAAACCATTGGGTAATTGTTCTATAAAATCTAAGATTCCGAGTTCTTTGGCGAGTTTGATAACTTTCTTTAAATCACATTCAAATTCGCCAACAGCAATGTTTTCTAGAATGTTTCCTGAAAACAATTCAATTTCTTGTGGTACGGCTGCCACTAAGTTTCTTAGGCTGGCATTACTTATGTACTTGATGTCGTTTCCTCCGATACTAATGAATCCAGATTTGATAGGGTATAGGTTTTGTAATAAACAAGCCAGCGTGCTTTTTCCAGAACCACTTTCTCCCACGATTGCTGAAATTTTCCCTTTTTGAAAAGTAATGTCAAAACCTTCAAAGACATCGGTACGTGTGCCGTAGGAGAAAGAGACATTTTCAAAATTTATTTCGCCCATCATGTCGCGTGTTAGCTTCATTTTTTCGTTTATCTCTTCTCGTTCTAAATCCATAATTTCGAAAAGCCGATCTGTAGCAATTAATGCGTTTTGCATAGATTTATTGGTTTCTATTAATTGAGACATTGGATTGGTAAAGTAACCTATCAAAGCATAAAACGACATCAACTCTCCTGGGGTAATTTCATTATCCAATACAAAATAAGAACCTATCCACATTAAAATAATAGTAAATAACGAGGATAGAAAATTCGTGGAGGTACCGCTAAAAATTCCGTTGAGCGTTGATGCATACACAGAATAGAGTACATTGACAAATTTGTTTTCTGTTTTTGTATTTGCAAATTTTTCTATTCCAAACTGCTTAATTGTTTTCATGGAATTTAAAGATTCTACCAATTGACTTTCAAGTTGTGCAGCATCTTCCATTAATTTACGTTCTCGTTTTTTATTCCAACGATTTACAATTACATAAATGATAAAATATAATGGAATGACTGTTAAAATAATTAATGCCAGTTTCCAATAGTAAGTAAACATCAATGCAAAAGAAAAAAAGACAATAAAAATATTGACCACCACATTGATTGCTATATCATTTATAAAAGCTCTTATTTTTACCGCATCGTTTATACGAGAAGTTATTTCACCTATTTGCATGGTGTCAAAAAAGCGTTGTGGTAATTTCAAAAGATGTTTGTAATATCCCAAAATTAATTTGGCATCCATCAATTGCCCTGTTCTTAAAATTAGAATGCTTTTAAATGAACCTATAAATGTTTGCAACACTAAAACCAGAATCATAATGAGACTCAACAAATTTAAAAGCCTTGTATTTCCCCCAACCAATACGTAATCTGTTATTTTTTCAATATAAATCGAGGTTGACAGACCTAATAAGGTGTAAAGAATAGCACCAAATAAAGCTTGAATTAAAACTTTTTTATGAGGTGTTAATAAGTCTTTGAATCGTTGGGTAATAGTTGTTTGATTGTTTTCGGGATTGAAGCTTTCTGAAGGTTCGATCAACATAAAAACACCTGACCAAATTTTCAAAAAATCTTCAAAATTATAAATAACCATTTCACCTATTCCTGGGTCCATCACTTCAACAGTATTTTTGGCAACCTTGTAAATTACCATAAAATGATGCAAGGGATTTTCTTTTTCTCCTAAGACAACATGTGCAATTGCAGGTAATGGTATCAAAGAAATAGACTCTTTACCACCTTTTACTCCCTTTGCATTGAAACCCATTTTTTCTGCGGCGTTTAACAACCCTAAAACATTAGTACCTTTTTTATCAGTTGATGCATATTGCCTAATTCTGGCAATGGGCAAAGCCAATTTATAGTGTGCTGCTATTGAAGCCAAACAAGCTGCTCCGCAATCTCTAATATCATGTTGTTTTATTTTGATTTTCATATACTTTTTTGATAGTTGGTAATAGGCTTCAGAGATTTTTTCATTTAATCATCAAGTTCAATTAATTTTGGGTTGAACCAATCATCTACTTTGTCAAACAACAAATTCCATAAACTCCGCTCTGCTAGAGTTAACCGCGCTGTACAGGTCATTCCTTTTTTTATTTTAGCTTTAAAACCATTTTTTAAAGTCAATTCGTTGGTCTCTAATTTGCAACGAACTTTAAAATAGCTTTGCTGTTTGTCGATTGTTAAATTTCTGTCAATTTCATAAACGGTTGCTTTTCCTAAGCCCCATTGATTGTAATTAAAAGCATCCATTTGTAATTTTACAGTCTGACCTATACGAATAAAACCGATGTCTTTGGGGTTGATAAAACACTCTAAAATAATTTCATCGTCTGAAGATATTTCTCCCAAAATTTCATTTCCATTGAAATAAGCTCCTTGTTTGATTCCCGAATAGTTGACGATCGTTCCAGAGATAGGTGCTTTGATAGCGTAATTTTTCTTTTTTTCTAAAAGTTGGGTAATCTCGCCTTCTAGTCTTTTAATTTGTTCTTCAACGTGTGTTTTTCTTGATTGCCATTTGTTGTGTGTTTCTTTTTTATAGGTGGCGATTTTTCTATTTAAGATTTTCAATTCATAGCTCGATTTTTCATAATCTGCTGCGGAAACAATTCCTCCTTCAAAACCTTTTTTTGAACGCTGATACAATTGATAGAATTGCTCTTTTTGAGTTTTCAATTCTTTTAATTTTTCTAAAAAATGATTTCTTTCATTTTGATATAACTCGGTTTTTAAAAGCTTCGAATAGCCTTTGCAAAGTATATTTAAGTCGGAATATTGTTGTTGTAAATTGACTAGTAAACTTTTCTTTGTTTGCACTTGTGTAGCTTCTATCAAAGGGTCTATTTTTAAAAGCAACTCGTCTTTTTTAACAGTCTGATTGTTTTTTAGATTTACATAACTTACTCTTCCTTGCACAAAGAAAGTTATTTTCACATTTTCTTTTTGAGAACGCAAGATTCCTCTTGCCTGACTGTCAACCGTAATACATACAAAAGGCAGAGAAATAATAGCACCCACAATAAAAAATAATACGATAATATATAATATATTGGAGGTTTTACGGTATTTGTAATTAAGGCTAAAAACAGTATTTTTAATTTCGTTTGAGTAGCTCATTTTTTCATTTTCAAAGTATAACTTTCCAATAGTTGTTGTTTAAAAAGCAGTTCGTATTTACTCTGTATTTTTTTGAGTTGAGAAAGGACATACTCATTCCTCATTCGAGTATACTCAAAAGCCGTGATTGCGCCTATTTCGTATGATTTTTCAGAAAAAAGAGAAACTTCCTTTGTTTGTTTTTCTGCCTCTTTTGCTGCTTGATAATTTTCTTTTGCTGCCAACATATCAATGTACAAGGTTTCTATGTTGTTTTTTAGATTTTGCTTTTCTTGTTCTAACTGTAACTCTTGTAAAGTTGTTTTTATCTTTGCCTGTTGTATTTTTATTTTGGTATTGCCTTGGTTGAAGAGGGGAATTTGAATACCGATGCTTACATATTGATAAAAATTATTTCGAAATTGTTCTTTAAAGGCGATGTTCTCATTTTCAAAAACTTGTTGTGCAGAGGATCCCAAACTATAATCTAAAGTAATTTTGGGATAGTATTGTGTTTTGTAATTGCCAATTTCATTTTTAGAAAATTCTACTTTTTCTTTTGCAATTTGGATACTAGCTCTATTTGATAAAGCAAGATGAACGACTTCTTCTAGTGATTTTTCTGATGCTAAACTTTCTTCTGAAACATCTGCGACATCAAAACTTTCTTTATTTGGCAATTGCAACAAAATTGCCAATTCAAACAATGCTTTTTTTAGATTGATTTTTTCTGTTTGATAGGTTTGCCAATCTTGTATCCAATTGGCCTTTTCTTGGCTCAATAAATTTCTGGCAATGTTTCCTAATTGGTACAATTCCTCTTTGTTTTCTTTTTGCTTTTCACGGTTTTCAAAAACTTGTTTTGCCAATTCTAGTCGTTCTTTTGCGATTAATACAGAATAGTATTTGGCAATAATTTTCATTTGCAATTCAAATTTTTTTTGTTGAGCAGCTAACAGGGAGTTTATTAGATTGATTTCTTCATTTTCGATACGGATTTTTTGAGCGTTTTTGTTCCATAGTACAATGGAAGCATTTATAGACCCATCATTTCTATAACTTTGAATTTCTTTGTATTGCCCAACAAATTCTCCAGAGAATACCTGCTGAAAACCATAAGAAAATCCATTGTTTATTCTTGCTGACAAAGTAGGCAAACGCTTGTTTTTTTGAAATTTTACTTCTTTTGCTTGAATTTGTTGTGCAAGGGAGGCCTCTCTTATTTGTAAATTGTTTTTATAAGCATACGAAAGACAATCTTGTAAATCCCATTTTTTTTGGGAAAATGTGTTTATGGAAAGTAAGAGGGCCATTGAAGTAGAAATAAATTTCATTGCTTTCAAAGTGCTCAAACTATAAAATGTAATAGCCTAAAAGAACACCTATTAAAAATATAATGATTGCGATAAGGTAATTGAATTTGTGATTTTTCATTGTTTTTATTTTTATGCGTTCGTGAAATTTTTTGATGAATTTAGGAGGTAATAATCAAGAGTAAAATGGTATTAAGTCCTATTATTTTTGTTACCCATTTCTTGTTAAGAGCTTTTGTTTTTTTATTGATATTAATTGACTTTGTGTGCTCATATTAGAGATGCTTACTTTAGATAGTAAAAAAGTCGGTGTAATTGAATTCCTAATTTATTCATAAATTTGGTATATCTATAGAGGGATTTTATTCCCCATAAAAAATTAGATGCCATTTTATAATACTTTTTAGTTTCTTTTTCTTTAGGGGATAATTCTCTACTTACCTCTTTAAGAAGCAGTAAGTTATCTTTGCTCAGGATGGTGCTTTTACGAATACTTTTCATAAAATCATTTAGTTCCTTGTCCTTTTGATTTTGAGACATTTTGAAATAATCCATAAAACTAAAAGCCACACAATCTACTAAAAACCTTACCAAATAAGCCTGTTGGTACTGTTTGAAAATCTCCTTTTCTTTTAAAAACTCTTTTAAATAATTATGTGCACTATATAAGTCATCAATCTTTTTTTTGGAAGTAGATTGCATGATAGAGTGTTGACGTATCCTGTAATTGTACAAAGGAAGATGATTGATTACTCCTATTCTATCAACACGATACAGTGCTTCTGCAATAAAAATAACATCTTCAAAGTTGATGCCTTTTGAAAATTTAATCTTGTTTTCTACTAGTAGTTTTCTAGAAAACAAATAAATCCAAGGCATGGAATAGAAGCCTTTGCGATGCATTAAGAAATATTCGTAAAAATTAGGGTCATTCTCTTTGTAAAGAGGCATTTCATCTTTGTTCTTTTTTCTTAAAAATTCAAAATGTTGGGTATAGCCAAATACCACTGCTTGGTAATGATTGGCTCTAGCTTTGTTATAGGTTAGTTCTGCGGTATTGTGTTCTAGCCAATCATCAGAGTCTAGAAATAATATGTATTCAGCGGTTGCCTTTTGTATGGCGGTATTTCTACCGATGCCATTGCCTTGATTTTCTGTAAAATTGATGAGTTGTATTCTAGAATCTTTTTTCTGAAATTCTTTGATAATTGCCAAACTTCCGTCTGTAGAAGCATCATTGACTACAATGATTTCTATTTCCTCCAAAGTTTGTTTAATGGCAGAAGTCAAACATTGATGGAGGTATTTCTCTGTGTTGTAAACAGGGATTAATATGGATATTTTTGATTGCATAAATTATTTAAATCGTTACGAATTGTAACAAGTTTTCTTTGTCATCATTATTTAACGGCTTATCCATAGCCCATCTTAGTAGCCTAATATTCTTAAAAGAATAATATTTTTACATTTGTTGTTGTATAAATGGGTTTTTTATTTTCCATAGCTGCTATTATTTAATTCGTTTTTAATTTTTAATAACGTATTATTTCTTTCAAAAGAATATTCTTTCGAAAGGCATACACTGTACTCCAGTAGATGTTTTGATTTATTAAGAAGTTGGCTTCGAGCATCCAATTGGGCTTCAATGCGAGCTTCTAGAAATAATAGTTCTGCTAATAGATCTATTCTTTTTAAAAAATCACCGTCTTTTGTTTTAAAAAATGAAACGATTTCATCCAAGTGGGCAGTTTTAAAAAACGAAACGGTATTCCCTAATAAATCATAGCTTTGATCGATTTGTTGTTTTGCATTTTTAAAATCTTCCTTATCAATTGTGTGGATGATTTTTTTTATTGCATCTACTAGGGCTTGGATTAGCCTCATAAAATAATCTTTTTCATACATAATCTTTTTGATCGATAACATAAAATCCACATTCAGTCGGATGATCTAATAACATTTTGTTTTTTGAATAATTCAGGGTGAGGATATAAATTATAATATCTCCTCCTGCAGATAATGTGAAAATTGCACCAAAAACGAGTAAATAATAAATTCCAAAAATTAGACCTGTCAACAAGGGGATGATACCCAATAATAAGCCTGGCATTAAAAGTGCTATTCTGTAATGCAAAATTTTTAAAGGTTCACTGCAATGGGCATAAGGAGTGAAGTATTTCCATATAAATCCGATTTTCACATTTTTCCATTTATTTTTTGCATAGACTGCGAAGAAAAAAGCGTGAATTAATTCATGTAATGATATTGAAACTAGTAGAATTATAGAAGCATAAACAACATTCGTTAGTGGGTATATATAGTTGTAAATACTAGGCAATCCCCACAGCCTATTATAACAATAAAAAGGAATTGCTAATATTGGAAGCATCAGCAGACTTAACAAATTTGCATTTAAAATTCGTATTGTTTTTTTTGTTTTCATGTAATCAAAAAGCATTTAAAGAGATTGTTTTTGTGCAATCTCTTTATTCTTGATATCATTATTCTATCCGGGTTTTCCTGATATAATACCTAAACCTATGGCCATACCTAATACAAATAGGCATACCCCTAGTGTTATCATAAATCCACCTTTGATTTGTCGTATTTCTTGAGCATTCAACTCTTGAACCTCAAGCTGTTTTAGACAATTCATGATTTTGAATAATAGCCGATAATTAAACCTGTTACGATACCAGCGATTAAAATACCTCCATATATAACTAAAGGAGCAATTCCACCCGTAACCTCTCTAATCTCCCGAGCGTTCAATTCCTGAACCCCAAGAGTACTCAAATCATTTGTCATAATTTTAAAGTTTTTAATGAAACATTTCTTTTTGCCAAAACGTCCAAATGTGCACCTTTTTAGGTTTTGACAACTTTAAATGTACATGTCTTCACTGCCAGAGTATGGCGGTTTGTCTGTTTTTTTGTAAAAACGACACTCCACCTTGAATTTTTATGAGCTCATTGTCTTTTAAAACTTCTACACAGTACTGTACTCGAAGTTCAAAAGGCGAATCGTAGTAATAAGTACATACTTTTTTGTCATAACAAATAGGAGCTTCAAACTCCTTTAAATAGTCCAACAGACGAAACAGCGAACGTTCGCTGACATTCATTTTTTTAGCAAATTCTTTGGGTGTACCTGTTTTGGCATTCAATACGAATTGATGCACCCTACGCAATTGTATCAATTGATTTAAATTTTTCATAACAGAAAATTTAAGATTAATTATCAATTAATGGGGAGGGAACCAATAAAAAAGCACTAGCAATTAAATGCTTTTTAATACTCTACTAAGGTAAATAAGAAAAACGTAAAAGTCAAAACTTAAAAACACCAAAAAGAAAATCGCCTAAAAATTATTTTTTAGACGATCTCTTAGGTTTATATAATTTGGGGTATTGTTCTATAATGCAATATTTATTCTTGCAAAAACATACCTTCCTAAAAATCCAAATTGCGAAGTTCGTCGCGAGTAGGGGAACGACGCATTTGATTGGCTACCAGGTCTATTTTCATCAGGATACACATCGAAAATATTATTGGCTCCAATGGTAATACTTGTAGAAGCGCTCGTATTATTTGTGAGCGTTAAGTCGGTGACAATTTTGCCCCCATAAACAGCATTGTCATTCACCGTGGCACCAGCTACTCTTGCTTGTCCTGAAAACTCATCAGGATCGGTGACTTCTCCAAAATAAACATTTCGTAACAAAACAGACCATTTTTCACTGGATAGGTTGTGTGTTAAGTTCACCTTCGTTCTTGGTTGTGCAATGGTTAAGAAAGCCTCTTCCTGTCCGTCAAAAAAGTCACCCTCCAAACCAGCGCTTGTAATGTCGTCTGGAACATTGATGCTTGTAATTTCTGTTTCTGAAAAAGTAGCAGAGAGCGTATTGTCGAGGTTCAGGTTACTTGAAAGTGCTGTTTTATACCCAACAACAATGTCGATTCCTTGATTTTTTGTGTCAATGGCATTGGCTAAAAATTGGGCTTTACCGGCTCCAGCTGCATCAAAAATGGGTTTCAAGGTCGTATCATCGTTGTGAGAAAATTTACCGGTTAAAACGATGCGGTCTTCTATTTCTATTTGATAGGCATCAATAGTGAATGTAAAGTCGTTCATTTTTCCAGTAAATCCGATGCTTGTACTATTGGAAGTTTCTTCCTTCAGACTTCCAATTTTTAACAGGCCAGCCAAAGGGCTATTGTTGGGAAACAAGCCTACTTCCTCGGCAACACCGTTTGCGTTGAAAATGGTGCTACTTCTACTATAGTACTGTTGGTGTAGGGAAGGAGCTCTAAAACCTGTACTGTTTGCGGCACGCATCGAAATATTGTCAGAAAGCTTTAGACGAGAGGCAATTTTGTAGTTGAAAGTCTCACCAAAGTCAGAGAAGTTCTCATAACGGGTTGCAAGACTTACTAGGAAGTTCTCAGAAAGATCTGCTTCCGTATCAAAATAGAGTCCGATGCTATTGCGGTATTTGTTTACCGCGTTTTGAGGTGTAAAACCACCAAATACTTGAGATGTACCTGGCAAACTTTCACCGAGCGCATTCGTTGCGCCACCAACACCTCCAGTGGTAGGAATACCATTGTTGTTGTAGGTAGCGTATGAATTTTCTTTACCGGCAAATATTTCAAAGTGGTCTACTCGGTATTCTGCTCCGAAAGCAATGTTCAAACCAGAAAAGATATCTTCATTGAATTTATTAAAATCCAAATTGGTCGTATTTTGAGAAAAGGAGTACGATCCGGCATCAAATACGGAAGGCGAAGTGGCTCCCAAACTGGCGTTGGTACTATTGACAACCGTAAAACCGAAAGTATTCGATCCAAAGCTATTGGAAAAATCTACATTCCATCCATTTTCGGTAACTCCTTTGATTCCAATGGCGATGGATTGGTCAAGAATGTCAGATTGAATTCCTGGTAAAAATCCATTGGCGTTGGCAGCCACATTGGCTTTAGGTCTCCATGGCTCTCTTAAAAATCCATAGGCGAGTCCTTGGCGATAACTGATGCCACCAAAAGAATAAAGTTCCGTTTTTTCGGATAGCGGGAGTGATAAGTTTGTGAAAAATTTTCCTTCGCGTAATTTCGCAGTCCCCACTTTGAATCTAAAATCATTTCTTTCCAAGCCTCTTGCTTCGAATTGTGCATCGTCTAGCTCTTGGTACGTGGAGAATTCACCAATACCTCCATCGGGAAGAAGATCTCTCAGCAGGGCAAGGTCGCCAGGAGTATTTAGAACACCATCAGTTGCAGACAAGTCTAAGGCAGCAATGGCCGCTTGATCATTGGCACTAATGTAGTTTGTACCCAAGAGCGCTGCGCCAGTCTGATAATCTGCAGCAGTCATTTCTGCAATGGTTTTTCCACTTTGAGCTGTAAAGGCTTGCTCAACAGCATTGGCAATGTCGTAAATCTGCTCAGCATTGGTAGCATTTCGTAGCGCCGGATTTCGGGTGGCAATGGAACCTGTGAAATTTACGAAGCCTCCTTTGGAGCCTAAATTGATCCCATAATTGGCATCTATTTGTAATTTTTCACCATCAAAACCGCCTTCTTGGTGGTTGCTTTTTGAAGAGCTATTTCCGCCAAAGGTCACGGCAAAATCGAGTTTATTCGTCGCTTCTTTCAGTACAATGTTGATGACACCGGCAATGGCATCCGAACCGTATTGAGCGGCAGCACCATCTCTCAAGACTTCAATTCTTTTGATCGCTGCTGTGGGAATGGCATTCATGTCAGTTCCAACAGAACCCGCTCCAACGGTTCCGTTGACATTTAATGAAGAACTTTTGTGTCTTCTTTTTCCATTGATCAATACCAATACCTGATCTGGCCCTAGGCCTCTCAAAGATGCAGGGTCAATGTGATCGGTACCATCTGAAACCGTTTGTGTTTGAGAGGTAAACGAAGGAGCGACATAATTTAAAATTTCATTGATAGAAGTTTGCGGTCCTTGTGTTGTCAAATCTGCAAGATCAATAACGTCGACGGGAACTGGCGTTTCAATAGCAGTTCTGCTCGGATTTCTTGAACCTACAAGCACAACCTCATTTAGACTGACTCCTCTTTCGATTAGCGTAATTGTAAGATTTGTGCTAGAAGCGCGAACCGCTTGGGATACATTTGAGAATCCGAGTAATGAAAATTCTAATTCCGTTGGAAGTTGATTCGGACTTAGTGAAAAACGACCATTGTCATCTGTGACCGTTCCATTGGTGGTTCCTTTTTCAACAATGTTGGCATAGGGTAGTGGGTTTCCGTTTTCATCGATTACTTTTCCTTCGAGGGTTTGACCCATTACTGAAAAAGAACAAAAACAGAAAAGCATGAGTAGCATGCTTTTGAATACAGTGATTTGTTTCATAATTGCTTGGTTTTATAGTTAATTGATTGTGGTTACGTGGTTTTGTAATACATGCTCCTTTTTCAAGAACAATCTTTTTAACTTTCTAAACCTTGCATCATAGCAACAAAATTCAATAAAATAGTGTGTTTAACTGAATGTAAACATTTGAGCGTTTTGCTAATATAATAATTTTTACATCAAAAAATAATAAAACAACAATTTATTATTATTAAAAATATTTATTTGATAACAAAATACGGTTTTGAGGAAAGAGTGTATCAGGGGAAATAAGCGTTTGCACCAAATAGGAAAATATCTTTTTTGGAGGAATGCAGCGTACGAAAATTTCGGAATGATGCAACAAAAAAGCAGTCACAATGAAAGGAGACTGCTTTTTTAATGTTGGGTTAAGTTTGGTTCGGTTGACACAAATATTGGGAATATTATTCGAAATTCAAAATATTCATAACATTTTTTTAACAATAGAAAAGTAGGTGTTTGGTTTTTTGAACCAGTCATCAAACAAGCATGTTTGTTTAACCAAATTTTAACAATACAAAATTCCTAAAATTGTAGTTTTGTGAGTCGCACAAAAAAACAGTCTTACAAACATAATTTCGATAGAGAAATGGAAGAAAACAACGCACGTATAGATATCAGAGCAATCAATGAAAAAATTGAAAGAGAAAGCGCATTTATCGATTTGCTTTCAGCCGAAATGAGTAAAGTGATTGTAGGTCAAAAACACATGATTGATCGATTGCTCATTGGATTGTTAGGCAACGGACATATTCTTTTAGAAGGGGTCCCTGGTTTGGCAAAAACGTTGGCGATCAATACCCTTTCCAAAGCGGTGGATGGTGACTTTAGTCGAATACAATTTACGCCCGATTTATTGCCTGCAGACGTCGTTGGGACAATGATTTACAACATGAAGGAGAATCTTTTTGAAATTAAAAAGGGACCCATTTTTGCAAATTTTGTTTTAGCAGATGAAATCAATAGAGCTCCGGCAAAGGTGCAATCAGCGCTTCTCGAAGCGATGCAAGAGCGTCAAATAACCATTGGAGAAGAGTCCTTTCCATTGCGTGAGCCTTTTTTGGTCATGGCCACGCAAAATCCAGTAGAGCAGGAAGGAACGTATACCTTGCCAGAAGCACAGGTAGATCGATTCATGCTCAAAGTTGTCATAGATTATCCAAAATTGGAGGAGGAACAACAGATTATGCGTCAAAATTTAAAGGGCAATTCTGTAGCTATAAATCCAGTAGTTGGCTTGGATCAAATCGTAAAAGCGAGAGCCGCCGTAAAAGAAGTATACATGGACGAGAAAATAGAAAAGTATATTTTGGATATTGTTTTTGCTTCTCGTTATCCAGAGCGATACAACTTACCTGATTTGAAGCCCTTGATCAGTTCTGGAGCCTCTCCAAGAGGAAGTATCAGTTTGGCCCAAGCAGCAAAATGTTACGCTTTCATCAAAAGAAGAGGTTATGTTATTCCAGAGGATGTGAGAGCAGTGGTGTACGATATTTTGCGTCATAGAATTGGAATTACCTATGAAGCAGAGGCAGAAAACATCAATTCCGTAGACATCATCAATAAAATTGTAAACGAAATTGAAGTACCTTAAAAACAGAAAGATTTTTTTTGTGGAGGGCATTTTGTAGCAGATTTTGAATTTCAAAATTTAAAAATAAAGAGGGTTTAATTTTTCAATTCATTAAATGGAAACAAAGGAAATACTGAAAAAAGTACGCAAGATAGAAATAAAAACGCGTCGTCTTTCGGATCATATTTTTTCTGGAGAATACCATAGTTCTTTCAAAGGGCGAGGAATGACTTTTAGTGAAGTGAAAGAATACCAATTTGGAGATGATATCCGCAACATTGATTGGAATGTGACCGCCCGTTACAATCATCCTTATGTTAAAATTTTTGAAGAGGAAAGAGAGCTGACGATGATGTTGGCTGTCGATGTTAGTGGGTCGGAATTTTTTGGAACCCAGATACAATTAAAAAAAGACACACTTACTGAGATTGCGGCAACCCTTGCATTTTCTGCCATTCAGAACAATGATAAAGTGGGCTTGATTTTGTTTTCGGATCAGGTAGAATTGTTTATTCCCCCTAAGAAGGGAAAGAGTCATGTTTTGAGAATTATTCGTGAGTTGATTGAGTTTCAACCTCGCAGTAAAAAGACCAATATTGACCAAGCCTTGAAGTATTTGTCCAATGTGATGACGAAAAAAGCCATTGTTTTTATACTTTCTGATTTTAGAGACGATAGCTATGCACAAACACTGAAAATTCTCGGTAAAAAGCACGATGTTACAGGGGTACGAATTTATGACAAACACGATGAAACCATTCCCAATATAGGAATGGTGACCATGCGAGACGCAGAAACGGGAAAAACCATGGTGGTAAACACGGCATCGAAATCCGTCAGAACAGCCTACAATGCCTATTATGCAAGTCATGCAAGTTATTGCCAAGACGCCTTTTCAAAAAGTGGTTCGGGAGTAATTAGTACGCGGGTAGACGAGAGTTATGTAAAAAAATTATTGACTTATTTTAAACAAAAAGGGCCGAAATAAGCCCATTTTGCAAAGTCTGTAGACAACAATGAAGAAAGCGAAAATTTATTTCATACTATTATTTTCAAGTTGGGTTCATGCGCAGCAGGATGTCACTGTTGTTGTGGATACACTAAACATCCGTATTGGCGAACAGATTCAATACACAATCACTTCCAAAGAGAAAGAAAATGTACGTTTTCCCGTGCTTGAAAATTTAAAAGGCTTGGAGGTTATTTCAACCGAAAAGGTGGATACACTTTCAGACCGATTGGAAAGAAACTATATTTTGACAAGTTTTGACAGCGGACGTTATGTGATACCAAAACAAGAACTTTTTATTCAAAACAAAGCGTATTATACAGACTCATTGACGGTTCATGTAGCGGCCATCGCTGTAGATACTTTAAAACAAAAGCCATTTCCACGGAAACCCATTGTGGCAGAACCCATGATTTTTGACGATTATCGCCCCTATTTTATTTGGTTGTGGGTTCTAGCGGGTGTGTTTTTCATGGTAGGAGTGATCTATTATTTGTGGAAAAAATACGGCCCACAAGCCCCGGTGATTGAAGAAGAGAAAACTCCGCCTTACCAAGAAGCGATAGAAAAATTTGCCAGTTTGGAAGAGAAACAACTTTGGCAAAACAATAAAATCAAGGAATATTATATTGAATTGACTGAAATTGTAAGAGTGTACGTGGCGAGAGAAATAAAAATTTCAACTTTAGAGGCCACCACCGATGAATTGATTCAAAGGGTCACAGTACAAAACCAAATTGAGAAAATTGGAATTGAGGAAAATCTTATCCAAGAACTGCAAGTATTTTTAAAACATGCAGATTTTGTAAAGTTTGCAAAATTAAGACCTCTGGCAGAAGAAATAAGGCAAGACAACAGGGACGCAAAAAAGATTGTTGAATCGCTGCAACCCATTATGAAAATGTACAAAGAAGCCCGTTTATTAGAGTATGACGAACACGCGAAAAATTCGAAATCAGCACAAAAAGTTTCTTTCTCACCAAGAAGAAAAACGATTTATGTGGTTGTTATTTTAATTCTTGCGATGCTCATGACCTTTGGTATTCAAAAATTTCTTCAGAACACATCAGCAGGCGCTCCTTCTGAGTTCGTTGAGCCATCGGTGAGCAATGATGTGTGGAAAAAACAGTCATTTGGTGACCCCGCTTTGACTTTGCAAGCGCCTGTGGAAATTGTTTTACAAACCGATGCGGTGCCTCTGCCATTAAAAGACGTTGTTGCAAGTATGAGTCGTTATGAATACAAAGCTCCGCAAGACGCTTTTTTCATCAACATAAACACCATAACTTACGCACAAAACAATGCGAGTATCGAAGAAGAGTTGCAAAAGACAATTCAAGATTTACAAAACAATGCAACAGTTGAAAATTTTGAGTACGAGCGACTTCCAGTGGCATTCAAGAATGGTTTGCAGGGAGTTTGTTTGTCAGGAAGTATGAACAAAGACGGAGTGTCGAAAGAATTTAAACTCATTGGAGTTGCCGATCAAAAAAAGTTGTGGCAAGTAACCGCTGCTTACAATGCAGAGAATACAACGCTCAAAACCATGATGGCATCCGTGATAGCATCTATAAATATTGAACGATGATGTGGCCTAATTTAGAATTTGAAAATCCAGGTTTTTTTTGGTTGTTTTTGTTACTACCCTTACTCGTATTTTGGTTTTTTTATACACATCAGAGAAATACAGCCACACTTCAGGTGGCTACAACCAAGGGGTTTGCGTTGAAAAAATCAATACGAGCACGTTTAAAACCGGTGCTCTGTGTATTCCGAATTTTGGCCATTGGGTTCTTGGTTACCGCTTTGGCGAGGCCTCGGAATGTTTCGGTAAGTAAAAAAACAAAAACAAACAAAGGAATAGACATTGTTATGGCCATTGATGTATCCGGGAGTATGCTGGCCAAAGATTTGCGACCCAATCGTTTGGAGGCTTTGAAAAAGGTAGCTGGAAATTTTGTGAAAGAACGTCCAAATGATCGCATTGGAATCGTTGTCTATGCGGGAGAAAGCTATACCCAAACACCCATTACAAGTGATAAAAGCATTGTTGGCAGTTCATTGAAGGCAATTGAGTATGGTCAAATAGAAGATGGTACAGCAATTGGAATGGGACTTGGATCTGCCATCAATCGATTGAAGGACAGTAAGGCAAAAAGTAAGGTTATTATTTTGTTGACAGATGGAGTGAATACGGCCGGATTTATTGATCCAAAAACAGCCACAGAATTGGCAAAAGAATTGAAAATAAAAGTATATACGATTGCCATAGGAACCAATGGAATGGCCCCTTTCCCTTATGCCAAAGATCGTAAGGGAAACCTTATGTTTCGCAATCAGAAAGTTGAAATAGACGAAGATTTGCTCAAGTTCATCGCCAAGGAAACGGAAGGAAAATATTTTAGAGCGACCGACAATGTAAAATTAAAAGCCATATACAACGAGATTAATAAACTGGAAAAAACGAAAATTGAAGAGTTTAAATACTACAATTATCAAGAACATTATCGTGGGTTTGTTTTTTTAGCCATTGCCTTGTTGTTGTTGGAATTTATTTTGAGAAACACGGTTTTTAGAAGTTTTATTTGAACCTTCAAAAAATGCAAATTATTTAGAACAAGATGTACCAATTAGAAGCGCCGATTTATTTTTACTTACTTGCCATTATTCCTTTGTTAGTAGTGGTGTTTTTTGGCACCTTGTTTTGGAAGAAGCGAACCCAGAAAAAATTTGCAGATTTCAATCTATTACAAAAAATAGCACCCAACTATTCCGTATTCAAGGCCGTTTTGAAATTGACATTTCTCTGTTTGGGATTGGCTTTATTGATTTTGTCGTTGGTAAATCCCAAAATGGGTACCAAATTAAAAACGGTCAAAAGGGAAGGTGTAGATATTGTTTTTGCATTGGATGTTTCCAAAAGCATGCTGTCTGAAGACATTGCTCCGAATAGGCTGGAAAAAGCGAAACAGGTCATTTCAAAAATTATTGACAATTTAGGCAGTGACCGAGTGGGTGTAATTGTGTATGCAGGAAATGCCTATCCATTGTTGCCGATCACGACCGATCATGCTGCGTCAAAAATGTTTTTACAAAATGCAAATCCCGACATGGTTTCTAGTCAAGGGACAGCCATTAATGAGGCCTTGGAGTTGGCAAAAACGTATTACAACAACGACGAACAAACCAATCGCTTTTTGGTAATTATTTCTGATGGAGAAGATCACGAAAAAAACACCATTTCGGTGGCGCAAGACCTCGCTAAAGAAGGCGTAAAAGTATTTACTGTAGGGGTTGGTAGCGAAAAAGGAGGCCCCATACCTTTGCGGGTGAATGGAAAATTGAACGGCTATAAAAAAGACAGACAAGGAGAGGTAGTGATTACCCAGCGTAAAGTAGCGGTTTTGAAGGCCATTGCAGAGAGTACGGACGGTCTGTATGTGGATGGCAATCGAACTGCAAATCCGGTGGAGCGAATCACAAAGGAAGTAGCCAATGCGCAAAAGCATGAGTTTGAAACCAAAAAATTTTCAGATTATAAAGACCAATTTCAATGGTTTCTTGGCTTTGGTTTGCTATTTGTTTTGTTGGATGTATTTTTTCATGACAAGAAAACCAAATGGCTGCGAAAAATAGATTTGTTTAATGAAGACAACCAAAAAAATGCTTAGAACATTCAAAGCAATGAGAATTCTGTTTGTATTTCTGTTTAGTGTGGGAGCATATGCTCAGCAAGATACCCTTGTGCAACAGCGCCAAGCCCGCAAGTTCGTGCGTGAAGGGAACGCTTTGCATCAACAAAAAAAATATACGGAAGCGGCAGTCTCTTATCAAAAAGCCTTGGAACAAAATGCAATCTATTTTAAGGCTGCCCACAATTTGGGTAATGCTTTGGCCATTCAAAACAACAACAAAGAGGCATTATCACAGTATGAGCTAGCCTTGAAAGGAGCGAAAACTAAGAAGGAAAAAGCGGCGACTTATCACAATATAGGCAATGTTCATCTGCAAGAAAAGAATTTTGAAAAGGCAATTGAAGCGTATAAAAGTAGTTTGCGCGCGAACCCTCTGGATGATGAAACTCGCTACAATTTGGCCTTTGCTCAAAAAATGCTTCAAAAGCAAAAAGAAGAGCAAGAAAAAAACAAACAAGAACCGCCATCTGCTTATGCAAAACGCATGAAAAAGAAGGCAGACGCATTGGTCTCAAAATTTAAATTCGAAGAAGCCTCAGACTTGATGAAGGAAGCTTTGGAAAAAGACATAACCGTTTCGAATTACAAAGATTTCATGAAAAAATTGGACGATGTAATTGAAATAAAGAAATAAGAGAAGACATGAAAAAAGGAATTGTATTTTTGTTATTTGTTTTGATGGCTGTTTCTTTAAAAGCTCAAAATTCTGCCATGCTTTATTTTAACAATGGCTCTGAGCAATATGTGCATAGTAAGTTAGAACAAGCAATGGCAACCGTAGATGCAGGATTGCAAAAATTTCCAAACGATGAAAAATTAAATGCACTGAAGGAAAAATTAAAAGAAGAAAAGAAAAAACAGCAGCAACAGGACAAAAAAGAGGAGAAAGAGCAGCAAAAACAAGATCAGCAAGAGCAAGATCAGGAAAAAAAGGATTCGGAGAAAGAAAACAAAAAAGACCAGAAGCAAGAGCCGAAAAAGGAAGATAAAAAAGAAGAGAAAGGAGACAAAGATTCCAAAAAGGAAAAAAGTCCAGAGCCCAAAGAATTGAAAATGTCTCCAGAACAAATAAAACAACTGCTTGAAACGATGAACAATGAGGAAAACAAGACGCAGAAAAAAATAAAGGCTCAAAAAGTAAAAAAAGGAAGAAAAAAACACCAAGAAAAAGACTGGTAGTTTTGAAGTGAAAACAAGAGAAAAAATAGGTTTTTATAGAAAACAAGACTAGTAAAGGAGACAGAACATGAGATTTAGAATTACTTGTACCATCCTGTTTTTGACAGTTCAAAGTTTGTTTGCTCAGGTGGAATTTAAAACCAAAATAAGCAAGAGCAAACTCGGCTTGAACCAACGCTTGCGAATAGAATTTACCATAAACAAGCAAGGAGGAGATAACTTTACACCCCCAAACTTTAAAGGGTTTGATGTGGTGGGAGGACCTAGCCAATCGGTCAATCAGTCATGGATTAATGGAAAATCAAAATACGCGCAATCCTATACCTATATTATTTCACCAATAAAAAAGGGAAGCTTGACGATTCAGCCAGCAAAAATTGAATACGAAGGAAGAATTTTAAAATCAAATACGGTTACGGTTGCCGTAGTAGATCCAATCGAACTTCCAAAAAACCCAAATGACCCCGATTATATTGCAGATCAAAACGTGCATTTGGTGCCCATTGTATCGAACGAAAGACCCTTTGTTGGGGAAGGGATTTATGTAGAGTATCGATTGTATTTCAGCAACAATGTAGCGATTAGTGATTTTGACCTTCAAGAATTGCCACAGTACGAGGGTTTTTGGAATCAGGACATCAAGCTAGACCAGATCCATGTAAAAAACGGAAAATACCAAGGAGAAGATTATCGGTACTTTTCAATAAAAAAAGCGGTATTGATTCCACAAAAGTCAGGAAATTTATCTTTGGATCCCATCAAAGCAGATTTGATTATTGGTGTTCCGACGGGAAGAGCTGATTTTTTTGGGAACCCGATTACCAGAAATATTCGAAAATCATTCCGAACCTTTAAAAAAACAATCAAAGTAAAGCCTTTGCCGTTGAAAGGAAAACCTGCCAATTTTATAGGAGCAGTTGGAGATTTTAAGCTCGCGGTAAGCACGAGTAAAAGTTCCTTGAAAGCAAACGAATCTGCGCAGTTACAAGTAAAAGTATCGGGACGGGGGAATTTGAAATTATTTGAAATACCTACCGTAAAAACACCGAAAGAATTGGAAGTATATACCCCAGAACATCGGGAAAATTTAAAAACAATTTCTACGGGAATTAGAGGTTTGCGAGGCGAAGTATACGATCAATATACCGTCGTTCCTGCCTACAAAGGGAAGTACAAAATTCCGTCAGTTTCCTTTTCATATTTCAATCCAAAAGAAGAAAAATACCACACATTGGTTTCTGATGAGGTCATTGTTACCGTTTTAGAAGGAAAAGAATTGCCCGTAAACTCAGAAAAAATTACAAACGGCGAAGGAGTTCAGAAACAAGAAGTAGTAGCTTCGAAAAACAGCTTTCGATACCTGCAAACAAAAACCGAATTTGTTTCGACCGAAAAACAAGACTTCTTTCAGTCAAGACGATATTTCCTTCTGTTACTGATACCTCTATTGTTGATTCCATTTGTGATTTTTGCAGGGAAAAAACAAAAACAAAGAGCCAATGATTTGTTGGGAAACAGAATTCGGAAGGCAGACAAATTGGCGCGAAAATATTTATCGAGAGCAAAAAAGGAAATGGGAAAAAAAGAAGCCTTTTACATCGCTCTTGAAAAAGCTTTGCACAATTATTTAAAGGCGAAATTGCAGGTTGAAACGGCCGATATTAGCAAAGAGAAAATCATCAAAATTTTAAGAGAAAAAGACGTGAATCAGGATGTTATTTCCGATTTTATTCAAGTATTAGACGATTGTGATTTTGCCCGCTATGCACCCGTAACAGCTGTGATGATGAATGAAGAATATGACAAAGCAAAAGATGTGATTGCGAAACTAGACAAACAACTTTAAAAATTTCAAATGAGCAAGTACCTATTTCAAAGCCAAGCCCTATGGAAGCCATTTATTGGAATACAAAAAAAAGCCAGTTTTAATTTTTTTACGGTTTTATTTGTTTCAACATTACAGGGACAAAACAATGCGAAGGCACTTTTTGAACAAGCCAATGAACTGTATCGTACGAACAACTACAGTGAAGCTTTGGCCTTGTACAAATCTATTGAATCACAAGGGGTGGTTTCCTCTGAATTGTATTTCAATATTGGAAACAGTTATTATAAAATGAATCAGGTTGCTGAAAGTATATATCACTACGAAAAGGCCTTGCAATTAAATCCTCAAAATCAAGATGCCAAAGTCAACTTGGTTTTTGCCAAAAGGATGACAATTGATGTTATTGAAGAACTGCCAAAAACAGTGATGCAAACGTTTGAAAAAAATTACCTGCAAGAATTATCTTACAATCAGTGGGCATGGCTCTCTGTGTTGTCTTCCTTGGGTGTTTTATTGTTCTTTGTAGGCTATTATTTTTCATACGTTCCATCACAAAAGAGAATTTATTTTGTAGCCTCGGTGAGTTGTTTGTTTCTTTTGTTATTTTCTTTGGTCATTTCTTTCAAAGAATTCCAAAATGAAACAGATAAATTAGAAGCCATTATTTTCGAAGAAGTGGTTGTCGTGAAAAATGCACCTTCTGAAAATAGCGATGATGTTTTTGAGTTGCACGAAGGAACCAAAGTGAGTGTTTTGGACAATGTTGCGGATTGGAAAAAAATAAAATTGGCGGACGGAAAAGTGGGTTGGATTTTGAAAGACGCTTTGAAAGAATTGTAGTTGTTTTGATAGAGCGAGGCTCTTTGTTTTTTAGAAAACTATTTCATTTTCTTATTTTTAGGGAGTTGTGAGAATCACAGCATATTATGAACGCAATACGGAGGGATACGAAGAACTCATGAAGAAAACAGTGTTAATTACAGGAGGAACCGGTTTGGTTGGAAAATCACTTTCTAATCTGCTGGTAAGCAAAGGATATCAGGTTCGTATATTGAGCAGAAAACCTAAAAAAGCAACCCATGTTATCGAATATTTTCATTGGGATGTCGAGAAGGAAATCATAGATGAGTCTTGCATAAATAATGTGGATTTTATTGTTCATTTGGCCGGAGAGAATGTCGCTCAATCGAGATGGACCTCCTCTAGAAAACGGCAGATTTTAGAGAGTAGAACTCGTTCCACTAAAATTTTACAGCAGCTCTTATCGCAAAAAGAGCATCAAGTACAAGCATTCATCTCGTCCTCAGCAACGGGTTATTATGGTACGACCAATTCAGACAAGATTTTTAAAGAAAACGATCCTGTTGGCGGCGATTTTTTAGCATCGGTCTGTGGTGAATGGGAGGAGGCTGTTGATGAGATAAAAAAATTAAAAATACGCACCGTAAAATTGAGAACAGGCGTTGTGTTGGCAAAAGAGAAAAGCGCTTTGCAAAAAATGTTACCACCATTTCGTTTGGGCTTGGGAGCCGCTTTGGGAAGTGGGAAACAATATTTTCCGTGGATTCATATCGAAGATTTGTGTCGCCTTTATTTGAAAGCGATTGAGCAGAATTCCTTGGAAGGAATTTTCAACGCGGTATTGGGAGATGCTGTTACGAATGACATGCTTGGCAGTGCCCTATCAAAAAAATTGAGCCGGCCCTATTTTATGCCCAACATTCCGTCTTTTTTGTTTCGCTTGTTTTTTGGTGAAATGGCGGTTATTCTTTTAAATGGGAGTCAAGTTTCTGCCGATAAAATTAAAAAAGAAGGATTTAATTTCAAGTACGATACGATTGAAAAAGCCTTGGATGATTTACTTTGATAGAAGAGGCCTAAAAAGTTTTGGCGCTAGAAGTTTATGTCCAACAAATCCATCAAATCGGGGTAATGAAAAGTATAATCGAGTGCTTTTTTTAGGGGCTCGTTGGAAATAATTTTAAACCGATCCATTTCATCTAAAAAAGTAGCGGGTGTTTTTTTTGCGCGCAACGTTGCCGCGGTGTAAAATTCTTTGCGAGTCGGATGAGAATCTGCAGCCGCGTTGAAAACTTGATTCCAGGCTTTTTTTACTAGAATTTGATAAACGATATGGATACAATCTTTCAAATGAATCAAATTGACCGGAGCGAGTCCATTTTTTACAATGCGACCTTCTTTAAAAAAGTTACCCGGATTTCTAGATCCCCCAATAAGTCCCGAAAAACGAAGAATAGTACAGTCAAAATGTTTGTTTTTCCGGAACAAATTCTCTAGATCAAATAAACCCTGTTTGTCAGGATTTATTTCAAAGGACTCTGTGTTTGTAATAACCCCATTGGTGTCAGCGTAAACGGACGTAGAGCTTACAAAAATCACTTTTTGAACGGGTGATTTTTCAATTTTGTCAATCAAATCCAAATAGGCATTTGGATTTTCTTTCTGCTGTCCGTAAGGAACATTTATAAATAAAACATCCGTATTCAGAAAGGTTTTTAATGAATCGCTTTTGTGATCGTTGCGAATTTCAATAAGGAAAGGTTGGATGTTTTTAGACTTTAAAAGTGCTATTTTTTCTTGCGAGGTGGTGGAGCCTTTGACCACAAACCCTTTTTTTTCTAAAAATTCCGCGAGAGGCAAACCCAGCCATCCACACCCTAAAACACTAAATTTCATCCAAAGGGTTTTTAAAGTGACTTCCATCAGAATTGATAAAAGAAGGGAACAACATGGGAGCCAAGTTTTTGATAGGCTTCACCAAAACAGATTGGTTGAGTTGTTCTTTGTTTACAAAAGGAATAGCATTGTTCATACTCATAAAAAAAGTAAGAACGACACTGATAATTAAAGAAATTTTCAGCAGTCCGAAAACTCCCCCTAAAATTTTATTTACAATTCCCAGGGCAGCAAAATTGGCAATTTTTGTTAAAATTTTTCCTGCCAACGAAACCACAATGACGATGATTATAAATGTTGAAGCGAAGGCGCCCAAGGAAATGTAGTTTTCACTCCAATCGACATGACTTTTCAAGTAGTCGCCTGCAAAATGAGAAAAATGAATGGCGCCATAAACTCCACCAACCAAAGCGACCAAAGAGGCAATTTCGACAAACAAACCTTTAAAGAGGCCTCTGACAAATCCAAATAACAATATAGAAGCAATAACAATGTCGAACGTATTCATAAATAGGGTATTGCTGTCAAAGATAAGGGAAAGGGCGGAACAATGAAAAATCCACCGAGAAGAAATAGAGAGCCCCCTACAAAAACATGTATATTTGTGGTTTGAAATAAGAGAATAAAAATGGCAAGAGATTTAAAGTTGAAGCAGGAATGGGAGTCGGTTGTGAAGTTTTTATCCGATACATTTGCCGATGGAGACACCTTGGACTTGGATGCAATTATTTACCTTATAGGGGTGCAAGAATTGGGAAAAGGGATCCAAAAATTTAAGAAAGACGAAAAAATAAATTTGATGCATATTGCCATTTGTCGGTTGTTAGAGCCCTATGGCTACTACGAGTTTGATTTTATCGATCCTGATGGTTGGCCACATTACAAAGTTTTGGAGGAATTACCGGTGTTAAAACCAGGAGAGCAAACCGTTTTGATGAAAGAAGCGATTGTAAAATATTTTTCCTCAGATGAGGAATAGATTTTATGGTGACTCATTGGTTGTGTTACAGGCTCATAGACTGCAAAATAAATTGAAAACGATCGCTTCTAAAAATGTAAAAATCCATTTTTGAGATGTTCGATTTGAGGAGTTCCCTTTTGAAAAACAACACTCAAAATATCAAACCGAACTTCTTGAGTAATGTTTTTAGAAATTACATACGCGTCAGCAGCATTGACCAATAATTTTATTTTTGCGGGTTTTATAAATTCTTGTGGCAGCCCAAAATAAGTGGAAGATCTGGTTTTCACCTCCACAATGACAAGTGTTTTTTCAAAAAGTGCAATGATATCAATTTCAGCTTTTAAATACCGCCAATTACGTTCCAAAATACGATATCCCTTCTTTCGCAAATAGTCAGCAGCAAGCAATTCCCCCTGTTCTCCAAGTTGGTTGTGAATAGCCATTTTTATTTGAAAGATACAATTTTTCAGAGATTTAGTTCTGTACCTTCGAAAGTTGGTATGAATGCGAATCCAAAAAACGCAGTGTTGTGGTTTCTTCGGCAACAATGAATTCCACCGAACTCCCTAAGACCAATGCCACATTCTTGGGTTCATGTCCGGCAGGAAAATGAAAAGCAACAGGAAAACGGTATTTGTCCACAACATCCAAAATCAAGGCTTCTAGTTTTTGTCCAAATGCCGGGTTGTTTGTTTTGATTTTTGAGAAATCTCCAACCAGCAATCCTTTGCAGTCTTTAAAAAACCCGCCTCTGTCTAGAGTCCGCAATAAACGGTCCAGTTGGTATTTGTATTCTCCGATTTCTTCGAGAAAAAGAATTTTACTTTTTGTTTGAATTTCAGAGGGAGTGCCGATTAGGTTTTCAAGAAGGGTTAAATTTCCGCCCACAAGAATCCCTTCAGAATTTCCTTTTCGATTTTCTTCACAGGAAGGAATCAAATACTCTATTTTTTTTCCAAAAAGTGCGGCGTGCAAACTGATCATACTTTCCTGTCTACTTTCTGCTGAAAATTCCATGTTTACAGGCATCATGGCATGAAGTGTTTTGACACCCAAATTGTGAAGATGGTTGTGAAAAACAGTAATGTCTGAATAACCAATAACCCATTTGGGATTTTGAAGAAAAGCGCTAAAATCCAAATCATCTATAATACGAGCACTTCCATAGCCTCCTCGAGCACACCAAATGGCTTTGATGGTTTTGTTGTCCAGCGCGTTTTGAAAATCATGCAAACGTTCCGAATCAGTTCCTGCAAAATGTCCATTTTTGTTGAAAATCGCTTTTCCCAGAATTACATGTAGCCCCCAACTTTCTGCCAAAGATTTCGCTTCGTAAATAGCAGAATTGTTTTTAAGAATACCCGCAGGCGCAACAATGGCAATGGTGTCTCCTTTTTTTAAATACGGGGGTGTTTTCATTTTCGATTTTTGAGCAAAAAGGACCTGAAGTCCCATGAAAAATAACAGGCAAAATCTCAATTGTCAAGTATTAAGGTTTCTACAAAAATACAACTTTATTTCCTTCAAGAAATACCTCGCTTTGTTGATCAAAGTAATTAGAATGACCAATTTTTTTGAGATTTAATTTTTCTAAATATCTAGAAACACGTAATTTCGCGACAGAATTTTACGTATTTCAACTTAGAAAAAACACGTAAAATTTTTCATAGAAATCAAACATAAATTATCAAAAATGAAAACAAAAATTACACTTATGGCACTGGCCTTTTCGAGCTTTAGTGCTTTTGCTGCAGAAACAGCAAATCAAATAAATGCCGGTGATACCGCGTGGATGCTTATGTCTACGGCGTTGGTGATGATGATGACTCCGGCAGGATTGGCTTTGTTCTATTCAGGCCTTACTCAAAATAAATCGGTGTTGAATACCATCGGAATGTCTTTTGTTTCTTTTTGTACGGGAATTATAGCTTGGATTCTTTTGGGCTACAGTTTCGCTTTTTCAGAAGGAAATGATTTTATTGGTGGGTTTGATTATTTCATGTTAAATGGAATCACACCACAAGACGGAGAGGGAATTCCTCAATTGTTAGACGTAATGTTTCAAGGGACATTTGCTGCCATTGCGGTTGCCATTGTATCGGGATCTATCATTGAGCGTGTGAAATTTTCTACATGGACAATTTTCTCTTTTTTATGGGTTCTTTTGGTGTACTCTCCGATATGTCACTGGGTTTGGGGGTCAGAAGGATTTCTTCATGGTGATTTAGATTTTGCCGGAGGGACTGTTATCCATGTAAATGCAGGAGTTGCCGGTTTGGTGCTTTCATTGGTCTTGGGGAAACGTTTGCACTTAGACGAAGAAAGAAAGCCTTCCTCTATCAAACTGATGATTTTGGGAGCGGCTTTGTTGTGGTTCGGATGGCATGGATTTAATGGAGGATCTGCCTATGGTGCCAATGGAATTGCAGCAAGTGCGATTTTGACAACAAACGTTGCTGCTTGTATTGGAGGAATCGTCTGGTTGATTATCGAATGGAAAATTGTTAAAAAGCCAACTTTGATTGGAATGGCTTCAGGAGCAGTCTCTGGATTGGTAGCCATTACACCTGCAGCAGGATATGTAGACACCACAGGAGCTTTGGTGATTGGAGCGATTGGTAGTATCGTTGGATATTGGGGAGTTGTAAAATTCAAATCTTTTACAGGACACGACGATACATTAGACGCATTTGGGATGCACGGATTGGTGGGAATTGCAGGGGCAATTTTGACAGGGGTTTTTGCGACAAGCGCGGTAAACCCTGACGGAGCAGGATTGATTGACGGAAACCCATGGCAAGTATTGAAACAATTAAATGCAGTGGGTGCGACCATTGTGTACTCTGCTGTTGCCACGTATTTGGTGTTCTTATTCGCTTCTAAAATTACGGGAGGTGCACGTATTCATGAAAAACACGAGTTGGAAGGTATGGATGTGAGTTATCATGGAGAATCGCAAATTAATATAGACAAACGCAACATCGACAATTTGTAAAAAAAATCAAAATAAAAAAAACGCCTGTTTTTAGAAACAGGCGTTTTTTTTGAATGAAGCTCTTTTAAATTTTATTCAAAATATGTGATAATAGCCACCTGTCAAAGACCTTTAAATCTGTGTTAGACATAAAAAAAAATACAGAAAAAAAGGAAAAAGAAGGCCATCAAAAAATAAACAATTTATGTGTAACTTTGCGCTCATTAATACCACCCAATGAACAATCCAAAAAGAATTACCATTACTGCGGCATTGCCCTATACAAATGGACCTGTCCATATAGGTCATTTGGCAGGGGTTTATGTTCCAGCAGATATATACGCGCGTTATCAAAGAGCCAAAGGCAAAGATGTTGCTTTTGTCTGTGGTTCTGATGAGCATGGAGTGCCGATTACCATTACTGCAAAAAAAGAAGGAGTTTCTCCACAAGATGTGGTAGACAAATACCATGCAATCATTAAAAAATCTTTTCAGGATTTTGGAATAACATTTGACAATTATTCACGTACATCGGCTTCTATTCATCACGAAACGGCTTCTAACTTTTTTATGGATTTAGAGAAAAAAGGAGCGTTTATTGAAAAAGTGGAAGCACAACTTTACGATGCGGAGGCAAAGCAATTTTTGGCAGATCGATTTGTGATAGGAACCTGTCCTAAATGTGGAAATGAGGAGAGCTATGGTGATCAGTGTGAAAAATGTGGAACCTCGCACAATGCCACAGATTTGATCCATCCGAAATCTGCGATTTCTGGAAACATTCCTACTTTAAAAGAAACCAAACATTGGTTTTTGCCTTTGGACAAACACGAGGAATTTTTAAAAGAATGGATTTTAGAAGGGCACAAAAAAGATTGGAAATCGAATGTGTATGGGCAAGTCAAATCGTGGATTGATGATGGCTTGCGACCAAGAGCCGTTACCCGCGATTTGGATTGGGGGATTCCAGTACCTGCTGAGGGAGGAGAAGGCAAAGTTTTGTACGTCTGGTTTGATGCGCCTATTGGATACATTTCTTCAACCAAGGAATGGGCATCTAGAGAAGGAAAAGATTGGGAGCCTTATTGGAAAGATAAAGACACCAAATTGGTTCATTTTATAGGAAAAGACAACATTGTGTTTCACTGCATTATTTTCCCTTCCATGTTAAAAGCACAAGGAGATTATATTTTGCCTGACAATGTACCTGCCAATGAGTTCTTAAACTTGGAAGGAAACAAATTGTCTACCTCAAAAAATTGGGCGGTGTGGTTGCATGAATATTTGGAAGATTTTCCTGAAAAACAAGATGTTTTGCGTTATGTACTTACCGCAAGTGCGCCAGAAACTAAGGATAACGACTTTACTTGGAAGGATTTTCAGGCCAGAAATAACAACGAATTGGTGGCTATTTTTGGAAACTTTATCAATAGGGTAGTGGTGTTGACAAATAAATACTACCAAGGGATCGTACCAAGTCCGGGAGAATTTTTAGCTATTGACGAAGCGACTTTAGAGCAGCTAAAATCGTATCCACAAATTATTTCAAAATCGATAGAGCGTTACCGTTTTCGAGAGGCATTGAGCGAATTGATGAATTTTGCACGATTGGGAAACAAATATTTGGCGGACGAAGAGCCTTGGAAAAAAGTAAAAACAGATCCAGAGAGGGTACAAACCATCATGTATGTTGCTTTGCAAATTGCCGCAGGTTTGTCTGTGTTATCGGAGCCGTTTTTGCCGTTTACATCGACAAAATTAAAAGAGATTTTAAGCACAGTTTCAAATTCATGGAATGCTGTTGAGTCAGGAGAAGCGCTACTTCCTGAAGGACATCAAATAGCTAAGGCAGAATTGTTATTTGCAAAAATAGAAGATACTGACATTCAAAAACAATTGGACAAATTGGAAGCAACGAAATTAGCAAACGAAGCAGAAACTAAAGAAGTGGAAGCACAAAAAGAAACCATTTCTTTTGAAGATTTTTCAAAGATGGACATTCGTGTGGGAACCATTCTTGAAGCAGAGAAAATGCCAAAGACAAAAAAATTATTGGTGTTGAAAGTGGATACAGGAATGGATGTGCGAACCATTGTTTCTGGAATTGCAGAAAGCTTCAAGCCAGAAGATGTTGTTGGTCAGCAAGTTTGCGTGTTGGTAAATTTAGCTCCCCGAAAGCTGAGAGGGGTAGAAAGCCAAGGAATGATCTTAATGACAGACACCAAAGATGGGAAATTGGCTTTTTTACAACCATCAACAAATGCTGTTGCAAACGGATCTCAGGTGAGTTAAAACTACTTTTACAAATTAATAAAACCTGCTATTTTTTAAAATAGCAGGTTTTATATTTTTAAGTCGTTTCATGATAAACAGATTTTAGTAAAAAATTGAAATCGAGGAGACGGTTTTAAAACAAAAAAGAGAGGAATTTAGGAGATTTGTAATTGTTATTCACCCTATGCACCATTTAGAGAGCTCAAAAAGAGGTATTTTAAACTTTTTTAGTTTAGAGAAAAACTGTATTCCATTCTTTTCATGATATTTATTTTGAAAGGTTTTAAACTGAATAAATCTTTTAGTTCTCTGAGTTCATGGTAAGTTAGAGTCAGTGTTAAACATTGGAATCCAGTTGGAATCGCAATTTTTTGACAGCTGCAAGATTTATCTGTTCGATGTTCATCAATAATGTTTTTTAGATCAAGAACATAGTTCGTAAATGTTTCAAAACTTTTTAGTGTGAAGGTGAAATTTAAGTTCTTGTAAACAACATGGTACTCATCAAAATATTGCTTTTTTGAAATGATACCATTTGTTGTCATGTTTAAGATTGTAATGTCTGAAGTCATGGGGAAAATATTTATACAAAGATAAATATTATTTTTATTAAGTCTAAATAAATGGTTAATTTTCTCCATTATAGTAGGTAAAGACTAATTCATGTAGTATTTTTGCAATTCAAACGAGTAGTTCTATGATTGATATTCAAAAGATAAGAGCAGATTTCCCCATTTTACAAGAACAGGTAAATGGAAAGCCTTTGGTGTATTTTGACAATGCGGCAACCAATCAAAAGCCCCAAGTAGTTATTGATGCGATTGTCAATTATTATTCCAAGTACAATGCCAATATCCACAGAGGCGTACATACCTTGAGTCAAGTAGCAACCGATGCTTATGAGCAAGCACGAGAGAAGGTTCAAAAACACTTCAATGCAAAAAAATTATTTGAAATTATTTTAACAGCAGGAACTACCCATAGCATCAATATTGTAGCAAGTGGTTTTACGGCTTTGTTGAAAAAAGGAGATCATATTATTGTCTCTGCATTGGAACATCACTCCAATATTGTGCCGTGGCAAATGCTTTGTGAACGAACAGGAGCAGAACTCAAAGTAATTCCAATTAATGAAGCAGGAGAATTACAGATGGAGGTTTATGAAAAGATGCTTTCAGAGAAAACAAAAATTGTTTTTGCCAATCATGTCTCCAATGCTTTGGGAACGATCAATCCCATAGAAGAAATTATTGAAAAGGCCCATGCAGTGGGAGCTGCCGTTTTGATTGATGGAGCGCAAGCATGTCCGCACATCAAACCAGATTTACAGCAATTGGATGTAGATTTTTATGTAGCTTCTGGCCATAAGTTATGTGGGCCTACAGGTGTGGGAGTTCTCTATGGAAAAGAAGCCTGGTTGAATAAATTACCTCCCTATCAAGGCGGAGGAGAAATGATTGAGACCGTAAGTTTTGAAAAAACCACCTATGCGGGATTGCCACATAAGTTTGAAGCTGGAACCCCTAATATTGTAGGAGGAATTGCCTTAGGAGTGGCGCTCGATTACATGAATCAAGTAGGTTTTGAAAACATCGCCTCCTATGAAGAAGAATTGCTGCAATATGCTACGAAAAAACTTTCAGAAATTGAAGGGTTACGCATTTATGGGACTTCTGCAAAAAAAGCCGCAGTAATTTCTTTCAACATCGAAGGAGTACATCCGTTTGATATCGGAAGTATTTTAGATAAATTTGGGATCGCTGTTCGTACGGGACATCATTGTACTCAGCCCATCATGAGTTATTACAATATTCCCGGAACCGTAAGAGCATCGTTTTCATTTTACAATACCAAAGAAGAGATTGATGTTTTAGTGGCTGCTGTAAAAAAGGCACAAATGATGTTGTCATAAGTACTCTGTAGTATTAAAAAAACATAGTGAATGCACTGTAGCTATGCTGTCTTCTGTTTTTTTAATTCCAGCTGTGATAGCCTTTGATGGTACGTTTCGCCTCATCAGGGCGTTCGCTGAAAGTGTAAAATAGTGCAGACAAGAGTCAGTCTGTACAAAGCAACACGTTGCTATTTTCTTCCAAAATCCGCAGGAATTTCTCCCCAAGCTTTCGTTTCCCACTTGAGAATAGGGTTTTTATACGTGTTGGTTTTCAACCAGTCCTCTGCGCGTTTGATTAGGTCAAACAAAATTTTGGTTTCTTCATTTTGAGGAAGTTTTGTCTTGCATTTTTTTTGTCTTACCCACGACATAGCGATTTTAGAATCTGAATAAAGAGGCATCATGGGTTGTTTTTTTTGTGACAGCCATGCCAAACCATGTACCAAAGCTAAAAATTCCCCAATATTATTGGTGCCTGATTTGTAGGGACCTTGATGAAACAAGGAGGTGCTTGTTGATGTGGCAACACCTCGGTATTCCATCATGCCCGGATTTCCGCTACAAGCAGCGTCTACCGCAATGCTGTTCATGATAGGTTTTCCAAAAGCAGCTTTTTCAGAAGGCGTCAATTCTTTTTTTTGGGTTGTTTTGCCTTTGTAATCTTGGTAGTTTCCTTTGAAGGCCTTTTCTGCTGATTTTTGATCGACAAAAGATTTGTATTTCGCACCGGCATACCCTTCAATCTGTTTTTTGCAAACAGGCCATGAGGTAAAAATCCCTCTTTGCTTGCCTTCCCATACCACGTAATATTTTTTTGCCATTGAATTTTAAAATTTAGAAGTGATTGGACACATTCAAAGAACGCCAAAAAAACCTGAGTGAATTTATGAAAATCAAATGCTATTTCAAAATGGTATGTTCAATCACTTCTGGAAAATATCTTTGTTCTAGTTGGTGAATTTTTTCGGCAATATCCTCTGGAGTGTCGTTTTGTGAAACAGCAGTTTTGGCTTGGTAAATGATTTCACCTTCATCGTAATTTTCGTTGACTTTGTGAATGGTGATGCCAGTTTCAGTTTCATTCATGTCCCGAACCGCTTTGTGGACGTTCATGCCGTACATTCCTTTTCCCCCAAATTTGGGAAGAAGCGCAGGGTGAATGTTGATAATGTTGTTTGGAAATTCGTTTAAGATATTTTGAGGGATTTTTAATAAAAAACCCGCCAATACAATCCAATCGGCCTGATCTTTTAATAACTCAATTACCTTTAAACTTTCGTAAAAATCTGTTTTCGGAAAATAATAACTGGGAATTTCCAATCTTTTCGCTCGTTCAAAAACCTTCGCTTGACGTCGATTGCACACAATACAAGAAACACTGATTTTTGGATGATTTTTGAAATAGTGAACAATGTTTTCGGCATTGCTTCCTGAACCAGAAGCTAAAATGGCAATTCGTATCATAAAAGGCAAAATTATTCATTACAAAAGAAGTAATAATTATCAATTAATCAGCGAAGTTAGCCAAAAAATTAAAGATTATTTTTTACATTCGTGGTACATTTTTGTGGTAAATCCTTTTTTTAATCGAAAGTTTATTATTTTTGCCACGATTTAAAATTTAAAACAAAAAAATTATGTCAGACATTGCATCAAGAGTAAAAGCAATCATCGTTGATAAATTAGGCGTTGATGAAAATGAAGTAACTACTGAAGCAAGCTTCACAAACGATTTAGGAGCAGATTCATTGGATACTGTGGAGTTGATTATGGAATTCGAAAAAGAATTCGATATCCAAATTCCAGATGATCAAGCAGAGAACATTGGAACTGTAGGTCAAGCAGTGAGCTATATTGAAGAAGCAAAAAAGTAAGACTTTTATGGAGTTAAAACGAGTTGTCGTAACTGGACTTGGTGCATTGACGCCAATCGGTAATACTATTGAAGAATATTGGAATGGACTAGTCAATGGTGTCAGCGGAGCTGCACCAATCACTAACTTTGATGCTGCCAAGTTCAAAACTCGTTTTGCTTGTGAATTAAAAGACTTTGATGTGAATCAATTTATTCACAGGAAAGAGGCCAGAAAGATGGATAGGTTCACTCAGTTTGCGATGGTCGCTTCTGATGAGGCTATTGCAGATGCTGGAATCACTCCTGAGAATGTTGATACAGATCGAGTTGGAGTCATCTGGGGAGCTGGAATTGGAGGAATTGACACATTTGAGCGACAAGTTTTAGACTTTGGTGCGGGTGATGGAACTCCAAAATTCAATCCTTTTTTTATTCCAAAAATGATTGCAGATATTGCACCAGGAATGATTTCTATCAAACACGGCTTTAGAGGACCAAATTTCACAACCGTGTCGGCCTGTGCCTCTTCAGCAAATGCATTGATAGATGCTTTGAATTATATCCGTTTGGGGTATGCTGATGTCATTGTTTCAGGAGGTTCTGAAGCAGCAATCACACAATCAGGTATGGGAGGTTTTAATGCTTTGCATGCCCTTTCCACAAGAAATGATGATCCAAAAACAGCATCGAGACCCTTTGATAAAGACCGTGAAGGTTTTGTAATGGGGGAAGGTGCAGGAGCGTTAATTCTTGAAGAATATGAACACGCGGTGGCTCGAGGTGCAAAAATTTATGCAGAAGTAGCAGGAGGTGGTTTGTCTGCCGATGCACATCATTTAACAGCACCACATCCAGATGGTCTTGGCGCAAAAAATGTGATGTTGAACTGCTTGAAAGATGCAGGCGTAGCACTTGAAGAAGTTGATGCTATCAATGTTCATGGAACCTCTACTCCGTTAGGAGATGTAGCAGAAACCAAAGCGATCAAAGATGTTTTTGGTGAGCACGCCTACAACATCAATATCAATTCAACCAAATCAATGACCGGGCACTTACTCGGTGCAGCGGGTGCTATCGAAGCCATTGCTTCAGTATTGGCAATGAAGCATGGAATTGTACCGCCGACGATCAATCATCAGACACCTGATGAAAGAATTGACAATGATTTGAACTTTACATTGAATAAGGCCCAAAAAAGAGACATCAAAATAGCCATGAGTAATACTTTTGGTTTTGGTGGTCACAATGCGTGTCTTTTGATCAAAAAATTAGACTAATCACTTTTGAAATTCATTCGTAAAATCATACAACCTCCAAAACAAAAAGAAGAGGTGTTTTATGGTGAATTGAAAAAAGTATTAGGTTTTCGTCCCAGAAATATTTCATTTTATGAGAGAGCCTTCACTCATAGATCTATTAAGATTGTGGATGAAAATGGCATGCCAGTCAATTATGAAAGGCTCGAGTTTTTGGGAGATGCCATGTTGGGGTCTATTATTGCTGCGTTCTTATATAAAATGGCACCTGATGGAGACGAAGGTTATTTGACACAAATGCGCTCAAAAATTGTGAGTAGGAAGCAATTGAATAGTTTGGGTGTTGAGCTAAATCTAATTCGATTTGTAAAGAGCAATATTGCGAACAACCGAATCGGTCAAAACATTCACGGAAATATTTTTGAGGCCTTGATAGGCGCTATCTTTTTAGACAGAGGGTATTTGTACTGTGAGAAATTTATTCAAAAAAAAGTAATTGATCGCTATATAGATCTTCCCGCGTTGGAAAATAAAATAGCTAGCTACAAAGGACTTATCATTGAATGGTGCCAAAAAACCAAAAAGACCTTAGATTTTGAAACCTATGAAGATTCAGGTAATGAATCCATTCGGCACTACAGTGTCAAATTAAAAATCAATGGCAAAATTGCCGCAAAGGGACGAGCAACTTCCAAGAAAAAAGCAGAAGAGATAGCCGCGAGAAGAATTTATTTTATCAACCAAAACGAGATTCTAAAAAACAGCTAGTGGCTACAACGTTTTCGTATGTTTTTTTCACCATTCACAAAACAATAACTAACTTAGCCACTTGTATGCCGTTTCAAGGGAAATCGTCGGCACGCTGTGTTTTTCGAATGTAAAAAATTCTATTTATGCAGATACACGCTCTAGAAATAGATGATTTTTTAGACGCTGATTACACACTAATCAGTATTCATTCGGGGTTGGAAGATTACAAATTGGCGTATCTTCTAAATCGGGAGTTGGGTATGTTTTTTAGGAAGTCAAAAACGTCTATAGAAATCAAAGAAAACGGTCAAGAAGCTGTTTTTTCCGTATACGGATATGAAGAGGAAGCCCAATCGAACCAGTGGTATTTAATTGCCAACAAATTCCAAGGGCTTTCAGAACAACCCATATCAAAAGGGTTGTTTCAAACCATAAACGAAACAGTAAATACAACAACCTATCTTGTTCCTGAAAAGAAAAAGATGGATTTTTTAATAAAAATAGAAGGAGATTTTGATTCGTTTCGTTTGCATAAAACAATCAATTCGATCAATAAGATCAAACAAATTATAACATCGTATTCCATAGATACAACAACATTAAAATCTAAAGATTTTTTAATTTTTTAATTATGCCAAATACTAAAAAAACAAAGATTGTAGCTACCCTAGGGCCTGCCATTAACAATAGAGAAACACTAAAGCAATTGATGATTGCTGGAGTGAATGTTTTTAGAATTAATTTTTCACATGCAGATTATGAAGAGGTAACAAAAATTGTTGCCACGATTAGAGAGCTCAACGAAGAAATGGGATTCCATGTAGCTTGTCTAGCAGATTTACAAGGGCCTAAATTGAGAGTCGGAGTAATGGCTGAAGGAGTGGATTTAGCGATTGGAGATGTGTTCACCTTTACTACGGAAGAGCTTGCTATAGGAACCCAAGAAAAAGCCTTCATGACCTACAAAAATTTTCCGCGAGATGTAAAAGTAGGAGAGCAAATATTGGTAGATGACGGAAAGTTATTGTTTGAGGTAACGGCGACGGATGGTATTGCAAATGTGACCACAAAAGTTTTGCGAGGAGGTCCTTTGAAATCAAAAAAAGGAGTGAATTTGCCAAACACCGCGATCTCATTGCCTGCATTGACTGAGAAAGATATCAAAGACGCGATTTTTGCGTTATCATTACAAGTGGATTGGATCGCCTTATCATTTGTGCGAAATGCAGCTGATTTAGAAGATATTCATAAATTAATTGCAGAAAATTCAGATACAACGGAGTACAGAACTCGTGTGATTTCCAAAATTGAAAAGCCAGAGGCCATTGCAAATATTGACGCAATTATTGCCAATACAGACGGTTTGATGGTGGCGCGTGGAGATTTAGGTGTTGAAATTCCAATGGCAGAAGTTCCTTTGGTGCAAAAAATGCTGGTGCGTAAATCGAAAGAAGCAAAAATACCGGTAATCATTGCTACGCAAATGATGGAAACAATGATTGAAAATCAAGTGCCTACAAGAGCAGAGGTAAATGATGTTGCCAATTCAATCATGGATGGTGCCGATGCAGTTATGCTTTCAGGAGAAACTTCTGTAGGGGCTTTTCCGGTGGAAGTAATCAAGAAAATGCGTGAGATTATTATTGGAGTAGAACATTCAGAACTGATTGATGTTCCTCGTTCGGCACCTGCGATGAAAGACCCAGAAAGATATATTTCTGATGCGGTTTGTCATCAAGCAGCTGTGATGGCAGATAACATCAAAGCAAAGGTTATTTCAACGTTAACCTATTCGGGTTATACAGCATTTCAAATTTCAGCATGGAGACCAAAATCACATATTTTGGCATTTTCTCCCAACAAACGAGTTTTGGCAATGTTGAACTTGTTTTGGGGAGTGAAAGCGAGGTATTACGACAATGAAACGTCTACACACAAAACCATCAATGAAATTAATCAAGTGGCCATAGAGAGAGGTGTGGCGAAAGAAGGAGATTTGATTATCAATTTGAATTCAACTCCTGTAAAAGAAAAAGGGAAAGTAAATACCTTACGTGTGACACGCGTCTAGTTATTTTCGAATAATTTTTATAAAAGACCGCCCTATGAGGCGGTCTTTTTTTTTAGAAAAGGAGCGACATAGCTAAGAGAGATCTAATATTTTTTTCAAATATTTTAAAAATGAAAATAATTCGACTATCTTTAGATAACTAAAAAATTGAGATATGGCGATTAAAAACTTCAAAGCACCAGAGCAAAAGGAAAAAAAATTCAATGCTGATACCATCTTGGTCTCCAATTATATGACCACTCGATTGATTACGTTTCGACCTGAACAAACCGTGTTGGAAGTGATGGAAATACTTATTAAAAACAGAATTTCCGGGGGCCCTGTGGTCAATGAAAAAAAAGAATTGCTCGGGATTATTTCTGAAGGCGACTGTATGAAACAAATAGCTGACAGTCGTTATTATAACATTCCAATGAATGATGTATTGGTAGAAAAACACATGGTGACGGATGTTGATACCATTGCTCCTAATACTTCTATTTTTGAAGTGGCTAGTTTGTTTTACAAAACCCAAAGAAAACGCTTTCCTGTGTTAGAAAATGGTACTTTGGTGGGACAAATAAGTCGTAGAGATGTTTTAAAAGCCGCTTTGGCTTTAAAGGATCTGAAATAATAGCTGACGTATTTTAAGAACATTGTATTGTTTTTTTGTCCGTAGTGAAAGGGGGTAGGGAAGCATGTATTGTTTTTTCAGTCCTTGAGAAATTAAAATAATAGGCATTATTTCTTCGTGTAGACGTATCAAAAGCTTTTCATAAAATGTGAACTAGTCTTTAGAGATCAATAAGTAATCTTCTTTTTTTAGTGGGGAATACCCTTGATTGTACACGTAAAAACAGGGACTTCCTTTTTTCGTAATACCTACAGAAGTAATGGTATGAAAATCAAATCCGGCATCTTGAAGTGTCTGTTTTGAGACTTTTGTTTCTCCATTCACATTCAGTTTTTCTAAAATTTTGTGGTTTCTTCGAAGTCGGTTGTTTGTATTTCGAATAAGATTTCGATACGCAGGATTGATTTTGTTATTGTAGGAATTTCTGCAATAATCAGAACAAAATTTTTTGTCAGATCGGCCCACAAAAGGACGTCCACATTCTAAGCAATCTTTTTTCATAGCGATTCAATTGTTTAATAATGAGTTAATAACGCAAATATATTCTTTTTGCCCGAATGGAAACGACTACACTCGATTACATACGAAAGTAATCGTTTGTAAATACAAAATATTTTAAAAAGAGTTGTTTTTTTGTACGGTTCGTGTGAACGGAATTATTTAAAAAAGCAGTTATGAGCAACTTAAGAAACAAGGTATTATTGATAGGGTATTTGGGAAATGACCCAGAAATTGTCCGTTTGGATTCTGGAAAGAAGCTAGCTAAATTTTCATTGGCAACCCATGATTCTTTTAAAAACGCAGTTGGTGAAAAAATAGAAGATACCCAATGGCACAATCTAATTATTTGGAACAGAACTGTTGAGATTGTAGAAAAGTATGTCAAAAAGGGTCAGGAAATTGCTGTAGAAGGAAAGTTAACAAGTCGAAGCTATGAAGACAAAGAAGGGAACAAGCGCTATATTACCGAAGTTCTTGTGAGTGAATTGTTGATGTTGGGTCGAAAATAGAGGGAGGGTTGTTGTGAAAAAGAGGGAAAAGCATCCATAGGGATGCTTTTTTATGTTTTTAGTAATGACCAAATGATTCTTTTGAGACTTTTCATAGTAAGTCAGGCAGCAGCAGTGCCATTCTTTTATAAATCAAGAACTTTTATGCAATTTCGGTATAACTTAATTTTTTTATCAATTTCTAATTTCTTTAAAAGTCTTGAAACAACGACACGAGAAGTGTGCAAATCGTAGGCAATTTCTTGATGTGTGGTATGAATTTCATCCTGTTGGTTGACCATGGCCTTGTCTCTCAAATATTTTAAGAGACGCTCGTCCATTTTTAAAAAAGCAATCGTATCAATAGCTTCTAGCATTTCTGTCATTCGAGATTGATAACTTTGTAAAATAAAGTTTTGCCAACTAGGGTATTTCCCAATCCAAGTACTCATTTTTTGGACAGGAATCATGATCATACAAACATTTGACTCGGCAACGGCTCTAATTTCACTTTTCGTTTGGCCCATGCAACATGTTAAGGTCATGGCACAGGTGTCTCCTTTTTCCAAAAAATACAAGAGCAATTCATCCCCGTTGTCATCTTCACGCATAATTTTGATGGCTCCGTGAAACAACAAAGGCATAAAATTGATAAAATCACCAATATCAATGATTTTTTCACCTTTGGCAATGGTTTTTACAAATCCCGAGGCTTCGATTTCTTTGAGCAAACTTTCTTCAAAAAGAGATCCGTAATTGTTTTTGAGTTCTTGTAACATACACTGCTGTTGAAATTGTAAATATAGTGTTTCAAAGACGAAATTCAAGAACCTCAAATGAAGATAAAAACATCTTTTTTGGATATCTTTGTGCACTAAAAACTACAGAGATGCTCTCAAATGCCGCAAAATATGCCATACGTTCTATTTTGTATTTAGCGATTCATACGGACCGAAAAAATAAAATAGGAGTCAAAAAGATTGCCGAAGAATTGAGTACACCACAACCATTTTTAGCCAAACTTTTACAACAGTTGAGTAAAAGCAAGTTGGTTTCTTCAACCAAAGGGCCCAACGGGGGGTTCTTTTTAAGTGAGGCGAACCAACAAAATTCTATTTGGGACATTGTTGAAAACATTGATGGAACAGTGAAGTTTGAAGAATGTTTTTTGGGCTTGAAAAAGTGTGAAGATAAGAATCCATGCCCGGTGCATCATATGGCAGTGCCTTTCAAACAAAAGATTTTGTCTTCGTTCAAAGATAAAACAATAGATGAATTTACAAGAGAGATCGAACTTTCAGGAACGGTTCTTACCTTAAAAAAGTTAGGAATTTGAAACATATTACAGTTGTTTCGATGTGCGTTCAGGGAGAAATATGGAGGTTTATTTTTGAAAAAAGATGAAAGAACAAAAACAAGTTTTAAAAAAGTTGCACCGTGCTGTTGGTGAGGCCATTGAATCTTTTCACATGATCGATGAAGGAGATAAAATCATGGTATGTCTTTCCGGAGGAAAGGATAGTTACACCTTATTACACATGATGTTGCATTTCCAAAAAGTAGCTCCCATAAACTTTCAACTTGTTGCGGTAAATTTAGACCAAAAGCAACCAGGATTTCCAGAGGAAGTATTGCCAACGTATTTGAGTGAACTCGGTATCGACTATAAAATAATTGAAAAAAACACCTATAAAGTGGTGCTAGATAAAACCCCTGAAGGCAAAACCACATGCAGTCTTTGTTCGAGGTTGCGCAGAGGAACGCTCTACGAGGCGGCCAAAGATTTGGGTTGTAATAAAATCGCATTAGGACATCATCGGAACGATATTTTGGAAACCTTTTTCTTAAACTTCTTTTTCGCTGGAAAGATTGAGACCATGCCTCCGAAATTTAAGAATGATGCTGGTGATTTGATTGTTTTAAGACCACTTGCATTTTGCAAAGAAAGGGATATTGAAGCATATGCACAAGAGATGCAATTTCCAATCATTCCCTGTAATTTGTGTGGATCTCAAGAAAACTTACAACGAAAAAAAGTAAAACAGATGATCGCTGATTGGGAGGTGGATTTTCCAGACAGGAGTTCTGTAATGATGAATGCTTTGCAAAATGTGCATCCTTCTCATCTGTTAGACACCACCTTGTTTGATTTTAAAAATCTTCTGTCAATCGAAAATTCGTTGCCTTTGATTTCATAAAAATTCGATTGGGTGTTTTTGATCGATGATTCAACTGCGGGATGTGAAAACGGATACATTGTGAAAATATAAAATACTCATTTGTTCTGACTCAAACACTTTCAGGGAATGGTATATTTTGTAGATGGTAATGTCTTAAGTCATGTTCTTTTTGGCGATCTGAACTAAAATTAACCACTCTTTTTAAATATCCAATGACGCGAGTAGCATGGTCTATGTTTTTGGAACCACATTTTTCACAATAGGAATTGGTTTTTTTATCAATGTGTTTGCAGTCATTGCAAACAGTAATTTTTATGTTGAAACAAAAATAATTACAACCTGCGTTTGCAGTTGTATGGAGTAATTTTATAAAGGTGTTTTTGTTGGGGGTTTCTTCTAAATTCAAGTGTAATGCAGAGCCTCCATCTAAGTATTGGATAATTTCATTTCCGTGTAAAATAATTTTATCCAAAGCGTTTGTATGGTTGTCCTCAACACCATATAAGTAAGAGTTGTAGCAATCTCTTGGAACAAAAAATCCGTCTTGTTTGTCCCATTTGGCATTTTTGACGCCTAAATTTTCCGCAGGTACAAATTCTGTATTGAAGAGGTAACCGTATTTTTCTTTCGCCAATTTGTTTTCTTTATATATTTCTTTTAGGTAGGAGTTGACAAATTTTTTGTAAGGTTGGTTGTTTCCTGCAATATAACCTTGACTCTCGGCGGCTTCTACCATTCCATTTATACCAATGGTTAAAAATTGTTTGTCTAAAGAAATATATCCTGCGTCGTATACAGGTAACAATCCAGCGGTTTTGTACTCTTCAATTAAGGAGCGGTAAGCGACTTGATATTTGTGTATTTTTTGAACTTCACTTTTGATAGAACATCTTTTTTGTACCAAGCGATTCATATTTAAAGTAATTACATTTATAGAACCTGTAGCCACACCGCCGGCTCCCAAAGAATAACTGAAGGTATTGTCATTTATTTCGTTTCTAAGGCGACAACAAGAAGCCAAGCTATCTGCATTTTCAGATTGATAGATAAAAAAGGAGTTTCCTTCGCTCAATTCTTGCGCACACATTTCTGTAAATGAGGAATCTACTGGAATACCGTTTTTTACCAACATTGCAGCAGTCACAACAGGAAAGGTTAAAATAGCCTTGCTCCGTTCTTGATTAAACCATTTCATGAAAAATTCTTGCAATTTTTTCACGCTTTCCCATTTAGGTTTGGTCATGTCTGGAAATACAAACTCACCAAACATGCTTTTAAAATAAGCGCTGTCGTATAATGAAATATTCCAAAAAACAGACTGGTAACCTCTGGCAGCGGCAGGTTGATTGATCGCGTATACAACGTGTTGTAGGTGATTTGCAATGGTAGTTTCGTTGGTCTCTAGGTAGTTGTCACCATAATCAATGGCTGCAAAATAATCAAAATACATTAAAAATTCAACGGTTGCCAGAGCTCCCGCAAATTGTGAACTGATAGCGAATACCAAGTTTACAAACTCTCCACAATAGCTCTCCAAGTGCCTTGGAGCCAAACTTTCACCACCTAATTTGGTCAATCCATCAAATAAGAAAGGGTACATGCTGATGGAAACACAATAGGGTTTTAGTGAAGTTTCGTCGTGTACATAAATTTCATGCTCTTCTATTTGTCGAAGGTATTCGTCTGCAGTTTCTTTATCAAATAATTCTTCAATCTTCATCTGTACCAATGCACGATTGACTTGTATATTGATGTCTTTGTTCAATTCGGCTTCCATGGTGGCAAGATTTTTAGAAGTAACATTGGCATTGGCATCTACTGTTGAACCGTCAGCAGCATTTGTGGAATGAATATATTGGTTAATGAAATCAATTTTTTTGTTTACTTGTGTCTCGGTCAATCGTATCATAAAATTAGCTTTTGGAAAATAAGTGGTTGTGTATTGTGTTTGTTTTAATGTCTTTAAAAATTTGATTGGTATTAGGAGAATCTAACCCCCCCAGTTTAGGATTCCATTTTCCGGTTTTTAGCCAATCGAGTTGTTCTAAAATTTCCGGACAAACAGTTTCCTCGCCGGTATACAAGCAGGTTTTAAAATACTTGCTTTTGGCGATTTTTAAAAATTGCACGAGTTCTTTTTCATGCCATTCACCACCCATAAAAAGAACACAACTGGCATAGGGGCGGTACTGCTCTAAAATATTGCGATAATTTTCAACAGTTAACAAAGTACCGTTTCCTTTTTTCCACAAAAAAGGAGAATGGCAACCTTCACAACGAAGTTGACAACCACAAATGGAGAAACTTAGACTAATTTCGCCTGGAACTTCTTGGAATACCACTTCAAGACTGTAATAGAACATGTTACGGTAAGGTTTATCAAGATATTTTTTGTCTTTTAAAAATGATAAAAAACACCTATTAGATTTTGTTAGACATGGTAAATTTTGTGAGAAAATTTCAAAGTAAAAGTAATTAGTACATTCTTTTGGCAGCCTGATAAATGTCATTTGACACCTTGTTTTTTATCAAGTTATTTGTGATTCAAAGAAGAAAAAAATGCCTATCAAAAGCTACTTAGCCCATCCGTACAAAGGGAGAAAAAAAGAGTTGATGCGTGAATTGTCAGTGATCAACGGTTGTGAAGTAATTCCTTCGGAAAATGAAAATGTGTTGATTCTCGTTACAGATACTCAAACCAAAAAAGAAGAAGATTTTATAAGGAGTCAGTTGGATGGAATTGTAAGCTTGCAATTATTGGCAATGGTTTCTGGATTCAACACTTTAAAAGATTGAGTATGTATACATCGGTTTTATTATCTGACAGAAGAACTTTTTTAAAAAAAATGGCAGTGTTGTCTGCTATGACAGCAGCGGCAACAATGTTTCCCGGAATTTTGTTCGCCGAAGAGCAAGAAAGAGGTCTGCCCAAAGGAGGGAATTTGGATTGGAAAAAAGCTCCTTGCCGTTTCTGCGGTGTGGGTTGTGGAGTATTGGTAGGTGTTGAAAATGGAAAAGCGGTGGCTGTTAAAGGAGACCCAAAATCACCGGTAAACAAAGGTTTGTGTTGTGTAAAAGGGTATCATTCGGTGCTATCTATGTATGGAAAAGACCGTTTGACACAGCCACTTGTCAAGAAGCAGGGGAAATATGTAAAAACTTCGATGAAGGAGGCCTTGGATTTGATTGCTGAAAAAATGCAAACAACAATCAAAGACTATGGAAAAGATGCGGTTTCGATTTATGGGTCAGGGCAATGGACAATACCCGATGGTTATGTTGCCTCCAAATTGTTCAAAGGTTGTATCGGAACGAATAATGTGGAGGCCAACGCTCGGTTATGTATGGCCAGCGCTGTCACAGGATTTTTAACTTCTTTTGGTGCAGATGAACCGATGGGTTGTTATGAAGATATCGACCATGCCGATGTTTTTGTGCTTTGGGGGAACAATATGGCAGAAATGCATCCCGTTTTGTTTTCACGATTGTTAGATCAGCGATTGAAAAGAGGGGTAAAAATTATTGATCTTGCCACACGTACAACGCGTACAAGTATGGCCGCAGACAAAGTGATTTTGTTCAAACCTCAGACGGATTTGGCAATTGCCAATGCCATTTGTTATGAGATTATCAAAAATGGTTGGGTGAATAAATCATTTATAGAAAGGCATTGTAATTTCAGTAAAGGAGCAACTAAGATGGGCTATGGTTTGAAAGACAAATACAAGTTCAAGGACAGACCCGCAAAAATAAGTTTTGAAGAGTACAAAGCATTTTTAGAAGATTACACTCCTAAGAAAGTAGCACAAATTTCTGGTGTTTCCGTCAAAGACATCAAGTATATGGCCGCCTACTATGGAGATCCAAATAAAAAAGTAATGTCTCTTTGGTGTATGGGTATGAACCAGCATACCAGAGGTACTTGGATGAACAATTTGGTGTATAACATTCATCTGTTGACAGGGAAAATAGCCGCTCCAGGAAACAGTCCTTTTTCATTAACAGGACAACCAAGTGCTTGCGGTACCGTAAGAGAGGTGGGCACCTTAACCCACAAATTGCCACATGGAGTGGTAATGAATAAAAAACACAGAGAGCATGCTGCTCATATCTGGCAAGTGCCAGTTGAAAATATTTCACCAAAACCTAGTTATCATACTGTTGAGATGTTTCGAGCCTTAGACAGAGGCGATATCCGATTTATGTGGATACAAGTCACCAATCCTATGGTCACAATGCCCAAATTGAAACGTTATCGAGATGCGACGAAAAAGGAAGGTCGTTTTATTGTGGTCTCAGACATTTATCCGACACCAACCACAGATATTGCCGATGTGATATTGCCTTCCGCAATGTGGATAGAACGAGAGGGAATGTATGGCAACTCTGAGCGCAGAACACAGTACTTTGAACAGATGGTACAACCGCCGGGAGAAGCGATGAGTGATACCTGGCAGTTGATTGAAGTGGCCAAACGCATGGGATTTGAAAAGCAATTTTCTTACAAAGAAGAAACGCATATAGAGGAGATATATGCAGAATATAGAAGACACCATGAAGGAGAGAAACACGCCATGGCGCCACTCAACGTATTGAAATCAGAACCAGGAGCTCAATGGCCATATGTAAATGGGAAATCCACGCAATGGCGATTCAATGCTCAATACGACCCTGCTTGTGACAATGGTAAAGAATTTCATTTTTATGGGAAACCCGATGGCAAAGCTGTCATTTGGCAGCGCCCATACGAGCCTGCTCCTGAAGAGCCAGACAATGAATTTGATTTTTGGTTGTGTACAGGACGCGTGGTGGAACATTGGCACACAGGTTCAATGACACGTAGAATTTCCGTGCTTCACCAAGCGATGCCACATGCCTATGTCGAATTTCACCCAAGTGATGCAAAGCGAATGCAAATTCAAACGGGAGATTCCGTAAAGTTGACAACAAGAAGAGGAAGTATAAAATTGCCCGCATCTGTGAATGAAAGAGGAGTTCCAGTAAAAGGGCATGTATTTGTGCCATTTTTCGATGAAAATGTATTAATCAATGACTTGACATTGGATGCTTTTTGTCCCATTTCAAAACAACCAGATTATAAAAAATGTGCCGTTAAGGTTGAAAAGGTATAGTCATGAAGAGAGTAGGAATTGTATCATTGTTAATTGTCTTGTTGCTCTCTTTTATCATGGTTTGGATTTCGAGTTATCGAACAGCATTGGAAGGAGCTTATATTCCGCTTGAAAAACAAAAAGAAGAAATTGCCATTCCGTCAGAAAAGGGGGTTTTTGAGAGAGCCATGTTTGCGCTGGATTATGCAAAAATGCCAATAGATACTGATCACCAACGCAGCTTGAAAAGCTATTATCAGAATCGTGCCTACTACGGGGCGCCACCGAGCATCTCGCATCCTGTTGCCGACGAGCGAAACATGGGGGGTATGGCTTGTTTGAAATGTCATGAAAATGGTGGGTATGTCGAAAAATACCAAGCCTATACACCAGTAACACCACATCCTGAAAAAGTAAATTGCCGTCAGTGTCATGTGGTTCAGAAAACCGAAGGGGTATTCAAAGCAACCCAATTTAAAAAAGAGCGATTCTCTAAAGTTGGAACAAACAAAGCCATACGAACGAGTCCACCTGTAATTCCACATTCCATTGAATTGAGAGAAAATTGTTTGGCTTGTCATGCAGGGCCCGCAGCACCAAAAGAAATAAGAGTGTCTCACCCGGAAAGGGTGAATTGCAGACAATGCCATGTCTTCAACAATAAAGAGCTTTCAGGTACAAAAAGCTTTGTTAGGGAATAAAGGGTCATAGAAACGATAAATTTACAACAATACTTTATCGAATGAAGAAATCAAATAAAAGAATACAGTGCTTTAAAACGAGTCTATTGAATCTTATAAATCAGTTGAAAAAGAGTTCTAACGTGTTCGGCATTTTTTGGGTTTGCATTTCACTGTTGTCTTGCAGACATCAGGAGGGTGAATACCATAGTGTTATGGATAAAATCGAAGCGAAAAGTAAAGATTACAAAGAGGTTTCTATCTCCTCAGAGAATTTTTTAAAGGAGTACAATACGATTGAAATAAACGAAGGAGGTCATGTTTTTTTAATTCCTGAAAGAAAAAGTGAGATACAATCTTTTGCTTGCAGTGAGTGTCATTCCAAACCTTTGAAAAAATTAAAAGGGAAAGATTTTAAGAAGGCACACTGGAATATTCATTTGAACCATGCCAGTACAGAAACAATGAACTGTGTTACTTGTCACGATACCAAAGAGATGAACCATTTGAGAAGTTTGACGGGCAGTACAATAGATTTCAATCAGAGTTACAATGTATGCAAACAATGCCATGCCAAACAATTTGATGACTGGAAAGGAGGCGCACATGGGAAAAGAGTTGAAAGTTGGGCTTCGCCAAGAGCATCAATGACTTGTGTCAATTGCCACAATCCTCACAGCCCTGGTTTTGAGTCGAGATGGCCGGCAAAGTTCAATACACAAAAAACAAAAGAAAGAGAATAGTTTGTAAAGTGAAAAATGGAGATATGCGGTTAAAAAATAAAAAATGGTTTTCTGTGAATATTTCGAATAAGAGAGCAAAAGACACTGCCGATCATTCTTGCCATCGTAATAAGTGTACTGGTGGTTGTAGTTCTCAAAAATCAAGGAACAAAAGTAAGGATGGTTTTGAGCAAGTGATGGGAGCAAATATGGATCGAAGAAACGCATTCAAACAATTGACAGCAGGTTTGTTGGTAGGGGTAGGAGCAGTCAGTTCTGCTTGTAGTATTAGTTCAAGTGAGGCGTCAAAAGAACAAGCGCAAATTGATTGGGAAGAGCAATTCAAAGGGAATTACAAGTTGATGTCCGAGGAGGAAAAAAAAGCGACCGTGAATCGGTTGGTGCGTTCACATGAATTAAAAACGGGAGACACCTTGAACATGTCTTCAAAACCAGCAGAAGAAAATGTGTTGTTTGGCTATGCTTTTAATATTTCAAAATGCAAAGGATATATGGATTGTATCAGTGCTTGCGCAGAGGAAAACAATCAAGACAGAGCTTCTCAAATGGAATACATTCGAATTCATGAAATGAAAGATGGAAAGGGATTCAATTTTTCCGAAGCAGATGACAACTATTACCACGAGGTTCCTGCCGAGGGGCATTTTTATATGGGCACCCAATGTTTTCATTGCGACAATCCACCTTGTGTAGAAGTTTGTCCAGTGCAAGCTACTTGGAAAGAACCAGATGGAATTGTTGTGGTGGATTACGATTGGTGTGTGGGTTGTCGTTATTGTATGGCAGCCTGTCCATACGATGGAAGACGATTTAATTGGAAGAAGCCAGAAGTACCAAAAGAAGAAATAAATAAAAATCAGCATTATTTGGGAAACCGTTTGCGTAAGAAAGGTGTCATGGAAAAATGCACCTTTTGTATACAGCGTTCTCGAACGGGAAAAAACCCTGCTTGTGTTGAGGCTTGTCCAACTGGAGCAAGGATATTCGGAAACTTGTTAGACCCTAAAAGTACGATTCGGTGGGTGTTGGAAAACAAAAAAGTTTTTCGATTGAAAGAAGATCTTGGAACGGAGCCGAAGTTTTGGTATTTCATGGATTGAATTTAGGATTGTATAGGTCTTTTTCTAAAAAAAATAGACGGGTTTAGGAATGTTAAATAAAATGGCAATCAATACAATATGAACTTGCCATATTTAGGTTTCACGAAAAAAAGTATTAAAATTTGAGCAAATGGGAAGAGTAATTGTTTTTAAGAGCTTGATAAAAGATAGTCTAAAGACCATTACAAATGGGACAAAAAAATACCATTTGTGGATGGCATTTTTGACATTAATGATGTTGGTGGGGATGTATTGTTATTCCATTCAATTAGAAGAAGGTTTGCAAGTGACAGGAATGACAGATCGTGTAAGTTGGGGCTTGTATATTTCTAATTTTACATTTTTAGTCGGTGTGGCAGCAGCAGCTGTTATGTTGGTGATGCCAACATATATTTTAAAAGACATGGATTTCAAACAAGCGGTTTTAATTGGTGAAGGTTTGGCGGTGGCTGCTTTGTTTATGTGTTTGGCTTTTGTAATTGCCGATATGGGTGGGCCTTCTGTGCTTTGGCATATGTTGCCTGGAATAGGGGTATTTCATTTTCCGAATTCGATGCTCACTTGGGATGTTTTGGTGCTGAATGGTTATTTGTTTATCAATTTGAGTATTCCGTTTTACATTTTATTTCGTCGTTATCAAGGAAAAGAGGCACTGGCGAAGGTGTATGTTCCAGGAGCTTTTTTGTCTGTTTTTTGGGCAATAGGAATTCACATGGTGACTGCTTTTTTATACCAAGGATTGCAAGCAAGACCCTTTTGGAACAATGCATTGCTCGGACCACGATTTTTGGCATCTGCTTTTGCAGCAGGTCCCGCATTGATTATTTTGGTATTGGCCATCATTCGAGCGAACACGGAATTTAAAATAAAAGACAAAACGATCAAAAAAGTAGCTTTGGTGGTGACCGTGGCGGCACAAATCAATTTGATTATGTTGATTTCTGAAATGTTCAAAGAATTTTATGCGCCAACACATCACAGTGAAAGCGCTTATTATTTATTTTTCGGACTGCACGGAAAAGAGGCTTTGTTGCCATGGATATGGACGGCCATTTCTTTGAATATCGTAGCAACTGTTTTGCTGACGTTTCACAAACTTCGAAATAATTTTAAAGTGTTGTATTTCTGTTGTTCTATCTTATTTGTGGCTATATGGATTGAAAAAGGTTTTGGATTAATAGTGCCTGGTTTTATTCCCGGCCCCTATGGTAAAATAGCAGAATATGTACCTACAGGAATTGAAATTGGTGTCACCACAGGAATCTGGGCAATGGGGGCCTTTATTTTTACCATTTTGGCGAAAACAGCGATTGGAATCGAAACGAGTAAACTCCGTTTTAAAAAATAAATTCTGCAGAAAACTTTAAAAATACTACAAGAAATAGTGCGATTTTTTGGTTGCTGATTTCGCTTGGAGTACCTTTGTTTTTCACTATAAAAACACAAGCATGATTACTTTAAATGAATATTTTGACGCACAAGTAAAATCTTTAGGATACGAATCCACAACTGGAAAATCGAGCGTAGGAGTTATGGAAGAGGGAACCTACGAATTCGGAACATCTACTCATGAAACAATGATTGTTATTGAGGGAGAATTGATTGCCCAATTGCCAGGAGAAGACACTTGGAAATCTTACAAAGCAGGAGCGTCATTCGAGGTGGAAGCAAATACATCCTTTCAAGTAAAATCTGTAGGGCAAACGTCTTATTTGTGTCAGTACAAATAGAAACAATGTGCTAACTTTGGATGCAAAAGAAAATCGTATCTAAGTTTATTGCAAAAGTAAAAAACCTTGGAAATTTATCTTTCCAAGGTTTTTTTATTGTTAAGTAAATTATTTTCTCTTAGAGCGATGCTTTCAAGAACTCTCTATTCATACGAGCGATATTTTCTAAAGAAATTCCTTTCGGACACTCTACTTCACATGCTCCAGTGTTTGTACAATTTCCAAAGCCTTCTTCGTCCATTTGCTTCACCATGTTCAATACACGATCGGCAGCCTCTACCTGTCCTTGCGGTAGCAAAGCATATTGAGATACTTTGGCACCTACAAACAACATGGCAGATGAGTTTTTACAAGTTGCCACACAAGCACCACATCCAATGCAAGTTGCCGCATCCATGGCCTTGTCTGCATCGATTTTAGAAATGGGTGTGGCATTCGCGTCCTGAGTATTTCCAGAAGTGTTGACAGAGATGTAACCTCCCGCATGTTGAATTCTATCAAAAGCACTACGATCAACAACCAAGTCTTTGATGACAGGAAACGAAGCGGCTCTAAATGGCTCTATGAAAATTGTATCTCCATCTTTGAACATACGCATGTGCAATTGGCAAGTCGTTACTCCTCTATCGGGTCCATGCGCTTCGCCATTGATATACATCGAACACATCCCACAAATACCCTCTCTACAATCATGATCAAAGGCTACAGGCTCTCCACCTTCATTGATAATCTGTTCGTTTAGCATGTCCATCATTTCTAAGAAAGACATGTCTGGAGAAACGCCATCTAATTGATAATCAACAAGAGCTCCTTTATCGTTTGCACCACTTTGTCGCCAAATTTTCAAAGTTAATTTCATAATCTTTCTTATTTATACGAACGTTGTTTTAATTCAATATCGTTAAAGCTTAACTGTTCTTTATGCAATACGGCATCCGAAGGTTCGCCTTTGTACTCCCAAGCAGCGACATGTGCAAAGTTTTCATCATCACGTTTGGCTTCTCCTTTTTGTGGCCCATCTTCTTCCACAGATTCTTCACGGAAATGACCTCCACAGGACTCATTTCTCTCCAAGGCATCTTTTGCAAACAACTCTCCTAATTCTAAGAAATCTGCTACGCGTCCTGCTTTTGCTAATTGTTCGTTGTAGGTGTCTGCAGCTCCTGGGACATTTACCTCTTTCCAAAACTCTGCACGAAGGGCTTTGATTTCAGCAATGGCTTCTTTCAGTCCTTTTTCGTTACGAGACATCCCGACTTTGTTCCACATAATTTTTCCCAAACGTTTGTGGAAATGATCTACAGATTTGGACCCTTTGTTATTGATAAAGAAATCAATTCTTTCTTTTACCTCTTTTTCAGCTTGTTCAAATTCAGGCGTGTCTGTTGGAATTTTTCCAGTTCGGATATCTTGTGATAAATAATCTCCAATGGTGTAAGGTAAAACGAAATATCCATCTGCCAGACCTTGCATTAAGGCAGAAGCTCCTAGCCTGTTTGCACCGTGTTCAGAGAAATTGGCCTCTCCGATACAGTAGCATCCAGGAATGGTAGTCATTAAGTTGTAATCCACCCAAACACCACCCATTGTGTAGTGCACTGCTGGGTAAATCATCATTGGGGTTTCGTATGGGTTTTCATCGACGATCTTCTCATACATTTGGAACAAGTTTCCGTATTTAGCTTCGACAACATCTTTTCCAAGCTGAGTGACCAAAGCGGCATCGTTTTCATCCAAGTTTTTAATTTTCGCCTGTTCTTTACCGTAGCGTTGAATGGCAGCAGCGAAATCCAAGAATACAGCTTCTCCTGTTTCATTGTGTCCTACGCCATAGCCGGCATCAGCGCGCTCTTTTGCAGCTCTCGATGCGACATCACGAGGCACGAGATTCCCAAAGGCAGGATACCTTCTTTCCAAATAGTAATCTCTATCTTCTTCGGCGATGTCATTGGCTTTTTTCTTACCAGTTCGAATGGCTTCGGCATCTTCTTTTTTCGCGGGAACCCAAATCCTTCCATCATTACGCAAAGATTCTGACATCAGTGTTAATTTTGACTGATTGTCTCCATGTACGGGAATACAAGTCGGGTGAATTTGTGTGTAACAAGGGTTGGCAAAAAAGGCTCCTTTTTTGTGAATTTTCCATCCAGCAGAAACGTTTGATCCCATGGCATTTGTCGATAAGAAAAAGACATTTCCATAACCTCCTGAGGCAATCACAACAGCATGTGCGGAATGACGTTCAATTTCACCAGTTACCAAATTGCGTGCAATGATTCCTCTTGCTTTTCCATCGACAACGACAACATCCATCATTTCATGACGGTTGTACATTTGTATTTTTCCACGACCTATTTGGCGGTTCATGGCAGAGTAGGCTCCCAACAACAATTGTTGTCCTGTTTGTCCTTTTGCATAAAAGGTACGAGAAACCAAAACCCCTCCGAAAGAACGGTTGTCTAACAAACCTCCGTAATCACGAGCAAATGGAACTCCTTGAGCCACACATTGGTCGATAATATTCGCAGAAACTTCTGCCAAACGATGAACGTTTGCTTCTCGGGAACGATAATCACCACCTTTCACCGTATCGTAAAACAAACGATAGGTAGAATCGCCATCTCCTTGGTAGTTTTTTGCAGCATTGATACCTCCTTGAGCGGCAATTGAGTGGGCTCTTCGAGGTGAATCTTGGTAAGCAAAAGCTTTTACATTGTAACCGAGTTCTGCCAAGGTAGCAGAGGCGGAACCTCCTGCCAATCCGGTACCAACCACAATCACATCAATATTGCGCTTGTTGGCGGGATTTACCAAGTTTATTTTGTTTTTATACGTTGTCCATTTATCTTTAATTGGACCTTCAGGAATTTTTGAATTTAAAGTCGTCATAGTGGAATAAGATTAATGGTTTAAGTGATGAAATACAGCAACGATGATAAAGCCAAGTGGAATGACAATAGAATAAATCTTTCCTAAAGATTTCACCGTTTTTGTGTATTTGTTATTGAATCCCATTGATTGAAATGCAGATTGGAAACCATGAGCCAAGTGCAATCCCAATAATACGAATGATATTACGTAGGCGATGACTCTCCAAACAGGGACAAATTTGTGTTGTAATTCTTCAAAATATCTGAATTCTTGTGTTCCTTCGAGTAGTCCAGACATGTCGCCCTGAACGTATTTAATGTTCATTTCTGGAAACCAGAAATCAACAAAATGAAGGAGAATGAACGCTAAAATAACCAAGCCACTATAGATCATATTTCTCGAAGACCAGCTTGAGTTTGCGGCACCGTTATTTTTCGCATATTTTACGGCTGTCGCTTTTTTGTTTTTCAATTCCAAGACAAATCCCATCACAAAATGAAAAACAACTCCAAAAATTAAGACAGGCTGCAAGGCAAACTGTACAACTGGATTGGTTCCCATAAAATGAGAAAGTTCGTTGAAAAGAGATTCACTGAAAATGGAAGTGATGTTCACTGACAAGTGAGTGATTAAGAAAAAAATAAGAAAAAGCGCTGACAGTGCCATGGCTATTTTTCTTGCGATTGATGAAGATAGAAATCCGCTCATTTTAAATTTAAATTTTTTGGTCTACAAAGATAGTGCATGATTTTCTTTTAAAGAAATATAGGGTCGGTTTCCCTCTGATCGAAAGAATATTTTGTTTATGTCACAATATTTGGAGCGTATTTTATGCATATGGCCAAATCAGAGGGATTAAAATTATACTTATCACAAAGAAAATAAACAACAAACCAGCTCCTACTTTGGCATAGTCTTTAAAGGTATAATTCCCAGCATTCATGACCATCATGTTGGTGGTGGTTCCAAAAGGGGTTAAGAAAGCAGTCGATGCACTCACGGCTAAAACCATCATAAATGGTATAGGTGAATAGCCAAGTTCAATCGCAGCAGAAATAATGATAGGTGCCATGAGAATGGAAGTTGCAGAATTGCTCATTACTTGGCTTAGCGTTGTGGTAATCAAAAAAACCCCCGCAAGGAAAAATGTAGGATGCATCTGACCTAAAAATCCCACCATGGAATCTGCAATTAATTTGGCAGCCCCTGTTTTTTGGAGCGCGACCCCCATTGGAATCATTCCTGCAATAATAATAACAACATTCCAGTTGATGGATCGGTAGGATTGATTCATGTTGATACAGCCACCTGCTATGAGGATCATGGCAGTCATCATGACGACAATGGCAGAAGAGAAAATTCCGGCAACCAGGAGGGTTACCATAAAAATCATAGCAAAAATAGCGATGATTCCTTTACTACTTATTTTTCCCACCTCTTTGGCCAATTCTTCTGGATGTCCCACGATTAAAAAATCTTTACTTTCATCTTGAATCGCTTTGATGTCTTCCCATTTTGCTCTTACCAATAAGGTGTCTCCTTCTTGTAAAACAAATTCTCTACCTCTGATTCTTTTGTTGTATCGATTCAATGCAATGACTTGAACATTGTATTTTTCGGCAAAACGTCCCACATTTATTTTTTTCCCTCGGTAAGAAGACCTTGGAGCGACAATTAATTCTGAGAGACCAACTTCGTCAGACAAGACATTTTCTTTTATAAAAGCAACGTCGCCCTCTATCTTTTTGGCGGCTACATTGTATTTGTCTATGAATCTTTGAACTCGTTTTTCACTGCAATTGAGTATCAATTCGTCGTTCATTTGTAAAGTTCGATGTTCTTCTAAAAGAGAATCTGTTTCCTGAGGCTTGAAGCGAAGGACGTCAAAAATATTTTTTGCATTTTTTTCAGAAGGAATTATTTTCATGACACTGATACCCATTTCCGAATCCAATTGGAGTGTGGATAATTTTTTCCCTACAGCCGACGAGTTTGGACGAATGCGAACTTTCCAAAAACCCTCATAAATTTGATAGGAATCTTCCAAGGTTTCAATGGATTGGTCAATGTCTTCCGTTTTATTGGAGCTGTTGTTTGGAAGGATGTTAATTCCAATAAAACGCATGTATAAAACAATGGAAATCAGTAGTGGAATACCGATGTAGGCGTATTCAAAAAAATGAAAACCGTCATAACCGGCATCAAGAAGGGCTTGATGTGCGATGATATTGGGAGGCGTGCCTGTCAGTGTAAGGAGACCCCCTGTATTTGCTGCAAAGGCCAAAGGAATCAGCATTTTTGAGGCGGTTGTTTTGAGTCGCCAAGCAGCAGCAATGGCTACCGGAATGAGAGAAGCGACCGTACCAGTATTGCTAACAAAGCCAGAGATAATTGCCGTACCTAGAATGAGCATGATTAATAATTTATTGGCATTGTTACGAGACCAAAGGACAATTTTATTTCCTAGCCAAGAAGTGACTCCTGTTTTACTCATGGCCTCTCCAACAATGAACAAAGCAGCAATCATGACCACAGTCGTATTGCTAAAGCCGGAAAAGGTTTCTTTGACAGTTAAAATGCCAAAAGCGTATAAGGATACCATGGATAAAAGTGCCACAGCATCGGCTCGAAGTTTTCCCCAAATGAACAGAATGAGAGTGATCCCGAGAATGCTAATAGTAAGTGTCATCATAGGCATGTTTTTATACCACAAAAATACGCTTTCATTTCCAATTTGTTGAATGATAATTGTCACCTAAAATGGGTTGAAGAGAAAGAAAACCTTTTTGCTTTTATCGTTTGTGGGAAAATTATTTAATGCGTTTTTTTAAGAATGTCAGACAAAGCGGTACATTTGTAGGAATACGATTTAATTTCAATTTTTTCTAATGAAATATTCACCCATTGCGTCCACACTGTTTGTGAAAAACAGACTTAAATTTTCGAATCAATTGAAGCCAAATTCTATTGCTTTTTTCAATTCGAATGATGTGTACCCAGTGAGTTCTGATAGCACATTGCCTTTTGCACAGCACAGAGATATTTTTTATTTAAGTGGCATAGATCAAGAGGAAAGTGTTTTGTTTTTGTTTCCGGATTGTAAGGATGAAAGGCATAGAGAAATTTTATTTTTGCGAGAAACAAATGAACATATTGCTGTTTGGGAGGGGGCGAAGTTGACCAAAGAAGCTGCAACGAAGCTTTCGGGTATTGAGACAATTTATTGGTTGGACGACCTTCCAAAGATTTTGGAGAAGCTGATGGAAGAATGTGCAAATGTGTATCTCAATACCAACGAGCATTCTCGAGTAAAAGTGCCTACAGAAACAAGAGAGGACCGTTTTATAAAAAAGATTTTGGCGACCTATCCAAATCACAATGTAGAAAAAAGCAATCCGATTTTACAGCAAATACGTTCTGTAAAAGAACCGGAAGAAATCGAGCTGATTCAAAAAGCCTGCAATATCACAGAAAAAGGATTTCGTCGGGTGTTGGATTTTGTAAGGCCAGGAGTTTGGGAATATGAAATTGAGGCGGAATGGATCCATGAATTTATTAAAAATCGCTCCAAAGGATTTGCTTATACGCCTATTGTGGCCAGTGGTAAAAATGCCAATGTGTTGCATTATATACAGAACAACCAGCAATGTGGAGAAGGCGATTTGCTATTGATGGATGTCGCGGCAGAATACGCAAATTATTCCAGTGATTTGACACGAACCATTCCAGTTTCCGGACGTTTTTCCCAGCGTCAAAAAGCGGTTTACAATGCTGTGAATCGAATCAAAAAAGAAGCGACCAAAATGTTAGTCCCAGGAACTATTTGGGCAGAATATCAAGCAGAGGTTGGAAAAATGATGACATCAGAGTTGGTAGGTTTGGGCTTGTTGACAAAGGCAGATCTCCAAAAGGAAACGGTTGATCGTCCGGCATATAAAAAATATTTCATGCATGGAACCTCACATCACATGGGGTTGGACACACATGATTATGGAATTTTAACAGAACCCATGCAAAAAAATATGGTGTTTACGGTGGAGCCTGGTATTTATATTCCGGAAGAAGGTATTGGTATTCGATTGGAAGACGATGTTGTGATTCAAGAATCGGGAGAGCCGTTGAATCTTATGCAAAATATTCCTATTGAGCCAGAAGAAATTGAAGATTTGATGCAGAAACGAAAGAAGTGAAACAACCAATGGAAAAGGAAAGCAAGTTTTTAGATTACAAGAGGGTACGAATACACTATACAGACCAAGGGAGTGGTACGACAGTTGTATTGTTGCATGGTTTTTTAGAAAATGTGTCGATGTGGAATGATTTGGTACCCGTACTTTCAAAAACAAATCGTGTCATTTGTATTGACTTATTAGGGCATGGGCAGTCTGATAATTTGGGGTATGTACATACGATGGCGCAAATGTCAGAAGTGGTTGCTGCCGTTTTGAAGTCACTGAGATTGCGTAGGGTTATTTTGGTAGGGCACTCCATGGGAGGCTATGTGGCACTTGCTTTTGCGCAAGATTTTCCAGACAAAGTGAAAGGCTTGTGCTTGTTGAATTCGACAGCATGTGCAGACAGTTTTGAAAAGCAACAAAACAGAGATCGGGCCATTGCGGTGGTGAAAGAAAATCATTCGTCTTTTATAAAAACAGCCGTACCGTTGCTATTTCGATCGAAAAATAGAACATTGTTTAGAGAGGCAATATCAGAGGTTAAAAAAGAAGCCTTAAAAACCTCCAAGCAAGGAATTGTTGCTGCTTTGGAAGGAATGAAGATACGACGAGACATGGTGCCATTTTTGCGCTCGAGCCATTTCAAAAAAATGATCATTATCGGTGAAAATGATCCTGTACTAAGCACCAATTCTTTGTTGCGTCAAGCGGAAGGCACAGACACTACTGTGGTGAGGTTGTCGGAGGGACATATGTCACTTATTGAAAACAAGGAAGAGGCAATTGATACGCTTACAAAATTTGTAAAAAGTTGCTAAATTCCAAAAGGAAGAGGGCTGTTATCGAACAAGTAGCCAAGCATCTTTTGCGTGGCTCTCCTTAATTTGATTGAGTTTTTTGACAGCAGTCTCTCTTGTTGCATGGCTTTCAAAAGCGACCTGATTCAATCCCCATTTGTTCACGCCAACAATTTTGGCATCGAATCCTTTGTGTTGTAGTTGTTTTACCAATTTATCAGCATTGGCTTTTTCACGAAAAGAACCGGCCATCAAATGATACTTTTTCGGCATTTCTTTGACAAGATCTAAGTTAATTTCAGGAAGCGCATTGCTGATGAAAAAAGTAGCTTGTTGTATTTTCTTTTCAACAGCTTCTTGTTGTTGAATTTCGAACGCTTTTTGTTGTTTTTCTTGGTTGTTTTTCCATCCAAGTGTGCCAATGGTTAACAACACAGCAACAGAGGCAGCATATTTGAAGAATGAGCGGTTCTTTTTCTTCTCAATTTTTGCTACGGGAACTACTTTTTGTTTGTATACTTCTCTTTTGATTGCAGAAGAATGATAGGACTGCAAACCAAAAGAGTCTCTGAGATAATTGATTTCTTCTGAAGGAGTAAAAACAAGATTATGTTCCTTACTCAAAGAAAATTTTCCAATTTTAGGAAAGATGACGTGCTCTTTTTGCAATTGAATTTTCCAAGAGTTGACCAGTGCAGCAATTTTCTCATTGGCTTTTTCAAAACTACATTTTTCAACAGCGGCGATGTAATTTGCCAACAAGCCATCGTTGTTTGTCAGTTGACTATTGAAGGCTATTTTTTTTGCAGGCGGATAAAAGGTATGTGTGAAATGATTCACTTTGGAAGGGACAGTATTCGTGACGAACCCTCCAAAGTCGGGAACAATGACACATTCATACCGATATAATAAGTCGCTGATGTAATTTGATAACTGCATGTAACAAATATAAAAAAATTAGCGACTCTTGCGAAAGTGGGGGATTGATAATTTATCAACAAAAAGTTTTGTACATTGAGAATCAAATTGCGACACTATGGAAGAGGAAGAATTGCTATACGCATTGGCCTTGCAAAAGACCCATGGCATTGGAGACATCAATGCAAAAAAATTAATTGCGATTTGTGGAAGCGCGAAGAATGTTTTCAAAGAAGCATCGGGCGTTTCAAAGAAAATCAAAGGAGTAGGAGCTGCCAGATGGAAAGAATTGCATTCGAGCAAGAATCTAAAGATCGCTGAAGCCGAAATCAAACGTATTCAAGCACATCATATAAAACCGTTGTATTACCGAAACCAAGAATATCCTTCTCGTTTAAAAAATTGTGTGGACAGTCCTATTCTTTTGTTTCAAGATGGAGATTATTGTTGGGAGCGTCAAAAAATAATTAGCATTGTTGGAACGCGGAAAATGACCTCTTACGGAAGAGAGTTTTGTAAAAAATTAATTGCTGAGCTCAAAGAATACAAACCCATTATTGTCAGTGGTTTTGCTTACGGCGTAGATATCTGTGCCCATCGCGAGGCTTTGAGAAACAATTTGACAACAGTGGCAGTTTTGGCGCATGGAATTGGGAATCTCTATCCTAAGTCACACAACAAATATAGGTCGCAAATGTACGATCGCGGAGGGTTTTTGACCGAGTTTTGGTACGAAGACACCCCTCTTCGTGAAAATTTTTTAAAAAGAAATAGAATTATTGCAGGAATTTCCGAAGCGACCATTGTGGTTGAGTCGGCTGACAAAGGAGGCGCATTGGTGACTGCAGATATTGCCAATTCATATTCCAAAGATGTCTTTGCAGTACCCGGAAGAAATACAGATACGTATAGCAGAGGCTGCAATGCCTTGATCCGTGATTGCAAGGCGGCATTGATTACTAGCGCAAACGATGTGGTGAATATGCTAGGTTGGGAAAAGCCCCAAAAACACAAAACTGTACAAACAAAATTATTTGTTGATTTAACAGCAGAAGAGTCTCGAATCATTGAATATGTAGGAGCCAAAGGAATAGCGCGAATGGATGCCATTGCAATTGATTGTAAAATACCCACTTTTAAGGTTGCCAATTTCTTGTTTCAATTGGAATTGAAAGGGCTTGTACGCGCTTTGCCAGGGAAAAAATTTGAAGCGCTTTGAAAAAGTGCGAGACTTAAATATTTTGAAGTGTATTCAAGGCTTTTTTTATCGAATCAATTTTAATAAATGTGATGAGCAATCGCAATCCGTTTTTGGTTTGTTTTTCTTTCATCACACAACTCCTTGAATTTTTTTGGACGTATTGAAGGACAGCCGTAAAAGCGGATGTGTTGTAAAATTCACTTTGTTGATCTGCGACAAAATAACCGATCATGCGTTTTTGTTTTAGCACCAATTTTTCAATTCCCAATTTTTTTGCCAGCCATTTGATACGAATACTATCAAATAGATCCACTACCTGCGTTGGAACTTGTCCGAATCTATCTGTGATTTTGGTTTCAAAATCGAGCAATTCTTTTTCATTTTTTAAATGACTGAGTTCCTTATACAAAGACAAGCGCTCAGCAACGATATTGATGTAATCGTCTGGGAATAGAATTTCAAAATCCGTGTCCAGTTGAATTTCTTTGACAAACTCGATGTTTTTGGTGTCTTCTTTCGTCTGGTACAGCTCCTTGAATTCGTTTTCTTTCAATTCCTCAATGGCTTCTTTTAAAATTTTTTGATACGTATCAAAACCGATGTCACTGATAAAACCACTTTGTTCTCCTCCCAATAGGTCTCCAGCTCCACGAATTTCAAGATCTTTCATGGCAATGTGAATTCCACTTCCCAAATCAGAGAACAATTCAAGTGCTTGAATTCTTTTACGAGCTTCCTCAGTCATCATGTGGTAGGGAGGCGCAATGAAATAACAAAAAGCCTTTTTGTTCGATCGACCCACGCGACCTCGCATTTGATGCAAATCTGACAGGCCAAAATTATTGGCATTGTTGATAAAAATAGTGTTGGCATTTGGAACATCCAATCCACTTTCGATGATCGTCGTTGCCACCAAAATATCAAAGTCACCTCGCATAAAGGAGAGCATTAATTCTTCTAGTTTTTTCCCTTCCATCTGACCGTGGCCAATACCTATTTTTGCGTCTGGAAGCAATCTTTGAAGCATGCCTGCGACCTCTTTTATATTTTCAACGCGATTGTGAATAAAGAAAACTTGACCTCCTCTCGAAATTTCATAAGAAATACCATTCCGAATCGTTTCTTCATGAAATCCAATCACATTTGTTTCAATTGGATGTCTGTTGGGTGGAGGCGTGCTGATTACAGATAGATCACGCGCTGCCATCAGCGAAAATTGAAGTGTTCGCGGAATGGGTGTAGCGGTAAGGGTGAGCGTATCCACATTTTCTTTGAGGGTTTTTAGCTTGTCTTTTACGCCGACGCCAAATTTTTGCTCTTCGTCAATAATGAGCAAACCCAGATCTTTGAAAGCCACTTTTTTATTGACCAATTGATGGGTGCCTACCACAATGTCAATGCTTCCCTTTTTTAGGTCATCAATAACCTGGTTTCGCTGTTTTGCTGTTCTAAATCGGTTCAAATAATCCACATTGATGGGGAAATCTTTGAGTCTCTCTGAAAAAGTTTTGTAGTGCTGAAATGCCAGAATGGTCGTGGGCACCAAAATAGCTACTTGTTTGCCATTGTCGGCAGCCTTAAAAGCGGCACGAATGGCGACCTCCGTTTTACCAAAACCCACATCACCACAAACCAAACGATCCATGGGTTGTGCACGTTCCATGTCTTTTTTTACGTCTTGAGTAGCGGTAAGCTGATCGGGAGTATCCTCGTACATAAAACTCGCTTCCAATTCATGTTGCAAATAGCTGTCAGGGCCGTATTGAAATCCTTTTTCGAGTTTTCTTTTTGCATAGAGCTGTATGAGGTTGAAAGCAATTTCTTTGACACGTGTTTTGGTTTTTTGTTTTAGTTTTTTCCAAGCACCAGAACCAAGTTTGTATATTTTAGGAGCTTTTCCATCTTTTCCGTTGAATTTGGAAATTTTGTGAAGTGAATGAATACTGATATACAAAATATCGCGGTCACCATAGATCAATTTGATAGCCTCTTGGTGTTTTCCTTCTACGTCAATTTTTTGCAATCCACCAAACCTTCCAACACCATGATCAATATGTGTTACAAAGTCGCCTACCTCTAAAGAAGTCAATTCTTTTAACGTGATGTTTTGTTTTTTGGAACGATTGTTCCTCAAATGGTATTTGTGATAACGTCCAAAAATTTCATGATCACTGTAGCACGCGATGTTGGTTTCAAAATCTATAAATCCACTGTGAATAGGTAGGATTAATGTTTGGTATTGAATATTTTTTGTGTTTTCTTCATTGATAGAAGAAAAGATGTCGTGAAATCGTTGTGCTTGTTTTTCGTTCGTACAACAGAGAAAGTTTTGAATTCCTTTGGAGGTGTTTTCGTTCAAATTGGTAATCAACAAATCAAATTGCTTATTGAAGGGGGGCTGTGGTTTTGTTTGAAAGTGAAAAACATCTTTGGATGAAATTTCAGAAGGGGTCTGATGTATTGAAATCCGGCTAAACTCAAGCAATTGCTGTTTTAATAAAGAGCTCGAAATAAATAGGTCAGAGGGAGTGGCGTGTTTGATTTCTTTTGACAATTCTTCAAAAGCAATTTCAGATTTTTCAAAAAGCGTGTCTAATTTCCCAAACAGTAACTCGGAGTTTTTCGTAAGTACAACCGTTTTTTGCGGAAGAATTTTTAAAAAGCTTTCTCGGTTTTCCTGTGAAAATTTATTTTCGATGTTGGGCATGATGCGCACTTTTTCCAACACAGCTGTGGAAAGTTGGGATTCTATATCGAAGGTGCGGATACTGTCAATTTCATCTCCAAAAAATTCGATACGATAGGGTTCGTCATTGGAAAATGAGAAAACATCAATGATACCCCCTCTAACCGCGAATTCGCCTGGTTCCGTAACAAAATCTACCCGATTGAAATGGTATTCAAAAAGTACTTCATTGACAAAATCTAAAGAAATTTGATCATTGACTTTGATTTGCAAGGTGTTTTTTTGCAGTTCTTTTTTCGTGACCACTTTCTCAAACAAAGCGGAGGGATAGGTCACAACAATCGAGGGTTTGTTGTTTGAACTGACGCTGTTTAAAACCTCTGCGCGCAATAAAATATTTGCATTGTCTGCTTCCTTTCCCGAAATGTCTACTTGATAAGGTCTTCTGTAAGAGTCTGGATAAAACAAAATAGTTTGTTGCCCCAGCAATTGTTCCAGATCATTCAGATGATAGGCAGCTTCTTCTTTGTCGTCTAAAATGAGTAAAAACGGCGTATTTGATTTTTGAAAAATTTCAGCAATATAAAATGACATAGCAGCACCTGCAAGTCCTGAAAATTGTAAATGCGTTTTTCCAAAAGAAAGTCTTTGCGCTATTTTGTCTACCGAGGGAGATTGCTTTAAAAGTTGACCGATGCTATGTTTTGTCAAGGGAAATATTTTTCCACAAAGATAATTTTTTAAAAAAGAACCGTAGGCGGAGCGGTGTCTTTTTTTCTTTCAAAATGAAACCGTTTGTTGAGTAAGTAGCGGCTTTAAAAATATTGTTTTTGAGGTGTTTTAGGGCAAGTGGTTAGCTGCCAATAGAAATTCCTAAAAATTGGATCCAATCTTTATTCCCACGAAGAAAGTCCTCGGAATGGCAGGACCGTATATAAAATTACTATCCCTATTTTTCCCACGATCAAAATCATTTTGGTAGGCATCAAACAGGTTTTTTACACCCCCAGAAAGTTGTAATTTTTCCTTTTTATGGAGGTCAAATAGATAAGAACATTTGAGGCCGAATTCAGTAAAAGAAGGAGACGTTATGTAGGTTGCGGTGTTCTCAGACAACACGTGAAGCACCTCCATGGAGCCTGTTTGTACTATATTGACAGCTGTTTTGAATGTTTTGTTTGGACTGTAAGTCAACGTGGCATGTCCGTAGTTGTTGGGGGTTCTCAAAAAATTTCTTGTCGGGGCTAAATTAGGATCGTCAAAATTTTCAACGGGGGAGTCAAATAAACTTGATTGCACGGTATATCCTGCATCTAGTTGGAAAATCTGATCGTAGTTCAAACGGGTTTCCAAAGTGACTCCTTTTACGACAGCACCATCTCCATTTCTTTTTTCAAAGCGCAAACCGAAATCGTCTTCTCCAATAGGGTGTAAGTAAAAAGCATTTTTTAATTGGGTATAAAACCCTTCCACAGTAAATCCGTAAATCGCATGTTCTGTGGGTTTGTCAAAATTCAAAGAGAGGCTGGCACTATTGGACCGTTCTGATTGCAAATCATCGGCCAGTGCTATTCTTGAAATACCACCACCCGCAAAGGCGATATGTAAATCAGTATCAAAGGCTTGTGGTGCTCGAAACCCGGTTCCCCAAGTCGCTCTCAATTGAGTTTTTTCAAAAGGTTTGTACAAGAGTGAAATGCGAGGATTCGCGATCATTTTTGACACCAAATTGTGTTTGTCAAAACGAATGCCTGAAAGAACAGATACTTTTTTTGTGAGCTCCCAATCGCTTTGTAGGAAAACCCCAATATTTTTTGTGGTTTGGTCTATTTCGTATTGGTAGGCTGTGATTTTATCCAACACGTCGTCCCATATGTATTCTGTTCCGAGCGTAAAGATATTGTTGCCTTGAAAGAAATTTTCAACGGTGTGATTCAGTTGTAAACCACCCTGTAGTGTTTTGGTAACAGATGTGCCATAGGGTGGATTTGACAAGTGTGTTTCTATGTCCGCTGGTGTGTCGGGAAAAATACCTGTGTAATGTTCTCGATCGGTATATTGTCCAGCTACGTAGGTAATCAGAGAACTTTTATCGTCGTTAAAATTAATTTGATAGTCAATATTTCCCACATATACATGGTGTGTTCTTTCCTCCGATTGAAGTGTCAAATGAGGTTTTTTATCGACCATTTCACCTCCGTAACGATATTCGTACATCTTACTGAAGTTCATTTCTACTTTTTGATTTTCCGTAGGAAGAAAGAAAATAGTGGTTCCGAATGAGAGATTTTTCAATTGAGGTAGCTCAGAAAAATTGTCCCCATTGGCGTCGAACCACGCACGATCTCTTTTGTTAAAGAAAAGGGAAAATCCTTTGTCAACTTCCTTGTTTACAAAACTTGCATTTCCTGAAAAGATATGATCATCGGTGCCTTTTGTGTTGAGGTAGGAGTATTCAAAAGCATGTGTATTCTTTTGTGGTATTTTTGTGATAACATTCACCGTTCCTCCAATCGCACTGGAACCGTAGAGAGCAGAACCTCCTCCACGAACAACTTCAATTCTGTCAATCATATTGGTAGGAACCTGCTCAAGGCCATACAAACCTGTCAATGGACTAAAAATAGGTCTTCCGTTGATTAAAATTTGAGAATATCCACCTCCCAGTCCATTCATTCGAATTTGTGTATAATTGCAAGTTTGACAGTCGGTCTCCACGCGTAGTCCCGTTTGAAATTTCAAGCCTTCCGACAAATTACAAGCTTGCACATCATTCAATTTGATGCTGTTTATCACATTTACAATCACGGGGTTTTTCGTTTGTCTTTTGTCCGTTCGTGTACCTGTAACAGTTACTTGATCTAGCACTTCAGAAGCTTCCTTTAGATCAAAATTAAGAGTGGCTTCCTCTTGATTTGGAAGAATGGAAATTGTTTTTGTCTGTGAAAGGTAGCCCGTAAAAGAAACCTTTAAGGTGATTTCACTTTTTCGTTGGGTTTTGAACCTATAATTTCCTTCAGTGTCAGAGATGGTGCCGTTGGTTATGCCCTTGATTACAATCGAAGCAAAAGGCAAGGCCTCTCCTTTGTGGGTTACCCTTCCTTTGAAAAGGATTTGAGAAGAGCAAAGGATGGGAAATAGTACAAAAAAAGCAAACCAATTTTTCATGAGACGTCCATTATTTTTTTGCAAATATAGAACTAATTTTTAGATATGTCTAAAAATTAGTTTTCGTATATATAAATAATGTTTCTATCTTTGTGCCGTATGAAAAATGAATTGTCACAAACCGAAGAAAACTATTTGAAGGCTATTTTTAGCATTTCGCTTTCGCGGAACAAAGCGGTAAGCACCAATGCGATTGCCGAAAAATTGAAAACCAAGGCGTCTTCTGTAACGGATATGATCAAGAAATTGTCCGAAAAGAGCTTGGTCGATTATCAAAAGTATCAGGGGGTTTTGTTGACTGAAAAGGGCAAGAAAATTGCGATAAGAATTGTAAGAAAACATCGATTGTGGGAGGTGTTTCTTGTAAAGTATCTAAATTTTAGTTGGGACGAGGTGCACGATGTTGCCGAGCAATTGGAACATGTAAAATCGACAAAACTTACCCAAGAGTTGGATTGTTATTTGGACTATCCTACCCACGATCCGCACGGAGACCCAATCCCCGACGAAAACGGAAAAATCGCACATCATAGTGATACGATGCTCTCTTCTATAAAAGAACAGGAATCATGTATTGTCATGGGTGTAAAAGATTCGTCACCATCTTTTTTAAAATATTTGGACAATGCCAATATCAAATTGGGCAGTGTTGTTTGTGTTCTCGAAAAAATAGAGTTTGACGATTCTATGCATATTGAGATTGGCGAAAAAAACTTATCGATATCACATCAAATTTCAAAAAATTTATTTGTTAAAAAAACGCAGTCATGATAGAACAAATTATTCACTATTTTGAACAGATAGATCCTGTTTTAGGAGCCTTGTATGCCACTACATTTACTTGGGCATTGACTGCTTTGGGTGCCTCTTTGGTTTTCTTTTTTAAATCAATGAACCGAGCAGTTCTTGACGGGATGTTAGGTTTTACGGGAGGAGTGATGGTGGCCGCTAGCTTCTGGAGTTTGCTGGCACCAGCCATTGAAATGAGTGGAGGTGAAGGTTTTGCAAAGGTATTACCGGCAGCAGTTGGCTTTTTTCTAGGCGCCTTGTTCTTGTTTGGTTTGGATAAGGTTTTGCCGCACATACATATCAATTTCAAAGAAGCAGAAGGAATCAAAACTCCTTGGCACAAGACCACCTTGCTAGTTTTGGCAATTACTTTGCACAATATTCCTGAGGGATTGGCCGTAGGGGTTTTATTTGGAGGTGTTGCAGCGGGTTTTGACGGTGCCACAATCGGCGGAGCTGTTGCTTTGGCAGTGGGAATTGGTTTGCAGAATTTTCCGGAGGGATTTGCAGTAGCCATGCCTCTCAGACGTCAGGGAGCCAGTCGAAAAAAAAGTTTTTGGTACGGACAATTGTCTGCCATTGTAGAACCTATTGCTGGAGTGCTAGGAGCATGGGCCGTACTTTCCTTTGAGCCTATTTTACCTTACGCCCTTGCTTTTGCTGCGGGAGCTATGATTTTTGTGGTCGTTGAGGAAGTGATTCCGGAGACACAACAAGACAAATATACCGACATTGCAACCATGGGATTCATCGCAGGTTTTATCATTATGATGAGCATGGACGTTGCTTTGGGATAGCCAACAAAAATTGTTTGAGAAAAAAGTTTTTTGTCCAAAACAATTCTTGTTTTTGAGCCCAAAACAGTTCGATAGTTTCTTATCTTTACTCAAAACCTTCGAACGGCGTTTTTTCTATGAATCAAAATTCTTCTTTTCGTGTTTACAATGCTTCTGCGGGAAGTGGGAAAACATTTTCTCTGGTAAAGGAATATTTAAAAAAGGTACTAGAAACCACCAGTAGATTTCAATTTCAAAAGATTCTTGCCATTACATTTACGAACAAGGCGGCAGCAGAAATGAAGGACCGGGTTCTTCAGAATTTGAAACTTTTTTCTGAAGGATTTGACAATGACATGTCAGTGTTACTTCAAGAAGAATTGTCCCTCGACAAGAAAACACTTCAAGAACGCTCAAAAACGATACTTGAGGCCATTTTGCAAAACTATGCTGCGTTTAACATTACCACCATTGACAGCTTTACGCATAAGATCATACGAAATTTCGCCTATGATTTGGGCTTGCCTTTGAATTTTGAAGTTGAAATGGACGGTACTCGTTTGTTGAGTGAGGCCGTCGATATTTTGATTTCAAAAATTGGAGAAAACAAAGAGCTCACACAAATTTTAATTGACTATGCGATTGGAAAGATAGAGGACGATAAATCATGGGATATTGCCTATGATTTGAATACCAGTGCCAAATTGTTACTCAATGAAGAAGATTTTTTACAGTTGCAACGTTTGGACGGAAAATCGTTGAAAGATTTTCGAACGCTCGAAAGAAAATTGAAGAAAAAACAACGCGAAATAGCCAGCCATTTTTCTCACTTGGGCGAAAAAGGAAGTCAAATTATTGACGGTTTGGACGTTGATGACAAAGATTTTGTTTATGGGGATTTGCCCAAGTTTTTTAACAAGCTAAAAACCTTTTCTAAAGTAGAAATAGGGAAGCTTTATTCCAACCAGCGGCTCGTTAAAAACATGGAAGCCGGCGTGCTCTACTCAGCAAGTAAAAGTGACCAAATAAAGCAGTGTATTGACGCGGTTTCCGAGCCGTTACAAACCTTGTATTCTGAGATAGAATATTATTACAACAAGGAGTACCCAAGGTATGTTTTGTCTCAATTTGTGCTTAAAAACTTGATTCCATTGGCCGTATTGAAAAATATTCAAGAAGAACTTCAAACGATTAAAAATCAAAATAATATTTGTTTGAATTCTGAATTCAATCAGCTCATTTCGGAAAAGATTAAAGACGAACCAGCTCCTTTTATTTATGAGCGAATTGGCGAAAAATTTCAAAATTATTTCATCGATGAAATGCAAGATACATCAGGCTTACAATGGCAAAATTTAATTCCTTTGATAAAAAATGCCCTGTCACAGGAAAAGGGTAGTTTGTTGTTAGTAGGAGATGCCAAACAGGCGATCTACAGATGGAGAGGGGGCAAATCAGAACAATTTATTGCGTTGTACCAACAAGAAAAAAGGGAACATAACAACCCATTTTTAGTAGAAAAAAATATTGAAAACCTTGATACAAATTATAGAAGTTATAGTGAGATTGTTCAATTCAACAATTTGTTTTTTACCCATGCATGTCAGTTTTTTGAGAACCCAGAATACAAAGAACTATACCAGATAGGAAATCATCAAAAAGAGAATAGTAGAAAGGGCGGGTATGTACAATTGAATTTTATTCCAAAAAAAGAACTCGATGCAGATGAAAAAAAACGCGCTTTTGCAGAGCACGTTTTAGCATCGGTAAAAGGACTACCAGAGGCAAGACCGAAATCAGATGTTTGTGTTTTGGTGAGATCCAAAAAGGAAGGTGTTGTCATTTCAGATGTCTTGACTCAAAATGGGATTTCCATTATTTCATCCGAAACCTTGTTGGTTCAAAACGACCCAAAAGTTCAATTTGTGATACAGCTGCTTTCGTATATTCAAAATCCGTTAGATACCAATGCCAAATTTTTAACACTTTCGTTTTTATACCAACACCTCAAAATTTTAGACGATGAACATAGGTTCTATCAAACTTTTTTAGAAAAAAAAGGAGAAGCGTTTTACAGGCATTTGTCCTCTATTGGCGTTCATTTCAATTGCCAGTCTTTTTTAAAAATGCCTTTTTATGAGAGCGTAGAAGAACTTATGAGGTCTTTCGGTCTTTTCGAGGAGAGCAATGCTTTTGTCACCTGTTTTTTAGATTTTGTGTTGGAATTTCAGAGAAACAAAGTAGCGAATATTGCCGCATTTTTGGACTATTGGGAAACAAAAAAAGAAAATTTGAGTATCACAGCAGTCGAGAATGACAATGCTGTACGAATCATGACCATTCACAAATCCAAGGGCTTGGAGTTTCCGATTGTTATTTTTCCATGTGATGTACAAGTTTCCAAAGAACAAAATCCAACAATTTGGTACGATGCGTTGGAAGAAGACCTTTTTGATAGATTTGAAACCTCGTTGGTCACCTGTTCTGAAAAGTTAAGTTTGACGGGAGATTTGGGGGCTGCCATGTACAAAAAAAGAAATCAAGAAGTTGTTTTGGACAATATCAATTTGTTGTATGTAGCATTGACGCGTGCTGTGGAAGAATTGTATGTGATTACCGATTACAAAATAGATGCCAAAGGCAACGAAAATACAGCCTGGTTTTCAGGGATGTTTATCAGTTATCTAAGAACACTTTCAGGAGAAAATTCGTGGAGCGAAGGGCGTTTGGAATATGTTTTTGGAGAAAAAATAGTTGTTGCCAAAGATCAAAAGACGGAATTGGCAACATCCCTTGAAAAAAGCGTTGGAATTATTTCGAGCTCTTGGGAGAATCATGGAATAAGTATTGTTTCCAATTCTTCTAAAAATTGGGGAACAAAGAAAGAAGAGGCGATTGAATATGGATTGTTGGTACATGAGATGCTTTCAAAAATTCAGTACAAAGAAGAAGCTACTGCAGTTGTTCAACAATATATTTTGCAAGGATTGGTGAAAAAAGAAGCGGGTGAATCCATTTTGCATCAATTGGAAAAGGTATTGTCTCATCCAGAATTGAAACCGTACTTTCAAAAAGGGAAAAAAATTGTGTGTGAGAGAGCCTTGCTGAATGAAGAAGGACAAAAATTGATTCCAGATCGATTGGTTTTTGAAGGAAATCAAGTCGCTATTTTGGATTACAAAACAGGAAAAATAGAAAAATCGTATCGGGCACAAGTAACGATGTATGCAGATTTGTTAGAGAAGATGGGCTATGAAGTAAAAAAGAAACTATTGATTTACTTGGGTGAAAAAATAGAAATTGATCGTTTTTAAATCGCGCGATTGGAGGTTTTAAGAACGGTTCAATCGGAGTTTAAAATAAAAGGGCTAGACGGTACAAATTAAGAGAAACATGAAAACATTTTTATCAGAAACTGTAAAAGAGCTCGTTCTCTCTAAAGAAAAATTTAGAGACACTTTGTGCGTATTGCCGAGTGAAAGAGCAGGTGTTTTCTTGGCACAGGAATTCAAAAAACAAAGCAATGGAACTATTTTTCTTCCAGAGATCATTAGTATCGAAGGCTTTGTTGAGCGCGTGTCAGAATTTCGAAAAGAAGACAGCGTGAATCTTCTTTTTGAATTTTACAAAGTGTGCACGAGTAACCACCAGGGAACTGAAGAAACATTTGATACTTTTTCACAGTGGGCGTCTGTGGCCCTCCAAGATTTTAACGAAGTAGACCGACATTTGATCAATGCCATAGATCTTTTTACTTATTTGAGAGATATCAAAAGAATTGAAAAATGGAATGTTTCTGACGACAACAAGCCCTCTGAAATGATGGAAAATCACCTTTCTTTCATGGAGAAATTGCATGTTAATTATCAAAAATTTTATGCGTATTTGGTTTCGCAAAAAAAAGGATACCAAGGGCTTTTGTATCGGGAAGCCACAAAAAAAATTGAAAGTTATATTCAGAAGAATGACGGTCTAAAAATAGTATTCATCGGTTTCAATGCTTTGAACAAAGCCGAAGAATATATTTTTCAAGAGCTATTGACTAGCGGATTGGCAACGGCGTATTGGGATGCAGATACGTATTACATGAATTCCTCGAAATCGGCAGGAACATTTTTAAGAAAGTACAAGGAAAATTGGACATACTATGAGAAAAATCAATTCAAGTTCATAGAAACGCATCTGCAAAAAGACAAAAAGATTTATGAGATTGCGGCGACAAAAAATGTGGCCCAAATCAAAACCATAGGGAGTATTTTGGAAAAACAAGAAATACTTGAAAATACAGCGTTGGTTTTGGCAGAGGAGTCTTTGTTGTCTTTGACGCTAAACTCGCTGCCTAAAAAAGTTGACAACTTAAATATCACGATGGGTTACGCGTTGGCAGACATGCCTATGGTGGGATTATTTCAGTTGATTTTTGATTTGTATTTGAATCAAGAGAAATTTGGTAAAAAAGAGGTGTTTTATCACAAAGACTTGGAACGGATTTTGAGCCATCCATTTTTTTACCGCCTTTTTGGTGAGAGCACAGATTTTCAGCAATTGAAAAAATTTGTGATTCAAAACAACCAAGTGTTCATTTCTGTGGCACAAATCAAAAAGAATTTGACGGGAGAACAGGCTGAAAAATTTATTCAAATTTTTGAAATTGCTCAAGAAGTTCCCAAATTTATAAACGTATGTATTCAGCTGATCGAAGCGAACAAAGAAAATTTTAATGGATTTGAGAAAGAGTGTTTGTATCGTTTTTACAATCTCTTTTTACAACTAGAAAATTTGAACAGCGAATACCAATTTATTAAGACCATCAAAACCCTAAAAGGAGTTTACCAACAATTGATAGCTACGGAAAAACTATCTTTTCAGGGCGAGCCACTTACAGGACTGCAATTGATGGGAATGCTTGAAACACGCGCATTGGATTTTGAAACGGTGATTGTAGCCTCTGTCAATGAAGGTGTTTTACCGGCTGGGAAAAGTGAAAATTCATTCATTCCCTTTGATGTCAAAATTGAATATGGATTGCCCACGTATCGTGAAAAAGATGCTATTTTTTCCTATCATTTTTTTCGACTGATTCAAAGGGCGAAAAATGTGTATTTGTTGTACAATACCGATACAGATGATTATGGTGCTGGCGAAAAAAGTAGGTTCTTAACCCAATTGGAAGTGGAAGGGTTTCCCATTCAAAAAACCAAAATCAGCATTCCCGTTACAAGTTCCGAAAAACAAAAGCAAGTTGTTCACAAAACACCAGAAATGATAGCAGCTTTGAAAGCGATCGCAGAAAGCGGGTTTTCTCCCTCTGCATTGTCGAGCTATGTGAGCAATCCAATGGCTTATTACAAAAGGTATCTTTTAAAAATTAAAGAGTTAGAGGAAGTAGAGGAAACCATTGCCTTCAATACCTTAGGAACCGTTATTCATGAAGTTTTAGAAGAATTTTACAAACCGTTTGTTGGGAAATATGTCACTGCTGAACACATAAACGTGATGCAAAAAAATAGTGTGTCAGCACTGCAGAGAAGCTTTCAGAAAAATTATCAAAATGGCAATTTAGAAAAAGGGAAAAACAAATTGATTTTTGAGGTTGCCAAGGCGTATGTTTCTAATTTCTTAGCCTCGGAAAGGGAACTTTTGATGGAGGGAAAGCAATTGAAAATTATAGGAACAGAAACCAAGATCAAAGCAACCATTCAAATCGATGGGTTGGATTTTCCAATTTGCTTGAGAGGTGAGGTAGATCGGATTGATGAATTGGACGGCACAACGCGAATTGTAGATTACAAGTCAGGAAAAGTAACCGCTTCAGAATTGAAGATCAGTGATTTTTCTAAAATTAGGGAGGGGAGAAAATACAACAAAGCACTGCAAGTGATGTTGTATGCTTTTTTGTATTCTCAAAAGAACAAAACTATCTTTGACGGCGAATTAGAGTCAGGAATTTTTTCGTTTAAAAACAGCAACGAAGGGTTTTTAAAAATGAATTTTTCGGAAGGAAGAGCAAAGGCAGACAATAGAGTCACGGCCCAAAGAGTCGCAGAATACATGGAAGTTGTAAAAGAAACCATACGTGAAATTTTCGATACTCAGATCCCTTTTGAAGAAAATGTAGATGATCCGTACACATAAACAACGATATGCAAGAAATAAAAAATATTCAAATCTCAGGAAAGCATCACAAACCGATACTAACCGACGTAATCTATAAAAAAAACAATCAAAAAAAACCCTTGGTTATTTTTTGTCATGGGTACAAAGGTTACAAGGATTGGGGTGTCTTTGATCACATGAAAAGTACTTTTATAGAGGAGGGTCTTTTCTTTGTAAAATTTAATTTCTCTCACAATGGAGGAACGCCCGAACAGCCTATTGATTTTCCAGATTTAGAAGCTTTTGGGCAAAACAATTACATCAAAGAATTAGACGATTTGGAAACAGTTTTGGATTCTATACTTTCCAATAAATCTTTTGAAGGAGAGTTCAATTCAGAAGACATTACCTTAATCGGTCATTCTCGAGGCGGAGGTCTGGTGAGTTTGAAAGCAGCAGAAAACAAGAAAATAACGCGGTTGATCACCTGGGCTAGCGTGGCTGATTTTGGAGCCAGATTTCCCACGGGAGAAATTTTAGCCACATGGAAAAAAAACGGAGTTGCCTATATCGAAAATGCACGAACACAACAACAAATGCCACACTACATACAGTTTTACGAAAATTTTAAGGCAAACGAAGAGCGCTTGACCATTCGAAAAGCAGTCTCAGCATTAAACATTCCTCATTTAATTATACACGGCACTAAGGACACCTCTGTAGAACTGAAAGAAGCCAAGTACCTGCATGAATGGAATGCGAACAGCGAGCTTTTTCTGATAGACGCGGCAGATCATACTTTTGGAGCCAAGCAGCCTTGGTTGGAGAAAGAACTCCCGGAAGATTTTCAAAAAGTGTTGTCAAAAACAATTGATTTTATCAAAACGACCTGAATGCAACAAGTCAAAGGACAAAAAATTCCTTTCCAACAAATTAACAAATTGGCAGTCCCATCTATTATCGCTGGGGTCTCAGAGCCCTTGCTTTCGATAGTCGATACTGCCGTGGTGGGAAACATTCAAGAAAACCCAACAGAAGCATTGGCAGCTGTCGGAATTGCTGGATCATTGATAGCAGCAATATTTTGGGTGTTGGGTCAAACACGCGCTGCCATTTCTGCCATTGTAGCTCAATATGTAGGCGAAAAAAGATTGGAAAAATTGCAGAGTTTGCCCTCTCAAATTATAGGTGTCAATCTGCTTTTGGGCCTTGGTATTTATCTGATTACTTTTTTCTTTGCGCAGCAAATTTTTAGCTTGTACAACGCCGAAGGATTGGTGTTGACTTATGCGGTCGATTATTACAATATAAGAGCTTTGGGTTTGCCTTTGTCGTTATTTGTATTCACAATTTTTGGCGTTTTTACAGGGATGCAAAACACGTTTTATCCCATGCTGATCAGTATTTCGGGCGCTCTGTTAAATGTTGTTCTCGATTTTTTGTTGGTATACGGAATAGAGGGTTTTATGGCTCCGTTGCATGTAAAAGGGGCTGCCTACGCCAGCCTTTTATCACAAGTATTAATGGCCTTTTTGGCTTTGTGGTTACTGTATAAAAAAACACCCTTCAAACTGGAAGTAAACTTTCAATTTCATCCAGAATTGAAAAGGATGTTTGACCTAAGTTTGAATTTATTTTTACGCGCTTTGGCATTGCACGTTACCATGTATTTTGCCAATGCATATGCAACCAGCTATGGAGCGGAGTACATTGCCGCACAAACCATCTGTTTTCAAATTTGGTTGTTTTTTGCATTTTTTATCGATGGTTATGCAAGCGTAGGAAGTATCATCTCAGGAAAACAAAAAGGAGAAAAGAATTTTTTAGGATTGCGCGTTTTGGTCAAAGATTTGAACAGGTATGCGGTGGTGGTGTCTGTGATTTTGGCATGCTTTTGTTTTGTAAGTTATACTACCATTGGAAAAATATTTACTTCCAATTTGAAAGTTTTGGAGGTTTTTACTTCCGTATTTTGGTGGGTACTGATCACACAGCCGATTAATGCCATTGCTTTTGTGTACGACGGTGTTTTTAAAGGATTGGCAGAGGCAGTTGTCCTGCGAAATACGCTGTTTGCTGCTACTTTTATGGGGTTTTTGCCAAGCCTGTTAGTTTGCAATTATTTCGATTTAAAATTGACAGGTATTTGGATAGCTTTTACCATTTGGATGCTTTTCCGGTCAGGAATATTGTTCTTTTATTTCAATCGAATTTATTTGCTTAAAAAAAGCTAACTTTGACTTATGGATACAGGAAGCGTGCACACTGAGATTGTTGCAAAAGTGGCAACACTTACTTTTTTTCATCCAGCAAGTAACTCTTTACCGAGTGCGTTGTTGAAAAAAATGACCGATGAAATAATGGCCCTAGGGCGAAATGAAAATGTGCAGGTTATTGTATTAAAAAGCAAAGGAGAGAAAACATTTTGTGCAGGCGCCTCATTCGATGAATTGCTGGCCGTAGATTCCAAAGAAAAAGGAACCCTATTTTTTATGGGCTTTGCTCATTTGATCAATGCCCTGCGTTCTTGCAATAAAGTGGTCATTGGATTGGTGCAAGGAAAAGCTGTTGGTGGCGGAGTAGGTTTGCTTGCAGCCTGTGATTACTGTTTGGCCACAGAGCAAGCCGCAGTGAAATTGTCAGAATTATTTATTGGCATTGGAGCTTTTGTTATTGAACCTGCCGTCACGAGAAAAGTGGGCATGGCTGCGTTTTCAAACCTCACTTTAGAAGCGACCGAATGGCATTCCGCGCAATGGGGATTAAACAAAGGATTGTTTTCAAAGGTTTTTCCAAGTATTGAAGAAATGGAAACAGCTGCAGAAATATTGAGTACAGCTTTGGCAAGCTATTCGCCAGACGCTCTCTTGGAAATGAAAAAAGTCTTTTGGGAAGGAACCGAGCATTGGGACACGCTGTTGGCAGAGCGTGCTGCAATTAGCGGAAAACTCGTGCTGTCTAAATTCACAAAACAAACCTTGCAAAAGTATAAGAAATAAACAAGAAGTGAACCTTGAATTAAGGAATCAGAAAAATTCGATGAAAAGAAATTTCGCACAGCGATTATTTCATACCTTTGGCAGATGAAAAAAATTAGAATTACCAAGCAATTTGATTTTGAAACCGGACATGCTTTGTACGGATATGACGGGAAATGTAGAAATGTACATGGACACAGTTACAAACTTTCAGTGACCGTTATTGGTTCCCCCATTGAAGATAAAAACAATGTCAAATACGGAATGGTGATTGATTTTACAGATTTAAAAAAAATTGTCAAAGAGCAGATTGTCGATGCTTTTGACCATGCCACCGTTTTTAATAAAAACACGCCTCATCTCGAATTGGCACAAGAACTGCAATCGAGAGGACACAATGTGATTTTAGTGGACTATCAACCCACAAGTGAAATGATGTTGATTGATTTTGCTGCCAAAATTAAAGCGAAACTTCCAGAAGATATTCAGTTGTATTCCTTGCGTTTGCAGGAAACGGCAACCTCCTATGCGGAATGGTTTGCCGAAGAAAATAACTAGTAAGTGTCCTTGTGAGGTCAGTCTAACAAGAACAGGGTTGTCGACGGATTCGAACGGCTATTTTAGAAATCTCATCGATTTAAGAGAAACCTTAAAAATTATTTCTGTAGCGGACCATTGAATGCATTCATGGTGTTTCCGATGCCAGAGGTTCCAAAAGATTTCACCAAATTGGCACCCTTGAGCAACAGTTCAGGTAAAAAACGATTTTCTTCTTTGCTCCATTCCCCCAGCACATAATTCGATTGTTTTCCTCTGGAGAAATTGGCACTGACTCCAAAACGAAAACGAGGGTAATTTTGGTTGTTCAGTTTTTCATTGATATCTTTCAACCCATTATGTCCACCTGCGCTGCCTTTCGCTTTTAGGCGAAAAGTTCCAAAATCCAAGTTCAAATCGTCAGAAATTACCAATAAATTTTCGGGTTTAATTTTTTCTTTGTCAAGCCAATATTTTACGGACTTCCCACTTAAATTCATGTAAGTTGAAGGTTTTAAAAGGAGGAAAGACTTTCCTTTGAAACGGAAGGAAGCGAGATCTCCCAGTTTTTCTGTTTGAAAAGAGACACCTTCAAGAGCCGCCAATTCGTCCAAAATTTTGAAGCCGATATTATGACGCGTATTTTCGTATTCTGCACCAATATTACCGAGGCCAACAATTAAAAATTTTTTCATTTTTTAAGGGGAATGTGGGGATAAAAATAGCAAAAAAAAAGGTTCATCTTGAAAATCAAAATGAACCTTTGGAATTCGTGTTGAAGAATTATTCGGCTGCTGCCTCTTCTGAAGCTTCTTCTGAAGCCTCTGATTCTGCAGCGCTTGATGCAGCACGTGACATTCTAACCTGAGCAACAACTGTGTTTTCAGGGTGTAAAATAGTACAGCCCGGTGCATTAACCTCGCTTACAAATAACTTGTCCCCAATTTCTAATTTGGAAATATCAGCTTCTATCGTGTCTGGCAAGTTTGCAGGCAACGCTTTTACTTTTAGCTTACGCTTTGGAAAACGCAACGCTCCACCAATGATAACCCCAGGCGCATTTCCTAGTAGTTTTACAGGGATTTCCATAGTGACTTCTTTGTCGTCAAACAATTGGTAGAAGTCTACATGTAAAATCTTGTCTGTTACTGGGTGAAACTGGATGTCTTGGAGGATACAAGTAATAGCCTTCTCTCCTTCCAACTCAATCGTTGCAGTATATACATTTGGAGTGTACACCAAGTTTTTAAAAGCTTTTTCTTCAGCTGAAAAATGTATGGCATTTTCTCCTCCGTATAATACGCAAGGTACCTTATCAGCATTACGTAGTGCTTTTGTAGCAGCTTTTCCTACGCTTTCTCTTTTCGATCCTTTGATTGTAATAGATTTCATTATATATAGTAATTGTTAATTATTTACAGTAAAAAATGGTCGCTGATGGACTTGTTGTCCTGCACTTGGTGCATGATCTCCGCGAACAAGGGCGCGCAAGATACAACTTTTATTTTAGAACTTTGTTTTTTTAATGGAATGGAATCAGAAACTACGAGTTCAAGTAATTTTGAATTTTCAATTCTTTCGTAAGCATTTCCTGAGAGCAAGGGGTGTGTAATGATGGCACGCACACTGAGAGCCCCTCTGTCTACCATTAAATCTGCTGCTTTTACGAGTGTTCCTCCAGTATCAATCATATCGTCTACCAAAATAACATGTTTGCCCTCTACGTGACCAATCAATTCCATGGTGTCGATTACGTTGGCTTTCAAACGTTGTTTGTAACAGATAACTACTTCGCTTTGCAAGTATTTAGAATAAGCATAGGCTCTTTTGGAACCTCCCATATCAGGAGATGCCATGGTAATATTGTCCAATCCTAAACTTTCGATATAGGGCAAGAAAATAGTAGAACCGAAAACGTGATCTACAGGTTTTTCAAAAAATCCTTGAATTTGATCCGCGTGCAAGTCCATTGTCATGATACGAGTAGCCCCTGCTGTTTGCAACAAATTCGCAACCAATTTGGCACCAATAGCCACACGAGGCTTGTCTTTTCTATCTTGACGTGCCCAACCAAAATAAGGCATCACAGCAGTAATATGTCTTGCAGAAGCTCTTTTGGCAGCATCTAAAATAAGTAGCATTTCCATAAGATTGTCTGAATTTGGAAAAGTAGAACCAATAATAAAGACTCTTCTTCCACGCACAGACTCCTCAAAAGCAGGTTGAAATTCACCATCGCTAAAACGAGAGATGTTAATTTTTCCAAGTTCTGTTCCGTAGGCTTTTGCAATGTTTTCCGCCAATTCAAAGCTTTGTTCACAAGCAAAAACTTTCGGTGCTAATTGAGTGCTAGACATGTGATTGATTTTTATAAGGGTTGTGTCTCGTTGTTCGAGGTTGCAAAAATAAAAAATAATTTTACGGAGTCCCTTATATTTTTGAATAAATGTATTTGAAATTCAATTTTTTTTTTACATTTGCAGTCCAATTGCGAAAATGCCTTGGTGGCGGAATTGGTAGACGCGCTGGATTCAAAATCCAGTTCTTTCGGGAGTGTGGGTTCGATTCCCACCCAAGGTACAAAAGCTGACTTTTTAAGTCGGCTTTTTTTATGTTCAGAAGTGTCTCATTTGGATTGGGAAACACACAAAAAAAGCCGTTTCAATAATTAGAAACGGCTTTTTTTTTTAGTTTTATGGCAAGGCCATTTATACCAAGTTATTGGCAATTAAATATTCTGCAATTTGAATGGTATTTGTCGCTGCACCTTTGCGCAAGTTATCGGCAACGATCCACATGTTTAGAGTGTTCGGCAAAGACTCATCTCTACGGATACGACCTACAAAAACTTCGTCTTTTTCGTGTGCATAGGCTGGCATCGGGTAGGTGTTCGTGTCTAAATTGTCTTGCACAACAACGCCAGGAAAATCGTGTAACAATTGACGTACTTCAGCCTCGTCAAAATCATTTTCAAATTCCACATTTACCGATTCCGAATGACCACCAGCGGTAGGAATTCGAACTGCCGTAGCTGTAATGGCAAACGAATCGTCACGCAAAATTTTCTTGGGTTCTTTTACCAGTTTCATTTCTTCTTTGGTATACCCATTCTCCATAAAGATGTCACAGTGAGGAATCGCATTTCGGTTGATTGGATAGTGGTAGGCCATTTCACCTTCAATTCCTTTGGTTTCATTTTCAAGTTGTCTTACCGCGGCCACTCCTGTTCCAGAAACGGATTGGTAGGTAGAGACAATCAATCGTTTCATTTTATATTTTTCGTGCAGAGGAGCCAAAGCCATGACCAACTGAATTGTAGAACAGTTTGGATTTGCGATGATTTTATCGTCTTTGGTCAACACATCTCCATTGATTTCAGGGACAACAAGTTTTTTCGTTGGATCCATTCTCCAAGCAGAGGAATTGTCCACAACCGTTGTGCCAGCGGCCGCAAACTTTGGAGCCCATTCCAAAGAAGTGTCGCCTCCAGCTGAAAACAAAGCAATGTCTGCATTCATAGCAACAGCATCCTCTAGAGTTACTACCGTGAATTCTTTTCCTTTGAAAGGAAGTTTTTTACCTGCAGATCGAGCAGAAGCCACAGGGATTAATTCCGTTACAGGAAAATTTCTTTCTTCTAATACTTTCAACATTACGGTTCCTACCATTCCAGTAGCACCCACGACAGCTATTTTCATTCTTTTTAATTTTAGATAATCGTTATTTTTGAGGGTGCAAAGATTGCATTTTTCTTCCTTCTAACACAGTGACTTGTGTAAAAATCGACCCCATTGTTTAATTTTAATCAAATTTAAAATAAATGTGAATTATTCCACAATTTAAAACAGGGCTGTGACACCTGATATGGGTCAATGTCATTTATTTTACTTTGTAATTTGTCGTTCATAAAGAATAAGTTCAAAAGAGCGCTTTTGATCATGAAGAAATCCCTATTTTTGTCAAAATATTGTTTAACTAAAATTGGTATAGCATGCAACTGTACAATAAGTTAAGCGCAGAAGAACGTGCGCAATTAATAGACGAGGCCGGAAAAGACCGGTTGACCATTTCATTCTATCAGTATTTTAAGATAGAAAATCCACAATTATTTAGAGACAAGCTTTTTTTAGAGTGGGATGCCCTAGAGGTTTTAGGAAGAACCTATGTTTCTTATGAGGGAATCAACGCTCAAATCTCGGTCCCTGCAGAAAATTTTTTACAATTAAAAACGCAGCTAGATGCCATCTCTTTTTTGAAAGATATTCGATTGAACGTGGCCGTAGAGCAGGACAATAAGTCTTTCTTGAAGTTAAAGATCAAAGTAAGAGACAAAATTGTTGCCGATGGACTTGAAGACGAAACCTTCGATGTCACAGATATTGGAGTACATTTAAAAGCAGCAGAGTTCAATGAAATGTTGGCAGACCCCAACACAATTTGCGTGGATATGCGAAATCACTACGAAAGTGAAATTGGGCATTTTGAAGGAGCAGTGACCCCAGATGTAGATACGTTCCGTGACTCTTTGGATATTATTGAAGAGGACTTGAAAGAACACAAAGAAGACAAAAATTTATTGATGTATTGTACCGGAGGCATTCGCTGCGAAAAAGCGAGTGCCTATTACAAACACAAAGGATTTAAAAATGTTTTTCAGTTGGAGGGAGGAATTATTAATTATGTTCGTCAAGTAGAAGAAAGCGGTCTTGAAAATAAATTTAAAGGAAAGAATTTTGTTTTCGATCACCGAAGAGCTGAGCGCATTTCTGACGATGTTATTTCCAATTGTCATCAGTGTGGGGCACCTTGTGATACCCATGTAAATTGTGCGAACGAAGCCTGTCACTTACTTTTTATTCAATGCGAGGCTTGTCAAGAAAAAATGAATACCTGTTGTTCAGACGAATGCAAAGAAATTGCAAGTCTGCCGTTTGAAGCCCAAAAGGAACTTCGCAAAGGAAAAGGGAACAGCAATAAAATTTTCAAAAAAGGAAGATCGGAAGCATTAAAATTTAAAAAATAATGCAAGAGATACGCGCTGAAACAGGGCAACAATCGATCTGTTTTTCTGATAGAAAAAGGAGAAAAAGTTCGGAAAAATCAAAAAATAGAGAAGTAAGAATAGCATTTTATAATTTTTAATTTTATGCTATCTTTACGAAGGAAGAAATGTTTGAAAAAGGGCTTTTTAAAACCCAAGAATTGGGTTTTTTGGCCATTTTTTGATTGAAATTATGAATGATATTGCTGCCTTCAAAATCAGCATTCAAAAGAGAAAAAAAATATGGGCTGTAATTCTTGCTCAACAAATAAATCAGGAGTACCCAACGGTTGTAAAAGCAATGGGAGTTGTTCTTCTGGGAGCTGTGACAAACTTTCGGTTTTTGACTGGTTGTCGAATATGGCTTTGCCGAGTGGACAAAAACCTTTTGATATTGTAGAAGTACGCTTTAAAAACGGGCGAAAACATTTTTATAGAAATACCAATGATTTTCAATTGTCCATCGGTGAGATTGTTGCCGTAGAGGGCTCACCAGGGCACGATGTGGGTACTGTTTCTTTGACAGGAGAGCTTGTAAAAGTTCAGATGAAAAAGAGAAAAGTAAAAGCAGACAGTGAGGAGGTAAAAAAAATATACCGAAAAGCAACTGTCAAAGATATTGATATTTGGCAGGCAGCTCGCGATCGAGAAGTTGAAACGCAAAAGAGAGGACGTGAAATTTTGGGTCGATTGGGCTTAAAAATGAAACTCTCAGATGTGGAATTTCAAGGAGATGGCAACAAGGCTACTTTTTATTACACGGCAGAAGATCGAGTAGATTTTCGACAGTTGATCAAAGATTTGGCAGGAGCCTTTAGTATTCGTGTAGAAATGAAACAAGTAGGATTGCGTCAAGAAGCGGCGCGATTGGGAGGAGTCGGTTCTTGTGGACGTGAATTGTGTTGTTCAACTTGGCTCACCGATTTCAGAAAAGTGAATACCGCCTCAGCTCGATACCAACAATTGTCTTTGAATCCACAAAAATTGGCCGGCCAATGCGGAAAACTAAAATGCTGTTTGAATTTTGAATTGGATTCCTATCTGGATGCCTTAAAAGCTTTCCCGAAGCAAGATACAGTTTTAGAAACCGAGAAAGGAAAGGCCTATTTTGTGAAGATGGATATTTTCAAAGGCTTACTCTGGTACACCTCAAGAGACGAAGGATCGAAGTGGTTCAAGCTCACCTTGGAGCAAGTAAAAGAGGTCATCAATCTCAATAAAAAAGGAATAAAAGGTCCGAGTTTAGAAGAATTAGAATCAGAAACAATTGTTGAAACCAAAATTGATTTTGAAAATGTGGTGGGGCAAGACAGCCTAACCCGTTTTGACAAACCAAAAACCAACAAGCGTAGAAGAAACAATAAAAGAAGGAGAAAGCCTGGAGTCAAGAACGACGCAAACACTTCTAGAAAAAGGGCGAACAATCCAGCACAGGGAGAACAAAAACCAGTAGCCAACGATTCAAAGAGAACTCCCCAAAACAGAAAGCGCAGACCTCAAAAAAAGCAAGACACAAGGACCAACACAGCGTCCAAAGAAAAAGGAGTGAACACAGGTGCATCGAACAAAAGAAGAAACAACAACCGCAGGAAAAAGACCAATCCGAACTCTAAAAATCAGGATACCAATGCGAAGAGAGAGGATTAGTGTCGTTTTTTTTCTGTTGATGCTCATGATATTAGGGGCTTGCGATCGCAACCGCGTATTTGATCACTACCACTCTTTGGATGGAAATAACTGGGGAAAAGACCAAGTACAGCTTTTTGAATTTCAAATAGAAGATACGGTAGCCTACTACGATTTATTTGTAAATATTCGCAATACAAGTGAATTTGAATTTAACAATATTTTTATTCGTACCGAATTAGAATACCCGAATGGCTTTGTAGTCACAGATACATTAGAATATCAAATGGCAGATCCTTATGGGAAATGGTTGGGGAAAGGTTATTCAGATATCAAAGAGAATAAATTGTACTACAAAGAAAAATATCAATTTCGAAAACCTGGAAGTTATATTGTAAAAATAGAACAAGTCATGCGCAGGAGAAATGAGCTCGAAGGCCTCCAAAATCTGAAAGGGATTTCCGATGTAGGATTTCGAATTGAATATAAAAATTAACAAAAAAACAGGCCGAAAAAATTCAAGGTTTGAAAATAGCAGAAAATGGGAGAAACAAGAAAAAATAAAAAAGCGACTGTAAATCCAAGCTTTCGTAAATTTACCAGATGGTTTTGGACAGCTTTGGTAAGCGGAGTAGGAGTTGTTTTTTTATTATTTTTCTTGGCATCTATGGAAGTTTTTGAAAAACTCCCTACGTTCGAAGAATTGGAAAGTCCAGAAAATAATTTTGCGACAGAAATTATTTCCATCGATGGCCAAACACTGGGTAAATATGCCATTGAAAATAGAACTCCCGTTCAATTTGAAGACCTACCAACACATCTTGTAGAAGCACTGGTGGCTACCGAAGACGAACGTTTTTTTAGTCATGCGGGTATTGATTTTCGCGGAACCTTGAGAGCTGTGGTAAAAATGGGTAAAGGAGGAGGTGCTAGTACGATTACCCAACAATTGGCAAAATTACTTTTTCACGGAGAGGGATCAAAAAACTTACCCAAACGATTGCTACAAAAAATCAACGAATGGATTATTGCCATTCGATTAGAACGGCAATACACGAAGCAAGAAATCATCACTATGTATTTCAACAAGTTTGACTTCTTGTACAATGCAATAGGAATTCGGTCTGCTTCCCGTATTTATTTTGGAAAAGAGCCCCAAGATTTGAAAATAGAAGAGTCTGCTGTTTTGGTTGCGATGCTCAAAAACCCGGCACTTTACAATCCCAACAGAGCGCGTTTCAAAGAGCGTGCCTTCAATAGAAGAAATCAAGTGTTTTTTCAAATGAATAGAAGTGCGTTTCTTAGTAAAAAAGAAAAAGATTCACTTCAAAAATTGCCCACGGTATTAGATTTTTCTCCAGAAGGACACAGTCATGGATCGGCTACTTATTTTAGAGAATACCTAAGGGATTACATGAAAAAATGGATCAAAACACATCCAAAACCCGACGGGAGTTTGCACAACTTATACAGAGATGGATTAAAAATTTATGTCACCATTGATGCACGCATGCAAAAATACGCCGAAGAAGCAGTGCAAGAACATGTATCCAATCTTCAGCGCGTTTTTTTCAAAGAACAAAAGAGAAATCCGATGGCACCTTTTTATGACCTGACATTGGGGCGTATAGATACCATGATGACCAGAGCAATGATGCAAACGGAGCGTTATCGTTTGCTGAAAAAAGCAGGAAAATCAAAAGAAGAAATTAAAAAAGCCTTTCACACCAAACGGAAAATGAAAGTGTTTACCTGGAACGGAACCAAAGACACCGTTTTATCTCCCTATGATTCCTTGCGTTATTACAAGCATTTCTTGCACTCAGGATTGCTTTCCATAGAACCGCAAACAGGACATGTAAAAGCTTGGGTCGGAGGGATTAATCACAAGTATTTCAAATACGATCATGTAAAACAAGGAAAGCGTCAAGTGGGCTCTACTTTCAAACCATTCGTATACGCATCGGCAATTGATCAATTGCAAATGTCTCCATGTGATGAATACCCCAACACACCCTATACCATTCCAAAAGAGGCTTACGGAATGGAAGATGATTGGACCCCTCGAAATTCTGGAGATACATATGGAGGTGTCTTGACGTTAAAAAGAGCTTTGGCCAAGTCAATCAATGTGGTTACGGCGAGGCTCATTCATAGTGTTGGTCCGAAAACCGTAGTTCGTTTGGCAAAAAAAGCAGGTTTACGATCCTACATCCCTCCCTATCCCTCCATTGCTCTCGGGACCATAGACGCTAGTTTGTACGATATGGTTGGGGCCTACGCGATGTTTGCCAACAAAGGATTGCGTATCGACCAAATGATGGTATTGCGCATTGAAGATAGAAATGGAAGTATCTTACAAGATTTTACTCCGAAAACAAGTCAAGTAATGAGCGAAGAGTCTGCTTATACGGTTTTAGAATTATTGAAAGGAGTTACGGAAGATGGTTCTGGAGTTCGGTTAAGAGGAAGATGGGGGAAATATCCAGACAGCATTTCTACGGGCTATCCCTATGATTTTAAAAATCCGATTGCAGGAAAAACAGGAACTACTCAGAACCATTCTGACGGTTGGTTCATGGGCGTGGTACCGAATTTAGCGACAGGAGTCTGGACAGGCGCCGACGATCGAGCGACACATTTTGAGGATATTATTCAAGGACAAGGGGCCACCATGTCTTTGCCAACCTGGGCTTTGTTCATGAAAAAATGTTACGCCGATTCCACGCTTGTCATTAGCAAAGAAGATTTTGAAAGACCGGCACACCTTCCAGTTGAATTCGATTGCTCAAGCAACACTTCCATCAATAATAGTCAGAACCTTCTCATAGAGGAATACACAGAAGAAACCGATTTTTAATGCTTTTTAGAAGACTCTTTTTTGTATTTTTAATACTCCTAAAAAGAGGCAAATGACTTATTGGAAGCCATCGAAAAAACAAATTTCGGAGAGTAATATTAATAAAATGATGCAGCTTACTGGGCAAAAGTCAAGCAAAGATTTTTGGCGTTGGTCAGTTACTGAAAAAGAAAGCTTTTGGGAAAAAACAATGACGGCACTTGGTATTGTTTTTTCCAAAAAATGGCACACATTACTCGATGTTACAGAAGGAGTGGAAACAGCAAAGTGGTTGGTGGGAGCCCAAATGAACATTGTAGATTCTTGTTTCCAAAACAGCCCTTCCGACAAAGCAATTAGCTTTCAAAAAGAAAAAGGTGTTCTTGAAAAAAAATCCTTTGGAGAATTAGAAACCCTTGTAAACAAAGCTTCCAATGCATTATTTGAGTATGGCTTAAAAGAAAGAGACGTCGTCGCAATTTTCATGCCGATGACCTTAGAAGCGGTGGTTATTTATTTGGCAGCAATCAAAGCGGGAATGGTAGTAGCAACCATTGCCGATAGCTTTTCCGTACAAGAAATACAAAACCGTTTGAACATAACAAAACCTGCCTTAGTTTTTACACAAGACATTTCGTATCGAAATGGGAAAAAACATAGGCTTTACGAAAAAACAATCGAGGCCACAGAGATTCCAGTCATCGTAGTGTCTGCAGGTACAAAACGGATTCAAAAAAGAAGTCAAGACAATTATTGGAATCGTTTTCTGAGTAAAAAGACGGATTTCGAATCTGTGAAAATGACTGCAGAAGAAACGATGACCGTTTTATTTTCTTCAGGAACAACCGGACAACCCAAAGCCATACCTTGGAATCATAGTACGCCCATCAAATCGGCCTCAGACGCCTATTACCATCACAATATTCAAAAAAGTGATGTCCTTTGTTGGCCCACAAATTTGGGTTGGATGATGGGGCCCTGGTTGATTTTTGCTGCCTTTATCAACAAGGCAAGTATGGCGCTTTATTACGGAGCTCCTTTTCAAAAAGAATTCGGAAAATTTGTGGAAGAAGCGGAAGTCACGATGCTAGGTGTGGTTCCTAGCCTTGTAAAGCAATGGAAAGCTTCCAGAGCAATGGAAGAATTTTGTTGGAGCAAAATCAAATGTTTTAGTTCTACTGGAGAAGTCTCCAACCCCGAAGAAATGAACTATTTGATGCAGCTAGCAAACAACAAGCCCGTTATTGAGTATTGTGGTGGAACGGAAATTGGAGGAGGCTATATTGCGAGCACCCTTTTGGAGGAAAATATGCCAAGTCAGTTTTCGAGTCAAACCATGGGAGGAGCATTTGTGCTCTTAGACCTAGAAGGGAATTTGGCTTCAGAAGGAGAAGTTTTCCTAATACCTCCTATTTTAGGACTTTCCACAACCTTGCTAAATAAAAATCATTACAAAACCTATTACCAAGGAGTTCCGGCATTGGCAGGACAAATTTTGAGACGTCATGGAGACGCCATGGAACAATTAGACAATGGGTATTACAAAGCAAAAGGGCGAATAGACGACACGATGAATTTAGGAGGTGTCAAAGTGAGTGCTCAACAAATAGAAAAAGTTATTTCTCGACTAGAAGTTGTTCAGGAATGTGCAGCAATTGCGATAGAGCCCGAAGAAGGAGGTCCCAGTAAATTGGTAATTTTTTACGTGGCTGAAATAGAAATGGAGCCACAAGAAGTATTGGGAGAAATGCAGCAAAAAATAAAAATGGAATTAAATCCTCTCTTCAAAGTAGCAGATTTGGTGAAAATTGATACCTTGCCACGAACAGCTTCACACAAGTTAAAAAGACAGGAATTGAGAGTGAAATATAAGGCTGAAAAATTTTAATAGACTTAAATTTGACCTTTCGAATGATTAAAAACACCCCCCTATGGAAATGAAAATAATATCGTACAATGTCAATGGAATTCGAGCGGCATTAAAAAAAGGATTCATCGAATGGTTGGAAGCAGCCAACCCAGATGTTATTTGTTTGCAAGAAACCAAAGCCCACAAAGAGCAGTTGGATTTGTCGCTCTTTGAAAATGCAGGATATCCCTATCACTATTGGTTTTCAGCTCAAAAAAAAGGATACAGTAGTGTTGCGATATTGTGTAAAAAAGAACCTAAGAATATTGTTTATGGAACAGGAATTGACTCCATGGATTTTGAAGGAAGAAATATTCGGGTCGATTTTGAAACGGTTTCCATCATGAGTTTGTATTTGCCATCCGGGACCAACGATGCGCGCTTGGACTTTAAATTGAAATACATGGCAGAATTTCAAGCGTACGTAAATCAATTGAAAAAAGAAGTTCCCAATTTAATTATTTGTGGCGATTACAATATATGCCATGAAGAGATTGACATTCACAACCCAAAAATGAAAGGCGTTTCCGGATTTTTACCTGCGGAACGAACATGGATTGGAAATTTTATTAAGAGTGGTTTTATCGATAGTTTTAGAGAATTGAACAAAGCGTCTGGGCATTATACATGGTGGAGTTACAGGGCTAATGCTCGAAACAATAACAAAGGGTGGCGCATTGACTATCACATGATTTCAGAACCGTTGCGAGAACGGCTACAAAGAGCTTATATTCTTCCCGAGGCGAAACATTCGGATCATTGCCCGATTGTGGTAGAAATCAAAGAATAAAGTGTAAATTTAAACCATCGCAAAGCCTTTTAAAATTGAAACGTATTTTGGAGGGAATCTACCTTAAAAAAATGAAGAAAAACTTACCCCTTTTTTGGCACATCATTCTCTTAGTCTGTTTTGTTTCAAATGCCCAACAGTCCAAAGGTGATATTGCTGAAATCTCAAAAGACAGTCTTGAGGTTATTTCACAAGAAATCAAGATCGATTCCATTCATTCCGTTGCAGAGATTGACAGTCTTTGGATTGAAACCATGTACAGTTCACCGCTCTACAAAGAGCCAATGGCTCATACAGAAACGACATCGAAGGCCGAAGAGTCAATCCTGACAACAGAGGTGTTAAAGCAACGGTTGTCTGTTTTGGACGCAAATACGCCATTTAATTTAGAATACAACCCCGTTTTGGAACGGCTGATAAAATCGTACCTAAAAACAAGAAAGAAATACTATCCGAAAATGATGGCAAGAGCGCGTTATTATTTTCCGATGTTCGAGTCGTTTTTGGACAAGTACGACATTCCTTTGGAAATAAAATATTTGGCCGTAGTAGAGTCCGCTTTGAACCCCAGAGCAAAATCAAGAGTGGGTGCCACAGGGCTTTGGCAATTTATGTATCAAACAGGAAAGCAGTTTGATTTGAACATAAGCTCCTACATAGACGAGCGGCAAGACCCTGTAAAAGCAACAGAAGCAGCTTGTCAGTATTTGGAAAAGTTGTACAAAATTTTTAACGATTGGGATCTGGCATTGGCTGCCTATAATTCTGGACCGGGCAATGTTTCGAAGGCAATTCGTAGATCTGGAGGACACAGAAATTATTGGAATATACGTCCCTTTTTGCCCAGAGAAACGGCAGGCTATTTGCCCGCTTTTTATGCCATCATGTATATTTTTGAGCATGCAGAGGAGCACGACATACAACCCCTGTCTCCAAGGATTCCTCATTTTGCAACAGATACCATTCAGCCCAAGCGTCTGCTGACCTTTGAACAATTGAGTGAAACGCTGGACATAGAGGTTGACATGTTGCAATTTTTAAATCCAGAGTACAAATTGGACATTGTTCCTTATGTTGCAGAAAAGAAGTATGCCATTCGATTGCCGAGGGAAGCGATGGGTGCCTTTGTAGAGAAGGAGGCAGATTTGTACAAATTGGCAGCGCAGGAAGATGCCGAAAGAGAAAAACCGCTGCCAAAGTATTTTGAGATGAATCAGCGCATACGATACAAGGTAAAAAGTGGAGACTATTTAGGAAAAATAGCAAATCGCTATGGAGTTCGTGTTTCGGAGATAAAAAAATGGAACGGAATGCGAACCACGAACATTACCGTAGGAAAATATTTGACCATTTATCCAAGGCGACTGAATTTTTCTGTGGCCAGAAAAGCAACAAAATCATACAAACCAAAAGTAGGAAAAGGCAAAAAAAGAAGTTATACCATTCAAAGAGGAGATTCGCTCTGGAGTATCTCAAAAAAGTATCCAAAAATTAGTATTCAGCAATTGAAAGATTGGAATGGGATTCGTGACGGCAAAAGACTCATGCCGGGAGAAAAAATTGTGATTTATGAAAAGTCTTAAAAAAATGAAAATTTTAGAAAATTCTGACAACTGTCAAACAAGTAAAACAAGTTTGCTCAGAACATCTTTGACGCTCCTACTTTGCCTGTTGGTTTTTTTCAGTTGTGATTCTAAAAAACAGGCTCCTGTTTTGTCTAGTTCAAACGGTAGAATGAACCATGTATTGTTTGTCGTTGACAATAGCAATTGGGAGGGTGAGATCGGAGACAAATTGAAAGAGATTGTAACCACGCCGGTTTTGGGATTGCCTCAGGAAGAAAATCAATTTTCGATTACTCAGGTTCCCACGAGCTCTTTCGGCAAAATGTTCAAAGCCAGTCGCAATATTCTGATTGTAGAATTTGATACCATTAATACCGTACAAATGAAGAGAAATTTGTACGCAAAACCGCAACAAATCATTCGGGTGACAGGAACTTCAGAAGAAGAAATTGTCAAAACTTTGGAAGCCTATAAAAACACCTTGATCGAAACATTTAAAAAATCAGATATTCAAAATATTCAAGCAGAGATAAAAGGAAAATCGTACCCGAAAAACCAATTCAAAACCTTACAGAATTTAGGAATCGAGCTAACTGTTCCAAATTTTTTCAGATTGGTTGATGACACAGGAGATTTTTTGTGGTTGCGTCAATACTTGTCAGGAGGAATTGCCAAAGGAGACGGTCGGTCAAATATTTTGGTATACGCGGTACCAATCCCTGCAGATAAAAATTCCTTGCTTGCGTCCATTACCCAAATGCGTGATTCTATTGGTAAAATCTATTTGCCAGGAAGTAAAGAAGAGATGTATATGATTACTGAAAAAGCCTTTAAACCAAGAGTATTTCAAACAAAAATTGCAGATCGAACCGCCTATAAAACATTGGGTAAGTGGGAATTATTAAATGATTTCATGGCAGGCCCATTCACGAATTTCGTAATAGAAGATCAAAAAAACAATCGCTGGATTGTTTTGGAAGGATTTACCTATGCCCCTTCGGTAGCCAAAAGAGATTATATGTTTGAACTGGAAGCGGTTTTAAAAACGGTCCAGTTTGTGAAATAATGACTTCGAAAATTAGGCAATCTGGCTGGGTAGAGGGCAATATGTGATGCTTGTATATTCCCGAACGTTCGTTATAAATTTGTTATTTGCGATAGAAAGTGTAACTTTAGAAAGCTATTGAAAAAGAAATGACTTGCCTCATTGCCTTGTAATTGTATTGTGAAAAAAACAATTGGCATTGTATCCTTTTGTCAAGGATTGCTTTTTCAGTAGAAAATAAATTGTAAATTCTAAATGAAAAAGTTATGAAAAAGCTATGGCAAATGGTAGTTGCATGTTTTTTAATTGCAACGAGTAAAGCACAAATTATTGACAGTACTATTGATGACCCGGGTGATATTGCTTTTGTCGCCTATCACAACAATCCTGATGGATTTTCTTTTGTTTTTTTAGACCATTGTCCCAATGGTACAAGCATTCGTTTTGTTGACGAAGAGTGGAATGGAGAGCGTTTTGTTTCTGCCCAAACAGAGGGAGAGGTATTGTGGACCAATGATACAGGTCAAACGCTTTCTAGTGGAACCGTAATTCATATTGAAAATGCCAATGACAACGCACCAGGGATTACAGCTTCACAAGGAATTGCGATAGAGGACGATGGGGGGTTTTCTTTGGATTTGACAGATGACGGTATTTTAGCCATCACAGGAACACGATCGTCTCCAGAAAATTTTTTAGCTTTTTTTGGAGACACCACCGACTCTAGTTTACTCGGTACTTTTTTGTCAAATGGACAAACAGCCAATCAAGATGCGAGTTATGGAGCTGGTTATTATTCGGGAGTTTCTCACTGTACAGGAATTACAATCGGAGATTGCGCAAGCAGGTTGAATAGCAAAAACAATTGGACTATTACAGATACGTTTGATTATCCCGCATTTGTGATCAACGCACTTGGTCTTGAGGGTGTTTTAGCAATCACCCCCCTTTCAGATAAAAGAGGTTTGGTGAAAATAAGTCCCAATCCAGTGACGGATGCGCTGACAATTTCTTACGAAGAAATCCCACGAAGAATTCGCATTCACACACTTACAGGAAAACAAGTTTTGGAAGATTCGTCTGCATCTAGTGTGTCGGTTCGTTTTCTGTCGAATGGGATGTATTTTCTCGATGTTGAGTTTCGAGATTTTCGTGTCGTGGAAAAATTTATTAAAAACTAAAGAGTTCTTTTTTTTTGTTGAAAAGTTCCTCGTCAAGAGGTGTTTCTGAGCAAAAAGAACGTAATATTTTTACTATTTTTACTTTCTAATTTTATTTAAATAGAACGATTATAGTTATGGCAAATGACAACAAGGAAAAAGACGCGAAGTTGAAAGCGTTGCAGATGACACTAGACAAGCTTGACAAAACTTATGGAAAGGGAGCAGTGATGAAAATGGGAGATGTTGCCCATGTAGATGTAGAGTCTATTTCATCGGGGTCGCTTGGTTTGGATTTGGCTTTGGGAGTAGGAGGTTACCCGAAAGGAAGAGTCATTGAAATTTATGGGCCAGAATCTTCAGGAAAAACAACCTTGACCATTCATGCCATAGCAGAAGCGCAAAAAGCAGGGGGAATTGCAGCATTTATTGATGCAGAACATGCTTTTGATCGTTTTTACGCAGAAAATTTAGGAGTAGATATAGACAATCTGATCATTTCACAGCCAGATCATGGAGAACAAGCACTTGAAATCGCGGAAAATCTTATCCGTTCAGGAGCCATTGATATTGTGGTTATTGATTCCGTAGCAGCATTGACGCCAAAAAGTGAAATTGAAGGAGAAATGGGAGACTCAAAAATGGGATTGCACGCACGTTTGATGTCACAAGCATTGCGAAAACTCACGGGAACCATTTCAAAAACTAACTGTACCGTAATTTTTATCAACCAATTGCGAGAAAAAATTGGCGTGATGTTCGGAAATCCAGAAACGACGACAGGAGGAAATGCATTGAAGTTTTACGCTTCGGTGCGTTTGGATATTCGCAGAAGAACTCAAATTAAAGATGGCGATCAAGTGATTGGAAATAGCACCAAGGTAAAAGTGGTGAAAAACAAAGTAGCCCCACCTTTCCAACAAGCAGAATTTGACATTATGTATGGAGAAGGCGTTTCCAAAGTGGGAGAAATCTTAGACATTGGAGTCACCTATGGAATTATCAAAAAAAGCGGTTCTTGGTTCAGTTATGGAGATACCAAACTGGGACAAGGTCGAGATGCGGTGAAAAACCTAATCAAAGACAATCCAGAGTTGGCGGAGGAACTGGAAGAAAAAATCAAAGAGGCCATTGAAAATCAAGAATAAAATATTGAGATAAAAGAAATTGTGAAGAGGTAACGTCTAAATGTTACCTCTTTTTTATTTTTAGGAAAACTTATCTTAAAGTTTTCGATACGCTAACAGAATAAGATATCTTTGTAGGTATTAAAAAAACAATGTATTATGTCAGAGAAGTTAGTCATAGGAAGTGAAGAGTGGTGTACGCTTCCCGATTTGCAAATCCCAGCGGTAAAAGCAAGAGTAGATTCTGGAGCGAAAACATCTTCGTTACATGCACTAAATATCATTCCGTTTAAAAAAAACAATGAAAAATGGGTTCGATATGATGTGTATCCGATTCAGGGAAATATTGTAGTATGTGTGCGTTGCGAATCCAAGGTAATTGACACCAGACATGTAAAAAGTTCTACCGGAGTCAGTGAAAAAAGATTTGTGATCAACACATCTTTAACCTTGGGAGGAATGACTTGGGAAATAGAAGTAACCTTAGCAAATAGAGATTCAATGGGGTTTCGGATGCTTTTGGGAAGAGAAGCAATGATTGAAAGAATTGTGATTGACCCTTCTCAAGAAGAGAGTATTGTCTCCTATACTTCGGAGCAAATTCAATCATTTTACAATATTGATAAAGTTGAGGATAGCGGTTTAAAAATAGGGGTATTGGCAAGTAATCCCGACCTCTACAGTAATAAAAGAATTATAGAAGCTGGAGAACAAAGTGGGCATAAAATGTTTTTCTTGAATGCACAGCAATGTTACATGAAAATGGATGCAGATACCCCCGAAATTCATTATCGAGGGGGAGCTATTTTAAATGATCTCGATGCAATCATCCCGAGAATAAAGCCAAGTATGACCTTTTACGGTTGTGCTTTGATTCGGCAATTTGATTCGATAGGGACACTGATTCAAAATTCGGCAGCAGCCATATCTCAATCCAGAGATAAGTTGTTTTCTTCTCAGTTATTTTCTAAAAATGGCATACAAATTCCAACGACGGGTTTTGCCAATTCTCCGATCGAAACAAAAGAACTTATCGAAATGGTGAACGGAGCCCCTTTGATCATAAAACTTCTGGAAAGCACTCAAGGAAAAGGCGTTGTATTGGCAGAGACAAACAAAGCTGCCGAATCGGTGATCAATGCCTTTAAAAGTTTGAAGACAAATATTTTGGTACAAGAATTTATCAAAGAAGCAGACGGTAAAGATTTGCGTTGTTTTGTCATTGATGGTAAAGTTGTGGCTTCAATAGAGCGCGTTGCTGTCAAAGGAGAATTTCGAGCAAATATTCACCAAGGAGGAACGGCCAATGTGGTAAAAATTACGCCCGCAGAAAGAAAACTAGCAATCAAAGCAGCCAAGGTATTGAATTTAGATGTAGCAGGTGTCGATTTGATTCGCTCCAACAAAGGGCCTTTGCTGCTAGAAGTAAATTCGTCCCCAGGATTGGAGGGTATTGAAAAAGCCACAGGAAAAGATCTTGCGCGTACCATGATTGCAGCCATAGAAAAAAAGTTGAGATATAAGAAAATCTGATTGTGTTAGAGGTAAATAATATTTCGTTTGGATACGATCAAAAAGAGGTGCTCCAACAAATTTCTTTCCAAGCCAAAAAAGGGGAATACGTTGCCATTATTGGTGAGAGCGGTTGCGGAAAGAGTACTTTGCTAGAGGTTGTTTACGGGCTTTTACATATTGAAAAGGGGAGTATTTTTTGGAACGGTCAAAAATTGCTAGGACCTCATTTTTATTTGGTGCCGGGAGAACCTTTTATGAAATACTTACCACAAGATTTTGACTTGATGCCTTTTACCACTGTTGCCGAAAATGTAGGAAAATTTTTACCCAATCGTTTTCCGAAAGAGAAATTAGCACGTACCACAGAATTGTTGGAAGTTGTGGATATGACCTCTTTTGCAGAGGTAAAAGTAAAAAATCTCAGTGGCGGCCAAAAGCAACGTGTTGCCCTAGCAAAAGTATTGGCAAAAGAGCCCGAATTATTGCTACTTGACGAACCTTTTAGTCACATTGATAATTTTAGGAAAAACAACCTTAGAAGAAAACTTTTTTCTTACCTAAAAGAAAAAAATATTGGTTGTTTGGTGGCAACACATGACAGTACAGATGCCTTGTCATTTGCAGATAAAATTCTGGTGATGAAATCTGGAAAAATTCTGACTGAAGGTACGCCTGAAAAATTATACCACGCCCCAGAAACGAAATACATCGCTTCTTTTTTTGGCGATGTCAATGAAATAAGTTGCCGTGATTTAGGAATAAAAAATGCCGAGAGAGAAACATTGCTTTTGTATCCAAACCAACTAAAAATTGTCAAAAAATCTGACATTAAAATAAAAATTCGGAGTTCTTTTTTCAAAGAAGGCGTTTATTTAATTGCCGCAGAACTAAATGAACAAGTGGTGTTTGTAGAACATGAAAAAAGATTGGAAAAAGGAGCTGAGTACGGAATCGAAATTTCAAAAAAAGGACTCGAAAACAATAGCTTTTAGCCTGTGTATTCAATGCGAAGACAAAGCTGCATTAATATTTCAAGCGAAATTTGAGATAAGTAATGGGCTTGTCAATTTCTAAATATTGTTTTTCATAAAACGTTTGCGTATTCAAAACAACTTCAGGAGCATGTGGATTGTTGTAAATATCATGGTGTGCGTAAAGAACCTCCTGACCTTGACCATGAAGCAGTCCTAAGGTGTATCCATGCATAAACTCACTGTCTGTTTTGAGATGGACAATACCATTTTCGTTTAAAATAGCATGGTATTTTTTCAGGAAATCTGAATTGGTCAAACGATGTTTGGTTCTTTTGTATTTGATTTGCGGATCGGGAAAGGTGATCCAAATTTCACTGACTTCATTTTCTGCAAAACAAAAATCTACCAGTTCAATTTGAGTGCGAATAAAAGCCACATTTGGCAGCTTTTCTTCAAGGGCAGTTTTGGCACCACGCCAGAAACGCGCTCCTTTGATATCAATTCCGATGTAATTGATATTGGGATTTTTTTCAGCCAAAGCAATGGTATATTCTCCTTTGCCGCAGCCGAGCTCTAACACAATAGGATTGTTATTCTTAAAAAAAGTATGCCACTTTCCTTTGTATTGGAAATTTGTGGTTACCTCCTCGCGAGTTGGTTGAATGACATTTGAAAACGTTTCATTTTCGTTGAAACGTTTCAATTTGTTTTTGCTTCCCAAAAGAAAAACTATTTAGGTAAATCTTCTGTTCCTTCTTTTTTGAATCGCAGTGATTCTTTCATCCAGTAGCCAAGTAGCACTAAAAAAACAACGACAAAACCGAAATTGATGATGTTAGAAACCCACCAATCGTCCAACCCTTTCAGTCCGTGTAGGGGAGGAAAAAGAACGTCTGTAAAAAAATCGCCAATGGCTTTAAATATATTGTTTGCTATCATAACTTAAATTATCTTTACGGTGACAAAAATAGGAAATCTTACCATGCTAGCCAATTTTTTTGAGAAAACTAAACCGTTAAATAGTTTGCTAGTAGGGCTTCTTTTTTGTGTCGTTTTTTTTTACGACTTTTTCCGTGTTGAGGTGCCGGAACTCTCTTTGAAAAACATATTTATTTGGGGAGGGTATTTTTTGTCAAGCTTGTTTTTTTTATTGCTCTCAGGGTATGTTTTTAGTCGAAATAAGTCGGTAGAAAAAAATTTATTCACACCACTCATACTCGTGTTATTGTATGGGATTTTTCCACAAATGTTGCGGCCCAATGTCATTTTGTTTATGGTTTTTATGACCCTGCTCAGTTATTGGAAAACCACAACGCTTGATCAAAAAGAAGGAGCCTTGCACAAGCTTTTTGATAGCGGGTTTTTCCTAGGGATTGTTTTTGTTTTTTACAATTGGACATTTCTGTATTTGATTGTTTTGATTAGCGCTACTTTTTTTTACGGAAAAGCAAGTTTCAGAAATCTTGTTTCGATCGGTTTGGGATTCCTTTTGCCTTCCTTTTTTCTTTTCTCTTATTGTTTCTTTTTTGACCAAATGGAATTCTTCTTTGAACAATTTTTGTTTGAAGTTTCCCCTGATGATGCCTTTTACTCAAGTGAGTACTTGCTGAATCCAATGATGGTTTGCGCTTTTTTGGTATTGGTTTCCCTTGTGCTCAATTTCCCGAAAATTATCGGAATCAGTGATCGGTTTCGTTTGAAGTACGTTTTGGTGTTGTTATCCTATCTGACAGGTCTCGGAATCATTGCAGTAATACCCGATAAAAATGGAACCGAAGTACTATTTGTGCTTTTGCCCATGAGTATTTTGATTGCTCAATTGGTAGAATCCATTACCAAAGCTTGGTTAAAAGACCTTTTTGTTTTGGGGTTGGTAGTGTACTCTTTGGTGCTCTTTTTAAAATAGGATGGCTTTGTTCGTGTGAATAACCAAACCCTGTAAAGACGAATGTCTTATCGTCTTAAAACTTTGTCGGAAATTTGAACTAAAATATGTAGATCGGAACTGTGTCTCCTAATTTTTATTTCAGAAAATCTCACATAAAAACAGTAAATTTGCCTAATTTTTAGACACAAAGAATGATACAGTCCATGACAGGTTATGGGAAAGCAGTTTTGCAATTGCCCACAAAAAAAGTAACCATAGAAATCAAATCACTCAATAGCAAGAACTTGGATTTGCATACCAGGATGCCGGGGTATTACAAGGAGAAGGACATTGAAGTGCGTAAAAAATTGGCCAAGTATTTGACCCGAGGCAAAGTAGATTTTTCCATCTATGTAGAAATGACAGCTGAAGAAACACAGACAGTGATCAATACAGCAGTAGTGTCTCAATATATCGAAGAGTTAAAAGAGATTTCAGACGGGGAGAAAGTAGACTTTTTAAAAATTGCCATGCAATTGCCTGACGCTTTAAAGATCCTGCGCGAGGAATTTGATGAAGCAGAGTGGAAATTGATCTCTGATGGGATTGACACGGCGATTGCTGAAATTGTACAATATAGAAAAGACGAAGCCGTTTCTTTAGAAACCGATTTTAAAGAGCGTATTACAAACATTCAAAAGTATTTGCTAGATATAGAAAAACAAGATCAAGAACGTTTGGATCATGTAAAAAGCCGACTTCGAAAAGCCATTGATGAGTTAAAAGTAACCATTGACGAAAATAGGTTCGAACAAGAGTTGATTTATTATTTAGAGAAATTAGACATCAATGAAGAAAAAGTACGTTTGGCAAATCATTTGGAATATTTTCTCAAAGAACTATCTCATGAAAAATCAGATGGGAAAAAGTTGGGATTTATTGTGCAGGAAATTGGACGTGAAATAAATACCATGGGGTCAAAATCAAATTTTGCCACCATGCAACAAGTGGTGGTACAAATGAAAAACGAGTTGGAAAAAATCAAAGAACAAGTTTTAAATATTTTATAGTTGAAAATCGTTTGCCATACTTTTTAACTAAAAAGACAAAAATAGAGTCCATTGACGTCACAAGATAAAAAAGGAAAATTATTCGTGTTTTCAGCACCTTCGGGCTCTGGAAAAACAACCATTGTTCGCCATTTGTTGGCACAAAAAGAATTGCAGTTGGATTTTTCCATATCGGCAACCTCTCGTGACCCGAGAGGTCAAGAAGTACATGGGAAAGAATATTATTTTTTAGACACTAAAACCTTTAAAGACAAAATTCAAAAGGGTGAATTTTTGGAGTGGGAGGAAGTTTATGCCAATAATTTTTATGGAACCCTAAAAACAGAATTGGAAAGGATTTGGAGTTTGGGGAAACACGTCGTTTTTGATATCGATGTGGTCGGCGGTTTGAATATAAAAGCACAATTTCCTGAAAACACGTTGGCTATTTTTGTAAAGCCACCCACCTTGGAAGAGATGGAAAGACGTTTGAGAGGGCGTCAAACCGATACCGAAGAAAAAATTAAGGAACGCGTGGCCAAAGCAGAAAAAGAACTTGGTTATGCCAAAGAATTTGATCAGGTTTTAATCAACGATGATCTGGAAACTGCCAAAACAGAAGCCTTTCATTTGGTGTCCAATTTTATTCAAAAATAAAACCGCGAAAAATGAATATAGGTTTGTATTTTGGCACCTTTAATCCCATACATGTCGGGCATTTGATCATTGCCAATCATATGGTTGAAAATTCAAATTTAGAAGAAGTCTGGATGGTAGTGACACCTCACAACCCTTTCAAGAAAAAAAAGACTTTGTTGGACAATTACCAACGCTATGAGATGGTATATGAAGCAACCGAGGAATACCCTTTGCTAAAACCCTGCGATATTGAGTTTGGATTGCCACAGCCCTCATATACCGTGAATACTTTAGTGCATCTGAAAGAAAAATACCCACAACATAGTTTTAGTTTGATTATGGGAGAAGACAATTTGCAAAGCTTGCACAAATGGAAAAATGCGGAAGTGTTGATCGAAGAGCATGACATATACGTATATCCAAGAGTTGTTCAAAATAAAAAAGAAGTCAAAGTTTCTTGCGAAAATGTTTTTTTTATCGACGCTCCTATTGTTGAAATATCTTCCTCAGCGATTCGATCAGCAATCAAAAAAGGCAAAAATATCCGACCCTTATTGCCCCAAAGAGTCTGGGAATATATAGATAAAATGAACCTGTATAAAAAATAAAATCTGAGATCCGTTTCGGTCAGACTTAGTATATTTGTTATTCGGATATGACAAAAAAGAAAGAAAACAAACTAAAAGCAAAATTGACCAAAAAATTTAGATTGGTCGTTTTAAACGATGCTTCCTTTGAAGAGCGTTTTTCCTTTAAATTGACCCGTTTGAATGTTTTTGTAGTAGGTGGATTTTTCAGTATTTTTTTGATTGCTTTTACCGTTTTATTGATTGCTTTTACACCCATCAAAGAATACATTCCGGGATTTTCCTCAACCCAATTGAAAAAACAAGCAACCGATTTGTTTTACAAAGTGGATTCTTTGCAATTGCATTTGACAAAAATGGAAGCATACACCCGAGCTATAAAACCCATTTTATTAGGAAAAGAAGTGGAACTAGTGAACAATCTTCCCTATCCCAGTGCAGCAGTGCAGGCTGAATTTGCTTTGGCACAAAAGGTGCACAATACAGATTCTCTTCAAAAAGTAATTGCGAATATTGAAGAAAGTTTGAAAAACACCTGGCAGACTTATGCTGATAACGAGAAAGAGCATTTGCAAGAAAAGTACAATCGAAAGATAGAGGTGCTCCGTGAAAAGATGAAAGACAGCCTCTCGAACATTACACAAAAAAACGATCTAAGCGAGAAACAAAAGAACGATACAATTGCCAAATTAAAGAAAGGCTTGTTGGCAAGTGCAGCCAATAACTTGGCCTTGCAAAAAAAGATTTCATTGAATGAAATTGAGCTTAAAAATGCAGTAAATGCCCTTTCGAAGGAGAGTCAGAACGCCTTGCAAAACACAAAAAATAGATCTGAAGAAATTCAAAAAGAATTGATGGCAGTACTTCAAAAAGAATTTAAAGAAAAGGAGGAAAAGAAGAATCGTTTTTATCAAAACGAAATACAGATTTTGAATCAATCCCTCTTTGCAAAAAATAAAAAAATCGACAGTTTGCTGTTGCAAGTGGCCACCTTGGGGCAACGTAAAAATGATGAAATTGAGCCGGAAGAATACTTCGAGTTGAGTCAAAAAGATTCCATTTTAATTGCCAATACCCAAAAAGATTTGCTTTTCAGAGAGCAGATTGAAAGAGAAGATCGTTTCAGCTTGTTTGACTTTGAAAATGACAAAGTAGACCTCGTTTTTCATGCACCCGTGAAGGGAATTTTAACACATCCCTACAATGCCAAAGAAAAACATTTTGCTGTCGACATCGCTGTTGCCAATGGAACTGCAGTAAAGTCCGTTGCAGCGGGGACTATTATTTTTGCTGGATGGACGGCAGAAACAGGTTATGTCATTTTGATCGAGCATAGCAACAAATACATCTCGGTCTACAAACACAATGAGATCATATACAGAGCACAAGGAGATTTAGTACAAACAGGAGAAGTAATTGCAGTGGCAGGATCAAGCGGGGAATTTAGCACCGGTCCACACCTGCATTTTGAAATGTGGTACCAAGGGTATCCGGTAAATCCTACAAATTTTATTGAATTCGAATAATGAGTATCAAAGCAGCCTTTGCAATTCCATTTGCAAAATTCATTCAGAAAAAGATAAATAAATGGGCCAATGCGCCCATTAAAACACAGGATAAAGTATTCAAGAATTTAATTTCTCAAGCAAAACATACGGCTTTCGGGAAAGATCATAATTTTGAAGAAATTCAAAATTACGAAGATTTCAAAGCCCGTGTTCCTGTGGTTGATTACGAGGGTTTAAGGAATTACGTAGACCGCGTTGTAGAAGGAGAAAGCGATGTTTTGTGGAAGGGAAAACCCTTGTATTTTGCGAAAACCTCTGGAACCACCTCTGGAGCGAAATACATCCCGATAACCAAAGATTCCATGCCGACACATGTCAAATCTGCACGAAACGCTTTGTTGCTGTACATTGCGCAAACTGGAGATGCTTCGTTCGTCAACGGAAAAATGATTTTCTTACAAGGAAGTCCAATATTGGAAGATAAAAATGGAATTCATTTGGGCAGGTTGAGTGGCATTGTAGCGCACTATGTACCCAAATATTTGCTCAAAAATAGATTGCCGAGCTGGGAAACCAATTGCATTGAAGATTGGGAAACCAAGGTCAATGCTATTGTTGAGGAAACTATTGGAGAAAATATGTCTGTGATTAGCGGGATTCCATCTTGGGTACAAATGTATTTTGAAAAATTACAAGAAAAGACAGGAAAAACAGTTTCAGAACTTTTTCCAAGATTTAATTTTTTCATTTACGGCGGGGTCAATTTTGAACCCTACAAAAACAAATTTGAAAATCTTATTGGTAAAAAAATAGATTACATCGAATTGTATCCCGCTTCCGAAGGTTTTATCGCTTTTCAAGACACCCTTACAGAACAGGGGATGTTGTTGCAATTGGACAACGGTATTTTTTACGAGTTTATTCCCGCTACAGAATTTTACAATGACAACCCAACAAGAATTTCTTTGAAAGACGTTGCATTAGGAGTGAATTATGTGATTATTTTGAATACCACGGCAGGATTGTGGGGATATAATATAGGAGATACTGTAGAATTCACTTCCCTCGAACCCTATCGTTTGAGAGTTACCGGGCGTATCAAACATTTCATCTCTGCCTTTGGTGAACATGTCATTGGGAAAGAAGTAGAACAAGCATTGAAAGAGGCAACAGAGGGAACCGAAGTCGTGATCAATGAATTTACCGTAGCACCACAAGTCGCACCAAAAGAAGGCTTGCCTTTCCACCAATGGTTTATCGAATTTGATGTAGCTCCAAAAAATGTAGAGGAATTTGCAGCCAAAATAGATGTTTCTATGCAAAAGCAAAATATTTATTACGCGGATTTGATTGAAGGAAAAGTGTTAAAAACCCTAGAAATAAGTAAAGTAGCCAAAGGAGGCTTTCATGCGTATATGAAATCGATTGGTAAATTTGGCGGACAGAACAAGATTCCACAATTGTCGGACAACCGAAAAATTGCCACAGAGCTGGAGAAATTTACAATCTAAAAAACAACGAACTATGATACATCAAGTAGAATTGAATTGGAAAGGGAAAATGCACTTTGAATCCGAAGGTCCCGGAGGAAAAGTACTGATTGATGGCGCAGAAGAATTTGGAGGAGAAGGAAAAGGAGTACGCCCCAAAGCCATGATGCTTTCTGCATTGGCAGGATGCGCAGGAATGGATATTTCTTCTTTGTTGAAAAAAATGAGAGCAGAAGTGGCTCACTTTTCAATAGACGTGGCAGGAGAACTCACAGACGAAGATCCCAAATACTACCACAAAGTAAAAGTGACCTTTACATTTTTTGGAAGCGATTTTAAGACGGCCAAAATTGAAAAAGCAGTCAAATTATCCGTTGAAAGATATTGCGGTGTGATGGAAATGTTTCGTCAGTTTGCAGAGGTGACTGTTGCCACAGCGTACATCGAGCAATAAAATTTCAACCCTACAGATGTTTGTGTATCTTTACAAAACCGCGATTGAACTCAAATTGCTATGCGTTGGAATTTAAAAGCAATACCGACATCTGAAAAAATAACGGCTTTGTCAAAAGACTTAGGAGTTGGAAAAACCTTGGCCAAATTATTGGTGCAGCGTGGTGTCGATTCCTTTGAAAAAGCAAAACACTTTTTTCGACCCACGTTAGCGCATTTGCACAATCCATTTCTGATGAAGGACATGGACAAGGCTGTTCAAAGAATTGAGCAAGCGATTGCCGCAAAAGAAAACATTCTTGTGTATGGAGATTACGACGTAGATGGCACCACCTCTGTGGCGCTTCTATCTTCGTACTTGCAATCTTTTTATCCAAACGTAGCTTCTTACATTCCCGACAGGTACAAAGAGGGCTATGGCATTTCTTACCAGGGCATTGATTATGCTTCTGACAATGACATACGTTTGATCATTGCTTTGGATTGCGGAATCAAAGCCATCGATAAAGTGGCTTATGCCGCTGAAAAAGGCATTGATTTTATTATTTGTGATCATCACAGGCCAGGCAATAAAATACCCAAAGCCGTTGCGGTATTAGACCCCAAAAGGGAAGATTGTTCTTATCCTTATGACGAATTGTGCGGTTGCGGTGTGGGGTTTAAATTGATACAAGCTCTGGCACAAAATAGAGGGACAGCATTTGAAGAATTGCTTCCTTATTTGGATTTGGTAGCCACAGCCATTGCCGCGGATATTGTTCCCATAAACGGTGAAAATCGCATTTTAGCACACCATGGTTTGAAAGTGATTAACGACAAACCGAGAGCAGGAATCAAGGCCATTATTCAACCATTGAATAAAAAGGAATTGACCATTACCGATGTGGTTTTTGTCATTGCGCCCCGGATCAATGCAGCAGGGAGAATGAAGCACGGTTTGCACGCTGTGGAATTGTTAACAGAAACTGATTTTTCAAAAGCACAAAACTTTGCTGGAGCGATTGAATCATTCAATTCGGATCGAAAAGACCTAGATAAAAAAACAACAGAAGAAGCCCTTGCGCAAATTAGAGAAAACAAGGAGGAACAGTATTGTACTACGGTGGTTTTTCAAGAAGACTGGCACAAAGGAGTGATTGGTATTGTGGCCTCTCGACTCATTGAAACTTTTTACAAGCCAACCTTAGTGTTTACAAAGAGCGGAGATAAATTAGCCGCCTCTGCACGTTCTGTAAAAGGATTTGATGTGTACAATGCCTTGCAGGCCTGTGCCGATGTCATTGAACAATTTGGGGGGCATAAATATGCTGCCGGTCTGACATTAGCACCTGAAAACTATCAAAAGTTTAAAGAAAAATTTGAAGCAGTTGTCAAAGATACGCTTCCCGAGGCCTGTAAAACCCCAGAAATTTCAATCGATAGTGAAATATCTCTATCCGAAGTGACTCCAAAATTTTATCGAATCCTAAACCAAATGGCTCCTTTTGGACCTTCCAATATGCACCCTGTTTTTATGGCAAGTGGACTGCGAGACAATGGTTATGGCAAGCAAGTAGGCGCAGACAAGTCCCATTTGAAACTCAACATTATTTCAGGAGCAGATCATAAAACCTATAATGCCATTGGTTTTGGATTGGGAGAAAAAATGCCGCTTGCAAAAAACGGGAATGCGTTCAAAGCCGCTTTTACCATTGATGAAAATCATTGGAATGGACAGACATCCTTGCAATTGATGCTAAAAGACATAAAGGAAGATTTGTAAGAAATCTTCCTTAATAGTTCAAATAAAATGTTTTTGTGAGAACAACGATGCCTGTCAAGCTCTTACTTGGCCATTTCCTCTGACAATCCACTTATAGGTGGTAATTTCCTCCAGTGCCATGGGACCACGGGCGTGCAATTTCTGCGTACTGATTCCAATTTCTGCTCCCAAACCAAATTGTGCACCATCTGTAAATGCTGTAGAACTGTTGGCGTACACCGCAGCAGCGTCTACGTGATTCAAATAAGTTTCAATAACAGTCTCGTCATCTGCCACAATCGCTTCACTGTGTTTGGAGCTGTATTTGGCAATGTGATCCAATGCCGCATTCAAACTTTGTACAGTTTTGATCGCCATTTTGTTCGATAAAAATTCTGTTCCAAAATGACTGTCATCCGCCTGGAACAACTTTTCTTTTGGATAGGTGTCTTTTAAAATCTGATAGGCATTTTCATCTGCAAAGATTTCTGTTTCTTTGGCAATTAGTGGTTCGGTGATCGCTGTCAAATCTGACAATCTGTTTTTATGAATTAACAAGCAATCCAATGCATTGCAAACACTTACTCTGCGGGTTTTTGCATTGGTCACAATGGCAGTACCTTTGGCAAGATCTCCACTCGCATCAAAATACGTATGTACAATTCCAGCGCCCGTTTCAATCACTGGAACTTTTGCATTGTCACGAACAAAATTGATCAAACCTTGACTTCCGCGAGGAATGATAATATCTACATAGTCTGTCGCGTTCAACATTTCTGCTGTTGCTTTTCGATCGGTAGGGAGCAAAGTAACAACATCACGGTTGATGTTGTGTTTTTTCAAAACTTCTTTGATCAAGGAAACAATCGCTGTATTTGAAAATTCAGCATCGGAGCCCCCTTTTAAAATACAAGCATTGTTTGTTTTGAAACACAAAGAAAATACGTCAAAAGACACATTTGGACGCGCCTCGTAAATGATTCCAATAACACCCATAGGAACACGCACTTTCGAAATTTTCAATCCGTTTTCCAATTCCTTTTTTGTGAGAATTTCTCCAATCGGACTGTTTAGTTCTGCTACATTTCGAATGTCTTGTGCAATGCCTAAAATTCTTTCTTTTGAAAGTAACAATCGATCGAATTTAGGATCGTCTTGATCCATTCTGTCCAAATCTTTTTGGTTTTCTGCAAGAATAAAATCTGTTTTTTCAATCGCTACATCGGCAATTTCAAGGAGGATTTCATTTATTTTTTCCGTAGGCAAGGAAACCAATTCACGACTGGCCGCTTGCACTGCTTTGAATGTATTTTCTAACGTTTTCATTTTTATTCCTTGAGCACTCCAGTGGTGTCTCGAATTTTTTATGGTTTGTAGATTTAGTGTAACACCAAATAATTGTAATGAATGAGCGGTGTTTGAGCTCTTTTTCCGAGAATTTCTATTGCCTCCTCAGATCCATAAGCTACTTTTCCCAATCCAATCGCATTGTTCTGAAGGTCAAAAATGGAGACGACATCCCCTTGTTTGAAGGAGCCTTCGATGGAATGAACACCCACCGGAAGCAAACTGTTTGCTTTTGTAGAGCACAAGGCTTCTTTAGTCCCATCATTTACAATGATCCGTGCATTGGAATGACCACCAGAGCGAGCTACCCATTTTTTTATAGGTGTGGTAGATCGATTCTTGGCCTGAAAAAAAGTACCTGTTTTTTGAGCAATCAAATCTTTGAGGATTCCATCTTTGGTCCCATTACCAATAAACACGTCGATCCCGAGATTGGCAATTTCTTGGGCTGTATTCGCCTTACTCAACATGCCACCGCGTCCAAATTCTGATTTTACATCAGACACCGCATCTTCCAAATCAATAGCGTCTTCTTCAAAAGTGCGAATCAATTTGGCACCTTGTTCTTTGGGATGGGCAGTAAAAATACCGTCTACATTGGTCAACAAAAAGAGGCTCTCTGCATTCATCATTGAGGCCACCAATCCAGAGAGTTCATCATTGTCAGTAAACATTAATTCCGTTACGGAAACCACATCGTTTTCGTTGATAATTGGAGTCACATTGCTCGCCAAAAGTGCTTCCAAGCAGTTTTTGATATTCAAATAATGTTTTCGGGTTCGAAACGACTCTTTGGTGACCAATACTTGAGAACAGCGCAATTGATGTTGTTGGAACTGGGCAAGGTATAAGTTCATCAATTCAATTTGACCAATGGATGCGAGTACTTGCTTTTGACTTATTTTATCAAGTTTTGGTAAGGAAGTATCCAACATTCCTCTGCCTGCAGCAACTGCTCCAGAAGAAACCAGGATGATTTCATACCCATCCGTTTTCAATAATGAAATTTGAGCCACAAGATTTGCGATGCGTTTCTCATCTGGCAAACCAGACGAAAGCGTCAGCACATTGGAACCGATTTTGATTAGGATTCTTTTTGACAAACTCATGACATGGATGGTTACTTCTTTGGACAAAAATACAAATTTGACTTGTAATGTAGCGGCTATTTGTTTAAAACAAAAGACGCTGTCTGAAAAATAACTTTTTCAGACAGCGTCTATGGTGACTTTGGGAAATTTTATGCTACTAAATTTCCTTCTAAATCGTAAAGTAAGAATTTTTCAGTGCCTTCACGATAATCCAAAACATAGCGAATGGTGCCAATTTTTTCATCCTCTGAATTGAATAGATCGTATTCTTTTACAAAGTCATTTTCGTTTTCATAAGCGGTCATCATGTCATTATCATCCAACAACATGTGAAAGTAGTAATGCGATTGGTTCGATTCAAAACCCATAATGAATTTGAAGTTTGTTGAAAAGGGAATTTCGTAAAAAATTTCTTCAATATCGTCATCCGGGTTTACATTCACTTCTGATGACAAAGTTACCCGACTACCTTCCAAAAGAGAAAACAAATTATCGTCAAAACCCAAAGTTCCTGTAAGATCGGCCTCATTGTTTAAACGATACGTCATCGAAGTAGGGGAGTTCATGGTCAAACTTTCTTCATTTTTTATTCGAGAGAAGATTTTGAAATCGTAACCTTCGAACATTTCAATGATATCTTGTTCTATGATGTATTGTATGTTGAAAGTAATATTTTCTTTTTCGTTCATCAAATTTTCGATATCGCAATTTGTGGCCTCATTTCCGTCGATGGTAAAGTAACGTTCCGTTATTTTATAAAATTCCTCATTTTCGCTATAATCTTCCGTAATTACTTCGTGTTGACATTCAACACTTTGTTTGTTTTGAACCTCTTTTTTCAAAAAGGAATTTTTAGCTAAGGTTGGTTTTTTCTTAGGAGTTTCTTTAAATAGACTGGAATCATCTTCTGTGAGCGAAGAAATTTCCAAAGATTCTAATTTTTCACTAATAGCGGGTAAATTTTCATCGGAAACACTTTCAACATCGTCGCTTGATTCACAAGAAACAAAAATAATGGTCAGGGTAAGGGCACACATTAAGGCATAAAATTTTCTCATGGTGCTGTATTTAATTAATAAAGTCTAAAGATAGAAATTTAATTAAGGAGCGTCAAAATTTTAACAATTTTAACAAGCTTATATAAACAGGATAGTGATCGCTATAACCATGGGTAAAAGTACCGTTGGCAAAACTGCGAAAGGGGTATCCCTTGTACCTCCCTGAAGATAATGTGAGGTAGTGGGGGTTGAAAATATGACTTTGATAAAAACCAAGATTGTCGAAGGTTTTGTTTTTTGACAGCAAATTTCCGCTGATAAGGATTTGATCGAAAAGGTGCATTTTGTCGCGATAGGCCAAGGTTCCCAACCCTTTTTTATAAAGTAGTTCGTACGGGTTGTAGAATTCATTTGCCGCAGTCTCATTTTCCCCTTGTTTCGAATTCAATATTTGTTTGAAAGGTGTATTGGTTGGGTTGTCATTAAAATCTCCCATGATGACAATATTTGCTTGGGGGTTGTCGACAAAAAGGCTGTCGCTTATTTTTTTATTCAACAAAGCGGCACGTTCGCGAAGGTGCCTACTTTTTTGTTCTCCTCCTCTACGAGAGGGCCAATGGTTTACCAGTATGTGAAGCAATTCACCATCTAAATATCCTGAAACTAGCAATACGTCTCGGGTGTGTATTGAAATTCCTACGTCATTCCATAATTTCAAGGGGTACCTTTTGTAAAACAAGGGAATGAATGATGCTTTTTGATACAGCAAACCCACGTCAATGCCTCTCAAGTCGGGAGAATCGAAATGAATAGCACCGTAATTTTTTTCTTTCAGTGGCGATGTTTGTAAAAGATCGTCCAAAACAGTGCTGTTTTCAATTTCTGCAACACCTATAAGAGTTGGAGTGGTTCCTGTTTTTTGGAGGCCTATTTCAGAAATGACTCGGGCCATATTTTTTAATTTTTGAACATAAATTTTTGAGCGATTGTATGAAATTTTTAACAAGGGACTTTCCTCGTCTAATTTGTCAGGATGATCTATGGTATCAAAGAGGTTTTCTAGGTTGTAAAAGGCAAGGGTGTAAATTTTGTAGGCTTTTTTTTGAGAAGAGGCGTGCTGAAAACTAAAAAATAGAAGTAGGGTTAAGAAAATAAATTTCATAGGTTTTTCTTTTAAAAGTAGTGAAAATCGAAACAAAATATGATTTGATTTTCGTAACTTGTTGTCGCTATGATATAATTGTTATGAAAAAGAAGACTGTTTTGTTTTCAAGAACGGCCGTATTTGCTTGTTTTCTATTTGTTTTTTCTGCGAGCATAGGACAAACGTCTAATACCGAAGAGCCGGTGGTATTTCTGGATGCAGATGATTTTTTAGAGAATCTTAATGAAGCCTCAGTCAATTTACAAGGATTTTTAGAGGCAAATAAAGAGGTGTTTTTAAAAACAGCTGCTTTTAGCTTTGGGCAAGCACGCTTTAAAATTAGAGGGTATAATGCCGAGGAAAATACGCTTAGCATCAACGGAGTTCGAATGAATAAGTTGTGGGATGGCAAGCCGCAATGGAGCAATTGGGGAGGTTTGAATGACGTTTTACGAAATCAGTTATTTTCCCATGGGATCACTGCCAGTGAAACCAGTTTTGGCACTTTGGCAGGGACCAGAAATTTTAGCACACGAGCTTCTCAATATCGAAAAGGAAATTCCATTTCTTTCGGAGCTACCAATGGGAGTTATCGAACCAGAATGATGGCCTCTTATTTTTCAGGGTGGCAAAAAAAGGGGTGGGCAATTTCCGTTTCACTTTCGAGGCGCTCTGCAAAAGAAGGATTTGTAGAGGGGACATCCTACCGCGCATGGGCTGCTTTCTTGTCTGTTGAAAAAAAATGGCATCCGAAACACAGTTTGAATTTTACTGCTTTTTATACGCCAAATCGCAGAGGTAAAAACGCTCCTGAAACCAGTGAGGTATATGAAATCAAAGGCAGGAGATACAATTCCTATTGGGGATTTCAAAAGGGATCGATAAGAAATGCACGAATCAAAGAGGTTGCAGAGCCCGTTTTGATGCTCACACACTATTGGGATTTTTCTGAGCGATTGAAATTCCAAACGACGTTTTTTTCTCAGTTTGGCAAGATAGGAAACAGCCGAATAGGATATCAAAATGCGGTGCATCCGAGTCCAACCTACTATAAAAAAATGCCGAGTTATTTTTTTAGAAATACAGACAATCCTGATTTTAAAAATGCGTATTTGGCGAGAGAGGAGTTGGAAGAAAACGGACAGATCAATTGGCGGCAATTGTATGAGGTGAATCAAAACAACCCACAGGCGTATTATTATCTTTTTGAAGATGTGCAACAAGAACATTCGTTTCAAATACGAATGCAAATAAATTATCGGATCCGTCCGAAAATTAATTATGTGGGATCGTTTGTTTTTCAAAAATCGAAAAGCAATAATTTTGCGAGAATAAAAGACCTGTTGGGAGGCAAAGGCCTCTTTGATTATGATTATTTTGCAGAAGGTTCCAAAAAACAAACAAATTTATTGACTCCTGACAGATGGGTTGGCAAAGGCGCAAAAGTGAGATATCATTACCATTTGCTTTCGAATCGTTTTTCGCATTTTTCGCAAGTCAATTATCAAAATTCAAAAGTAGAATCTTTTGCTGCTTTTTCTGCAGAACAGGTAAACTATCGGAGAAATGGCATTTTTCAGAACGGGCAGTTTCCCAAAAATTCGCGTGGAACAGGAATCAAAAACACCTTTTCTTCCACGAGTTTGAAAGCAGGAATTTTGTACAAAATTTCAGGAAATCACCTGGTGAATTTGAATGCGGGAATTTTATCACAGGTTCCTTTTCTGAACAAAGTATACTCCAATATTAGAATCAATCACAATGTTGTGCCCGACGTAAAAAATGAAAAAAAAATCACAGGTGAATTTTCGTATTTGTTTCGAAACCCGAAAATAACTTCCAAGTGTACATTGTACGGAACCTATTTTTTCAACAGTATAGAAAACACATTTGTGTATGCAGACGGAATAAAAGGCAAGGCTGATTTTATGAGTCTGATGCTTACCAATATTGAAAAGAGACATATGGGTTTGGAATGGGGAGTGGAAGCCGAGCTATCAACGAATTTTAAAGTAAATGCGGTGGTTGCTTTGGGCCAATTCACCTATGCAAATGCGCCAAATTTGTACATAGAGTCTGATCAGTTTTTGGAAGAAGATCGTTTTTTAGGCCAGAGTTTTTTGGAGAATTATAAGATAGGAGGAACTCCTCAAAAAGCCTATTCCATAGGTTTTGAGTACAATCATCCAAAGTACTGGTGGCTGGGGATCAATGCCAATTATTTGACAGACAATTACATTCAGATTAGTCCATTGCTTCGAACAAAAAATTTCTTTTTGGACACCCATGGCATTCCGTATGTCAGCGCGATTACAGGAGCAGAAATTACTACGGAAGAGCTAGGAGACCTGCTGCGTCAAGAAAAACTATCCAGTCCCCTTCTGATAAATTTGGTAGGAGGGAAGTCTTGGAAGTGGAATGCCGCCTATTTGGGATTGTTTTTGAGTGTAAACAACTTGTTTGGAGAAGTCTATAAAACAGGTGGTTTTGAGCAGTCGAGAAACGCAAACTATCCAAATTTTTATGCCGATAAAAATTTAGAGACACCCTTGTTTGGAAACAAATATTGGTATGGAAAAACAGCCAGTTATTTTCTAATACTATCCTATCGTTTTTAATGAAAACAAAAAAACATGAAAAAGGTAAAAATAAAAAAATGGCTCGTGAACGGAAGTTTTTTCTTTGTGATGGTTGCCTGTGCAAATGATACAAGTTTTTCAGTTCCGGACACCTCATGCATAGACCATGATTTGGAAAGTACCCATACCATGCAACAGATCAAAGCAATGGCAGGTTTTGGCGTTCGAGAATTTACAGAAGATACAATCATTTCAGGCTATGTGGTGTCTTCAGATCGAGATGGAAACTTTTACAAAACATTGATTTTACAAGACGCTCTTGAAAACCCTTCTTGTGCGTTGAGGTTTGTCGTTGATCTTACTGAAAATCACGCAACCTATGAATTGGGCAGAAAGGTTTTTGTAAAACTAAAAGGCTTGGCCATAGGTTATTTATTTGGGCATTTGAGTATAGGAGCATCCCGAGGAAATGATTTGGAGAACATTTCGTCATTTATAATGGAACAGCATTTTGTGAAAAGTTGTGAAAAAGGAGTCGTTCTTGCAAAACCAAGTTATTTCTTTGAGTTGGATGAAGATGACGTAGGTCTGCTATTGGAATTTTCCGGAGTTCAATTTCATCCGAGGGAATTGGGGAAAACCTACGCCAATACAAGCGATACAAAGACAGTTGACCTGAAATTACAGCAATGGACTTCAAATTGTGACGGTCAGGAGGAAATAATTTTGAAGAACAGCGGTTTTACAAACTTTAAGAGCCAACAAGTTTCCTCTAGAAAAGGTGAGTTGACAGCCATTTTAGAAAAAAGATATGAGCAGTATTATTTGGTGATTCGGAACCTAGAAGATGTTTTTTTTGAGCAGACGCGCTGCCATGAGAATGAAGTGTTAGAATCAACAATAACAATAAAAGAATTGCAAGCGAAGTACGATGGAGAATTGGTGGAATTTGGTATTGATGAAATTCTCGTTACAGAAGGTTTTTTAATTTCTTCAGACCAAGAGGGGAATTTTATCAACGAGATGTTTTTGCAAGACGCTGTTGAAAATCCAAAGGCAGGCATTCGTATTTTGATAGACAAAGAAAATTATTTTGAGACCTATGCCATTGGTCAAAAAATAAAGTTGAAACTCAACAAACTTTACATGGACAACACAGATGGAAAATGGACAATTGGTTTTTATAAAAAGGGCTCGGTAGGAGAAATTTCTGAAGAAGAATTGCATGATTTTATAATAGAAACAAAAGAAATACATGATTTGAGGCCTTTGGAAATTCAACTCGGAGATTTTATGGATTTGTGGAATGAAAATATTTTGGTTTCGCTATCAGACGTACAATTGTTGCACAAAGAAAGAGGAAAAGCGTTTACTTATTTTTCTGGCAAAGAAAGTGCGATTCGATTATTGGAAAGTTGTGAGAAATATCAAAAAATAGGTGTTTTGACACAAGAAACAGCGCATTTTTCCAATCAAAAGTTTCCCACGGGAAATGGCCAAATAACAGGTGTTTTGTGCAAGGAAAATTTTTTGCCAACCCTACAATTGCGCCGATTAGAAGACGTGTCATTTTATCAGGGATACCAGGATTGCCCCACCACAAATCCGCAAATATTAATTACAGAAATCGCAGACCCTGTCAATAGCTCGGGAGCTCGATTTGTGGAATTGTACAATGCGGGAATGCATCCTGTTGATCTGTCGGGTTGGTCTTTGAAAAAATACATCAATGGTTCGACTGCCCCTTCAGGAGAGGGAGTGCTTTTGAACGGAGTTGTCGAAGCGAACACTTTTTTTATTGTGGCAGGTGTTGAGTTTTCTTCCGTTTTTTCAAAAACAGCAAACCTTACGAATGCATACATTTCGGGAAACGGAGACGACGTGTATGAACTTGTAGATCCCTATCAACAGCGCCAAGACATTTATGGTGTGTTGGGAGAAGACGGTTCAGGAAAATCATGGGAGTATACAGATGGGCGTGCTCTTCGAAAAGAGATCGTTGATACACCTACCGGTGATTTTGACATTGCGCAGTGGAAAGCGTTTTCTAAAACAAACGGCACGGCAAAAATGGCCCCACAAGATTTTAGTCCTGGATTTCGATGAGAAAGTATTATTACGTAGCTGTCTCTAAAATTTCAAAAATAAGGTATACAGGAAAATGATCGCTTGCGCCGCCCATATAATATTTTCCTCGGTACGTTCGAAAAGGTGCCCCTTTGAATTTCCCGAGCGGATTCAGTAAAAAGGGGGCATTGAAAACAGCGGCTTTTTTGTACTGTATTTTCGGGTGGCTTTGCAAAGATTTTGAAATTAAAATTTGATCAAAAAGCATCCATTTCCCATAAAATTTTGAAGAACCTTGGCCCGCTTCAAAAAGAGGAAGCATTGGATTGTAGAGGACTGTCTCCGTCAAGGTCGCCAAGCTTTCGTCTGTGGGATTGTCATTGAAATCGCCCATGACAAGTACGTTTGGATTTTTTTCGGGAATACCATTCACAGCACTTCGTAAAAATTGAGCGATGGCATTTCTTTTTATTTTTCTTTCCTCCTGTCCATGGCGTTTTGAAGGCCAATGATTGATGAACACATGAATCATTTCTTCGAAAAGAAGTCCTTTGACATACAAAATGTCTCGAGTGTAATCTCTTTTCCCTTGTTTGTCGAACAAAAGCAAAGGAAGAGGTTTTGATTCCAGCACCTGAAAATTATTCTCTCGGTATAACAAAGCGGTATCCATGCCCCTTTCATCCGGAGAATTGAAGTGTATGTAGGAATAGGAAAAGTCTTGCAAAGGTTCTGACTGTGTCAAATCTTGCAAAACTTGGTCGTTTTCAATTTCTGCCAATCCGATAAGTAGTGGAGGAGTTTTGCAACAGTCCTCACCAATTTTTGAAAGGGCATTTCCGATTTTGTTGATTTTGATTTGATACCGATACGGTCCCCATTTTTTTTTGCCTTGGGGCGTGTAATCTTTGTCCAAGGTGTTTTTACCGTCCTCGGCGTCAAAGAGGTTTTCTACATTGTAAAAAGCGACAGAAAATTTTTTCACACACATTTTTTTTCAGATTGCAACCAATTTCAAGTTACAAAAAAGGATTCAGTCAACAAGGCATCGACCCGACAAAAATCGTACATTTGCAGCATGATAGATAAGAAAAAGGTAAGTTCGGAAAAAGCCGTTTTGATTGGGGTCATTACCCAACATCAAGACGAGGACAAGTCGACTGAGTTTTTGGATGAGCTAGAGTTTTTGGTGACCACAGCAGGAGGCGTTTCCATAAAACGCTATGTACAGAAATTAGAGAAGCCACACCCCAAAACCTTTATTGGAACAGGAAAGCTAGAAGAAGTAAAACGATACATAGACACACACAATGTGGGGACTGCCATTTTTGACGATGAATTGTCTCCGGCCCAATTGCGAAATATCGAGAAAGTACTCGATTGTAAAATATTGGACAGAACCAATTTGATCTTGGATATTTTTGCCCAAAGGGCGCAGACGAGCTATGCACGAACTCAAGTAGCCTTGGCACAATGTGAATATTTATTGCCGCGATTGACCAAATTATGGACCCACCTTGACAAACAAAAAGGGGGAATTGGAATGCGAGGACCCGGAGAGACTGAAATTGAAACAGATCGACGTATTGTCCGTGATCAAATAACTGTTTTAAAGAAAAAGTTGGTTGTCATAGACAAGCAAATGGCAGTGCAACGTAAAAACAGAGGGAAAATGGTGCGTGTGGCATTGGTAGGTTACACCAACGTAGGAAAATCAACCTTGATGAATGTCATCAGCAAATCAGAGGTGTTTGCAGAAAACAAATTATTTGCCACTTTAGATACGACGGTTCGAAAGGTGGTGGTAAAAAACATCCCCTTTTTAATGACAGATACAGTTGGATTTATTCGCAAACTTCCCACACAATTGGTAGAATCCTTCAAATCGACCTTGGACGAGGTTCGCGAAGCGGATTTGTTGTTGCACGTGGTAGATATCTCGCATAAAAATTTTGAAGATCACATAGAATCCGTCAATAAAATATTGCAAGAAATTGAAAGTTCAAACAAACCTTCAATGATGATTTTTAATAAAATAGACGCTTATACCCATGACACGATCGATGAAGATGATTTGGTGACGGAAAAAACGAAAGCCCATTTTACATTGGAGGAGTTGCAGAAATCATGGATGTCGAAAATGGAAAACAATTGCGTATTTATTTCTGCGTTGAACAAAGAAAATCTAGATGATTTTAAAAATCGTGTTTATGAAGAAGTAAAGAAAATTCATATCAAACGATTTCCTTACAACAACTTCCTTTACAACGAATACTCAGAAGAAGCCTAAAAAAAACCGAACAATTGCTGTTCGGTTTTTTTTTAGGCATTGGAAAATTTAAAAATCGTAATTCACACCCAAACCAAAGACCTCTCTCACCTGCGCAGCGCTGATGGCATTGTCGTCGTAAATGGTTTGAAAAGAAATGTTTGTAGAAAGGTAATTATTGATGGTCATAACGATATTCAAAGTGTAGTCGATATCGACGTTTTGAATGTCTTCCAAATAATTAGAATACAAGTTTAAAAGGTTCTCAAAAGAGACATTGGAAAACACCTCATATTTTGCGTAGAGATTGATGCTTGTACCGAATTCAAAACGACTTGTTTCTCCTTGATCCACACCAAAGGACGCCCCTTCTTCAGTAAATTGACTATCGACTAAGATGAGTTTGCTCGTGGCAGGAGCGATGTTTATTTTAAAATGTTCAGAAGGCTTGTACAACATCCCCAAACCCGTTTGAAGGTAGGCAGGAGAAAGCGCATGTGAAATATAATTCCCTTCATTGTCTTCACCGCGGGCCATTTGACTTTTAAAATGCAAAACCCCAGAATAAAACCAATTTTTTCCTGCTTTTTTTCCGACAACAGATTGAAATTCCACCCGATCTTCAGATTTGGTCACTGTTTGGTCTTCAATTTTTGTCAATCCATAGGCAGCAGCCAGTCTGTTGTCCCATGTCCAATCGTTCTTCGTATAATTGAATTCGTAGGTAAAATTTAGGGTTCCTGCCATGTTCGAGACGCCACCGCCCAGCCATTTTTTGTTGAAGGCAGATTGATTGAACAATAAATTGAGGTTTCCTTTTCGTTGCCAATGAGAAGCCTCTTGTTGCGAAAATGTGGTCGTTGCTATCAATAAGAACGCCAAAGTACAGATTTGTTTCATAAATATTTGATTTAATTGATTTCAATGGAAAATTTCAACAATCAAAAGCTTACGATTTTTTCTTTTTAAAAAGGGGTACAGTAGAACACGCTTCTCCAAAGGAGAGACTATTGACCAAAGGCAATAGTTTTTCAATGAGCTGTGTGTACGCACTTTCGGGGATGGGTTTGTTAGAGCAGCCTTTAATAATAACGGGGGTATCTCGGTAATTTTCTGCAGGAAATTGTTCTAGAATCTCTTGAAAAATAGCCGCTTCAAGAGTTTTTAAATCGCCTACAATAATTTTTTTTGCAAAGGGGGTTGCTTTGGTTGCGATAAGAAGGTACGCCCAAGACGGAATGATGGCATCAGAACTACAAGTCAAAGCGATGTATGTATCTTGAAGCGTTGCCCAATCGTAGGCTTCCATAGCAGCTCTGAAATCTTTTTCTTTCAAAATCAATTCTTGGAAAAGCCATTGTTTGATATCAATTACAATGCGTTTTCCTTCCGGATAAAAATCCTCTAAATCGATTGTTTTTAACTTGCTATTGGCAACTCTATTTACTATTTCACCCATCGTTTTTTGCTTCCTGTTTTTTGGTGCTGGAACGAAAAAGACACCTTGATCCACTTACATAAAGTTATATTCGTTCTTTAAAGGGGGTAAGTATGTAAAGAACTTCTGTATTTTTTTGGTTGAAAAATTAAAGAAATCCTAGTTCTAACTTGGCTTCTTCACTCATCATATCCTGTGTCCAAGTAGGATCAAATGTAATTTCAACCTCTGCATTGTCAATTTCTTCCAACTCTTCAATCTTATCTTCAACTTCTTTTGGCAATGTTTCCGCAACAGGACAGTTTGGAGAAGTCAAAGTCATTAAAATTTTGGCTTCCTTTTGATCGTTGACCATTACATCGTAAATCAATCCCAACTCGTAAATGTCAACTGGAATTTCAGGGTCAAAAATGGTTTTTAACACCTGAACGATTTTTTCTCCGATATCTGTAATTTCTTGTTCTTGCATTTTCTTTTTATTTCGAATTTTTAAAGATACTATTTCTTTTTGAGTTTTGCGATTTTCGCAGGTATTTCGGAATGTTTAGGACATTTTCGCTTGGAAGCCCAAGGCGTACAATTTTATTTGTTTGATCATAGACAACAATCCGTTCGCACGTGTGGCCGACAAGTGTTCTTTGAGCCCAATCTCGTTGATAAAATCCATATCAGAACTCACAATATCCGCAGGTTTTTGACCATTGAAAACACGCAAAAGTAACGCGACAATGCCTTTGGTTAAAATAGCGTCACTGTCTGCCGAAAAAGCCAATTGGTCGTTTTGAATTTCAGCATGCAACCATACTTTTGATTGACACCCCTTAATCAAGTTTTCATCCACCTTAAAACGTTCAGCGATAAGAGGTAAAGATTTTCCAAGGTCGATGATGTGTTCGTAACGTTCCATCCAATCGTCAAAGAGGTCGAACTCATCAATAATTTCTTCCTGTATTTCTTTGATAGTCATTTTTTAAACTTATTTTTGCACTGTGTTAAAAACAGTGTTTTTTACGGCAACAAAAATACAGATAAAAGTTTTAATGCCGATGGCCAAAACTAGAAACTTCAAACCTTCCTTCCTTGGGTAGGTTCAAAAATGTGAAACGAAAGATGAGCAAATTATTGATTGTAGGTACCGTAGCATTTGATGCAATTGAAACCCCTTTTGGAAAAACAGATAAAATTTTAGGAGGAGCAGCTACCTACATCGGTCTTTCCGCCGCTAATTTTGGCATTCAATCAGGAATTGTGTCGGTTGTAGGCGGCGATTTTCCAGAAGAATACTTGAAAATGTTGAACGCAAAAAATGTGGATACCCAAGGCGTAGAGATTGTGAAGGACGGGAAAACATTTTTTTGGAGTGGCAGGTACCACAACGATATGAATTCGAGAGATACCTTGGTAACGGAATTGAATGTATTGGAACAGTTCAATCCAAAAGTGCCACAAGAATTTAAAGATTCAGAAATTGTTTTGTTAGGAAATTTACACCCTCTTGTGCAAAATGCAGTTTTAGAGCAATTAGAAACCACACCAAAATTGGTCATTTTGGATACCATGAATTTTTGGATGGACATCGCTTTGCCAGCGTTGAAACAGGTGATTCAAAAAGTAGACGTGATTACCATTAACGATGAAGAAGCGCGTCAGTTGAGTGGTGAATATTCGTTGAAAGTGGCAGCGAGAAAAATTCAAGCCATGGGACCGAAATATGTGGTGATCAAAAAAGGAGAGCACGGTGCCTTGTTGTTTGGAGAAGAGCAAATTTTCTTTGCACCCGCTTTGCCACTTGAAGAGGTTTTTGATCCCACAGGCGCAGGCGATACTTTTGCGGGAGGTTTTGCAGGATATTTGACGAAAACAGAAGATATTTCATTTGAAAACATGAAGAATGCCATTGTTTACGGTTCAAATTTAGCCTCTTTTTGTGTAGAGAAATTTGGAACAGAACGTATGGAAGCGCTGACAAAAGAAGAAATTTACGACAGACTAGAACAGTTCAAATCATTGACACAATACGAGATGTCGCTGTCAAAATAAAAACAGTCATAGAAAGACAAGAAAAAAGAGTTTAAATTTGTACGGAATAAAAATATTATGAGTGACGCTATCAAACATGAATGTGGTATTGCAATGGTTCGTTTGCTAAAGCCGTTGGAATATTACAAAGAAAAATACGGGACTGCATTTTACGGGATTAACAAAATGTATTTGTTGATGGAAAAGCAGCACAATCGGGGTCAAGATGGCGCTGGTTTTGCAAGTTTGAAATTCAATGTAAGTCCAGGAACAAGATACATCAGCCGAGTGCGTTCGAACAAATCGCAACCCATTCAGGATATTTTTGCTCAAATCAACGAAAGATTGAGTACCGGTCTTAAAGAAAATCCGGACAAAAAAGACGATGTCGCTTGGCAGGAAGAAAATTTGCCCTACATCGGAAATTTATTTTTAGGGCATGTGCGCTATGGAACCTCAGGAGGAAACAGTATCGAAAATGTACATCCCTTTTTGCGTCAAAGCAATTGGCGACATAAAAATTTGATCGTTGCCGGGAATTTTAACATGACCAACTCTTCTCAATTATTGGAAGAATTGATCGAATTAGGGCAACATCCAAAAGAAAATACCGATACTGTAACGGTCATGGAAAAAATAGGACACTTTTTAGACGACCAAGTAGAAGGTTTGTACCAAGATTTGAAAGGTTCTGTAAGTAAAAAAGATGCCTCACCTTTGATTGCAGAAAAAGTAGACGTGCAACAAATATTGCAAAGAGCTGCAAAAAGTTTCGATGGTGGCTATGCCATGGCAGGTTTGTTGGGGCACGGTGATGCTTTTGTGTTGAGAGACCCTGCAGGAATTCGTCCCACCTTTTATTACCAAGATGACGAGGTGTTGGTGGTTGCCTCTGAAAGACCTGTTATTCAAACGGTTTTTAATGTGCCTATTGACGCTGTAAAAGAATTGGAGAGAGGACATGCGATTATTGCAAAAAAATCTGGAAAAATAGCGGTCAAACCTGTATTGGAACAATTGCCGAAAAAATCCTGTTCTTTTGAGAGAATTTATTTTTCCCGAGGTTCGGATGCCGATATTTACACAGAACGTAAAAATTTAGGGAAAGCGGTTTTTCCAGAAATTTTAAAGAAAATTGACGACGATATTTCGAATACGGTTTTCTCATACATTCCAAATACTGCGGAAACTTCTTTTTATGGAATGAGCGAAGCAGCAGAGGATTTTTTAAACCAACAAAAACTCAAAAAAATATTAAGAGGGCGTCGCGAAATCTCTGCTGAAGAATTGAGTAAAGTACTTTCGGAAAGACCTCGAATTGAAAAAATTGCTGTCAAAGATGTGAAGTTGAGAACGTTCATCGCAGATGACAATAGCCGAGATGATTTGGTGGAACACGTATACGATATTACCTATGGTGTGGTAAAACCAACAGACAATTTGGTGATCATTGATGATAGTATTGTGAGAGGAACTACGTTGAAGAAAAGTATTATAAAAATTCTCGATCGTTTGAGTCCGAAGAAAATCATCATTGTATCGTCAGCTCCTCAGATTCGATATCCAGATTGTTATGGAATTGATATGGCGAAAATTGGAGATTTTATCGCGTTTCGTGCCGCCTTGGAATTGTTAAAAGATACCGATCAATACCACATTGTAACAGATGTGTACAAAAAATGTATCAAACAGCGTATCAAAGAAGATGCGGGCATTGAAAATTTTGTAAAAGAAATTTACGCACCGTTTACGGCAGTTCAAATTTCTGACAAAATTGCCGAAATGTTGAAAACCGCTGAAGTAAAGGCCGATGTCGAAGTGATTTTTCAAACCATTGAAGGACTTCATGAGGCCTGCCCTGACCATACAGGAGACTGGTATTTTACCGGAGATTATCCGACCAATGGAGGGAAACGCGTAGTGAACGAAGCCTTTATCAATTTTTATGAAGGCAAAAATAAAAGAGCCTATTGATTCGAATAGAATTGAAAAAAAAAAACCTTCGCATGAAAAATGCGAAGGTTTTTTTATGTAGTAAGCACAAAAAAAGGAGCTCACATGAGCTCCTTTTTTAAAATGGAATTTTTTATTTACCAGCAGCGTAATTTGCTGAAACTTTGTCCCAATCAATGACATTGAAAAATGCATTGATATAATCAGGTCTTCTGTTTTGATAGTTCAAGTAATAAGCGTGCTCCCAAACATCCAAACCTAGAATAGGTTGATTTCCACAAGTAACACCCGGCATTAATGGGTTGTCTTGGTTTGGTGTAGAACACACATTTACGGCACCTCCTTTGGCGACACACAACCAAGCCCATCCCGAACCGAATTGTGTCGCTGCAGCTTTTGAAAAAGCATCTTTGAACGCCTCAAAAGATCCAAAAGCAGCATTGATGGCCTCTGCCAATTCTCCAGAAGGTTCCCCACCTCCGTTAGGAGAAAGTACCTCCCAAAACAAACGGTGGTTGTAAAAACCTCCTCCGTTATTTCGAACGGCACCATTGCTCATGTCTAAATTCGCAAGGATGTCTTCAATAGACGCTCCTTCTAAATCCGATCCCGCAATAGCATTGTTCAAATTGTTTGTATATCCTTGATGGTGTTTGCTATGGTGAATTTCCATAGTTCTTGCATCAATATGTGGTTCCAACGCATCGTACGCGTATGATAATTTTGGTAACTCAAAAGCCATAATATAATTTTTAATAATGAATATCAAAGGTACGGAAGAGAAAGCATTTATAGAAATTATTTCTTCTTATGATGCTATTGACAAAGACTATTTTAGATCTAGGGCTAGAAAAAGAGCTTAAAAGATTCCTAAACAGGCGGATTCGTCCAATCTTCGAAGCAATCGTTGTTTGGTTCCCACAATTCAATTTTGTTTCCATCGAGATCTAAAATCCATGCGAATTTTCCATAACTGAAACTTTCTGGATTGCCAAGAATGACAACTCCTTCTTTTTGAAGATCGGCCAGAAGGCGGTCCAAATTTACAACGCGGTAATTGAGCATGAATTCTTTTTTGGAAGGCTCAAAATAATTACTTTCTTCTTTGAAAGGACTCCATTGTGTTGTCGCATTTTGGTTTTGATGATCTTTCCACCAAAAGGTGCTTCCCTGAGAATCTATCTCAAACCCCAAATGTTTTTGATACCATTTTTTTGTTTCTTCAAGATTTTTGGTTTTGAAAAAAACACCGCCTATACCGGTGACTTTTCTATCGAGAGAAGGCTTGTTTCGTACGGGTTTTGTGTGAATATTAAAAAAAAGCGAAGCTATTTTTTCAACACAGGTCTGTGCAAGTTTTTCTTTAGATTCCACAGTCCATCCCGCAACGTGGGGAGAGAGCAATACTTGATCAGAGCGGATAAGATATTCGAATGCTGTGGGTAAATTTTTATTTTCAAATAAATTTTCAAAAGAGCTTTTTTCGTATTCCAGTACATCCAAACACGCGCCTAAAATTTTCCCTTTTTCCAAGGCTTCAACCAAATGGTCAGTTACCACAGCAGAACCTCTTGCCGTATTGATCAAATAAAAGGGTTTTTTAAAGAGATGAATCAAATCACGATTGATCATTTTGTCTGACAATTCGTTGAAAGGCGTATGAATACTCAATACATCTGCTTTTTCTTGAATTTCTGTAAGTGTCGTTTGTCGACAATTTGCATCGCCGACATCTTCTTTGATGTCATAGCACAAAACTTCCACGTCAAAACCTTGCAATTTTTTTGCAAAGGATTTGCCCATATTCCCATAGCCGATCAGTCCAATTGTTTTTCCCTCTAATTCTAGACCTCGATTTGCTTCGCGCAACCATTTTCCTTGTCGAATTTGTTCGTCGGCTTGTTTGAGTTTGTTAAACAATGACAGCAACATTCCCAAAGCGTGTTCTCCCACAGCATTTCTATTTCCTTCGGGAGCAGAAATCAAACGAACCCCCTTTTTTTTTGCATACACAACATCGATGCTTTCTAACCCAGCACCCACACGAGCAATAAATTTCAGTTGCGTTGCTTTGTCCAAAAAAGGTTTGTCTATTTTGAACCGAGAGCGAATAACGATGCCGTCATATAGATGGATTTTTGCTTCAATTTCTTCCTTAGAAGAAGAAAAATCTTCTTCATTGACACAACCTAATTTCTGCAAATTATGTTGTAGAATAGGATGATTGCTATCGATGTGTAAAACCCTCATAATTTTAGTTACTAGATGATCTGTTCGAGTTGTTTTGTCGCATTGGCTCGCGAAAAAAATCGTATTTGATAGAGATTTCCTTTTTAATACTGTTCTTCGTTGTTCGGGAAATTTTTTGATTTCACATCTTTGCTGTACTGTCGAAATGCATTAGACATGTCTTCAAAAAGATTCAAATAGCGTCGTAAAAATCGAGGATGGAATTCATGAGTCATGCCCACCATATCGTGGGTTACCAATACCTGTCCATCGACATTTGAACCTGCACCTATCCCAATGACAGGTATTTGCAATTCTTGCGCTACTTTTTGCGCCAATGCCGCAGGTACTTTTTCCAAAACAATGGAGAAGCATCCCATTTTTTCTAGAGATTTTGCATCTTTGATTAATTTTTCTGCTTCGGCTTCGGCTTTCGCTCTTACCGTGTAGGTTCCAAATTTATAAATTGATTGAGGCGTAAGTCCGAGGTGTCCCATGACGGGAATTCCCGCCCCTAAAATTTTTTTAATCGAGTCTTTGATTTCTTTGCCTCCTTCTAATTTTACAGCATGTCCTCCCGATTCTTTCATGATTCGGATGGCAGATCTCAAGGCAATTTTTGGATCCGATTGATAGCTTCCAAAAGGCAAGTCAACAACAACCAAACTTCGTTGAGAAGCTCTGACAACCGAACTAGCGTGGTAAATCATTTGATCCAAAGTAATGGGAAGTGTCGTCTCATGCCCCGCCATGACATTGGAAGCAGAGTCGCCCACAAGAATGACATCAATATTTGCCGCATCTACAATTTTTGCCATGGTGTAATCATAGGCGGTTAACATGGAGATTTTTTCTCCATTTTTTTTCATTTCAATCAATGAATTCGTGGTGACGCGCTTGTATTGCTTTTTCGTTGATGACATTTTTGAAAAAATTAAAATTCAAGTGGTAAAAATACGCAAATCTTCGCAGATTACTGGTCAAGAATGTTTTGAAACGTAAAATAGGGTTGGAAAAGAAAGTGGTGATTTTCCATAAAAAGCACAGAACTTTCCGTATCTTGACCACAAGAAAAATAGCTAAAAAAGAAATTAATTATGACGACATATGCCAAACATGGTCTGCGTCCTGATCAATGGATAGATTTGTATGCGGACTATCTTTACAATTATTCCATTTCGAGAGTAGGAAAACCAGAAATTGCAAAAGACTTGGTACAAGAGACTTTTTTTGCAGGGTTAAAAGCAATGGAAAATTTTGAAGGGAAAGCAAGTGAGCGAACTTGGTTGGTGGCCATTTTGAAAAGAAAAATAATTGATTATTATCGCAAGGTCAACTCGAAAAAAGGAAAATCTGAAGTTCGAATGAATTTTTACCGAGATGGTGCAAAGGAAGGAGATTGGTTGGAAGAAAGAGTTCCCCAAACATGGGGGAGTGATGCCGATAAAAAAATAGAAAATGAAGAACTTGGAAACACATTGGAAGCTTGCATTGAAAAGTTGCCGGAGAAATACGCCATGGTTTTTAAAATGAAAACACTGCGCGATTTTTCTACCGATCAAATTTGTAAAGAGTTGGACATTACCTCGTCCAATTTATGGGTCATTATTCACAGAGCAAGAACCCAGTTGAGAAGATGTATGGAAGACAATTGGTTTGTAAAATAACAAAGAGATGTTTAATTTTAAAATTTCCTGCGATCAGGCAACCACCATTTGTGACAAATCCCAATACGGAAAGGCTAATTTGCGAGAGATTCTTCAATTGCGGATGCATTTTTTCAGTTGCAAAATTTGTAGATTGTACTCAAAGCAAAATAGTTTGATGTCCCGCATAATCAAAACCATGCGTGCAGAACAAACCGTTTGTGCGATGTCTAAAGAGCAGAAAGAAAGGATGCGTGCAGCCATAGAAAAAAACGCCCGAAAAAAAGACTTAAAATAATACCCCTCAACATTACCCCATGGATTTTTTACCTGAAAAAATTGACAATTACGTTGTGGCACATTCCCAACAAGAGCCCGAATTATTGAAGCAGTTGAATCGAGAAACCTGGCAAAAAATATTGAATCCACGAATGCTAAGCGGTGATTTTCAAGGCAGGGTACTGTCTATGGTATCGAAATTGGTCCAGCCCAAAGTCATTTTAGAAATAGGAACATACACAGGATATTCAGCCTTGTGTATGGCAGAAGGAATGGCAGCAGGAGGGAAATTACATACCATCGACAAAAATGAAGAATTGTATGATTTTCAAAAAAAATATTTTGAGAAGTCAGAATACGGAAATCAGATTGTACAACATGTGGGCAATGCGCTTGAAATAATACCAACCTTGGATGAAAAATTTGATCTGGTTTTTATCGATGCAGACAAATCCAATTACACCAATTATTTTAATTTGGTCGTCGATAAAATGAATTCGGGAGGCGTTATTTTGTCGGACAATGTTCTTTGGAGCGGAAAGGTAGTAGCGTCCTTAGATCCAAAAGATATCGATACCAAAGCTTTGTTGGCCTACAATAAATACGTGAACGAAGATCCCAGAGTTGAAACAGTGCTGTTACCCATTCGTGATGGGTTGACCATAAGCCGCGTAAAATAGACGCTTTTTAAAAAGGCGAGGTAAAACAAAGGGGTTTAAAATTGTCTTTTGATAGGTCCCGTGGCTTCTTCAATGTCTTCTTTGACAGCATCTACCTCTTTTTGAATGTCTTTTGTGATGTTTACATCAACCTCGTGTTTTTCAGCGGTATTGTTGATTTCTCTCTTGATGTCGTTGGTCGCATCTTTGATTTGGCGCATTCCTTTGCCGAGTCCTCTAGCAATTTCTGGGATTTTATCTGCACCAAAGAGCATGACTACGATCAACAGCACAATCATTATTTCGGGAGCTCCAATAAACAAAACCATGGTAAAAATAATTTCCACAAATATAGGGATTTGTCACGACTTGAAGCTTTGATTTTAGGAAATAGCTTTCGCATAAAAATTGCGATCGATCCTTGATATTTGCTTATTTTTGTCACAGCAAATTCAAAAAACACCTTTGCATGAACGCCAAAATTCAAGAATACATAGATCACACATTACGCAACATCGCGATTGTTGAGGAAATCGAAGCAGTGGGCTTCGAAGGCATTAAAATTTACGATTTTCGAACCCATCATGAAAATGGAAAAGATTTTACACACCAGAATGGAGAAAATTATGGTTTGGCTTATTTAAATGCAATAACAGAAGAAAGCGCCAAAAAAATTTCGAGAGAACTCAAAAAAAACAAGAATCTTACCGTGAAAAGCTTGAAAGAATTTGTGGAAAGACAACGATTGAAGTGCTATGTAAAAGGAGGATCTAAGTCCTTTTTGACCTGGGAAAAAGGCGATGAGGGTGTTCTTTACCTTGAATTCAATGATGAGAAAAAAACAATGGTTCCGCGTTTTGTGAATGAAAGCGCTAGAGGTCGAAGTTAAATTTTGTTTGTCGATCGTACATCACAATACTCCCAGCAACCGCCACGTTCAAACTCAGAGGCGTGTCAAATTTTACAAGATGGTGTGATTTTTGGATTGCAATTTTTGGGAGTCCATGATCCTCAGCCCCCAACAAATAGACACAGCGTTTGGGATGTTCAAATGTTTCCAAAGGCACTGCTTGTTCGTCCAGTTCTACCCCAACCAGCATCGCTCCTTTGGGCAACTGTTGGTAGAAATCTTCAAAAGTATGGTAATGAAAATAGGGCATGGCACCTACTGCTTTGTGTGTGTCGCAGGCTTGTTTTGCATAACGATTTCCAATGGTGAATATATAACTAGCACCCATGTTTTGAGCAGAACGCCACAGGACACCAAGGTTTTCTGGCGTTTTTCCATTCTGAATACCGATTCCGAAAAATCCTTGCTTTAGGTTGTCAATCATATTTTACTAGGTACGATGCTGTCTTTATTCGACCAGACAACGTTTATTTTTTTGTCAACATTCTTTTGATTTCATTCAATTTCATGAGCGCTTCAATAGGCGTCAAGGAATCTATGTTGGTCGTTAGAATTTCTTCTTTGATATCTTCCAACAAAGGGTCGTCTAATTTGAAAAAACTCAATTGCAAATCTTCCGCTGCAGTGGCAGACTGTAATTTCTCTTTTATGTGCTCTTGGGTATGCGTTTTTTCCAATTGTTTGAGCATCTTATTGGCTCTGTGAATCACTTGTGATGGCATTCCTGCCAGTTTTGCGACGTGAATTCCAAAACTATGTTCACTACCCCCGGGAATTAACTTTCGTAAAAAAATGACATTGTCTTTTAGCTCCTTCACGGAAACGTTGAAGTTTTTAATCCGGTCAAAGGTGTTGGTCATGTCATTCAGTTCATGGTAATGGGTGGCAAACAAGGTTTTGGCAGCACTTGGATGTTCGTGTAAGTACTCTGCAATGGCCCATGCAATGGAAATACCATCATAGGTACTTGTTCCCCGTCCAATTTCGTCCAAAAGGATAAGACTTCGTTCCGAAACATTGTTTAAGATGCTCGCCGTTTCGTTCATTTCTACCATAAAAGTAGACTCGCCCATCGAAATATTATCACTGGCGCCTACGCGAGTAAATATTTTATCAACAACCCCAATCTTTGCATTTTGTGCAGGGACGTAGCTTCCCATTTGGGCCAATAAGACAATCAAAGCAGTTTGTCTCAAGATGGCAGACTTACCAGACATGTTGGGTCCAGTAATCATAATGATTTGTTGTGATGTTCGATTCAATACCACATCGTTGGCGATGTATTCTTCTCCAATCGGCAGTTGTTTTTCAATTACAGGGTGACGCCCATTTTTTATTTCTAAATCAGTGGTATCGTCTAAAACAGGACGTACATAACTGTTGTCTATAGCGGTTTTGGCAAAAGAGCGCAAGCAATCTATTTGAGCTATCAATTGCGCATTTTGCTGCATGTCTTTGATGTGTGTCGTCAAAAACTGTACAAGATTGCTATAAATTTCTTGCTCCAGTTTGCCGATTTTTTCTTCGGCTCCAAGAATTTTTGTTTCGTATTCTTTGAGCTCTTCGGTAATGTAACGTTCCGCACTTACCAATGTTTGTTTACGAATCCACTCCTCTGGCACCTTGTCTTTGTGTGTGTTTCGGACTTCGATGTAGTATCCGAAAACATTGTTAAAAGCAATTTTGAGAGAGGGGATGCCAGTGCGCGCTGACTCGCGCTTGAGCAGGTCGTCTAAATAATCTTTTCCAGAATTGGAAACCGCTCTTAAATCATCCAATTCTGGCGAAACACCATCAGCAATGCTATTGCCTTTTAAAATGTTTACAGGAGCGTCCTCAAAAAGTGTCTTTTCAATTTTTTCTCGAACAGCCAGGCAATCGTTTAATTGATTTCCCATCGTTTGCAAGGAGGCGTTTTTACTTTTTTCTGCAGTCTCTTTGATGGGAAGAATTGCCTTCAAAGAGTTTTTTAGGGAAATGACTTCCCGAGGATTTATTTTTCCAGTGGCCACCTTGGAAACAAGTCGTTCAATATCACTTATTTGTTGTGTTTGATAGGTGACAAGATCAAAAAAAGAAGGCGTGTCTATCAAATATTTTACAAGATCTTGTCTTTCGTTGATTTCTGTGAGGTTTTTCAAGGGCAAGGCCAACCATCTTCGGAGCAAACGGCCACCCATCGGTGAAATTGTATTGTCAATCACGTCTAATAAAGTGACTGCGTTGGCCTCTTTGGAAGCGTACAGCTCTAAATTTCTGAGCGTAAATCGATCCATCCAAACGAAATTATTTTCTTGGATCCGTTGGATAGATGAGATGTGTTGTATGCGATTGTGTTGCGTTTCAGACAAGTAATGCAGAATGGCACCTGCGGAAACAATGCCTGCTGTCAATGCATCGATTCCAAAACCTTTCAGGGAGTTGACCTGGAAATGGTTTGTCAAACTCTCCTTGGCAAAATCAATTTGAAATACCCAATCGTCCAAATAAAAGGTATGGAATTCTGTTCCGAAGACATTTGCAAATTCTTGTCGGTGTTGCTTTTGAACCAGTACTTCACTCGGCTGAAAATTTTGTAACAATTTATCGACGTATGTATCTGTGCCTTGTGCGGTAAAAAAGGTTCCTGTCGAGACATCTAAAAAAGAAACCCCTCGTTGTTTTTTGTCAAAATGGACGGCTGCTAAGTAGTTGTTTGCTTTCGATTGTAAAACTTCGTCATTGAAAGAAACTCCAGGCGTTATCAACTCTGTGACACCACGTTTGACAATTTTTTTGGTCATTTTGGGGTCCTCTAATTGATCGCAGATGGCAACGCGCAGACCTGCTTTGACCAGCTTGGGCAAATACGTATTCAATGAATGATGCGGAAAACCTGCCAAGGCAGTTTCTGACTCGCTGCCTGCGCCTCGTTTGGTGAGTGTTATGTTTAAAATGCGAGCACAATTGATGGCATCTTCTCCAAAAGTTTCGTAAAAGTCACCCACTCGAAACAACAACATAGCATCTGGGTATTTTATTTTAATACCGTTGTATTGCTTCATTAAAGGGGTTTCTTTTTTCACTTTCGTTTTTGCCAAAATAATCGAATTTAATGCGTTGTTGCGAATTTACGTTTTTTGACTTTTAACAGCAAGAGATAAAACGCTTGGTCAGCGAAAGTTGTCAAATAGAGGTTATGGGATTTTCAACACTTTTCTAAGAACTTGTTCTAAAATGTCAATAGAAAAGAGTTTGTATGACAATTTTAAAGCCCTCTTTCTTTTTTGATTTGCTCGTAGGCTTCTTGAATTTTCAAGAATTTTTCTTCCGCACCTTTCAGATGTTCAACACCCAAATGTTTTACCTTGTCGGGATGGTGTTTTTTCACCATTTTTCGATAGGCAGTTTTGAGTTCTTTGTCAGTCGCTGTTTTTTCGATTTCTAATATTTTGTAGGCGCTTTCTGAATCGTTGTAAAACATCGCTTTGATCGAGTCAAAGTCGTAAGAATTGATGTTGAGGTAGCCTGCTATTTTTTGCAGCATGTGCAATTCCTCAGGGGTTACAACTTCGTCCGCTTTGGCCAAGGCAAATAAATAATGCATTAATTGCAGGCGAGAGGCGTGTTGCATTTGTTGTCGAATTTGCAAAGAAATTTGGCGTACGGAAACATCTTTGTTTTGCATCATTCCTTTGAACAGTCGAAATGCATGATTTGCTCGCTCTTTACCATACATTTTTACAAAATAAGCTCGGACAAAATCCAGTTCGCGAGGATCTATTTTCCCATCTGCTTTGATCACAAAAGACGAGAGCATTAGCAAGCTAATTTCAAAATCACCCGAATGTGTTGTGTAGGAATGACGATTTGCCTGCGCTCGAAAATCTTGCAGGTCTTTCTGTGAAAACCCATCAATCACATTGCCAATCATATAACCTAAGAAAGCTCCGATAGGCCCTCCAAAAGACCATCCCAATCCAGCGCCCAACCATTTCGTAAAACTTGCCATGTTCTGTTGATTTTTAGATTGCAAATATAGGTTTTCTCTTTTTTTCGCAAATTTCAATGACGTTAAGAAAGTCTTAATTCCGGCATGGGGCTTTTTTGGGTTGGAAATAGGCTATGAATCTCTTGTGAGAAGTAATACAAAGCACGTAAAATGAAGATCTCACATGTCAAAACATACATATTCCTAAAGCAATGCGTATCTTTGCTGCTCGAAATTTAATATTTAAAGAGATAAAATATGTATCCACAAGAATTAACAGCACCTATGGAGGCACAATTGGTTGCTGCGGGCTTTTCAGCATTGAAATCGTCTGAAGAAGTAGAAAACACATTAAAATTAGAAGGAACTGCTTTGGTCGTTGTGAATTCGGTTTGCGGTTGTGCAGCGGGGACAGCGCGTCCGGGGGTAATTGCTTCCTTGGAAGGAGAAGCAAAACCAACACACTTGGCAACGGTATTTGCAGGAGTTGATGGAGATGCGGTTGCAAAAGCAAGAGAATTTATGATTCCTTTTCCACCATCTTCGCCAGCAGTGGCCTTGTTCAAAGACGGGCAATTGGTGCATATGTTGGAGCGTCATCATATTGAGGGACGTTCCGCAGAGATGATTGCAGATCACCTGAAAGAAGCCTATGTAGCGTATTGCAAATAAGGAACGCGTCTAAAAAAAGCGATGAATTTAGTTCATCGCTTTTTTTATTTTTTAAAATCGTTTTCCAACAGAGATACCCACTCTCGGGACCACCTCTTTGGACAAATCCGTATTGAAAAGGTTTCTCCCAATACCTGCATGAAAATCCACAACAAAACCATTTTCGGAAAGGTATTTCCCGCCAAAACCAAGACCCAAAGCAAAATCTGTATACGAATCAGGATCTCCCAAATTCTCAGGTTCCAGATCTCCGGTATTGATGGAGCCAAACAATTCGCCAAAGAAGTTTACGTTGTCTCGTTGAAACAAATGCTGTCTGTAATAAGGGGTTACCATTAGTTTTTGAGAGTAGCGAAAGCTCGCAGATTTCTTCTCAAAATTAGAAAGTACAGAAATTCCCACCGAGGACTCTTCATTCATGATATACTCATAGGAAATGTCTAGACTTTTTAAGGCCAAGACATCAAAAATATCGATTTTTATTTCTTTGTTGTTTTGTGCTGTGCTCACAAAGCTCATTGCAAGGACAACGATGAAGAGAATTTTTTTCATGTGTATAAACTATGGTTCCAACAAATGTAACATTTATTACGGAGATTCTGAACGTTCTTAGTAACAAACCAAAATCTCTTTACAACGAGTCAAAAATGAGCGCTGACTTCAATACTTCCTGTATGTTTTATTTTTTATAGGACTAGGGAGGAGCTCAAAAAAGACACCTCCTTTTTTGAAGGCTAAATGCCAAAAACAGCTTTTGAGTTTTCGGTGGTAATTTTCGCAATTTCTTCTAGGGAAAGCTCATAAATGTCTGCTAGTTTTTGGGCGATAGGAATAAGGTAGCTGCTTTCGTTTCTTTTTCCTCTATAAGGAGTAGGTGCTAAATAGGGAGCGTCTGTTTCCAACACAAGCTCTGAGAGAGGGATTTCTTTTAAAAACTGATCTATTTTTCCATTTTTGAAGGTGGCTACCCCACCAATTCCCAGTTTCATGCCAAAGGAGATGGCTTGTTTTGCTTGCGAAAGGGTTCCAGTAAAGCAGTGAAAAATGCCAGACAAAGCAGTGTCTTTTTCTTTTTCTAAAACTTCAAAAACTTCTTCAAAAGCATCTCTACAATGGATATTAATGGGCATTTTTCTTTCTTTGGCCCATTGAATTTGTGTCTGAAATGCGTGTTGTTGTTCCTCGATAAAAGTTCTGTCCCAGTACAAATCCATGCCAATTTCGCCAACGGCATAGAATCTTCTTTTGTCAAGCCATTTTTTGACCAAAGCCAGTTCTTTTTCGACATTTTCCTTGACATGAGTAGGGTGTAAGCCCATCATCAAAAAAATGTTTTCAGGATAAGCAGCTTCTAAATCCAACATGCGCTGCGTATAATCACTGTCAATGGCAGGAATAAAGAAACGGGTTACCCCCGCCTTGATAGAACGCTCGATGACTTCATTTCTGTCTTCTGAAAATTGTTCGCTGTACAAGTGGGTATGGGTATCGGTAAGAATCATTTTGTTGTATTATCTTTGAGCAAAAATAGCACAAAATGTCAAGTCTCAAGAAAACCTATCTCAAAAAAGGATACCAGTGCATTCCTTTTGAGACAACTACGACAAACCATTTGGTTTTAAAGTTGGAATTGAATGGAAAAAAAGGGCGATTTCTTTTGGATACTGGCGCCTCTAATTCCTGTATTGATTTTGAAGCAGTCGCTTATTTTTCGGTTAAAAAAATGGCGTCAGATGTCAAAGCAGCAGGTGCAGGAGGGCGTGGTATGAAGACAGAAAAATCCTTGGGAAATGCCTTGCAAATAGGAAGATGGATTGATGACAACATCGATTTGGTCATCTTTGATTTGTCACATGTCAACGAGGCCTTGGTCGAACATGGAGCAAAAAAAATCAAAGGGATTTTGGGTTCGGATGTTTTGATAAAGGCCAATGCAGTCATTGACTATCGCAAAAATTTTCTTTATTTGAAATAGTGGGTATTTTTTAGCTTGAATAGAGCAAATACCTCAAATGTTAGATCTCTTTCAAAGATTTTCCTTCCGTATTTTGCAAGGCATCGCTTTTGGCACTTCCAATAATTTGGGAAGAATAAATTCCCGTATTTCCCGAAAACAGGTAGGCGGTAACACAGGCAATGGCGATAAAAACGCCCGCTTCTATGCCGAACAATTCAATGCCCATAAGGGTACAAGCAATAGGGGTATTGGTCGCTCCAGAGAAGACTGCTACAAAGCCCATTCCTGCAAGTAATGCCATTGGCAAAGGCAAAAATAAAGACAAGGCATTTCCCAACGTAGCCCCAATAAAAAACAAGGGGGTCACTTCACCTCCTTTAAAACCCACCCCAATGGTGAAAGTCGTCAGTAGTATTTTGATAGCAAAATCATAGGAGGGTAAGGGTTGTTCAAAGGCTTCGACAATGGTGGGAATTCCTAGTCCGATGTATTTTGTAGTGCCCATGAGAAAAACACAAAGCGCCAAAATGATTCCTCCCAAAAAAGGTCGTAGAGGGGGGTATTTTATTTTTGCTGCGAGGTTTTGAAACCCATGAATTCCTTTTGAAAAAAAAGTACTGACCACGCCAAAAAACACACCGCTGACGATCGCAATCAAAAAACCAAGGAACGAGAGTTCGGGAATCGTATCAATGCTGTAATGGGTATGAGGAACACCCCAAGCAGTACAGGTATAATCGGCTATGATGGCTGCCAAAAAGCTTGGAATGATGGCATCGTAGCGCATGCGGCCAATGACCATGACTTCCAATGCGAAAATAGCACCTGCCAAGGGCGTGCCAAAAACAGACGCAAATCCAGCGGAAATTCCAATGACAATGAGAATTTTCCGATCGTTTTTGTGGAAGTTTAAAATTTTAGAGAGTTGGTCGACAATCGCACCGCCCATTTGCACAGCAGTCCCTTCTCGTCCCGCAGACCCACCAAACAAATGTGTGATCACAGTTCCTAGGTAGATCAAAGGCGCCATTTTAAAAGGAATGATGTCTTTGGGTTTGTGCAATTCATCAATCAGTTGGTTATTTCCCTTGACCACATTTTTGCCCCAATAATGATACATCCATCCCACGGCCAAGCCTCCCAAAGGAAGGAGCCAAATAATCCATTTGTTTGCTTCACGGGTATCGGTGGCCCAAAACAAAGAGACCAACAACAGTGCTGATGCGGAACCTACGAGTGTCCCCGAAATAAGGGAGAGTGACAACCATTTTAAAAAATATTTTGAGAGTTTTGGAAAGTCAGAAAGTTCGAGACGTTTTTTAAGGGCATTCATGGAAAACATACTTTGTCATTGCAAATATAGGCAATTGTGTATTGCCTTTGATATGCAAATTAGGCACAACAAATTTAAAAATTTTAGACTTTGAAACATTTTTGATGCACCATGTAATTTCCGGTCTTTCTAGAGAAAAATGATAAATCATTTGGCATGACGTTTAAATTTCTAGAAACGATTTTTGGGAAAACAAAAAGCCCACGCAAAACTGCGTGGGCTTCGAAAATCTAGTACAATTATTCGTGACTTTTTTTATCTTTTGACTACTTTGGAAGTGCTTACACTTCCGTTTGTAATTACTCTGACAAAGTAAAGTCCACTTGGCAATCCAGAAAGATCGTTGCTGTTTTTCAGCACCAATTGTCCAGAAGTATTGTAAATATCTCCCGTAACGTTGATCAATCCTGTGGTTGGGTTTGGAGCAACGCGAACGTTTTCCGCTTCTACATTGCCAACGCTGGCTGTTGCATCGTTCCAGAAATACAAGTTGTCTAGGTAAATGGTTCCATCACCAACGGTTTTGAATTGGTAAGCAGCGGTTAGATCTCTACCCGCATCGGAGAAGAAGCTCAATGGAATGTCTAAGCTTACCCATTGTCCAGTGGCAAAACCAGCATCAGTTGCCACATTGTAGGCATTTTCACCTCCTGCAATTAGGAAAAATTCAAAAGCCGTAGCATCATCTGTGTAGTAGTCTAAATGCACATATTCCATGGCAGACACATCTGAACTTGTGTACTCCAATCCTTGGTAATTCAGGTTTTCGTATTTCATAACGTTGTTTCCGTCGATTTGAATTTCTGAATACGAAGTGCTTTGTCCCCAACTAGGGTTCAAGTTCGTTGCAATGCTTGTAAAGGCGTCGCTGTATACTGAAATGACTTCTGACGCAGCGATTGTTGGCGCAGGAGCATTCACAGTAGGGTCAGGGTTCAACGTAAAGTTGATGGTTACCGTATTGGTCGTTGTTCCATCCTGAGCCGTTACTAAGATTGTCGTGGCTCCAGGAAGACTCGTAGCATCTGTTACTTGTACTGTCGCATTGGTGTCCGTTGGTGTGGCAGCCACTGTAGGTACAGTTGTAGTTCCTGCCGCAAGTTCTAGGTTATAAGTAGAAGTTAGAGAACTAAAATCAGCGATGGTAGATCCATCTACGGTCAAGTCACTCAAGCTGGTGTCTGTTCCAGCAGCAGCGGGTTCTTTCCAGAAATACAAGTTGTCTAGGTAAATGGTTCCATCACCAACGGTTTTGAATTGGTAAGCAGCTGTTAGATCTCTACCCGCATCGGAGAAGAAGCTCAACGGAATGTCTAAGCTTACCCATTGTCCAGTGGCAAAACCTGCATCAGTTGCCACATTGTAGGCATTTTCACCTCCAGCAATTAGGAAAAATTCAAAAGCCGTAGCATCATCTGTGTAGTAGTCTAAATGCACATATTCCATCGCAGACACATCTGAACTTGTGTATTCCAATCCTTGGTAATTCAAGTTTGCGTATTTCAATACGCTGTTTCCGTCAATGTCAATTTCTGAGAATGATGTAGACTGTCCCCATCCTGGGTTTAGGTTCGTTGCGATGCTAGTGAAGGCGTCACTGTATACTGAAATTACATCGGCCGCATCGTTTGTTGGCGTAGGGGCATTCACGGATAGATCAGCAGGTACAGCAGCACCATTTGCCGCACCGGCAATGTCATCTATATAATAGGTAGACGTTCCTGTATCTCCAAAATTGGAGAAAATAGAAAATTGCGCATATTGTCCATAAACAACTGGATCTCCAGCATTGGGCCAACCGTTGGTGGCATTTGTGAAATCTACGGTAATTGTTTCCCAACCGATATTTCCATCAGTCGTGAATTGTACCTCAATGGGGTATCCTCCGTTTTCCTCGTTGGACACTTGTACCAATCCGGTCATCGCAACTGCCTCTGTAGTGTAAAATTCAAATGTAATTGTTTTGGCAGCTGTGGTCATGTCAATGTACGTGTCCAGGGTAAGGTCTATTCGACTGTTCCACTGATCTGTTCCACCAATCATTTGTCCTACCGTATTCGCAGAGTTTACTGGGTCAGTAGCGGAGCTATAGGAAGCACCCCCTTGAGTGGCGAATGTTAAATCGGCTGATTCAAAGTCGATTGGCAAACTTTGAGAATAGCTCAAAGCTGTCAAAAATAGAACAATAATAAATGTAATTTTTTTAATCATAATTTTTGGTTTAAAGTTAGATTTTGAAGATAGTTTTTAATTTTTATCGGTGCAGTGAATGTACACTCTACAAAAACCATACAGGAAGAGATGAGGTATGTTAAACAGGAACATATATTAGGTAATTTGGCACAACTTTTTCAAATAAATGTTAGGAGAGATAGGTTTGAAGCCCCATAAAAACAGGTTTTTTTATGGTTTTTCAACAACAGATTTAGGAAGGTGTTATGCTATGAAATGAGAGACAATATTTTTTTGAAACAATCATTACAAAAATGCGATTTTTGTATTTTGTAGAGGTAATGATGTGTTTTTTTGACAAGTTTAATAACGGACAAGTCTTTGTTTTTGTGAGTTGTATGGTTTGAAAAGGAGAAAAATGAGTTTTTTGTATAGGAAAATGTTGCGGCGATGTATCGATTTTGTTCGAGAAAAACATTGATTTTTTTTAGACAACTGTGTTTAAAAAGTTTCAGAGTCTTTTTGAGAATAGACGTAGGGATACGAAATAAAAAAACCTATGCATTGGCATAGGTTTTTTATTTTAAAAATGTTTCCAAAAATTTTAGAGCTCCAGCGCCTTTTTTGGATGGTTGTTCATGAGCAATTCAATAGGGTTTTCCAAAGCTTCTTTGACAGCCACGAGGAATCCTACCGATTCTCTACCATCAATGATGCGATGATCGTACGACAAGGCGACGTACATCACAGGTTGAATTACTACCTGCCCATTGACCGCCATGGGGCGTTCTACGATATTGTGCATGCCCAAAATGGCCGATTGTGGCGGATTGATGATCGGTGTTGAGAGCATCGATCCAAACACACCACCATTGGTGATGGTAAAGGTACCGCCGGTCATCTCATCTACCGTGATTTGTCCGTCACGCGCTCGTAGAGCCAAACGTTTTACTTCGCTTTCGACCCCTCTAAACGACAAGTTTTCTGCATTTCGAATGACAGGAACCATAAGTCCTTTCGGGCCAGATACGGCAATGGAAATGTCTGCAAAATCGTTTTTTACCTGATAGTCTCCATCAATCATGGAATTGACATCTGGATACAATTCTAAGGCTCTCGTAACCGCCAATGTAAAGAAAGACATGAATCCTAATCCAACTCCGTGTTTCGCTTTAAAGCTTTCTTTGTATTGATTTCTCAAGTCAAAAATCGGTTGCATGTTTACTTCGTTAAACGTCGTAAGCATCGCGGTTTCGTTTTTGACAGAAACCAAACGCTGTGCCACTTTACGACGCAGCATAGACATTTTTTTGCGCTCTGTTCCGCGGCTTCCGTTGGAGCTTCCCATCGCTGGCATTGCGTTCAAGGCGTCTTCTTTGGTGATTCTTCCCCCTTTTCCAGTACCGGATACTGAGGCGTTATCGATTCCTTTTTCGTCCAATATTTTTTGCGCAGCGGGAGCCGCCGATCCGGTCGCGTAGGTTTCTGGTGCTGGCGTTTTCGGTTCCTCTGCAACAGGGGTCGCTTCTGGTGTTTTTTCTTCTGCAGGGGCTGGTGTCTTTTCACCGGCAGGTTTTTCTGCCTCCATGTCGATAAGACATACGACAGCACCGACTTCTACCGCATCGCCTTCCTCTGCTTTCAGTGTGATAATTCCACTCTCTTCTGCGGGTAATTCTAACGTTGCTTTGTCGGAGTCTACCTCTGCAATGGGTTGGTCTTTTTCTACGTAATCGCCATCCTCTACCAACCAAGACGCAATTTCTACTTCTGTAATTGATTCCCCGGGAGAGGGAACTTTCATTTCTAAAATCATTTGTATCTAATTTTATTTGTAACCAATCTGTTTTTGTTCTTAGGAACGTTTGTTTTTTTTATTCGATTGAAAAACCATGTCAATGACCGCTCTTTGTCGTCGTTTGAATCGTGCTGACGATCCTGCTGCTGGAACGGAATAGTAATTTCTTGAAGCGACATTCAATTTTACCAAATCAAAACGTTGCAACATATATCCCCAGGCTCCCATATTTTTCGGTTCTTCTTGTGCCCAAACATATTCTTTTACATTTGGATATTTGTCAATTACCTCCTGTAATCTTTCTTCGTGCAACGGGAACAGTTGTTCGATGCGAACCAAAGCGATGTCTTCTCGTTGGGTCGATTCGCGTTCTTCCAACAATTCGTAATAAATTTTACCGGTACAAAATACCAATTTTGTAACTTTTTTCGGAGCGATGTTGTCGTCAATTACTTCTTGAAAACTTCCTTTGGCAAAATCTTCTATTGGGTTTACGGCTTTCGGATGTCTCAACAAACTTTTAGGCGTAAATACAATCAATGGTTTTCGGTGCTTGCGTTTCATGTGTCTTCGCAGCAAGTGGTAAAAGTTTGCTGGCGTACTGCAGTTGGCAACGGTCATATTGTCTTCTGCACACAATTGCAAGAAACGTTCCACACGTGCAGAGGAATGCTCTGATCCTTGTCCCTCATAGCCATGCGGAAGAAGTACCACAATTCCATTTTGCAATTTCCATTTGTGCTCTGCAGCAGAAATGTACTGGTCAAACATAATTTGCGCACCGTTGTTGAAATCACCAAATTGGGCTTCCCATATGGTTAGTGTGTTGGGGTTTGCCATGGCATAACCATAGTCAAATCCAAGAACACCGTATTCAGACAACAGGGAATTGTAAATGTACATTTTCCCTTTGTTGTTCGGGTTGGTGTTGATTAAGTTGATGCGTTCTTCGGTCAGTTCGTCTCTCAAGATGGCATGACGATGACTAAAGGTACCACGCTCCACGTCTTGTCCTGAAACACGAACATTGTATCCTTCTTCGATGAGGGAACCGTAGGCCAAAGTTTCGCCCATTCCCCAATCGAGTTTGTTGGTTTCAAAAACCATTTTGTCTCTTCCCTTGATGATGCGTTCTGCCTTTCGAACAAATTTTACTCCTTCGGGAACTGTTGCGACCACCTTGGCAATGCCTTTTAATTTTTTCAATTCGTAGCCCGTTTCTATGGAAGTGAGCATCGCATCTTGTTTTTCACGAACAAAATCTTTCCACGTGTCTTCCATAAAAGGAATCACTTTGGAAGTGGTATCTGCTTTTGATTTTTGGAATTCTGCTTCCAACATGGATTTGAATTCTTCTTTGATTTGTTTCGCGTAGGCCGCATCAATAGAACCTTCGGCAATCAGTTTGTCCACATAAATGTCTTTTGGATTGCTGTGTTTTGAGATGGCCTTGTAAAGGTTGGGTTGTGTGAAACGAGGTTCGTCTCCTTCGTTGTGTCCGTATTTACGATAACCGAGAAGATCGATAAAAATGTCTCGTTTGAATTTCATGCGAAATTCCAACGCCAATTCTACGGCATGACAAACCGCCTCTACATCGTCTGCATTTACGTGCAAAACAGGCGATAAAGTGACTTTCGCTACGTCGGTACAATAGGTACTTGAGCGCGCGTCTAAGTAATTGGTGGTAAAACCAACTTGGTTGTTGACTACGATGTGCAAGGTTCCTCCTGTTTTGTATCCAGGAAGTTTGCTCATTTGCGTAACTTCATAGGCAATTCCTTGTCCGGCAATGGCAGCATCTCCGTGCACAATGATCGGCAGTATTTTGGAATCGTCTCCGTCGTATATCCTATCGATTTTAGCTCTTGCAATTCCTTCTGCAACGGGCGCAACCGTCTCGAGGTGCGATGGGTTTGGCACCAAATTCATGGTCATTTCCTCTCCATTTCGGAAGGTTTTACTCAAGGTCAATCCCATATGGTATTTCACGTCACCATCAATGTGTTCGTCGTCAAAATCTTTTCCTTCAAATTCGGAAAACAAATCGCGTACCGGCTTTTTAAAGATGTTGGTCAAGGTGTTCAAACGTCCTCTGTGCGCCATTCCTAGTACACATTCTTTCACGCCGTATATTTCTGCAGCATTTCGCAATGCCACCGCAATTGCAGGAATCAAAGTTTCCCCACCTTCTAGTGAAAATCGCTTTTGACCCACGTATTTTGTTTGCAGAAAATCTTCAAAACTAACCGCTTGGTTCAATTTTGAAAGAATGTATTTTTTTGAATCCAATCCGTAAGAAGGATGGTTGTTGTTTTTATTCAATCGATCTTGCCACCATTGAATCTCCTCTGGATTTCTGATGTACATGTATTCGACACCTATAGAGTCGCAGTACATCAACTCTAAGGTTTCTATGATTTTTGAAAGTTTTGCAGGTTTTAGCCCGATAATTTCACTGGCACTAAAGACAGTGTCCAAATCTGCTTCGGAAAGTTCAAAATTTTCAAGTGCCAATGTAGGCTTGTATTGTCTTCTTTGACGAACAGGGTTTGTCTTTGTAAACAAATGGCCACGAGATCGGTAACCATTGATCAGTTGAATGACATGAAATTCTTTATGGACCTGTTCAGGGATTTCCACATGGGTATTTTCTTCACCCGTAATTGCGTACGATTCGTTCGCCAAATCATAGCCCTGAAAAAAACTTTTCCAGCTCGGTTCAACGGAATCGGGATTTGTCAAATACTGGTCGTATAGATTGGCGATAAAGCCAGAATGTGCTGCGTTTAGAAACGAAAATTTATCCATGTCTTTTATTGAATACTCGGTGTTTTATTAAAAACTTTAACAAAAGTACAATGTTTTCTATGAATGAGTTGTTTTCTTTCTTCGATTTGTAAAAAATGTAATGAAATCTAACAGATTTTATTTTTTCTGTTAATTTCTCTTACTAAAATGAAAATCACGCAGTAGGTACGACTATTTTTTGTAGGAAAGATGCGGTTTTTGAAAAGACATTGACCCCTTTTGTTGTGAGGAATATTTTGGATTTATGAGTTGTGAAAGATAAAATAAGTTTTATATTTGCACTCGCAAAACAAAACATGTTTTGCTGGAGCAACTTCCTCCTTAGCTCAGTTGGTTAGAGCATCTGACTGTTAATCAGAGGGTCCTTGGTTCGAGCCCAAGAGGGGGA
>CAXRIA010000035.1:0-18970 GCA_964230805.1 Flavobacteriaceae bacterium
GGTTTTTGCTTCTTCTAGCATTTTAATATGACCTGCATGAAGCAGATCGAAGGTGGAAAATGTAATTCCTACTCTCATAATTTAATCTCTTTTAAAATCGTCTTGAACTCTTACTATATCATCCTCATCCGAGGGCAGAGAATCGGTATGTTGCCAAATCTCAGCTACGATTCCATAGTCTTTAAGACCGATGAGCCGGTGTCGCTCGCCTTGTTGTAATTTAACCTGATCACCTTCGCTGTAAGTCACCACATCACCTTGCTCATTAGTATCACTACGAATAATGCCAACTTCTCCGCGGTAGACCTGCCAGATCTCGGCGCGGCGATGATGGTATTGCCAAGAGAGGCGCGCACCAGGTTTTACAATCAGGATCTTAGGACTGAGCTTACCCTCAATTTTTAAATGATCCACATCAATCCCTTCAAAGAACTGATTGGAAAAGGCCTGGGCCTGGTCTTCATCGATCACTAAAAAAGCGCCCCAAGGCCGCTTAAAGTCTTTGGATACGACCCTGAATCCTAGGGACTCAATTTCGTTTTGGATGGTATTGTAAACTTCGCTGCTCATTTACTTTGAAAAAGATTGATTAATCAATTGTTATTCTTTATTAAGGCGTCTAATTCGTATAAATTTTGACTCGGGTCGGTAGTCTTTCTTATTCTACGGTGACCGATTTCGCCAAATTTCGGGGTTGGTCTACGTTTTTACCCAACAACACTGCCATGTGGTAGGAAAGCAGCTGTAGCGGAATGGTCGTCAGTAGTGGCGATAAGGGCTCTGGGGTCTCAGGGACTTCGATTACATGATCCGCCAAGGCCTTTACCTGCGTATCGCCTTGGGTTACAATGGCAATCACCTTGCCCTCTCTGGACTTGATCTCTTGGATATTGCTCACGATTTTTTCGTAGTGCCCGTATTTTGTAGCGATCACCACAATGGGCATGTGCGCATCAATCAGCGCAATGGGCCCGTGCTTCATCTCGGCAGCAGGGTAGCCTTCTGCGTGGATGTAGGAGATTTCTTTGAGCTTGAGTGCTCCCTCCAAGGCCACTGGAAAATTAAAGCCCCGACCCAAATACAACACGTTGGAAACCGTTTTGTAAGCAACTGCTATTTGTTTGCACAATGCCTCCGTTTCCAAAGCCTTTTCAACTTTTGCAGGCGTGGTTTCCAGCTGCATCAAATAATGCCTATACGCTGAGTTGGACAGCGCGCCTTTGACCTTTGCGAGTCTCAAAGCCATCATGGTCAACACCGTAATCTGCGTGGTGAATGCTTTGGTAGAAGCCACTCCTATTTCGGGTCCTGCATGGGTGTAGGCCCCCGCATGGGTCTCTCTGGAAATGGACGAGCCGACCACATTGCAAACGCCAAAGACAAAAGCACCGTGTTCTTTGGCCAATTTGATGGCTGCAAGCGTATCTGCCGTTTCCCCGGATTGTGAAATGGCAATGACCACATCTTTTGAGCTTACAATCGGGTTTCTATAGCGAAATTCGGAGGCATATTCCACTTCCACCGGTATGCGGGCCAGGTCTTCAAAAATATACTCCGCTACCAAACCTGCATGCCACGAAGTGCCACAGGCCACAATGGTAATTTTTTGCGCATTGACAAATTTTTCAAGATGGTCTTCCAACCCTGCCATTTGTAGGATTCCTTGGTTTGCCAACAAACGCCCTCTGTAGGTATCTGTGATGGCCTGGGGTTGCTCAAATATTTCTTTGAGCATAAAGTGGTCATAGCCTCCTTTTTCAATTTGATCGATGTTCCATTTGAGGGTTTGAACGTAAGGACTGAACAGACGGTCATTTTTTATCTTTCGAAACTTCGTCTCTTTGTGCAAACGAATCACAGCCATTTCTTCGTCTTCTAAGTAAATAGCATTGCTGGCATATTCTATAAACGGCGAAGCATCACTGGCCACAAAATATTCCTTGTCTCCAACACCAATGGCTAGCGGACTCCCCAAACGAGCCGCTACAATTTCATTGGGTTTTTTGCTGTCCAAAACCGCAATGGCATAGGCACCCACCACCTGGTTCAAAGCAATTTGTACGGCCTTGCCTAATTTATAGCCGCCATTTTTTTGCACGTCCTCTATAAGGTTGACAAGCACCTCAGTATCGGTGTCCGATTGGAAGGTGTATCCTCTGTTTTCAAGGGCTGTTCTGATGGCCGCATAGTTTTCAATAATCCCATTGTGGATCAGCACCAAATCTCCAGAATTTGAATGATGAGGGTGTGCGTTTGTATCGTTTGGAACTCCATGGGTTGCCCAGCGGGTATGGCCGATGCCGATGTTTCCTGTGGTGTTGTTATCTACATTTATTTTGGCGTCAAGATCGCTTACCTTGCCTTTTGTTTTTGTGAGCCTGATGCGTTGGCCGTCAAAAAGTGCCATTCCAGCACTGTCATAACCTCTGTACTCCAAACGTTGGAGCCCTTTTAAAATAACGGGGTATGCCTCACGATGCCCTATATATCCTACAATTCCACACATAGCTATTTTGTGTTTTGGTCCGTTGTAAAACGGGGGTTCACATTTGTTTGTTTTTTGCTCTGCATCATCCGTCGCACGCTTTGACGGACAGCGCCACGAAGGATTCGAAGCGGTTTTTGATGCTGCCCATGTAAAGTCTGCGCTACCATAGTAATTGGAATACAAAATACCAAATTCCTATGGTGATGAGCAGTATACTGGTCCACAAAAGCGTGTTGTTCCAATCCCATGTTTTCTTTTTGGGATGCTTTTTTTCGTTCATGATTATCGCAGCGTTTTTAAAAAAATAGGGGGCTCTTTTTTTTGAAAAAATGGATGCCTCATCGTTTCCACCAAGGTTTTTTAGAAACTTCTTCGCCATAACCATAACCGTAGCCATAACCGTAGCCATAACCATAGCCATAACCTCTTTCAATATCGAGGTCGTTTAACAAAACGGTCATGTTGGGCAATCGTTTTTTATCGTACAAGTTCCCTGGGATTTCCAATAACTTTTTTTCCATATAATTGGCACGGATGACATACAAAAACAAATCGGCAGCAGCGCCTAGTAACAAAGTATCTGTCACGAGTTTTACGGGTGCTGTGTCCACAATCACATAATCATAGTGCGCTTTTCCGTATGACAATACTTCTTCAAAGCGACCGTTCATCAAAAGTTCAGAGGGGTTGGGTGCTACAATTCCTGAATGCAGCACATCAAAACCAAAGCGTTTGGTAGGTACCACCAGCTCAGCAAGCGATGTTGAATCCTCCGCTAAAAAATGCGTGAGCCCCTTCCCCATTTTCTGCTCTAGAAAGACTTCCAATCTCGGTTTTCGAATGTCGGCACCGACCAGCAATACTTTTTTGCCCGACAACGCCAAGACAGAAGCCGTGTTTACGGAAATAAACGTTTTCCCTTCTCCCGGCAAAGTGGAACTGATAAAAATAATTTTTCCACGGTCTTTGATCTTAGACAACATAAAATCCATGTTGGTGCGCAGCATGCGAAAGGCTTCAGAAAGAACACTTCGATCTCCGGCGACTGCTTGTACTTTTGAAGCGTCGGAAGTTTTGGGAATTTCACCGATGAGAGGCGCCTTGACCACAGCCTCCACTTCTTTGCTTTGGTGTACTTTGTTGTCGAGCAAATTTCTGAGATAAAGGACCCCTACAGGCACCATAATTCCCAATAAAAACGCCCCCAAATAAATGATCTTTGGTTTCGGGCTGACCGGTATTTCATCCGCCATCGCGGCGTCTACTATTTTTGCATTGGGAACTGCTACCGCCAATGAAATGGAATTTTCTTCTCTTTTTTGTAGCAAGTAGAGGTATAAGGATTCAATAATTTGTTGTTGCCGCTGAATATCGCGAAATTCACGTTCTTGTTGCGGTACGGAGGTAATTCTCGAACGAAACAAGGTTTCTTGTAAAACGGCCTGTTCGAGGGAAATTCGCAAGGAAGAAATTGTGGTTGCCAAACTCTCCTCCAAATTGGTCCGCAATTCATCGACCTGTGCATTCAAACGTTGAATGACCGGATTGTACAAACTCGAGCTCTCCAGCAAGCGATTTCGTTCCAGTAGCAACTGGTTGTACTGGTTGCTCGTACTCATAAAATGGCTGTCTTGAAAACCTGCATTGGCAGGAATCAAAGCTGCTGGGTGCTCTTTGAGGTATTGCTGCATATAAGCCGCCAATTTCAATTGGGTATTCAAATCTATAATCGTGCGCTCTACATCGGCATTTCCTTCTAAGCTCAGGGCGGCCTCGGAGCTGATGTCTGTAAGTTGATTGCTCTTTTTGAAGCTTTCGACCCCTTTGTCAATGGTGGACAATTCTTTTTCAATGACTTTCAAACGTTCTTCGATGAAAATATTGGTATTGCTCGCCACCCTATTTTTATCCAATACGGCATCTGTATTGTACTGAGCAATCAAGTGGTTGAGTATTGCTTCTCCTTTGGAAGGCACCAAACAACGAAAGTTCAAATGCAACAAACTCCCCTTTTTCCCGGCTGCACTTACCGTTAAATTTGTTCTCAAACCACTCACCGCGCTACTGAATGGTTGCAACCTCACCACCACTTCTCTGGGTACAAAAGGCGTTTCTAGCAGCCGAGGGGTCAGCGTCATGCTGCCAAAGGCTGTGGCTATCTTTTCGCCAAAGGCATGTGTTCCCGTAGGAGCTCCCTCTTCGTCTTTCAGTTCAAAATGACCCGCTGAAAGCACATTCACTTTGAACAGCGTATCTTGGGAATAAAGTCGTTCCTCGTCTGCGGAAAAAGTGATGACAAAGGGCAATTGCTCTCGAAAAATTTCGGAGGTTTTTACACGTCCTTCTTCGTAATAACTGGCAAATAGCTCCAAATCTTTGACCACACGCTCCATCAAACTTCGAGAGGTTAAAATCCCGATTTCATTTTCAATCGAGGTTCCTGAATTTCCGAAAAAACCCAAATCTTGAAAAGCAGCCATCTCTGAGTTCATTCCCCCATTTTTTTCGTCGTCTATCAATATCGTAGCCGATACTTCATAGGTCCTTGGGGTGTAGCGCAGGAAGAGAAACGCCGATGTCAATGCGAGCATCAGGGCAAGGACAAACCACCGCCAGTGGTACATATAGCTGCGAAATAGTTCTCGTAAATCAAGGTTTTCATCGTTCAATGCTTGGGCATTTAAAAGGTCTCTTTCTTGCATGATGTTAGCGAATTAAAATGGCAATGATGGATACTAAACTCGAAATGGAGGAAAAAATAATACTCGTATTGGCTCCTACCACAGAGGAATTTATTTTGGCTTTGTTTGGAGCCACATACAGCACATCATTTTGTGCGAGGTAGTAATAGGGCGAATCGAAAAGATCTTGCTGGGTCAAATCTACGGAAATACGTTTTCGTTCGTTGTCTTCGGTTCGAATCAAGGTGACCGAGGTCCGTTCTCCTTGAATGGTCAAATCGCCGGCACGTCCGAGTGCTTCTAAAATGGAAATCGTCTCATTCTCTACGGAAAATACCCCCGGATTTCTGACCTCCCCCAAAACGGTTACCTTAAAATTTTGAATGCGGACATTCACCAATGGATCTTTTACATACAGCGCCAAAGATTCTTGCAATTGTTCTTTCAAGGCACGTGTGGTTAGGTCTACCACTTTCAAATCGCCCAAAATCGGGAAGTTGATCCTTCCTTCGCTGTTTACCAAATATGGCAAAAGGTTCAAATTTGGATTGGCATTACCCACCAAGGGGGTTTCAAAGGTGTTGAATGGAATCGCAGCTTGGGGCTCTTTGGAAGAGACATGAATGTTTAACAAATCCCCCACTTGAATTCGTGTTTCAAACATGGGTATTTGTTGGGTTTCTTCTAAAATTTGTCCGTTGGAAAAATAAGTCATTTTGCGTGTCGACACACAATTCTGCAATCCGAAACAGAGCACTAACAATATTATTTTTTTACAATACATAGGTCTTATTTATTCTATATTCGATTTAATGATCCTTCATTGCTACCGCGATTGACGATCCTTTTTTTTACAAGGGCAAATACCAACACAAAAACAAGGAAAACAAAGGCCGTGATAAAAAGCAGGGCAAGGCTGTTAAAATGAGACGCACACCAAAGCATCAAAATCACCACTGCGAAGTTGAGAAACCCCAATAGCAAACTCGTTTTTAAATGTGTCAAACCGCTGTCAATCAAAAGATGATGGATGTGGTTTCGATCGGGGTGAAACGGACTTTTCTTTTGCCACAAACGCACGCCAATGACCCGGAAGGTATCTGCCAAGGGAATGCACAAAATGGCGGCCAAAACAAATATTTTATTTTCTATTTTAAAACGAAAATGACGGTAGTCCTCAGGGGCGATGGAAAGAAATTTCAAGGCAAAAAACGCAATACAAAACCCAATCAAAAGAGAGCCTGTATCTCCCATAAATATTTTTTTCGTGGAGGATAAGTTGTAATAGCTATAAGCCAACAACATTCCGACAAAACTCAAACAGAGTAAAAAATAGAAGGGCAAATCGGCCGCGTAAAAAATTAAAGAAAACACACTGAAAATGACCATTCCAATGGTTGCCGCCAAGCCATCTACCCCGTCGATTAAATTGTAAGCATTCACAATCGTGAGCACCATGAGCACTCGCATGACATAAAACAAATAAATTGGAATGAAATCCATTCCCAAAAAACCGTGCAAATTGGGCTCGAATACTCCGCTGTGAAAAAACACAAAAAAAGTGGCCCAAAATTGGATCCACAATTTTGCTCTGGGTGAAATTCCAACCAAATCATCTTTTAGGCCCGCCATAAAAATAAGCACACAGCTCGCAATTAAATTGACCCCTGTTTGATCGCGATCAAAAGACTGGATAAAAAAAACAATCAATATCAACGTTAGAAAAAAAGAAACACCTGCCATGGTAGGCGTAGCCACATGATGCGAACTCCGCTGGTTGGGCTCTTCGTTCAAATTTCGTGCAACAATGACCCAAGTAATTTTTGGCACTATGTAATACACCAGCAAAAAGGAGGCGATTACACTTAACATAGCCATTATTGTCAGATTGGAAGTGATCTCTGATATCATTGAACGTATTTGTTTTTAACTTAAATTGCCGGGAATTTCTTTTCTTTGTTCAGAAACTGTCTATCCTTGACAGGCTGATCAAAAGACACATCGTTACACCAATAGCAGCTCTCCTACTAGAGCGAGTAGTACGCCGGATATTAAAAAAACAAGCAATAACTTGGATATTCTTAATGCTAATTTCATGGTTTGTATTTTTGTCATAGACAACCCTATTGTTTTAATGTGGTTCCAGCAGCTCTATATGACTGATGGGTATCGTCAATTCGAGCGACTGATTTAAAGCAGCCAACTGAACCTGTATGCGGTGCTTTCCTTTTTCCATCAAAAAAGTAGCGAGTACTCCCTGAAAAGGCCCTTTTACAACGCGAACAAGACTTCCTTTTTTAAAATGAACCGTGTGTTGCACAGCAATCGCTCCTTTGAAATTACTGATGATTTTAAGGTTGTCGATTTCATTGGATTGAATCAATGCCGGTTTTCCTAGGTATTTCAGCACAGAGACCACCCCAAAAACATTGAGCACAGCGCTCAAGTCTTTGTCCGTGATATTGACAAATACGTGAGAAGGAATGAGTGGGACCTGGACTTTTTTCTTGCGATCTGACCATTGTCGCAGCTCGGTTTTTAAAGGAAGAAAAACATCAAAACCTGCGAGAAGTAGCCTTTCAGAAACTTTCTTTTCTGTTCTAGACTTGGTATAAATGGCACGCCATTTTTTGGTGTCCGATGTAGGGGGTAGGGTACTTTTCATTTTTCTTTTTCACGGCTCCGCCCTCTTCAGTCACAACTATTGCAACTTACTTGGAATGGTGGCCTATCGTTCTGATTTCGTTTTGCCTTGTTTGACACACGGATCAAAGACAGCGAAAGAAACCGAGAATATGGGCAAAAGTAATTGACACCAATGCACTCATTATGCACTGTAAAAAAAAAAAAGAGCACCAATGAGCGTATGCACAAGGCACAAAACAAAACACTTGAAATACAGTATTTTACAACTGGTAAAAAACGTTTGAAAAAGAAAATCCTCTGAATTTAACAGAGGACATTTATAAAAGCCTTACAAATACGGATCAATGATACAAGTTATACAAGGCCGCCACTCGTCGCTTGAACTTCTCCCGAAATAGCACGGGCTCCACGATTTCAATATCCTCCCCCAACGCTAGAAAAAGCTTCTCCAATTCGTAATTGGGCAACACTTCTATTTCGAAGAGGTTTTCTCCAGAAACATGGGTCAACTCTTTTTGAGATCCGTGAATGGGCTTGGTCCGGATGTAAGGTGCCAATGCATCTGAAACACGCAGTTTAATTTGTATTAATTCCGCTGCCTCCGGCACCGTTACACCCACTACATCCTCAAAATACTCCTCAAAATTGAGGGCTGTTTCCTCGTACGTGAGGGCTGTTTCCTCCAAAGAAATAATGCGATCCAAAGCGAGGTTGGTCAAACTAGTAAATTCAGGACTTTTTCCAAACAAAAACCAACGGTTGTTGAATTGCTTTAAATAGTAAGGAGTAACTTGTAAGGTTTTCGTTTCAATACTGCGAAAAGACTGGTATTTAATTTTAAGCACCCGCTTGTACAAGATCGCGTTGAACAAGGCCCCTAAATATTCTATCCCTTTTAAGTATTCATTGTTATCAAAGGAAATAAACGCTCTGTTCGTTCTTTGAAGTTGAAATTCTTTTTCTAGTTTTAATACCAAAGCATGCATCCATTTGAACTGAGGAAGTCCTTTGATTCGCTGAAAAACGAGCAATGCTGCTTTGATTTGCTCGGCTTCTAGGACATTGATGGGTTCATTACTAATGGAAAAAGAGGGGTCCGCATAACGATAAAACATTTTTTTACCATCTTTGATACGCTCCAGGGGAATACTCCAACCGTGCACACTTTCCATGAATTTGATATCGTCAAAAAGTTGTCGCTTACGAATGCCGTCGAGAGCAGCATCGTAATTGAAAAGAGCCGTATTGCAATATTCTAAGAGATCGTCAATGTAAAATTTTCGTGCCGTATTGGAAAAGCAACGGTCCAAAGCTTGGTAACGAATTAGGGCGTTTTTTGTTAGAGGCATAGGATGTTTCTGGTAAAGATACATTTTAAAATGCATTTAAAATACTCGAATTTCAAGAATTGTTACCAAAATCGGAACAGGGAAAAACCGCAGGCCCCACACTAAAAAAAAGCACTTGCAAACACCTATGCAAAGGGCTACACGAGCACAAAAGCACCGTAAAGAACCCATCAAAAAATATCAGTGCGTTCTTTTTGCGGAAATAGAAACTTCAACACCCTGATTATCATCGTAATACTCCATGGATTTGAGCAAACGGTCTCGCAATTTGTAGCGAAAATTTTCTGGTTCCAACAAAGTCAAATGCTCTCCATACGAGAGGATTTCTTTTTCTAATTCTTCATTGGGAATGAGTTCTAACGAAAACACGAGCCCTTGGTCCGAATCAGAAATAATTTTTTGGGAAGGGTGCATCGGTGTCAAAAGAAACTGTGAACTTGCATTTGGGGTTGCTTTCAGAACCACTTTTGTTACACGTGATTCCCTTGGAATGGTGACTCCATACACATTTTCAAAATAGGCTTCAAAGTCTATATCTGATGGAATGTAGGGAACATTGACTGTTTTTATGGATTGAATACTGCTGAGATCCAAATGAAAGAGCGCTTCATCCGACGATTTGTACCCCAATAAAAACCAACGATTTTTAAATTGTTTCAAATAATAAGGATGCATGGTTATTTCTTCTGAAACGCCAATCTGATGTGTTTGAAAAGAAATACACAACGCCTTTTTTTCAAGAATGTTTTGAAAAATATCACCTATAAAATCGAGTCTTCTCAGTGATTCATCGGAATCAAAAGAAATCCCATGATACTCTTCTTTTTGCAAAACAATAGACTCTTCCAGCTTGAGAAACAACTTTCGAATCCAATAAAATTCGGGGATGCCCTTGATTCGTTTGAAGACTTCCATGGCCTCTTTGATCTTGTCAAATCCTGAAATACTGATGGGGTAATTGTTAATGGAAAATTTTGGATCGGAATAACGGTAATAGACCTTTTTACCCGACTTTATTCTTTTCAAGGGTATTTCCCAACCATTGGAGCTTTCCATAAATTTGATGTCTTCAAAAAGTTGTCTGCGCTGAATTCCTGAGGCGTTTTGGTTGTGCGTTAAAATGGCCTCGTTGCATGCCTCCAAAAGATCTTCAATGAAATAGTTTCTCCCGGGATTGGAAAAACATTTGTCGAGCGCATGGTAACGTATCAAAGCATTTTTATTGACCGGCAATTGAAGAATTTTAGGGGTTCCAATTGCAAGGATACTGTCAACTAGTGCATCTTATCTGCATTCTAAAAAAAAAATCCAAAACAATCATAAAATCGACAGACAACACCACAAATGAGCTCTTCAAATCTTTGGTTTGATCGGATGCGACATCAAAACACTTTTGAACAAAGGCAAAAGGAAATTCTAAACCGAGTCTATGTTTTTCAAAAAAAGAGATGTTTTTAGGAACCAAAATATAAAAGAACCGCAATCAAGACCAATACAAACACAATCAATCCCCATTGACCTTTTTCCACTTCTTTTTGTGTGGATTTGTTATTGATTTAAACAACATGATACATCGAATCATTTTGCACCAAAGTTTCTTGAGCTCTCCATTCTTTTATTCCAGAGGTAATAATTTTAATACCAGTTTCTCCGGTTAAATTTCTAATATCATCAGAGGGATAATTGCTGATTAGTATACCATAGTTGTATTGATTCTTTTGAAAGAATACACTGCCAAAATCTGATTTTAAGCTACAATTCCAGTTTTTATAAACACGGTTACTGTCCTTATTATAACTTGAGGCAATACGAACCGTAATCCCTTTTTGTTTAAATCTGGTTCCTTTAGTTTCTCCATCATAAAATGTGGCTTGAAAAAAACTCAATAAACGTTCATAAGCTTGGTCATCAATAATTTGAAGTTTATTACGACCTTGTTGAGTAATCAATTCGTCATAAGAGATAAACTCAACATTTTCAATGGATATAAATTCTCCCTCTGATTGATTTTTCACAAACTTTGTATGGGTACTTAAAGCTCTTACTTTAGCATTGAATAAATCATTTCTCCAATCTGGATCTGCAAAAATTTCCCAATCTTGTTCAAACTTTGAATAATGATTTAGTAACTCAAAACTTGCCATTAATTTGAAATCTCTATTCTTATGGTACCCACAAAAACGCCCTGTAATACCCTGTGCGCCATTGGCCAATTGTTTGTCTCTGGGCTCAATACCAAAACGAACCTTTTCTTTCAACATCCCTAAATCTTTACCGGCAGTCAATGCCTGAACAATGATAAGAATTACTCTTTGACCACGTCTTAAAATCAAATCAGATATTTCTTTTATACCCTCATTAATACTAAAATCACAAACTGAATTAGAGCCAATTAATAATACTTTGCAGTCTTGACTATACTGTTCATGTAATAACTTTCTCAATTCTGAAGCTCTTGAAGTATTAGACTCTCTTATAACTCCTAAACCATCCTCAAATGTGATTAAATGATTTACATATTCTACCACTTTGGGGTGCACAGTATATATCGTTTCATCTTCAATTTGTTGAGATTCTAGAGGCTTAAAATCTGTTGGAATGTCTTCTACTAACCCATCGCTTAACATCTCTGTAATACCATAGTATTCTGGAGGACGATCCCCAACAATAACGTCTACATCTGCATCCCCATTATATTGAGCATCTAAAATGTCATAAGGCGTTGCACTCACAGCTAACAGTTTAATATCTGCAATACGTCGTCTTAATTCATTAAAGAAGGCAATTTGAAAACTAGACTCATCACCACAACCGTATTGGTCTTCATCACGAACTATTAATTGAACATCAAATTCATTCACTACTTTATGAGGGTTAGGGTGATTAAAAAAATCACTCATTTTCATCACCTTTACTTTAGATGGCTGTATTTGGTCTAGTGCAGCATCATAATACTCTCTTTGTAAGACTCTACAGTTTTGGTCATACAAATCTGTGTCACGCATACTTGTTACAAACAGAATAGATTCGTATTCACGTATTAAGCCAATAGCAGGTAAAACATAATTACACAGAAAATATATAGTACCGGATTTGCCACTTTGCATTGACGCTACAAAGGCCATATTTTGGTTCCCCTCTTTAATGGATAAACCAAGGCGAAGTGCATTAATAATTTGATTAGGAAAGATACCAGTGCGTCTCGTATTCTGAAGCGTATCAATGATATTGTCTTCTAAAGATTGAGGCGCATTTAATTCCTTTAATAAAGTTTCAATTTCGGCATTCCAATGTTTCTGATAAGTAGTCATAAATTATAGATTTAAAATTATACTACAATATTACAACCACTGTATGCAAAGTAATTGCACAAATTAGGCCACTAGAGCATTTTCATTGATATGGTCAATTATTTTTACCACTTTTATAAGATCCGAATCATTATCAAAAACACCACTTATTCCCTGATCATTTAAATCCGTAAATGGGGGTTCGTATAACATGGCTTTGTCAATGGTCCCGTTTTTTGATAAATATGAAATAATAGTGTTTATAAAAGTCATTTGATCTGCTCTTAAGTTTCCCGTTTGCAAGAAATCAGCAAAAGCCTGATTTAAAACGGTTTGATCAACCCCTATGACACTTCTTATAAATGCACCTAATGGCTTTTCTCCATATTGTTGAATAAACTGATCCTTAGTTCCTGCCACACTTTCTGTAAAGAGCATGTTTTCAACTGATTGAATTTCTTCTTTAGTCACAGGAATATTGTTCCTTAGTTTGTGTATGGTAAGATGATCTTTGTTCTTTCTGATGTAACTCTCCACTCGATCTTTATAGGATTGAAGACTTTCATAAGAGGTGTTTACATTACCTCTTACTTTGATTCCGTCATAATCTAATTCATCTTCAAAATGTGTGTAGATTGGTTCTTGTTTTTCAGTGTCTAAATACTTAATTAAGTCTCTGAGGGCAGATCTAAGGTCATCAAGTTTTTTAACATTGATGGTTTTCCAGTACTGATCTGTTTGAACTTTTTTAATGAGTGGGATATGGATTGACACTTGAGGAATATTATCTTTTTTCTGCAATGAAGCAGCCGTTCTAAAAATTTTACTCATATACTTTCCAGTATTATCTGACCCAGTCAATAATAAAATTTGATACGTTAAAATGAGTATATCAAATCTTCTAGCTAACTCATCATCATCTTTTGAAGTTGGTTGTAAATGTGACAGGTATGAGTTTATTTCCTGAACATCGCTCTTAGATAAATTTAGCCACTTGTTTTTATTACTAAATTCCTTAACGTATCTAAGCTCTTTTCTGACTACAAATCTTGTTTCATCTAGATTCTGAATGGTTTTATGAAGTTCATCTAAGTAAGCATCTCTGACTTCAATATCCGCTTCAGTTTTTTCTGGTAAATCTGAAATAAGCTGTGACACCTTTAACTTAGCTTCAAAAATTTGTTGCTGCAAGGGCTTCATGTTTTTGGTAGTAGCACCATCTGGGAATTCATCAAAGAATTCAAAGTTTTGACAATAATCAAAAATTACAAACTCCTTTTTGTCCTCATCAGGTCCAAATAAATTTGGACATAATCTTGTTCCTCTGCCTATCATCTGCCAAAACTTAGAAGAGCTTTTTACCATTTTAAAGAAGACTAAATTTACAACTCTTGGAGCATCCACTCCAGTATCCATCATATCTACAGAAACTGCAATTTGAGGATCTTGTTCTTCAAAGGGGTCCGTAAATTTTTCTAATAAGTCTTGAGCTTTACTTTCATAATTATCAATGACTCTTAAGAAGTGACCTGAGTATTCGGGATAGTTTATATTAAACCTTTCTTCAATAAACACAGCATGCTGGTGGTTTTTTGCAAATATTATAGTCTTCCCTAGCTTATCGCCACCGCTAACTTTTACTCCATCTTTCATTAGATGCTCCAATACTTTATCAACGGTATCTGTGTTAAAAAGCCATTTGTTTAATGCCCCACTTCCAATTGTGTCAGGAGCTTCTTCACTAGTAGGATCTCCAAATTTTTCCTCATACTCTTCTTTCTCTTTTTCTGAAAGTTCAGCATACTTGATTCCTTCTCTTTGAAACTTTAAAGGAACACTTATAGACTTTGGTGGTACTAAAAACCCTTGCTCTACCGCAGCATTTAGCTCATATGCAAAAGTTGGATTATCATCTTCAATACCAAAAAGACTGTAGGTATTGCGTTCAATATCTTTTTTTGGAGTGGCTGTTAGCCCTATGAGCATGGCATCAAAATAGTCAAAGATGGCCTTATACTTTTGATATATAGAACGGTGTGCTTCATCAATGATGATAAGGTCAAAATGACCTACTCCGTAAAACCTTTCATCTTTATTTCTAAGCTTGTCAATTTTATTTATAATCGTTGGGTATGTTGAAAAAACTAATCTTGTATTACTGTCCTCTTTTTCTTTAGTTAGATCAATGGATGAAAGATGCTCTAAGTGCTCTTTAAATGCATTTTTAGCCTGTGTTACCAGTGCATTTCTATCTGCCAAAAACAAGACCCTCTTAGCCCAATTACATTTGGTAAGCATATCCACAATAGCAGCAGCAGTTCTAGTCTTTCCACTTCCCGTGGCCATTACCAATAAACTCTCTCTTTTCGTTCCTACATACCTGCCTTCTTTTGTTTGTCCTAAGTTTTCAGCAACTCTTTTTATGGCTTCTAATTGATAAGCTCTTCCAGCTATTTTTTTATCAACCTTAAAGGTTCTTAGGTCCTTTCTAGTGGTTCTTCTATCAATGAGTAATTGAAGTTCATCTTTGGTATAAAAGCCTGAAATTTCTCTTTCTGTATGAAAAAGATCGTCCCATATAAAAGTCTCAAATCCGTTGGTATAAAATATAATGGGTCTTTGTTTGTCTTTACTCATTTGCTCTAAACAATTAGCATAAAGAACAGCCTGTTGCTTTCCCTTTTTAGCATTTGCCATGGTCTTTTTGGCCTCTACAACTGCTAATGGATTTCCATCATCACCCCAAAGTACATAATCCACATATCCAATACCTGAGGGGTTTGTACTTAAAGGCATTCCTTTTACCTCATACTCTAATTCTCTACCCTCTGTGAGTATGTCCCACCCAGCCTCTTTTAATAAAACATCTATGTAGAGCTTTCTAGTGACAGATTCTGGTATTAATATCGGAATTGTTTTTTCAGAATCTTTTACTTTTTCTCTTTCAGCTCTACGTTTAGCAAATTCTTTTTGTTGGTTTTCTAACTGCTTTTTTAATGTTTCTATTTGAGCAGCTTGTGCTTCTAATTTAGTACGTTCCTCTTTTTCTTTTTCTCTTCTAAGATCAAGTTGCTCTTCTAATTGCCGAAGTGCTTTTAGGGTTTCTTTTTGCTTGCTTCCATCTGGAATTAAACCCATTGTGAAAGAGGGAACACTTATTTCTTGTTCACTGTAATAGACCCCTAAAAAACTTAAAAATCTAAATAAGTTTTTTATGCTTGTGATAGACTGATCATGAGATATAGATTTTCCATGAGCGGCAGCATTTCCATTTAGCCGAATAAGGTTTACCTCTCTAAACATAGAGGGCTTGATGATTTCTCTAAAACATTGCTCATGCAATAAACTGGCAAGCTTGGTATTATAAGGCCAATGTAATTCTTCATCATTTTGATATAACCATTCCACTCCCTTTTCCAATGCTGACCTCGCAATTATGGCACTGGCTTTTGGAGAAGTTAACGTGAGCTGTTCAGCTTCATGAGCTTCTCTAAATAGGTCAGGCCATTCTTTGTATAGGAATTGGAAGTTGCTCATGATACTTTTTTAAAAATATTCTCAATTTGTTGCGTTATTACATAATTGTCATCTCTGTAAACACCAGTTACCCCAATTGACATAAATGTATTTATATAATCTAAAACAGATTCTACTATTGCTAATAGCTGTTCTACATGGTTAGCGGACAATTTTACCTCATCAATATAATTTTCATTATGGGCTACCTTTTTGTTTCTAATGGTCTTTAAATTGACAAGTATTTGATTTTCAATATTATCACCTTTAGGGAATTCTCTATCTAAATAATTTTGAACTCTTTCTATAAAATTTACAATATTGACTTCACCTACACTTTCTAGACCTAATTCGTGATTTTCACAGAATTGAACCCATGAATTTGGAACTAAAGAAACTACTTTTATTGCATCATCAATTTTATCAATGGTCAAATTTTTAAACAAATCTCTTAAACATCTAGTACTTCTATTGTTTCTCTCTCCACTAGAATCATATATTTTTGACAGATAAAGAACAGTTTGTTGCACAGCACTGTCCTTCAATAGAAGAATCCAACTTTTATCTACCTTATTTAAGAAATTTATTTTACTCCAATGTTTTTCAATTTGCTTAAAAAGATGAAAATACCTTTTTGCAAACATCAAATCATGAACAAGGCCATTTATTAATTGGTCATTTAGCTTGTCTACACTCATACCAACTCTCCTTTAAATGCCCTTTGTAAAAGGCTGTTAAACAAATCTTCTGCTTGTGCTAGACTAGCCTGTGCTTGTGTTTTTTGTGCTTCTATAGCTTGAACTCTTTCTCCAAATTGGTTTTGTAAATCTAGAGACGGTACTGGAATTTTTAGTTCATTTCCATACTGCTTAGCATTAATATTTGGCTGTGCCACAACATTTTGCTGATTCTTTACCCAAGCCTTATATTTTTCAGTTTTTGTAAAATGAAAAAAATATTTAGCATTGTAAGGCTCTGGAATCTTAAATTTTATTAAATACCCTGCATAAACAAGATCTCCATCTTTTTCATCATAAAGATAAGTTTTGCCAACTGTTGCACCTGTCCTTGCAAAAACAATATCATTTTTACCTAAAAGATACTGCATTTCCAACTCATCAGGTGAAACAACTTTGTCATTTAGAGATCCATCTTGATTAATATCAGTTATTCTAATATACCTAGGGCTTCCTTCTGTAAATTCTATTGCAGATGCACCACTACCGTATTTACCTTTACCACATAGCTCTTCTAAAGTAATTAGACTATCATTTGACTCCAACAAATCCCCAAACATATCTAAAAACAAACTCTGGGTTAGTTCATCATACTTTTTTAGGAGTGCTTTTGTTTTTTGTCTGTAGGCATCTGCTGCATCTAAAATAGCTGCTATCTTTTTTTGCTGGTCTAGTGGGGGGAGTGGGACAGGAATGTTACCCATTGTTTTTTTGTTAATAAACTTGACAGTTCCACCTGTAAGAAATCTATCAAAGTATTTGTAATGAGCTAAATAATTTAAATAATGTGCAAAAAATGAAGAATAAAGTTTTTCCTTCTTGATCTTAATTAAAAATAAGTTCCACGCAATCAGAAACTGATTTTTCTCAGATACTCTTAGGCTTTTACCAATTGTCCCAATATTACAAACAAGTAAATCATCAACCTGTGGTTGATACTTAAAATGATACTTTTTATAATCTTCTAAACTTAAAAACTTAGCATCATTAAAATGTAAATATCCTTTAGTTATATGCTTTGATTGAATAATTGGAATACCTTCACTCAGGTACTCTACTTTCTCAGTAACAGTGTTTATTCCTTGGTGCATGTCATACACAAGTTCTTTTAAAGGTTCAGACAACATTTTCTCCCCAATCAAATTCATCCCAACATCTCTTTTAACGCAGCTAAAGCTTGATTTCTTTCTTGATCTAAAGATTCAATATCCTTTATAATTTCAGAAGGAGCAGCATATTCAATTTCTTCATAGATAATTTCCTTGTATCTGTTTATAGAAAGATCCCAATCATTGCCTTTAATCTCATCAAAAGGCACTATGAAACTCTTGTCTGTTCTGGCTCTTTCAGACTCACCTGTTAAATTGTGATACCTGTTTAGTAAATCAGGGATGTCATTTTCTTTAATTTCATTGCGCTTATCATCTAAGCTATAGCCATCAGCTTCCATATCATAGAACCAGACATTTTCAGTGCCTCCAGTTCCTGTTTTTGTAAAAAATAGCACTGCAGTACTTACCCCAGCATAGGGTTTAAATACGCCACTTGGCATAGAAATCACAGCATCAAGCTTATGTTTTTCAATCAGTTCTTGTCTTATTTGCTTATGAGCCTTAGAACTACCAAAAAGAACCCCATCTGGTACAATTACAGCTGCTCTACCGCCTGTTTTAAGCATCCTTAGCATAAGCCCTAGAAAGAGCAGTTCTGTCTTCTTAGATTTGACTGTTTTAAGTATAGAATTCTCAACAGCATCATAGTCTAAACTTCCTTTAAATGGAGGATTTGCTAGTATTAAAGAATATTGGCTTCTAATATCTCCAACTCTTTCACTCAGCGCATCATTTTTAATCAAATTTGGGCTTTCAATTCCGTGGAGCTGTAAGTTCATAGCTCCAATACGGATCATAGTATCGTCTATTTCAATCCCATTAAACATTTCATTATTGAAATGGTCTCTAAAGGATTTGTCTAAAAATAAATCTTGATGATTGTCTCTAAAATATTCTCCAGCAGCTACTAAAAAACCAGCTGTTCCGGAAGAAGGGTCACAAATGACATCATCCTTTTTAGGTTGTGTCATATCTACCATCATATTAATGATATGCCTGGGTGTTCTAAACTGTCCGTTGGTGCCAGCAGAAGCAATCTTAGAAAGCATGTATTCGTAAAGATCCCCTTTGGTATCTCTATCCTTCATGTCAATTTTATCAATCAACTGCACTACCTGATCCAGTAGTCTTGGAGTGGCAATAATAAAAGT
>CAXRIA010000036.1:0-12300 GCA_964230805.1 Flavobacteriaceae bacterium
GTTGAGGTAGGGATGTTGTTAAAATTACTGAAAATGTCTATGCTTTCAAAATTAAAATTCTATCGTATTTGCTTGTTGTTGTTTTGTGTCCTCTGTGCATGTTCAAAAACCAAGCCAAAAACGCAATATATGAGAGGCAATGTTTTTGGGACCACTTTTCATATTTCCTATTTGGCTTCGAATCCTTTGAATTGTGAAAAACAAGTTGACAGTTTGTTTCAGTTGTTGAATAGATCTTTGTCCACATATATGTCTAGTTCCGATATTTCAAAAGTGAATAGGAATGACAAAGATGTGGTTGTAGATGATTTTTTTTTAGAGGTTTACGCAAAGTCACAAAGAATTTTTAAAGAATCAAAGGGGGTTTTTGATCCTACGGTTGGAATTTTAGTGAATGCATGGGGTTTTGGTCCAGGGGAAGCCGTACAAAATTTGGATTCGGCCAAAGTGCAAAAATTGATGCAGTACGTTGGTTTTGACAAGGTGACTATTTCAAAGAGAAAAGTAAAAAAGAGACATCCAAAGATGTATTTTGATTTTAATGCCATTGCCAAGGGCTATGGGGTCGACATCATTGCGCGTTATCTTGAATCCAAGAATGTTGATAATTACCTTATTGAAATCGGTGGAGAGCTTAGAGCTCGAGGGAAAAATGAGCAGGGAAATTACTGGAAAATAGGAATTGAAAGGCCTAATTTTGATGGGACAAGAGGAATTCAAAAAGTACTGTCACTAGAAAACAAGTCGATGGCGACTTCGGGAAATTATAGAAAATACAAAGTAGATCCAAAAACAGGAGAAAAATTTGTACATACCATTGATGCGAAAACAGGGTTTACAGCAAAGCGAGATTTGTTGAGTGCTACGGTGATTGCTGATATGGATTGTGCAGACGTCGATGGCTATGCAACAACCTTTATGGCTATGGGCTACAAAAAAACATTGGCCTTTTTAGAGCAACATCCTGAGCTCAAAGTATTTTTGATTGTAGCAAATCAACAAGGTGAAACTACAGAATACAGTTCAGATGGATTGTAATTTCATAGCTTAAATGCATTCCGTTTTTTACAATGCACGAGTGGTAGCATCAAGTGAAATAGGTTTTTTGCAAACGGGCAGTATTTCATTTTTCATCAAACAATAGTCAATTATTTCATTTCGGTCTGCGAGTTCCGAACATTTTATTTCAGCTACCTCAAACCCTACCTTCCGTAGTTTTTCAAAATAATCGATTCCGTAGATTCGAACATGATCGTATTGGCCAAAATGTTTTTGTCGCTCTTTGGGAGAAGTGATTTTAAAATCTTCATACGTGCTAGTGCGGTTCAAGTCTTGCGGCACCTGAAATATGCCATATCCCCCAGGCTTTAATACTCGAAACAATTCTTGCATCGCTTTTTTGTCCTCATTGACGTGCTCTAAAACATGGTTGCAAAAAACAACATCGAAAGTGTTGCTTTCTAAAGGGAGATTGCAGATGTCGGCTTTTAAATCAGCCAAAGGTGAGTGCAAGTCACACGTAAGATAGGACAAATTTTTTTGTTTTTTGAATCGTTTGAAAAAACATTGTTCTGGAGCAATGTGCAATACTTTTTGAGGCGTTGAAAAAAAAGAGGTCCTTCGTTTCAAGTACAACCACAAAAAACGGTGTCTTTCGAGTGAGAGTGTAGAGGGCGCCAATACATTTTTTCGTTGTGTTTCATAACCATAGGGCAGAAATTTCCGAAATGTTTTGCCATCAATAGGGTCTGTGTATGTTTTGCCACGCAGAAGAAAGCTAATAAGAGGCATGGTGGCATAGCTTACTTTGATAAGGAAGGGGCGTGGAATGGTATTTAAAATAAATTTGAAAATAGACATTTTCACGGGTTCTTTGAACAGAATTATTTACAGTTTCGGAATTCATCTTCCACATGGGTTTCTATTCCAAGGGCTTCATCAATGTATTTAAACGTCGATAACAATTCGGGTTTTCCATTGACCATAGCCACATCGTGTTCGAAATGCGCAGAAGGCTTGCCATCTTTTGTTAAGATAGTCCAACCGTCATTTAGTTGCTTGATTTCTTTGGTACCAAGGTTGATCATCGGCTCAATGGCAACCACCATACCCTCAACAAATTTTTTTCCTCTACCTCGTTTTCCATAGTTTGGCATTTCTGGATCTTCATGCATGACTTTTCCCAAACCATGTCCTACCAATTCGCGGACCACTCCGTAACCGAAATCTTCGGTGTACTTTTGTATGGCATAGCCTACATCACCAACTCTGTTGCCAATTTTGAATTGACGAATGCCTTCGTAGAGACTTTGTTTCGTGACTTCTAATAATTTTTTTGTTTCCTCTGCTACTTCTCCTACTTCAAATGTATAAGCATGATCTCCGTAAAAACCATTTTTTAAAGCACCACAATCAATAGAAATAATGTCGCCTTCCACCAAGATATCATTGTTCGGGATTCCATGTACGACTTGTGCGTTTGGACTCATACACAAGGTGTTAGGAAAATCATACAAGCCTAAAAAACCCGGTTCTGCGCCATGATCTCTGATGTACTCTTCAGCGAGTTTATCTAAATACAAAGTAGTGACACCAGGTTGTACTTCTCGGGCTAACATGCCCAAGGTTTTTGATACAATCAATGCACTTTCTCGCATCAATTCGATTTCTTCGGGTGATTTTATTGTGATCATGAAATAGACGATTTTTAGATGTTAAAGATACTTTTAATTCTCTCAATTTAAAAGCAAAGAAAAGTACGGCCTCAAATAGTATGGAAACGAATGAAAAACACCAACAAGGCAAGTGCTTGTTGGTGTTTGTTTTTTTTTAGGTAATCAAAGGTTACAACAAAGCATGTCTGGTCATTTCCTTTGGTTGTTCCACGCCCATCAATTTTAAAATGGTTGGCGCGACATCTCCTAAAACTCCGTCTTTGATGCCCTTTATGTCTTTGTCTATAAGGATCATTGGAACAGGGTTGGTGGTATGCGCTGTGTGAGGGCTTCCGTCCGGATTCATCATCGTTTCACAATTTCCGTGGTCGGCAATCAGTAATGTTGAGTAACCATTTTCAAGTCCTGTTTCGATAACAGCTTTGGCACATTCATCAACAGCTTCGCAGGCTTTGATCGCAGCCTCCATCACTCCAGTATGGCCTACCATGTCTCCATTGGCAAAATTCAAGCACACAAAATCGGCAATTCCTTTTTTCAGATCTTCACACAAAGCGTCTTTTAATTCATAGGCACTCATTTCTGGTTTTAGGTCGTAGGTGGCTACTTTAGGGGAGTTTCTTAAGATACGATCTTCTCCTTCAAAAGGTTCTTCTTGACCTCCCGAGAAAAAGAAAGTAACATGTGGGTATTTTTCAGTTTCTGCGATTCGAATTTGTTTTTTTCCCGCATTCGACAATACTTCGCCAAGTGTGTTTTTAATATTGTCATTGTTGTAAATTACGTGGATGCCTTTAAAACTTTCGTCATACAAGGTAATCGTAGTAAAATACAGGTCTAATTTTTTCATTCCGAATTCAGGAAAATCTTGCTGAGAAAGCGCATTGGTAAGTTCTCTTCCACGATCTGTTCTGTAGTTGAAAAACAACACAACATCTCCCTCTTTAATCGTTGCCTTTGGATTCCCATCGGCATCTGTTACAATGAGAGGTTTTATAAATTCATCGGTAATGTTGTTGTCGTAATTTTCTTTCAATGCAGCAACAGGGTCCGTTGTTTTTTGTCCTTCCGCTTTTACAACAGCATCGTAGGCTTCTTTGACACGCTCCCAGCGATTGTCTCTGTCCATGGCATAATACCTTCCAGTCACTGAGGCCAATTCCCCTGTTGTTTCCTTCATGTATTCTTGAATGTCATTGATAAAGTAACTACCTGATTTCGGATCGCAATCTCTTCCATCGGTAAAGGCATGGAGGTAAACATTGTCAACCTCATTTTCTTTGGCAACATCCAAGAGGCCTTTCAAGTGGTCAATATGTGCGTGAATACCTCCGTTGGATACCAATCCTAGTAGGTGGACATTTTTATTGTTTTCTCTTGCGTATTTGTAGGTGTCAAGCAGGGTTTTTTCTTGTCCGAGTGTTTTTTCTTTCACAGCCTTGTTGATGCGTGCTAAGTTTTGATAGACAATTCTCCCGGCTCCCAAGTTCATGTGTCCCACTTCGGAATTTCCCATTTGTCCTTCAGGAAGCCCTACATGCTCACCATCTGTGCGAAGTGTAGCATTTGGATACTGGTCGTACAACCCATCTATGAAGGAGGTCTGAGCATTGAAAACGGCAGATACTTTAGGGTCTTGTGTAACCCCCCAACCGTCTAATATCATTAAGATGACTTTCTTGTTCATTTTAAAAAAATTTAAGTAGCACAAATATATAAATCATTTGCAGATTTTATCTGAATAAGAAGGCTTATTCACGAATTCGTTTGCGTATTGGACAGATATGAATTTTTAGAAGTTTTTTTTTAGACTTTTTCAGAGAATGTCTAATTTTGTTTTTGAATAAAAAATACAATCATGACAAACTTTGACAACAACAAAATTCAAGAATATTTGAAAAATGGCGCTGTGGTATTGGATGTAAGAACAGATGCGGAATACCAAGAAGGACACGTTCCTGGTTCAGAGCACATTGTTTTGGATAGAATTCCAGGGAATGTGGCCACGATTAAAGAATACGGAAAACAAGTGATTGCTGTCTGTCGAAGTGGCGCCAGAAGTGGACAAGCTACCGATTTCCTAAAACAGCATGGCGTAGATATCATCAATGGGGGGCCTTGGGAAAATGTGGACCAATACCTTTAAAAACGGATGCCTAATTCTTTCAAGAGAAGGTCTTGCTTGTCTTTGAGGTTTTTTAGAAATTTTTGATGGTTCTTACCTTCTTTATGGAAGGGTTTGTGAGAAAGCCCCTTTTGGATACTGTCGATGTTTTGAAAGTGTTTTTTTGAACTTTTGGAGATCCAATTGTCAGAAAATTTTTCCCAAATATAATTTACTGCAACTTCATTGGGGTGGAGCATGTCTTTTTGATAAAATCGATAATCTCTGAGATCGTCCATGACAATTTCATAGGCCGGAAAGTAAGAACAATTTTCTTTTTTACATATTTGGTGGATTGCCGTGTTTAAATGAGATTTACTCAGAGTGTTTTCTGTAAATCCATCTTTGAGATGGCGCACGGGACTCAACGTAAATATAATTTGAAGAGCAGGATTGAATGCTGTTAATTTTCGATGCATTCGATCCAAGCATTTTTCGATTTCATCAGGACTTAAAAGGACTTTTTCAAATGCTTTTTGTGGGACCTTATGACAGTTGGCCACAATTGCATTTGTTGTCTTTAGTTTGTAAACCCAGGCAGTACCCAATGTTATAATCAAATGCGAAGCATTTTTTAAAAAAACATTTGTGCTCCGTGTGGCGAGGTGAATGCGTTTCAATACTTCTTCTTCCGATGTGTCTGAAAAAGAGGAGTGATGGTTGTAACTTTGGTAGAGGTCATTGAAATGAAATAAATCGCTCGGACGGTATTTCTTTTCATCAATGGAATCGTTGATGAGGGTTTCCATTGCCATCGGATGAAATAAAACTCCGTAAGGATTTGTCAATTGATCGAACTTGAAATAGCCCAATTTTTTACCGATGTTCTCAGAAAAACAGGAACCCAAGAGTAGTATTGACGAGTTATGGTCGATAGATTCGTGTGTCGTTGGGATGGTTATTTCAGTTCTGAAATTCAAGATAGATGCACTTTTATTGTTGCCATGGTAAAGATACAAATTAGCCCCTTTTGAAATACAAAAGGGGCTTTTTCTTTAAAGGGGTAAAAACGTTACGAGAGGTATTGTTTTACTTTTTCAATAGCCTCAGGTAATCCTGCAGGATTTTTTCCTCCTGCGGTGGCAAAGAACTTTTGGCCACCACCACCACCTTGGATGAGTTTTCCTAGTTCTCTTACAATTTTACCAGCATCGAGTTCTCTTTCTTCCACTACGTTTTTTGAAATATAACAAGTCAAAAGTGCTTTTCCGTTGTTCTCTGTGCCAGCAAAGAAAAATAAGTTGTTGATTTCATTTCCTAATTCATGCGCCAGATCTTTCAACGCAGCGGCTTCCAAATCAATTTGTGTGGCGATAAAATGGATGCCATTTATTTCTTGAACTTCCTTTTTTAGTTGCGATTTGATGGTTTTGGTTTTTTCTTTTACCAAAAGTTCAATCTGCTTTTTTAGAGCTGTGTTTTCTTCTTGTAGGTTTTCAATCGCTTTGATGGGGTTTTTGGTGTTTTTTAATACAGTTTTTACGCCTTCAAATGCTTTTGATTGTTCAGAAAAGTAGTCTTTGGCTGCGCTACTAGTAATGGCTTCAATTCTTCGGATTCCTGAGGCAACAGCTCCTTCAGAGATGATTTTGAAATGCCAAATATCTCCCGTGTTCTCAACATGGGTTCCACCACAGAGTTCCATGGATTCACCAAATCGAATGGATCGGACTTGGTCACCGTATTTTTCGCCAAATAAGGCAATAGCTCCTTCTGAAATTGCCTGATCGTAGGAGTTATTTCTGTTTTCCTCGAGCGATAGTTTTTCAGAAATTCGAGTATTTACAAAATCTTCGATCATTTTGAGTTCTTCTGAAGTGACTTTGGTGTAGTGTGAAAAATCGAAACGCAATCCTTTGCTCTGTACCAAAGATCCTTTTTGTGCTACATGTGTTCCTAGAACATTTCGCAATGCTTGGTGCAAAAGATGGGTGGCTGTATGATTGGCAGCTGTGTTTTTTCGGTTCGATGCATCTACTTTCACAACAAAGTTGTCTTGCGGGTTTTGAGGTAATTTTTTAACAAGATGAATGATTTGATTGTTTTCTTTTTTAGTGTCAAAAATTGGGATTTCCTCGTTTTGAGCGGTTTTTAAAACACCTCGATCTCCGACTTGCCCACCACCTTCAGGATAAAAAGGGGTTTGATTGAAAACAAGTTGAAACAAAGCACCGTCTTTTTTGCTGTCTACTTCTCTGTAGCGAGTAATTTTGACATCAGATGTTAAGGTGTCGTAGCCCACAAAGTTGGGTTCTGTTTGATCTACAAGTATGTTCCAATCTCCAGTCGAAACTTGTGCCGCAGAACGCGATCTTTCTTTTTGTTTTTGTAGCTCTAATTCAAATCCTTTTTCATCGAGAGCAAATCCTTTTTCACTTAAGATAAGTGCTGTCAAGTCTATTGGGAATCCAAAAGTATCGTAGAGTTCGAATGCTTTTTTGCCAGAAACAACGTTTCCTTCTGATTTTTGAATTACTTGGTCTAAAAGAGAGAGCCCTTGTTCCAACGTTTTTAAGAAAGAGATTTCTTCTTCTTTAATTACGTTGACTACTAATGACTGCTGTGCTTTGATCTCAGGGAAAACTTCGCCGAGCTGATGACTCAGCACATTGACCAGTTTGAATATGAATGGTTCTTTGGTTTGCAAGAACGTGAAACCGTATCGAATGGCTCTTCTTAAAATTCTTCGGATGACATATCCTGCGCCATTGTTGGAGGGTAATTGACCATCAGCAATAGCAAAAGCTACAGCTCTAACGTGGTCGGCAATCACTCTGATAGCAACGCTTGGTTTGCCATTTTCTTCGGTGGCAATACTGTTTTTGTCGTAGCTAACATTGGTGATACTTTCTATTTCTTGAATTAATGGTGTAAAGACATCCGTATCGTAGTTGGATTGTACGTTTTGCATGACCATACACAAACGTTCAAACCCCATGCCTGTGTCCACGTGTTTCGCAGGGAGTTTTTCTAAAGAACCATCTGCTTTTCGATTGAATTGCATGAATACGAGATTCCAAATTTCTACCACCTGTGGGTGATCCATATTTACGAGGTCACGTCCTGATACTTTTGCCTTTTCTTCTTTGGAACGAATGTCTACATGAATTTCAGAACACGGTCCACAAGGACCCTGTGCCCCCATTTCCCAGAAGTTATCTTTTTTATTTCCCAAGATGATTTTTTCTTCCGGAACAATGGCCCTCCAAAAATCATAAGCTTCTTGATCAATTTCTAGGTTTTCAGACTTGTCGCCTTCAAAAATACTTACATACAGAGCATCTTTGTCAATCTTTAATCGATCTGTCAAGAATTCCCAAGCCCATGCAATGGCTTCTTTTTTAAAATATCCTTCTGATTTTCCTGATGGGTCACCAAAACTCCAGTTTCCAAGCATTTCAAACATGGTATGGTGGTAGGTGTCCATCCCCACTTCTTCCAAGTCATTGTGTTTCCCAGAAACACGGAGGCATTTTTGCGTGTCTGTCACTCTGGAATGGGTGATGGCTTTTTGTCCTAAAAAATACTCTTTGAATTGATTCATACCCGCATTGGTAAACATCAATGTAGGGTCTTCCTTTAAAACAATGGGCGCAGAAGCAACAATTTTGTGTTTTTTTTCCTTAAAAAAAGATAAAAATTCTTGTCTGATTTCTTGTGACTTCATGTGGTGCTTTTATAATTTTCAATACCTAAAAAGAGAACTTTTTAAGTTGTTTTAAAACATTTTGTAAATTTGTTCATCTCAACCGAAATTCCTTATGGGTTTTGGGATGTAAATGAGCTTACAAAAGTACTATATTTAGCATTATGGCGAAAGTAAAATTTTATTACGATTCTGATACGCTTTCTTACAAGAAGATCACCGTAAAGAAAAGTACAAAAATTAAGAATTCTCTGTTTTTTTTATTGGCTACCTTGCTTGTTGGATTTTTAGGTTTTATTGCTTTTAGCTATGTTTTGAAGTCTCCAAATCAGATCAAACTTGAAAGTGAACTTGACAACTTAAAATTACATTACGAGTTGCTCTCAAAAAGAGTAGAGGAAGGGACAGCCGTTTTGAAAGCTATCCAAGAGAGAGATGATAATATTTACCGTGTGTATTTTGAGGCCAAGCCCATTTCAAAGGAGCAACGTATGGCCGGTTTTGGAGGAGTAAACCGTTACAAGTCATTGGATGGTTTTGAAAATTCGACGATGATTAAAGAGGTTACCAAAAAAATAGACGTACTCTCCAAACAGCTTGTGGTGCAATCCAAATCTCTAGATGAGATTGTGGAAATGGCTAAGAACAAAAAAGAAATGTTGGCATCGATACCAGCCATTCAGCCCGTTGCGAACAAAGATTTGAAACGAATGGCTTCAGGATATGGGTACCGCATACATCCAATCTATAAAACAAGAAAGTACCATTGGGGAATGGATTTCTCTGCTCCCAAAGGAACGCCAGTATACGCTACAGGAAATGGAAAAGTCGAAAAAGTGAAGCGCTCACGCCGTGGCTATGGAAATCAAGTTAAAATAAACCATGGATTTGGGTACAAAACATTTTATGCACATTTGCAAAAATACACGGTCCGAAAAAATCAAAAAGTCAAAAGAGGTGATTTGATCGGTTATGTAGGGTCTTCTGGAATCTCAACGGCACCTCATTTGCATTACGAAGTGATCAAAGGAGGGCGAAAAGTAAATCCAGTGTATTATTATTTCAATGATCTAACACCGGAGGAATATGATAAAATGCTGGAAATGTCATCACAAGAAAACCAATCACTCGATTAAATGCTTGTCAACTTACCTGAAAAAAGATATTACAAAATAGGAGAAGTGTCCAAAGCTTTTGGGGTAAACACCTCTTTGATTCGTTTTTGGGAAAAAGAGTTTTCCATTATCAAACCTAAAAAGAATGCGAAGGGGAATCGCATGTTTACACAAGAAGATATCAAAAACTTTCAATTGATTTTTCATCTGGTCAAGGAAAAGGGGTTTACCCTAGAAGGTGCGAAAAAAAAATTGAGAACACAGCCAAAGAATACGGTGGATAACCACGAAATCATTATTCGTTTGGAGGCGGTGAAGGCCGAGCTTCTCAAAATAAAAAATGAATTGTGAAGGAAATCAGCGATTTTCGTTGTCGGTTCTGAAGAAACGGCAAGCATCAAAAAAGAGGCATTTGATGTTTGTTTTGAGATTTTTAAAATCTCGAAAGGACAGTTTATCAATTTTAATGACAAAAATGGCAAAGCTCGCATGTTGGCATGACCATTGCTTTGGTAGAAGAGGATAATATGAAAATTTAAAAGAAGTAAAATGAATTTAAAAAAATGGATACCGTTAATAATTTTGGTTCTCGTTGTTGTATGGGGATATTCAAAAATTAAAAACTTCAACAATACCGCTGTGGTCTTTCAAGAAGATGCGAAAACAAGTTGGTCGAATGTAGAAAGTTCTTACCAACGGCGTGCCGATTTGATACCAAATTTGGTCAGTACAGTAAAGGGCTATGCTGCTCACGAGAAGGAGACATTGGAAGCTGTCATAAGTGCAAGAGCTTCAGCAACGAGCACTACCATTGATGCCAATAATTTGACAGCTGAAAAGATGGCGGAGTTTCAAAAAGCACAACAAGGATTAGCAGGTGCTTTGGGCAAGTTGATGGTCGTGGCAGAAAGATATCCAGATTTAAAGGCAAATCAAAATTTTCTAGAACTACAAAGTCAATTGGAGGGTACAGAAAATAGAATCAACGTGGAAAGAAATCGATTCAATGGTTTTGTGAATAACTACAATAAATTTGTCAAGATTTTTCCAAATTCGATTTTTGCAGGTTGGTTTGGTTTTGAAGAAATGAATAGATTTCAATCCTCTAAAGGTAGCGAGAAAGCACCAGCGGTAACCTTTTAAAAATGAAGTCACCAGAATATCATTTGTCAGAAAAAGAAGAACAGGCTGTCGTGAAGGCGATTCAAGAAGCAGAAAAAAACACATCTGGTGAAATTCGTGTGCATATTGAAAAAAGCTCAGAAAAAGAACCTTTGGAACGTGCCAAAGAAGTTTTCCTTTTTTTAAAAATGAATGAAACGGAAGCGCGCAATGGCGTGTTGTTCTATTTAGCTATAGAAGATCATACATTTGCCATTCTCGGAGATCAAGGAATTGACGCTGTGGTTCCTGACGATTTTTGGAACTCGACAAAAGATTTGGTGATCTCGGAGTTTACAAAGGGAGCCTTTGGACGCGGGTTGGTTTTGGGTATTGAAGAAGCGGGAAAAAAATTGAAAGATTTCTATCCCTATCGTTCGAATGACACAAATGAATTGTCAGATGAAATATCAAAGGCCTGAAGCGTTGTCTTTGGCAAAGCCTTTTAAAACCAAAAAATACAATAGAAATAATAAGACGTCGAAAATATAAAATGAATTCAAATGAACAATAACCTAACTTTAGAACAACAAATAACACAAATACAGGCAACATTTATATCCAAGGTTTATGGTTGGATGACCTGTGCATTGGTGATAACAGGTGTGGTGGCCATGTGGGCTGCTTCAACGCCTGCCGTCCTGGATTTTCTTTTTCCTGCTTCTGGGAGCATGATGACTTTTTATATGTTGATTGCTGCGGAATTGATAGCGGTTGTGTATCTGACAGCACGTATTCATAAAATGTCCGCCGAAACAGCTGGAACTGTTTTTCTTTTGTATTCTGTATTGAATGGCTTGACACTATCGGTCGTATTTTTGATATACACCAGTTCGTCCATTGCTTCGACTTTTCTTGTCGCTGCCGCTACTTTTGGGGTTATGAGCGCCTATGGATACACGACCAAAAAAGACTTAACCTCTATTGGAAATCTGCTTTTTATGGCACTTATCGGTCTTGTGATTGCCTCGGGGGTCAATTTCTTCATGCAGAGCGCCTTGTTGTATTGGATCATTACCTATGCTGGGGTTTTGATTTTTGTGGGATTGGTGGCTTACGACACCCAAAAAATAAAGCGAATGGCAGCTGCTGATGATGGAGTAGAGGTGTATCAGAAAAAAGCCATTTTCGGTGCACTGACGCTGTATTTGGATTTTGTAAACTTGTTTTTGTACCTCTTGCGTTTTTTGGGAGATCGAAAATAATTGAAAAAAGATTCGTCGAAACCTGAATTGAAGGAACGCGCTTTTTTGAAAATAAAAAAATAAAAACTTGAAAAAGTATCTCTTTAAAATTAGTCTTTGTCTTTTTGTGCTTTGTTCGGGAAATGTGGGGCGTGTTTATGCCCAATACAAAGTACCTCAAAAACCCAAATTTGTTCCTGCTTTAATTGACAGTACGGCCACATTGTCTGGTGAAGAATTTTGGACTCTAAAATCAAAATTAGAAAGATACCAAAGACAAACGTCGACGGAAATATTGGTGGCTATCATACCTAGTTTGCGCGGAGAAGAAATAAAGTTTTTAGCTGCGCAATGG
>CAXRIA010000037.1:0-5108 GCA_964230805.1 Flavobacteriaceae bacterium
ATCAAATTTACCTGGGTAGAAACGTATTCCTTTTAGACACCACTTGGCAATTGTACCACCAACAACTGAATATTGAGGAAATGAACAAGGCGGCAAACATTCTTTTGGAGTACAGCGACTTTAAGTGTTTTTCCCGATCAAAAACCGATGTCAAAACATACGATTGCACTATTTCAAAAGCGACTTGGACCCTTGAGGGAGATCTTTTGAGTTTTCATATCACTGCCAATCGTTTTTTACGAAACATGGTTCGAGCCATTGTAGGAACACTCGTGGCTATTGGAAAGGGAAAGTTGACGCTAGAAAATTTTATCAACATTATTGAAAGCAGAGATCGAAGCAATGCAGGCACATCCGCACCCGCGCAAGGATTGACACTTGCTTCCATTGAATATCCAGAAAACATCATACATGGCTACTAAAAACACAGGAAAGGTTTTTGACATAAAGTTATTCAAGCGTCTCATGGGGCATGCCAAAATGTATAAAATTCATTTTGTAACTGCGACGAGTACAGCGATTATTTTGGCAATCATTACTGCTTTGAGACCTTATTTAATCATTCAAACAGTTGACAATTACATCAAAACAAAAGATGCAGAAGGGCTTTTGGATTATACCATATTCATCTTCAGTGTTTTGTTAATTGAAGTGTTATTGCACCTTAGCTTTATTTATATTGCAAATTGGTTAGGACAACACATCATCAAAGACATTCGAACCCAAATTTTCAATCACGTCATTCGGTTTAAAATGTCTTATTTTGATAAGTCCTCCGTAGGACAAATGGTTACAAGAGTCGTTTCCGATGTCGAAACCATTGCTCAATTTTTTGGACAAGGCTTGTTTATGATAGTCAGTGATTTGTTAAAAATGTTGGTTATTGCTGCCTGCATGCTCTCTATCGATTGGAAACTAGCCTTGATTTCATTTACTGTGTTGCCCATTTTAATTTATGCAACCAAAATTTTTCAAAAATCCATCAAAGTAGCTTTTCAACAAGTAAGAGCCCAAGTTGCAAACCTCAATAGTTTTGTTCAGGAGCGTGTCACAGGAATGAAAATTGTACAACTTTTTGGTCGAGAAAAAATTGAATATGAAAAATTTTCAGAAATCAACGAGGTTCATAAAAAAGCACATATCAAAACCGTTTGGTATTTCTCCATATTTTATCCGATTGCAGAAATCTTATCCTCTGTTGCCGTTGGTTTGATTGTTTGGTACGGAGGTGTACAAGCTGCATTTGAAGGATCTGTTACGACAGGAGAGGTTGTCGGATTTATTATGATGTCCGAAATGCTTTTCAGACCGTTGCGTCAAATAGCAGACAAATTCACCACCTTACAGATGGGCATGGTTGCTGGGGATCGTGTTTTTGAAATCATGGACACCCAGGAAAGCATCTCAAAAGAAGGTACTGTCAACCTTAAAGAATTGACAGGAAGTATTCAATTCAAAGACGTTCATTTTAGCTATGTCAAAGGAGAAGAGGTCTTGAAGGGAATCTCACTGGACGTAAAACCTGGAGAAACTGTGGCCATTGTAGGGGCTACGGGAGCCGGGAAATCCACGATTATCAACTTGATCAATCGGTTTTACGAAATAGATGCAGGTGAAATCTCTATTGACAACGTGCGTATTGAAAATTACACTTTGAATTCGTTAAGAAATCACGTCGCCGTTGTTTTACAGGACGTTTTTCTGTTTTCAGACAGCATCCTCAACAATATCACTCTAAAAAATGAGAACATCTCTGTTGAAACTGTAAAAGAAGCTGCTAAGAAAATTGGAATTCACGATTTCATCATGAGTCTGCCAAACAACTATGACTACAATGTTAAAGAGAGAGGTAGTATGCTTTCAGCAGGGCAAAGACAGTTGATTGCTTTTTTAAGAGCTTATGTGAGCAATCCTTCTATTTTAATTTTGGACGAAGCCACATCCTCCGTCGATTCACACTCCGAACAAATGATTCAGTACGCCACGGATACCATCACCAGAAATAGAACTTCAATCATTATTGCACACCGCTTGGCAACTATCAAAAAGGCGCACAAAATTATTGTCATGGACAAAGGACTGATTGTAGAGCAAGGAAATCACAATCAGCTACTAAACAAACCAAATGGTTTTTATAAAAACTTGTTTGAAAAACAGTTTGGCGAAGCATCTGTAATCGCTTAACTTTAAGAAGAAAGTACTCGAAGTTATTAATTTAAAATATGCTTAATTTTTTCGATCAAATCCTCATTGGACTCAAACAATTCAAACTCCCCATCTTTAATTAAAGAAATTTTACCTGTCTCTTCAGAAACTAACAAACAAATACAGTCCGTGCGCTCAGTCACGCCAATGGCAGCTCTGTGACGCAACCCAAATCGATTGGGCAGCTGTTTGTCAGACAATGGAAGAACCACGCGTGTGGCAGTAATATAATTGTCCTTTATAATGATGGCACCATCGTGCAATGGACTGTTTTTGTAAAAAATACTTTCCAACAACGGTTCATTGACTTCTGCATTCATGGTATCACCATTTTGCTTTGCAAAATCAAGACTGTTGTTACGTTCTATTGCAATTAAGGCTCCGGTTTTTGAATTCGACATTTTTAAACAAGCCGCTACGATGCTTTCCACATTCGTATCGTTCGCGATTTCAGTTTTCAAAAAACGCAATTGCTTGATAAAGCTTTTTTTTGAAGAGATATTTGCAGAACCCAACATCAATAAAAACTTTCTCAATTCCGGATGAAAAATAATCAACAGAGCAATCGCCCCTCCTCCTACAAGCACTTCTAAAATTCCGCTCAACATCTCCATTTTGAGAAGCTGCGTAATTTTATAAATTAAAAAGACAATGGTAATTCCAATAAAAATATTAATCGCAACAGTTCCCTTTAGCAACTTGTAAACATAGTACAAAAGAACTCCTACAAGAGTAATATCTAAAACATCTAAAAAATTAAAATCTAAAAATTCCAAATAAAACGGTGTTTTTGTAAAAGTAACAATTAATATTTTGTTTTCTCTATTGCAAAGATTTACTTTTTGAACTCCTCAGGAATTCCGCAAACTGGTATGGGATTCATTTTGTGTTGGTTTGCACGATTCAATTTTAGAAATATCTCAAAAACTTCTTTCTCTCTACCTTGCAAGGCCTCTAAAGAAATTCCTTGATCTTTTTGTTGCATGGCTATTTCCAACTCGTCATAAGAGGCACCAAGTTGGTCTTCATCTGTCCTACTATCTCCAAAAAGTCCGTCTGTTGGCGCAGCCGATTGTATGGCAGAAGGCACTCCCAAATAAGCACCAATCTGAAATACTTCTGATTTTACCAAATCTGCAATCGGACTCAAGTCCACACCACCATCTCCGTATTTTGTGTAAAAACCAACCCCAAAATCTTCCACTTTATTTCCTGTTCCTGCTACCAAACATGAATGCAGACCCGCTAAATAATACAACGAAGTCATACGCAAGCGAGCTCTCGTATTTGCCAAAGCCAGATTTTTAACCGTATCGGTTGCGTTCTCTGAAAAGGCTTCTTGAAACAAATCAAAGGTATTTGTCAAATCTACTCGCGTAGCGCTTACATTTGCATACTTTTCTTTCAACTGAGCAATGTGTTCTTGAGCTCTGTTCACTTGACTTTTCTCTTGATGAATCGGCATTTCTACACAAAGCGTCTTCAAACCTGTTTCCGCACACAAGGTGGAGGTCACCGCAGAATCAATACCTCCTGACACACCTACAACAAAACCTTGGACACCTGCCTTTTTCGCATAATCTGCCAACCATTTTACAATATGTGGCACCACTTTTTCCGTATGTATCATCTCTGAGAATTTAGTATTTTTGAAAGACACAAAAATAAACAAATTAAATCTCAATAAATACTCGTGTAAGACGTTTCACAAAAAAAGTCATACATTTTAACTGATTCTTAAGATTCCCATGAAAATATATCTTTTCCTTCTCAGTTTTATCATTTTGTCCTCTTCATGTCATCAAAAGAAAAAAACAAACGTACCTACACTCAAAACAACTCCTGAATTTGTAGATTTCCACAGACAATTTTACCATTCAAACACAAAAGGATTTTCAAAACTAAAGAAAAAATATCCCTATTTATTTCCGCACGAAACACCCGACAGCATTTGGCATCAAAAACAAATCAATCGTGAAGATTTAACTTTACTTGAAAAAGTAGACAGTGTTTTTGGAAATTTTACACAGGAACGAAAAAAATTGACAAAGCTATTTGCAAACATTCAACACAACTTTCCGAACTTCCATCCGCCAAAAACATTCACTTTAATTACCAACTTAGATTACGAGCATCCTGTGACCTATGCAGATTCACTATTATTTTTATCTTTAGACATGTATTTGGGAAGCGATTCGGAAGTGTATCAGAGCTTTCCTAAATACCTTTCAAAAAACTACAAGAAATCAAAGTTAACTGTAGATGTAGCCACCCAAATCATAGATCGATTTGTAACACTCAAAAAAGGGAGCACTTTCCTCGAAAAAATAATCCATCATGGCAAAAGATTGTTTGTTTTAAAAACGCTTCTTCCCGACTATTCCGAACAGGAACTCATGGGCCATGAAAAGAACAAATACCATTGGATGATCGAAAATGAAGCTCGTATTTGGGCGTATTTCATTGAAAACAAATTACTCTATAGTACCGATTTCACGCTGGACCGTCGCTTCAATCAAATCGCACCATTTTCTAAATTTTATTTAGATATTGACCCACAAACTCCCGATCGAATCGGTATCTGGTTAGGCCTGCAAATTGTCAAATCATACCAAAGACAAACTGACAAAAATCTAGCGGACATACTAAATACGCCTCCTCTAAAATTATTCCAAGATTCCAAATACAAACCTACAAAGTAACGCGCCATCCATGATCAAGTGCCCGTGCAACTCACACCAGCTGTTATTTTTTTGGATTTTTAAATCTAGGATGGGTATATAAAAAAAGCCTCTATCTCTCGATAAAGGCTTGTGGATTACTGAGTGATCAGTAAAAAAAAAGGCGATGACATACTCTCCCACCAGTGGCAGTACCATCTGCGCGGATAGGTTTAACTTCTC
>CAXRIA010000038.1:0-60714 GCA_964230805.1 Flavobacteriaceae bacterium
CTGTAAGCAACCCTCAAAAGACTTTTAGGAACGCAAAGGCAGCGAAGGGTTGTCGCGGGTTTTATTTTTGCATTAGAGACAAAAAAAACACTCCTTACATCAAGGAGTGTTTTTTTGTTTTGGAGCCGATGGAGGGACTCGAACCCACGACCTGCTGATTACAAATCAGCTGCTCTAGCCAGCTGAGCTACATCGGCATGTTTGCGAAAAATTTTCTGCAAAGCGCTGCAAATATAGAAGGGTTCCACCAACTACACAAGAAAAAAAATGAGAAAAATTTCATGCTTTTTTAAGTAGCTGATTTTCATGAGGGTTCCGCTAAAAAAAAATAAAAAAAAGCACCGAGGCGTGGGTACTAGGATTTGTAGCCAAACACAAAATTCATTCCGATGCGAAGGCTTCCTCCTTGGACTTCTTCTACTTTTCCGAACAAACCAACGAGGTTGTCTGTCGCGGCGTAGAATTGTAAAAAGCCCAAACGCAGGATGGCATTGGCACCGAGGCTAACACTATTTTGAGGACCGCCCCCGCGCGCCAAAATACCAAAAGTAGTTTTGTTCAAGGTTCTTTGGTAGCCGATCGAATAACTGGGTTTGCTGTCGAGCAGCGCATGGCTGTTGTTGAAAAATGCCGCCACCAAGGTGTTTTTGGGTGTGAGTTGGTAACGCGCCGAAAAGAACGTTTTGACAGCCAGTTTTGTGGTAAAAGGTTCCGCCGTTTCCGAGCTACCGATGACCTCGTTCAAGGCGTCTTCAATTTCCTCTTCAATCGAGTTGTCCGTATTCAAATCAATGCCGCTGTAAATCGTTCCTTCAGAATCTTCAAGGTGGTAGTTTTTTACGTTTTCAGTCCAGTGAATCGATCCAATGTCATTCACGGCAAGTTCAAGGGTGAGTTTGTCAGTAATCGCATATGTGGCACCCAGGTCCATGGCGAACCCTTTGTTTTCGGTAAACAAAGACAGGTCCTCGTATTCCGGATCTTCAATGCCTGCTGTGTGTAGGGTGGCATTCGAAGCTTGTACGTTCCAAAAAGAGGTGATGGGATCGATGTCCACAGAAAAAGAAGCATTGTCCTGTATTTTTGCATGCGACCTTCCGTTGAGCGATTTCAATCGTAGGGCAACTGCCAAACGGTTATTAAAGAATTGATGGGTATAGCCAAAACCAATTTCAGTGTAGGAGGTAGCCAGTATTTTTTCATTCGACAAGGCAAAACTGTCAGAAAAACCATACGCTGCAAGTTGGATAAAATCGTCACTGATAATGGAATTTAGAGAGGTTTTTGCATTGGCAAAGAAAGTGACAGAGCCCTTGCCAGTTTTCAAAGCAAGCATCCAAAGAGGGGCGGATATGTCGGCCTCAAAAGCGTTTTTTTGCTGCGCAACGGCGTGTAAATTTTCGAAATCGAGTTTTAAAAGGTTGTTGTTGACCGTCAATACATCCGACAATAGGAAATTAGAATTTACCCGAGCACTGGCATGCGTTAAGGCCCCTATTGTAAAGGCATTTTTGGGGACGTAGACGGGGGACAGGTTTTGTGTTTGCGCCACGTAGTCGCCCATATGGTAAAAAGACAAATCGTTTTGCGCATGGCTCGTGCCGAACGTCGCAAAAATCAGAACAATAAAGGTGAATAAGGTTTTTTTCATGGGGTCTTTTTATTCGTTGTCATCGGTGAATTCAGCGCTTAGTTTTGTGCCGATGGAAATGCGCACGGCATCGCTTCCTTTGAGAAGCACCTCGTCTTCTCCTTGCGGAAGCACGAGTGTCAACACAACTTGCACATTTTGTACTTCATTCAACAGTGCGATGTCTTCTTCGTTCCAGTCAATGCGAAAATTGGAAGTTACCGGAACACCGTCAGAAGCACCCGTTTCATCTACATTGGCCGCCTCAAACCCTGTCAGTGTTTCGCTGAGTACGGTTTGACCGAAATCATTTTTAAAATGCAAGACCAAACGGCCCGTCATCGGAATTTTGTTGGACACAGTCACCGACAAAAGCAGTTCAGTAAGGTTGTCTAAAATATCTTCCGTATCAAATGAGATCATTTTTTGCAAGCTGACTTCGTCAAAAGTTAGGTTCACCTGTACCTCCAGACCTTCATTGTCCGTGGCATAAAAATTTTCGTTCGGATTGGCATCGATCGGGTTGGCCTTGCCGCTGACTGTCAAGTCAATGAACGAAGGTTTGGATTCCAACAGGGCAACAATATTTGAATTGTCTTGATTCAGTTCGATGGCTGTTGTTTTCTTTTCATCGCCAAAGTGGGTGACACCTTCAATGACAAAGGTATCGGGCAAACCCACATTTCCATTGTAAGAAAGGTTTGTGGTGTTTGAACCCTGGCGAGATCGGATGTCTGATAAATGAACACCTATAGGGAAGCCGTAATCGTTCGTAGCTGTTAGGGTCATGCGTGGGTTGGTAAACGAAAGATCGCTGTCGCCAAAATTTTCAAAGAAATCCAAAGAAAGTGATTTTTCAGAAACAGAAAAGGTCTCTTGTTTGAAATCTCCATAGACCACCTCAGTACCTGCCTCTGTCAAAACAGCCTCATAGGAAACAGCATCGTTCGCTCGCAATACATCACCCGCTGCAAAGGAGAAAACGGCTTGTAAATTCAAAACCAACTGGTTGTGAGTGCTGTCAAAGTTGTTTCCGTCGTGCGTCAAATTGGCCTCGTAATCGTTCAGTGAGATGCGAATGGTTTGGACTTCGAATCCATTCAGTACCACCGTTTCTCTAAAAGTAGCACCACCGATTTTTTTGGTAAAAGAGGGAATTTCTAGTGTGAGATCAATACGAGCGTCCAAACTTGAAGTGAACGTAATATCGAGGGTTCCCTCTCGAAAAGAGGCGCCCGTAATTTCTTGAGACAAGTTCAAATGGTGCAGGGTTTGGTTGTTTCTTGATCTTTCTCCGATCAATGGATTGGGCAAACCGGGACCAATTTCTGGGGTGATGGTGTAAGGAAACGCTTCACCAATGGCGGCAAGATTTGCTGCCGTGATCGGTGTGTTTATCGTTGAACGGATGGTTGTATTGGGAATTTTTACATCAAAAGCGCTGTCGTCGTTTCCCGCGAAAGATTCGGTGTACGAAAACGCCAATCGCTCACTCGAGGTCAAGTCAAAATTGTCAGACCCCAGTTCCTCGAACAATTCCGAAACGGTATAGTCCAAATAACCCGCAGGCAATTGCGCACTTCCTTCCCAACTCGTTTCTTCTTCAAATGCTGTGTCCAAATAAGAGACGTCGCATGAGACGATACATATGGAAAATACAAATAAGAGGGCGGGGTAACACGTGAATTTTTGCATGAATTGTTGGGGTATCGGGTTTTCGAATTCTTTGATAAAGAACTAGAGTAAAGATAAAAAATTCTTGAGATAATCCGCAGAAAAAAACCCTTTTTTGTATTTTTCTACTAAGGAAAAAGTACCTTTGCAAGAGTTTCAAATAGAAGAGATTTATGAGCAAAAGAATAGCGGGTTTTTCAAAACTTTCCAAAGAAGAAAAAATGGAATGGTTGGCAACCACATTTTTTCATGACCCCCGTGCAGCGAAAATGACCTTACAGCAGTACTGGAATACGGATGAAAAATTACAGCGTTTGCACGACGATTTTATTGAAAACACACTTTCCAATTTTTACTTGCCCTTTGGTGTGGCGCCGAACTTTTTGATCAACGGTACGGACTATACTTTACCCATGGTCATTGAAGAGAGTTCTGTGGTGGCGGCCGCATCGCTGGTTGGTAAGTTTTGGAGCACCCGAGGCGGTTTTCAGGCCGAGGTTTTGGGGACCAAAAAAATAGGACAAGTCCATTTTATGTATGAGGGCACTTTGGAAAGCCTTCAGCATTATTTTGAATCTGTAAAACCGGCTTTGTGGCAGGCCACAGAAAGCATCACCAAAAATATGCGCCAAAGAGGCGGCGGTATTTTGGAGATGGAACTCCGAGACAAAACCACCGAACTGGCCAATTATTACCAGTTGCATGTGACCTTTGAAACCAAAGATTCCATGGGGGCCAATTTTATCAACTCTTGTTTGGAAGCCATTGCGGGAGCCTTTGAAAAAGACGGTGTGCGTATTGTGATGAGTATTTTGTCCAATTACGTACCCGAATGTTTGGTGCGTGCGGAAGTAAGCTGTTCGGTAAACGATTTGCTGCCTCCCAACAGTCCCATTTCTGCCGAAGCCTATGCACAGAAATTTAAAAATGCGGTAGACATCGCAGCGGTAGAACCCTACCGAGCGGTCACGCACAACAAAGGAATTATGAACGGCATCGATGCGTTGGTATTGGCCACAGGGAATGATTTTAGAGCGATTGAAGCCTGTGCACATGCCTACGCTGCCAAAGACGGCGTTTACAAAAGTTTGACACATTGTGAAATCAAAGACGGCGTATTTCATTTTTGGATAGAAATCCCACTTGCTTTGGGTACCGTGGGTGGACTGACGGCCTTGCATCCGATGTCTAAATTTTCGTTGGAATTGTTACAAGAGCCCTCTGCGGAGGAACTGATGAAAATTATTGCCGTGGCAGGTCTCGCACAAAACTTTGCGGCACTGCGGGCTTTGACAACCACGGGAATACAGCAAGGACATATGAAAATGCATTTGATGAATATTTTAAACCAACTAGGAGCCACAGCCGAGGAAAAACAGATGCTGGTCAAACATTTTGAAAACAGCCCCGTGAGTCACAGTGCTGTGTCAGAAGCCTATGAAAAATTAAAGTCGGCTTGATGGAAAAATTTTACAGCAATGGAAAATTATTAATCACAGGAGAATACGCCGTTTTGGACGGCGCTCTTGCTTTTGCCTTACCCACCCAATTTGGGCAGCGATTGGAAGTGTGTTCTCTCGATCAGCCTGTGGTGATTTGGGAAAGTTTTTCCGTCCTTGAGGAAATGTGGTTTCAAGCGGAATTGAAGGTAGCTGAATTGCATCTTCCTCATGACAATAAAGAAACGGCCATCTTGCAAAAAATACTGTTGGAGGCCAAAAAAATGAACCCTGAATTTCTCAGCAAAGGAACGGGCGCTTTTGTGCAAACATTTTTAACCTTTCCCAACAATTGGGGTTTGGGTACTTCCTCTACTTTGATCAATAGCATTGCCTCTTGGGCAGCCGTCGATGCTTTTGAATTGTTGCAAAAATCTTTTGGAGGTAGTGGCTACGATATTGCCTGTGCCCAAAACGATACACCGATATGGTACCAACGATTGAATGACGGGCAGGAGGTGACAGCCGTTGTTTTTGAGCCCCCTTTTTTAGATCAGTTGTACTTTGTTTATTTGAATGAGAAACAAGACAGCAAAGCGGGAATAAAAGCCTACCGTGCAGATACCTCCGACAAAAAAGAAATGTTGCAAGCGATTTCAGACATTACTCAAAAAATAACCCATGTGACCTCTTTGTCCGAATTTGAGGTTTTGATCCGACAGCACGAGCAAATAATCAGTAATTTGTTAGGGTTGACCCCGGTGAAAGAAAGGCTTTTTTCCGATTATTTTGGTGAAGTGAAAAGTTTGGGGGCTTGGGGCGGCGATTTTGTTTTGGTCACAGGCAATGAAAATACCCCCCAATATTTTCAATCGAAAGGATATGAAATTGTGGTGCCTTACAAAGGCATGATCCTACAAAAAAAATAAGCATGCACAAAGATGTTGTCATCATAGGAGGGGGAGCTGCTGGATTTTTTACCGCCATTACCGCCAAAGAAAACAACCCTTCCTTGCAAGTGGTGATTCTTGAAAAAGGAAAAGAAGTCCTGCAAAAAGTGAAAATATCCGGCGGAGGAAGGTGTAATGTGACCCATGCTTGTTTTGTACCCAAAGATTTGTGCGAATTCTATCCCCGAGGGAAAAAAGAATTGTTGGGGCCTTTTCATCAGTTTATGACAGGAGACACGATGGAATGGTTCGAAAGTCGTGGCGTTCCCCTAAAAATTGAAAAAGACAACCGTGTTTTTCCAACGTCCAATTCCTCGCAAAGCATATTGGATTGTTTTCAAAAACAGGTAAACGATTTGGGAATTGAAGTATTGACCAATCATGGCGTCAACCACCTATTGAAAAAAGAAGACCATTGGCTCGTACAAACGTCCAAAGGCGATTTTAGGGCACAAAAAGTGGTGGTTACGGCAGGCAGTAGCAAACGGGTATGGGATTTGGTACGTTCCTTACAGCACACCGTTATTGCACCGGTGCCGTCCTTGTTTACCTTTACAATCCAAGACAATCGCTTGTCGGATTTGTCAGGTCTTTCGGTGCCCAATGCCACGGTTCGTTTGGAAGGAACAAAATTAGAATCACAAGGGCCTTTGTTAATTACACATTGGGGGTTGAGTGGGCCTGCGGTGTTGAAATTGTCTGCCTTTGGAGCCCGACTTTTGGCCGAAAAAAATTACGAATACAACGTACAGGTCAATTGGATTTCCATGCGTTTGGGTCAGGCCACTCAGGAATTGCAGCGAGTGAAAAAAAACCAGGCAAAAAAACAGATCGCTTTGCGGTCTCCCTTTGAAGAACTCCCCAAACGCTTGTGGGAGCGCATGGTGATCGCTTCAGAAATAGATCCTTTGACGAGGTGGGCAGATGTCTCCCATAAAAAACTAGAGGCCATCGCCGAACAACTGACCCAAGGGCTGTTTGAAGCACGAGGAAAAAGTGCGTTTAAAGAAGAGTTTGTCACGGCAGGGGGGGTGGACTTAAAAGAAATCGATTTCAAACGTTTTGAAAGCAAATTGCATAAGAATTTATTTTTCGCAGGGGAGGTGCTGAATATCGATGCTGTTACAGGAGGCTTCAACTTTCAAAATGCATGGACGGGTGGTTTTCTGATTGGAAAAGCACTGGCGACGGATCCGTCTTAAAAACCGAGCCTCAAAAACACTTCAAATGCAGAGGATTTGTTGCTGAACACATCGGTATTTAACAAGAAACTTTGTCGCAAACCGATGGGAATCTCTATCAAGTTAAAAAAGACGTTGTCAAAAATAAGCTCTGCACCCCAGGAATTCCGCTCGAGTGATTTGGGCAGCAGGAATAAGAAGTTCTGGGAGACTGGGAAGACTTCATCTTTGTCTCGAGTGAGTTGGCTGTAATCGAAGAAAAACAGACCTCGAATCCTTTTGAAATAGGTAATATTTTGCAGCCCCCAATCGGGATAGGCGATGGGAAAGGTATAATTGGCCGCAATTTTAAGAGAGGCATCACTAAACAAACCGTCGTATCCTCGCGCACTCGCAAAAGTGTTTTCAAACTGGTAGGCATTTTCCGTGACATTTTCTTTTTGCCAAGCCCCTATGATTTGTGTGCTGTGGTTTGGAAACCATCCAGGAAAAAAGAACAAACCTTGCGCAGCCCATTGATTGATGGCTGCATTTTTAAGATTTCTTTTGTAGGAGATGTGAAGGTATTGTCCGTATTTTGGTGCCAAATTTTGCACCGCGGTTTGACGCAGGTTTGAAAGGGTCAATGTCGATTCAAGAGCGCCAAATTGGAAGGGAGCAAACGGGAGTCGCCCACTTTTGTAATCCCCGGTATGGTGTTGAACGTAATTCGTTTCCAATCGCAAGGATTGCAAATAATTGCCTCGAATCTTTGACAGCGGTAGGGAAATACCCCCAGAGAATTGACTTTCAGAAAAATCAATCGATTGCATTCTAAAAGGAAATCGAACGATATTGGACCTGTTTTTATGGGTAAACCCTGCATTGATTTCTAAAAAATAGCGACTGTAAGTGAGGTTGGCCGCATAGCTTGATCTTTTCTCGTTCACATTGTAGTAGGCGTATCCATTGGCTGAAAAGTCACTCAAAATATTTTGAAATTGTAGGTTGAGTCCTGCATTGCTTGAAATGTTCGTAGCACTGATGAGTCCCCAACTGTGAAATTTTAGGCCTTTGAAAAAGCCTTTGTAAGGCTTGGGCTGGTAGCTGTTTTCTGGAATTTTATCCAAGATATTGGATTCGTCGTCCGTGGTCTTGATCGCGTATTGCTTTTGTAAAACGGGCGCCTCGATCAGGATTTTTTTGTTTTTTGCATGGATGCGTTTCAGGGTTGTTAAAACATGCCCCTTTGTGGTAAATTCACTAAAAACCAATGACGCATCCTTTCTTAAAACAGGCATATACGCTCCCGTTTGAACCGAAGTGAGCTGTTTGATTTCTCGAGGATTGTCGAGTTCAAAGGAATAAATATTGTCGATCCCTGAGAACGAAGCACTGAAAACAACGGTGTTTTTCGACAGGGTAAAGGAGCCGATGGTGTGTTCTGTCCATTTTGTCAATTGCTGGGTTTTTTGGGTTTGGAAATCGTACTGAAAAAAGGCAATTTTAGAGTGTTCCTTGGCCAAAAAAACGATGAAACGATCGTCTGCGCCCCATTTTGGGAAACTCAGAAAAAGGTTTTTTGGATTGGGGAGGCTTTTCAACACCTTTCCACTGTCAGCATCGAGAACCACAAGTTTGTTTTGGAGCTGTTCGTCGGCTTCCACAGCAATGATTTTTTTTGTGCTGTATGAAAATTGAGGTGAAAAATATTTTCCTTGCCTTGTGAGTATCTTTTTTTGATTGGTCTGTAAGTTGAAACGAACAATATTGTTGTAATTCCTGTTGCCTCTACGAGGGTCGCGTTGGTATTCGGTCCAAGCTAAAAAGCCTTGGTTGTGCGACAGGAAATTTTGTGAGGTGACACCTACTGTGGTCAACGTGGTTTCTCGACCGTTTTTGAGCGCTACAATTTTAGGCGTTTGATCAAAACTTGTTTTTAGGCAAACGATGCGATTGTCTTCCGTTGGCTCCGGGAAAAGATAGTGGCTGATGGTCTTGTTTTCGGGAGTAATGACCTTTCTTGGCGTCAATGAAAGTTCCGAAGCTTCTTTTTGAAACCTAGTTTTTAATTTTTGATAACTTTCATGGTACAGTGCTTCACTTGTTTTTCCTGTGTGTTTTTTTGTAGCATAGGAGAAAGAGGAGGTTCCGATAAGCCTTTTTCCGGCATCGGCTAGAATTTTTTTACCCGCTGTGATACCGTAGTTGTTTCTGAGATGGTTCATAAGAACAAATCCCAAGGGGTAATGGTTTGGTACCAAATCTTTGAAAGAACCATTTCGTGCTTTGTTGTAGGCATAGATTTTGTCTTGCAATAAGAGGGCTCTTTGTTCTTTAAAAAAAGAAGGGGTTCTCCCGCGGCCATGTCTGGAAAAAAGGGTTTCCGCCAAAACCGCATCGCCTTCAAAATACCAGGAGGGGATTCGCAAACCTAAAATACCCGCCCAACCACTTTCTCCACTGATGAGATGCATGAGCTTTGTGGCGCCATTTTTGGCATTGGTGTATTGTAATACATGTCTGTATTCGTGAATGGCCAACAAATCCAGCCAGTCTGTGGAGCCCAATCGGTTAAAATTTTGAGGCGCTGTACCAAAAAATTCACTGCGAAAGGGAGCGAGGGTGACAAAACCATTGGAAATCACCTGTTGGGTTTGCAGAACAATGTCGATTTTTTCGATTTGTTCTCCAATGGAGGTGGTTCCTTTTTTTTGCAAATAAGCTACGACATCTGCAATACGCTTGGCCTCTTTTTCATTTTCTGCTGGGTAAATGATACGCGCGCTTGGAGAATCAATGTGCATCCAGTCGATGGTGGAAGGATGGTTTCCTAAGCTTTGTCCTTGCGTGAGAGAAATGCAAAAGAGCCAACCAACAGTAAAAAGCAATTTGTAACGATTCATCTGGGCATAAAAATAGTTAAAAATACAATGAGGCAGTTCCGTACTTTTTTTTAGGGAAAATCGACGCGTTGCCCCCGGTGAGGTTTTAGGGCATCTCGATAGGTTTTCATGTCTTTTTCATCGACGATTAGAAAGGCCGTGGCGTGCATCTCGGAAATTTCAAGGGTATTGATTTCGTAGAAAGGCAGTTGTTCTTTTTCGGCAAATTCTTTGAGATGAACACAGTGGTGTGCGGCAGTTCCCATGCCTGTAGGACCGCGAAAGTCCCAAATTAATTTTATTTTTTTTGAGGTCATGTGTTGCTGATATAAATGAAAAGAGCTCCTCGTTGGTAGGAGATCTCAATAGTGTCTTGAACTGCTTTGTTACGGGTTCCGATGCGCTCACCAAAATTGAGGGCTTCCTTTTTTAAAGGGTATTGTAAGCCCTGAGTGGAAATTCCGTGAGCCGTTGGAAAAGGAACGAGTGAGATGGTGCGATGCATTAGATCGCTTCCGACAAAAGATTTGTCGATAAAGAAAAAATGACCGTAATCATCAAAAAAAGTGAGTTTTAGTTTTTCTTTCCATTCCAAAGCGGTGCTCAAATTGCCCAAAAAATGATCTACTTCGTTCCCCGATCCGCCGAAAACATCAATCGTGCGCATATTTCTTGCATGCAAGATTTCTAGCGACTTGTGAAAATCAGTAAAATTTTGATCAGGCGTCGAAATCACTTCTACTTCTTCGGGAATTTGTGTGATGGAATCAAAATCGCCCGTAATTAAATCGGGCTGAATCTTTTGCTGTTTGAGAAGGTTGTAGCCTCCGTCAGTGGCACATACCAAGTCGTAGTTTGACAAGTCGGGCAGTTTTTTCGGGGGCGCTCCATTGAGCAGTAGCAATGCTTTTTTTGATTTCATGATCACAAAAATAACCAAAAAAGAAACGAAAAGAGATGAGTTCGTTATATTTGCTCCAAAATGCCACCGTTTGAAAACAACAGATTTTATAGTAAAGAAAGATTTAGGGAGTTTGGAAAAAGGAAAAGTTGCTTGGCAAGCTCCGAGCAATATTGCCTTGGTGAAATATTGGGGGAAGAGAGAACCGCAATTGCCCGAAAATACTTCCATTAGTTTTACACTCAACAACTGTCACACGCGAACGGAGGTGGTTTTTGAAAAAAAGGCAGCGTCGGATGCTTTCAGTTTTGAAATTATTTTTGAGGGAGCGAAAAAGGAGGCCTTCCGACCTAAAATTCAAAAATTTTTTGAACGTATTGAAGCCTACCTACCGTTTTTAAAAGAGTACCATTTTACCATTCGTTCGAACAACTCTTTTCCGCACAGCAGTGGAATTGCTTCTTCCGCAAGTGGTATGAGTGCTTTGGCTTTGTGTTTGATGCGTATTGAAAAATTGTTATCGCCCGAGATGTCCGAAGATTATTTTTACAAGAAAGCTTCTTTTTTAGCGCGTTTGGGATCGGGGAGTGCCTGTCGAAGTGTCAAAGGTTCTTTGGTGGTTTGGGGTGCTCACGAGGCTGTTGAGGAAAGCTCTGATTTGTACGGCGTGGCTTTTACAGAAGACATCGCTCCTGTTTTTAAGAATTACCAAGACACAATATTGTTGGTAGATAAGGGAGAAAAACAAGTCAGTAGTACGGTTGGACATAATTTGATGTTTGATCACCCTTATGCGCAAAATCGATTTGTACAAGCAGGGGAAAATATTGCAAAAATCAAAACCTACCTCAAGGAAGGGGCTGTGAAAGATTTTATTGCTTTGGTGGAAAGTGAAGCGCTGACCTTGCATGCCATGATGCTGACGAGTCAGCCCTATTTTATATTGATGAAACCGAATACCTTGCAAATCATTCAGCGGATTTGGCAGTACAGAGCCGACAAGGGTTCGAATATTTGTTTTACGTTGGATGCCGGAGCGAATGTGCATTTGTTGTATCCTGAAAATGAAAAGCAAGCGGTACATCGATTTATCGAAAGTGAATTGGCAGCCTTTTGTCAAAACAAACATTTTATCCACGATCATGTGGGGCAGGGAGCCCTAGAGATAAGCAGTCTGTAAAGGGATTTTTTGTAACAAAAAGGACCATTTTATAATGGAATACAGTGCAGAAAAGTGGGCTGTTTTATTCTGGTAAAAAAAGCGTATCTTTGTAATTGTTACCATTTAAAGGAAAGTTTATGACGGGACCTTTGTTTTATGCCAAAATCTTACTGTTTGGCGAATATGGAATTATCAAAGATTCGAAAGGATTGGCCATTCCTTACAACCACTTTCAAGGGGCGTTAAAAATGGCAATACCTCCCACGGAAAAAACCGTAGAATCCAATCAAAACTTGCAACGCTTTCACAAATACCTAGCGGGGTTGACCACCGATTTGGTCACTTTTCAATTGGATTTGTTTCAATCGGATTTAGAGAAAGGGATGTATTTTGATTCGAGTATTCCCCAAGGCTATGGCGTGGGGAGTTCGGGCGCCTTGGTAGCATCTATTTACGACAAATATGCGGAGGAGAAGATTACCGTTCTTGAGAATTTAACCAAGGAAAAACTGCTAAAACTGAAGCAGATTTTTTCCTTGATGGAATCGTTTTTTCATGGAAATAGTTCGGGACTGGATCCGCTGAACAGCTATTTGAGTTTGCCGATTTTAATCAATTCTTCAACGAGTGTGGAACCTACCGGAATTCCGTATCAAAAAGACAGCAAAGCGGCTGTGTTTTTGTTAGATTCAAAAATTACGGGAGAAACAGAACCCATGGTTTCCATTTTCATGAACAAAATGAAAAACGAAGGTTTTCGAAAAATGTTTAGTGAAGAATTCGCAAAACACACCAATTCTTGTATCAAAGATTTCTTGCACGGCGATGTGAGCTCTTTGTTTTCGAATATGAAGCATTTGTCGAAAGTGGTATTGGACAATTTCAAACCCATGATTCCTGCGCCTTTTCATCATTTGTGGAAGCAAGGAATTGAGACCAATGATTATTACCTAAAGCTATGCGGCTCTGGAGGGGGTGGTTATATTTTAGGTTTTGCAAAAGATTATGAAAAAGTCAAAAAGCAGCTAAAAGACTACCATTTAGAGCTGGTGTATCGATTCTAAAAACAAATGGCAACACCTGAGAACAAAAAACCGTCTCAACGCCCCACGTATTATTTCTTGATTGGATTGATGTCTGTGATGCGCAGTTACAACATCTTGATTGTGGGGATTGCCCAATATTTGACTTCTATTTTTATTTTCAAAGCAGACGAACCTATCACGGATGTGATTTTGGATTTGGATTTGTTACTCACGGTTGTTTCGACGAGTTTGGTCATTGCAGCCGGTTATATTATCAATGACTTTTACGATACCGAAATGGATCGAATCAACAAGCCGCTCAAGTCGCGTATTGATAATTTTGTGCCTCAGGCATTGAAGTTGAAAATTTATTTTTTGTGCAATGCTGTGGGGTTTGTATTGGGTTGGATTGTTTCGTGGCGCGCGGCTTTGTTTTTTGCGAGCTATGTTTTTTTGATCTGGTTTTACTCTCATAAATTGAAAAAGAAATCTTGGGTGGGATTGTTAAGTGCTTCGGGGCTTGCCATGATGCCTTTTTTTGTGATTTTTGTGTATCACAAACATATTTCTGCGGTTATTTTTATCCACGCCGCTTTTTTGTTCTTCATTGTAACCATTCGCGAATTGGTGAAAGATTTGGAAAATATCCAAGGGGCTTTTGTTATGAATTACCAAACAATCCCTGTGAAATATGGGGAACGAATGACAAAAAAAATCATAACATGTTTGGTGTTGATCGCTTTGAATCCCGTTTTTTTGTTGTGGGAATACCCTGAAGTGGGTGCTATGAAATATTACTTTTACTTCGTGTTTTTGTCTTTTGTTGTTTTTTTGGGATTGCTATGGAAAGCACAGTCGAAAAAAGCCTACAGTTTGCTGCACAATCTTTTGAAATTCTTGATTGTGCTCGGGGTGTTCAGTTTGACCTTGATAGATACTTCTGTAATCATTTCTAAAATTTTAGAAAACATATAGTTTTGATGCCACATCAAACATAACTCGATGCAAAAGTGTACTTTTGCAAAAAATAAATTAATTATAGATTCATGAGCACAGAGAAAAACTCGTCGAGAGGACGACAACAGGGTGGAAGGAGCAAGAAAAGCAACGCGACTTCTTATTCAAAAAAGACGACAGGAAATTTGAAAAAACGCCCGAGTAAATTTGCGAAGAAAACAAAGCCTACACCTACGCAAAAAAATGAGAACGAAGGCATACGTTTGAACAAGTACATTTCCAATTCTGGAATTTGTTCTCGTAGAGAGGCGGATGTGTTGATTGCTGCGGGATCTGCGATGGTCAATGGAAAGGTAATTACCGAAATGGGGTACAAGGTGCAGTTGACGGATGAGGTGCGATTTGAAGGCTCCTTGATCAATCCAGAAACAAAACGCTATGTTTTGTTAAACAAACCCAAAAATTTTATCACGACTATGGACGATGATAGGGGACGCAAGACGGTCATGGATCTGGTGCAAATGGCAACCAAAGAGCGAATTTATCCTGTGGGTCGTTTGGATCGGAACACAACAGGTTTGTTGTTGTTTACCAATGATGGTGAATTGGCCAAAAAGCTAACACATCCGAAACACAATGTTCGAAAATTATACCATGCTTCGCTAGATCGAAAATTTGCATTGAAAGATTTGCAAACGTTGAGTAGTGGAGATTTTGCTGTGGAAGGAAAAAAAGTGTTTATCGACGATGTGGCTTATGTGCAAGGAGAGTCAAAATCTGAGGTTGGTATTGAGATTCACTCGGGTAGGAATAGAATTGTACGAAAAATATTTGCGACGCTAGGATACAAGGTTGTGAAATTAGACCGTGTTGTTTTTGCGGGAATGACCAAAAAAAATATCCAAAGAGGACATTGGAGACATTTGACCGAACAAGAGGTGAACAACTTAAAAATGATCTAAAAAAATTAGAAGCGATTCAAAAGAGCTATTTTCAAAAAAGAGTAGCTCTTTTTTTGTGGCAATGTTTAGGGTTTTACGGCACGCAACATTTCTCTTTTCCCTGGAGGTCCCGGAAGTCTAGAAACGGTAAAACCGACGGCCTGCATGGCTCTTCGAACGCTTCCTTTTGCAGAATAAGTGACTAAAATACCTCCCTTTTTTAGAGAATCGTACATTTTTTGAAAGATTTCTTCTGTCCACAATTCCGGTTGGACACGGGCACCAAAGGCGTCAAAATAAATGAGGTCAAAAGCATTTTTGTCTTGAATATCTTTGATCCATTGTTTTCTTTTGAGGAGTGAAAAATTTTTGTGTACGTTCTGTTTTTCATCCCAAGGGTACAGGTGCATTTCTTCGAATTTGTGTGCAAAATTTCGCGTATCCAATTCAGAGACGTAATTTAATTGTAGTATTTCGTCTTCCAAGATTGGGTAGGCTTCTACACCAGTGTATGCAATTTTTCGGTGCTGTTTGGCCGCTTCTAACAGCGTAATAAAACAGTTCAATCCTGTTCCAAATCCAATTTCAAGAATATTCAGCTCAGGCGATGCATGTGCGAAGAGACCATTTTTGATGAATACGTGATACGCTTCTTGTATCGCACCGTGTTTCGAATGGTATTGCTCATTCCATTCGGGCATGTGTATGGTGGTTGAACCATCAGAAGTTATGATTATTTCTCGTTTCATCTCGGTGACAAAGATACTCAAAGCTTCTTAAAATTTTACAAAAGCAGAAAAAGTCCTCAATTGTCTTTTGATGGAAAGAATATCCGCTTTTTCATTCATGATTTCGTAAAATAAATACTATTTTTGTACTCCCAGTTCGGTAAATAAATAGCGCATGAGTGAACACAATAAATTGGCGATAGAGATTCAAAAATCGCAGACAACAAAAATTTCAGAGGTTGATTTCAACCATCTTTCTTTTGGAAATGTTTTTACGGACCATATGTTGGAATGTGATTACAAAGACGGCGCATGGCAAACGATAAAAATTAAGCCTTACGGGCCTATCTCGTTGGACCCTTCTGCAAAGGTTTTTCACTACGGGCAGGCTATTTTTGAGGGTATGAAAGCTTACAAAGATGATGCAGATGCTATTTGGTTGTTTCGTCCAGAGGAAAATTTTAAAAGATTGAACAAGTCTGCCGTACGTTTGGCCATTCCTGAATTCCCTGAAGATTATTTTTTCAAAGGTTTGGAAGCGTTGTTAAAACTGGAAAACGATTGGATTCAGAAAAAAGAAGGCAGTTCCTTGTACATTCGTCCTTTTGTGATTGCCACGGAAAAAGGGGTGTCCGCAAGTCCAGCAAAAGAATACAAATTCATGATTATTTTGTCACCAGCCCAGTCGTATTACAGCGGCGAGGTTCGTGTTTTGTTTGCCGAGACTTACAGTCGTTCAGCTAGCGGAGGTGTTGGTTTTGCAAAATGTGCAGGAAATTATGCGGGACAATTTTATCCGACAAAACTGGCAAATGATGCAGGATACCAACAAGTCGTTTGGACCGATGCAAGCACCCATGAAAATCTGGAAGAAGCAGGAACGATGAATGTGTTTTTTAGAATTGGAGACAAACTTGTGACAGCACCCACTTCGGATCGAATTCTAGACGGTGTTACCCGCAAAAGTATTTTGACACTGGCAGCGTCAGAAGGAATCACATGTGAGGTAAGAACCATATCGGTATATGAAATAGAAGAGGCTGCGAAAAACGGAACTTTGCTAGAGATGTTTGGCGCCGGGACGGCGGCAGTTGTCAATCCAATTTTAGGGTTTAGTTTCAAAGGCAAAGACTATGAGCTTCCTGTGATAGAAGAGAGTTACGCCGCTTTTTTCAAAGACAAAATAACAAGTATCCAAACCAAAAATTCGGAAGATAAATTTGGTTGGACCTACAAAATAAATGGATAAGTAATTGACTTATTGGAAATGATTTACAAAGACTTGTGTAATTTTTGATTGCGCAAGTTTTTTCTTAACTTAGAGCTATTAGCACAAGATATGAGTACAATTGAACAAGCAAAAACAAATCTTTTCTCGAAAGGTTTTTTAGAGGTAAACACGCCAAATGAAATCGATTATGTCGCTGAGATCAATGCTTTAAAAAAAGAAAAAAATGCCGTTATTTTGGCGCACTACTATCAAGAAGAGGCCATTCAAGATATTGCAGATTTTGTGGGAGATAGTTTGGCCTTGGCACAAGAGGCAGCCAAAACAAATGCAGACATCATTGTGTTTGCTGGGGTTCATTTTATGGCAGAAACTGCCAAAATACTGAACCCTGAGAAAAAAGTATTGTTGCCCGATTTGAAAGCTGGTTGTTCTTTGGCAGATTCCTGTCCGCCCCAAGAATTTAAAGAATTTGTGGAGGCGCATCCAGATCATAAAGTAGTGACCTACATCAATTGTTCCGCAGCGATCAAAACCTTGAGCGATGTGGTTTGTACTTCTTCCAATGCGGTAAAAATCATCAATTCTTTTCCAGAAGATCAAAAAATTATTTTTGCCCCGGACAAGAATCTAGGCGCTTATCTAAACAAAGAGACAGGTCGCGATATGTTATTATGGGAGGGAGCTTGTATGGTGCACGAGGCGTTTTCGATTGAGAAATTATTGGATTTGCACAAGGAACACCCAGATGCGGAGATCATTGCGCATCCAGAATCGCCGGCACATATTTTAAAAACAGCTTCATATATTGGTTCTACAGCAGGATTGTTGCGTTACGCAAGAGAAAGTAAAAAGCAAAAGTTCATCGTAGCCACGGAAGCGGGTATTTTGCATGAGATGATCAAGCAAGTTCCAGAGAAAACATTGATTCCAGCGCCTGCTGAAGAAGACAATTCCTGTGCTTGTAGTGAGTGTGCCTATATGAAGCTCAATACGATGAAAAAATTGTATACCTGTATGAAGTACGAATTGCCGGACATCGAGGTGGCAAAAGATTTGGCTGCAAAAGCCTTGTTGCCCATCGAAAGAATGTTAGAATTATCGAAGTAAAAAGCATGCGAGCAGATTATCTTGTTATAGGTTCGGGAATTGCAGGTCTTACCTACGCTCTGCGTGTGGCTTATCACAACAAAGACCACAGTGTCGTGGTGGTTACCAAAGGAGACAAAGACGAGTCGAATACCAAATATGCACAAGGAGGCATTGCAACGGTGCACGATAGGAATATGGATTCTTTTGAGCAGCACATCGAAGATACTTTGATTGCTGGAGACGGTCTTTGCAACGAAGCGGTTGTTCGAATGGTGGTGGAAGAAGGTCCTGCACGTTTGCAAGAATTGATTGATTGGGGTGTAAAATTCGATGAAAACAATACCGGCGAGTTCGATCTAGGAAAAGAAGGTGGGCATTCGCAACATCGTATTTTACATCACAAAGATATCACGGGTTATGAAATTGAAAGAGCGCTTTTGTTGATGGTCGAAAAGACCCCGAATATTCAAGTGTTGGAACAACATTATGCGATTGATTTTATCACCGAGCATCATACAAAATCACAGAAAGAGACAAAGGAATCTGGAGTCACATGTTTCGGAGCCTATGTCTTGGATCCAAAAAATAATTGTGTCAAAACGATTGTTGCAAAAATAACGTTAATGGCCTCTGGTGGAAGTGGGCAAGCCTATACCACAACGACCAATCCATCGATTGCTACGGGTGATGGAATCGGAATGGCTTACAGAGCGAAGGCTGAAATAGAGGATATGGAATTTATTCAATTTCATCCGACGGCTTTGTATCAGATGCCACAAGAATCGCCTGCTTTTTTGATCTCAGAGGCGGTACGGGGTTTTGGCGCTCGTCTGAGAACGGCGAAAGGAACGTTTTTTATGCGCAAATACGATGCGCGTGAAGAGTTGGCTTCTCGAGATATCGTTGCCAGAGCCATTGATACAGAAATGAAAATCAGTGGAGACGACTATGTTTTTTTGGATTGTACCCATTTGGATTACAAAAAGTTTAAAAAGCATTTTCCTAATATTCTCAAAAAATGTAAATCACTTGGGATTGACATTCGAAAAAAATGGATTCCAGTGGTGACAGCGGCCCATTATATTTGTGGAGGAGTGAAGGTAAATAGGGACGGAAAAACAACGATAGACAATTTGTACGCTTGTGGCGAGTGCTCTTCTACAGGACTTCACGGAGCGAACCGTTTGGCGTCAAACTCATTGCTTGAAGCTTTGGTGTATTCACAACGTAGTTATTTGCACAGTGTCTCCGTCATTGACAAATTAACTTTCAATGAAGATGTTCCCCAATGGGATGCTACAAATACGTCTAAAAATAAAGAAAATATCTTGGTGACACATGGTCGCGCTTCTGTGCAAAAAATCATGAGTGATTATGTGGGAATTGTTCGTTCGAAAAGACGTTTGCTAAGCGCAGAAAAAAGATTGCGTTTGATTTATGAAGAGACGGAAGAATTGTACAAGGAATCCATTGTTTCGGCAGAATTGTGTGAATTGAGAAATCTGATTACCACCGCCTATCTGATTTGTGAATTTTCTCTAAAAAGAACAGAAAATAAGGGCGGGTTTTACAACAAAGATCTTGCGTAATTTGGGTTGAGAGTTTTTGGAAAGAACAAAAAAAACAGGTTTTAAAAAAACCTGTTTTTTTATTTTTGTATGTCTCTAAAGAATTAGATGAAATGGACTTTGCCCGTTCCTACGTCGTAAGAAGCTCCTACAATTTGGATTTCTCCTTGGCTTTCCATTTCTGCGAGAATCGGACTCTCTTTTCGTATACTTTCAATAGACAGGGCAACGTTCACAATCGCAGTTTCCTCGATTGAATCCGGGGTCACTTCTTTGTTTACTTTTTCAACAGCGGGTTTGATTTTGCTGAGTAAGGCGGTAATGTTTCCCAATTCTACGTGTTTGCAAGCCGCTGTTACGGCGCCGCATTTGGTATGACCTAAAACAACAATTAATTTTGATCCAGCCACCTTACAAGAGTATTCCAAAGACCCTAGAATGTCTTCATTGACAATGTTTCCCGCGACTCTTGCACTAAAAATATCACCAATTCCTTGATCAAACACGATTTCTGCAGGAACTCTTGAGTCGATGCAGCTTAGTACGGCAGCAAATGGATATTGCCCTTCGCTCGTATCTCGTATTTGCTCGCTTAAATTTCGAGAAGCTTTCTTATTTGCAACAAATCGTTGATTTCCATCAACCAACATTTGATGTGCGATTTGAGGTGTAATTTGTGCTTGCGTTTCTTTGGTTTGTGCATTCATAATGTTCAAGTTAGTGATTAGTGGTGGTTTATTTTTTCGGCCTGAGGTTGAAAAAATCAAGAAAGCTTTCCGGGTTTTCGACAGTTCCTTTCTGAGAAACCAGTGTTACTGAAATGTTTTTAATTTCGGCTTTGTGTTTAAAGTCGTCTAAAATTTCAATAATATCATGGTCCAAGTACTTGGTATTTCTGACATCGAGTTCCAATGCAGTATTTTCATCAAGATTGTCTAATTCTTTGAGAATGGCTCCCTTGTTTATAAATGTAACCTCTTCGGACAGGGTCATTTTTACTTTTGGTTTGCCATTACTTTGGTCTTCGATATGTAAAAAATGAGAGTTTTGGTAGTTTTTTAGAAGCACGATTACAATTCCTACGGCGAGTCCTAAAGAAATTCCTATCAACAAATCGGTGAATACGATACCGAGAATGGTTACCATGAACGGAACAAATTGTTTCCAACCGAGCTGATACATGGTTTTAAACAGGGCAGGCTTTGCCAATTTGTACCCAACAACCAATAAAACGGCTGCCAATACAGCCAATGGAATTTTATTTAAGAGGGTAGGTATAATGATCACTGAGATCAACAATAAAAAACCGTGAATGATGGCGGATAATTTTGTTTTTCCTCCGGATTGTATGTTGGCAGAACTTCGCACAATTACTTGTGTTACGGGCAATCCTCCAATCAGTCCAGAAAGCATGTTTCCGGTTCCTTGTGCCAACAATTCTCTGTTGGTCGGAGTCACGCCTTTGTCTGGGTCTAATTTATCAGTGGCTTCTACACAAAGTAAGGTTTCCAAACTGGCGACCAGTGCAATGGTAAAAGCAACAATCCAAACGTCTGAAGAAAAAACAGCATTGAAATTGGGAAAGCTGAATTGTCCAAGGAAAGAGTCAAAACTATCAGGAATGGGAACGCTCACGAGATGAGAAGCAGCGATGCCCCAAAATTGATCATTTTCGGTCAGTATAAAAAAAGCGATACCCAAAATTACAGCCACCAAAGGCCCTTGTATGAGTTGAAATATTTTTCCCTTTTTTGAAAGAACCTTATCCCATAGAATCAAGACACCTAGCCCGATAAAGCCAATGAGCGTCGATCCTGGTTTGATGTGGTTGAGGGTATTGGCAATTTCTGAAAAGGTGTTGTTCCCATCGACTTGAAAAAAAGCAAAGTCTCCTTCGGGATCAGCATCGTAACCAAAAAGGTGTGGAATTTGTTTTAGGATGATGATAATTCCAATTCCGGTAAGCATGCCTTTGATGACGGAAGAGGGAAAATAATACCCAATAACGCCGGCCTTTAAAAAGCCAAGTAGGAGTTGCAGGGCTCCTGCAATAACGACGGCCATCAAGAAATTTTGATAGCCTCCAAGCGTGCCTATGGCAGATAAAACAATGGCAGCAAGTCCAGCAGCAGGTCCGCTAACTCCAATATTAGATCCACTCAAACTTCCCACAACGATACCGCCAATGATTCCGGCAATCAATCCCGAAAACAGGGGAGCGCCACTGGCTAATGCGATTCCTAAACAGAGAGGAAGTGCTACAAAGAATACTACGATACTTGCTGGAAAGTCTTTTTTTAGGTTTGCTGTAAATGTTTGATTTTTCATTTTTTTATTTCGTTTTCTCCAAATATAATAAAGCTAATTGAGATAAATGTATCGTTATCGTCGGTAATCTCCAAACATTTTGTTAAAAAAAAAAGTCTTTCAATTGTTTGTTTGAATTCATTTTATAACCTCCTTCTGACCAATATTCTACCTCAATTTTAATACATGGAATTGGGGTGTTGCATCTTGTCCAATGGCTACAATTCAAGGGTTGAAAGCTTTTCTTGGGAGTGATTTGAATATAAAATGTATTGCGGTCAAAAAAAATCTCTCATAGACACAGGCGCATCTTGAGAGATTTTTTTCGATAGGATTCTCGGCCTAGTTGTTTAGCATTACCGGCATTACTAGCATGGTAATTTGTTCTCCATCTTCGGTTCCATCTACGGGCGTTAAGATTCCAGCTCTATTTGGCAGAGACATTTCTATCAAAACTTCTTCAGAGGTTAAATTGCTCAGCATTTCTGTTAAAAATCGCGAATTGAAACCAATTTGCATATCGTCTCCTTGATAATCGCAGTTCAGACGTTCGTCCGCTTTGTTTGAATAATCAATATCCTCTGCGGAGATATTCAATTCTGTTCCCGCCATTTTCAATCGAATTTGATGTGTTGTTTTGCTTGAAAATATGGAAACACGTTTTGTAGAGTTTAAAAAAGAAGCTCTGTTTACGGTCAATTTGTTTGGGTTTTCTTTGGGGATTACCGCATCGTAATTGGGGTATTTCCCATCGATCAAACGACAGATTAGTACGACATTGTCAAACACAAATTTGGCATTGGTATTGTTGTATTCAATGGTTACATCGGTATCATTAGATCCCAAAATACCTTTCAATAAATTCAATGGTTTTTTAGGCATGATAAATTCGGCAGTTTCATTGGCATGCACATCTGTTCTCGTGTATTTTACGAGTTTGTGCGCATCTGTTGCCACAAAGGTTAGGTTCTCTGGACTGAATTGAAAGAACACACCACTCATGACAGGTCGTAAATCGTCATTACCGGTAGCAAAAATTGTTTTTGCAATCGCAGATTCCAAAACGCTGGCTGGAAGGACCGTTGCACTCGGATTGTCGAGTGTAATACTTTTTGGGAATTCTTCCCCATCAAAATAAGCCATGTCATATTTCCCTTGCTCTGAACTAATTTCGATGGTGTTGTTGTCTTCTGTTTTAAAAGTTAACGGTTGGTTTGGGAATGTTTTTAAGGTATCTAAGAGTAGTCTTGCAGAGATCGCTGCGCTCCCATTCGATTCAGATTCTACATCAATGGTACTCGTGATTGTGGTTTCTAAATCAGAAGCCGAAATTTTCAATTCACTTTTGTTCAATTCAAACAAAAAATTATCCAAAATTGGCAAGGTATTGTTGTTGTTTATAACACCACCTAATGTTTGAAGTTGTCTTAATAATTGAGAGCTTGATACAATAAATTTCATTCTATTTTTTTGTTTTTCTAGTGGTTGGTTTAAATACGGTTCCTTTTGTTTGTGCTTGTTCAGCGTACAAAAAATGAACACACATCAAACAAATATAGAGCAATTACTGCTGCATACAAAGAAATGTTTTGAACAATACGAATGCGATTGTTGAAAACATTTTCAAACTTTACAACAGCTCGTTGGCAAGGTTCGCCAATGCCGAGCGTTCTCCTTTTTTGAGTTTGATATGTGCGAATAAATTTTGTCCTTTTAGCTTGTCAATTAAATAGGACAAGCCGTTGCTTTGTTCATCCATGTAAGGCGTGTCGATTTGGTGTATATCTCCTGTGAATATAATTTTCGTGCCTTCTCCAGCTCGTGTAATAATTGTTTTTATTTCATGTGGAGTCAAATTTTGAGCTTCGTCTATGATAAAAATGGTATTGCTCAAACTACGTCCTCTAATGAAGGCGAGTGCTGTGAGGGAGAGAAAACCGCTTTCTTCCATGTCGTCCAAAGCCTTCCTCTTTCGTTCGTTTTCTCGAAATTGTGATTTTATAAATTTCAAGTTATCCCATAGTGGCTGCATGTAGGGAGAAATTTTATCTTCTGCTCCTCCTGGCAAAAAACCGATATCTCGATTGCTTAGTGGAACAATCGGTCGAGCGAGTATGATTTGATTGTACAAGCGTTTTTGTTCCAAAGCAGCAGCCAATGCCAACAATGTTTTTCCTGTTCCTGCCACTCCTTGCAAAGCAACCAGTTTGATGTCAGGGTTGAGCAATGCATTCAAAGCAAATGTTTGTTCGGAGTTTTTGGGTTTGATGCCATAGGCATAACTTTTTTCGATGAGTTCAATTTTTTTATTTTCTCCATCGTATCTTGCTAAAACAGAGTTTGAAGCTTTGTTCAAAATATAATATTCGTTGTTTACTTTCGATGCGCCCAAAAGTCCGTCTTCATCAATCACTTTATGTTTGTACAGTTTTTGAATGGCCTCTGGGTCAATGCCATCTATATGCACAATGCTTTCAGAGATGTTCTGAATGTTTTGAACCTTGCCGGTCAAATAATCTTCAGCGTCCAAGCCAATGGCTTTGGATTTGATTCTTAAATTGATGTCTTTGGTGACTAAAATGGTTTTTGTCTTGGGACTTTCTTGCTGGGTAGCTAGGGCAACATTGATTATTTTATGGTCGTTTTTATTTTTGCCGTAGATGGTTTCTGCATCTAATTTCAGGGTTTCTGTGAGCATCACAATTTTTAATTTTCCACGACCTTTACCCAGTGAAATCCACTCATTCAACGCGCCTTGGTCTGACATTTTATCTAGGAATCGGATGATGGCTCGTGCTTCAAAATTTTTGGTTTCGTTTCCGATTTTGAAATGATCCAATTCTTCCAAGACAGTGATAGGAATCACAATATCATTGTTTTCAAAACAGTTGACAGCATTGTGATCGAATAATAGAACAGACGTGTCAAGTACAAATATTTTTTTAGTCTTTTTGGTCATAGTAGTCAAAAAAGTTGAATGGTTATGTTGTCAAGAAGCACAAAAGTGACTCCATGTGCAAGCTATGATTACCGGGTTTGTGGTTAAATATAGGAATGTTTCGATTAAAAAAAAGAGTCTTAAAAATAAGTTGTGAGCATTGTTTTGTTAATAACTCGCTAACCTTTTGGGAGTCTTTGGTTTTGGTTGTGTTATTTGTGTTTTTTTTTACAAAAAACAAATTCTGTCAAGTAGTACTTTTTACATCCAGGCTGTCTCGTAGTGAGTTTCCTGTGAGCATAAAAGCCATGACAAGAGACAGAATGGCGATTCCAGGAATAATGGCGAGGTAAGGTTTTCCGAGAATTATATAGCTGAAGTGATCTTTGATAATTCCTCCCCAAGACGGAATCGGGGGTTGAGCACCAATTCCCAAGAAGCTAAGGCCACTTTCAATTAAAATCGAGGCGGCAAAATTAGCAGCCGAAATTACAATGATTGGCGCTGTTATGTTGGGTAAAATATGTTTAAAAATGATACGTGTATTTGAGAACCCTAATACCTTTGCAGCTTCTATATAAGCGGTTTTTTTAACACTGAGAACTTGACCTCGTACGACTCTTGCTACTTCTACCCACATGGTCAAACCCACTGCTATAAAAACTTGCCAAATGCCTTTTCCCAATGCCAGTGTGATGGCAATAACCAATAGTAAGGTTGGGATAGACCATGTAATGTTGATGATCCACGAGATCAAGGCATCTACCTTGCCTCCAAAATACCCTGCGATGGAACCCATGAATATTCCTATGAGAAGCGAGATAAAAACAGCAATAAATCCAATAAAAAAAGAAATCCGTGTTCCAATTAATATTCTGCTCAGCAAATCTCTGCCATAGCGGTCTGTACCAAAATAATAGGTTTTTTCTCGTAGCAAATCTTCCGTTGTTCCCCCCAATGTTTTTAGAGGGATTTTTTTGACAGTTATTTTATCCAACAAAGTAACGGCTATAAATGTAGAATCGATCTTGTAATCGTGTATTAACAATTCGGTGGAGGGGTGTTTTTCTCCAAATAAAAAACGATTGAAAAAGGTGCTTTTTTTAGCGTTGGGTATTTCTAATAGGGTCGTTGAGAATCCGGGAGGTTTGGAATGAATTTCAAGATGCATTTGATTGGCATTGCTCGATTTATCCGGTGCCAAAAGATAACAAAAGCTTGCAACGAATGCGCAAATTAGAATGTATGCGAATGCAATCATTCCAATTTTATTTTTTTTAAATTTTCGAATTGCCTGCGCAGCAAGTGAATTCGTGGTTTTTTTCATGGGCTTTTATTTCTTTGCCAGTAGCGCACTTTGTGAAACTTCCAGTTCGCTCAAAACTCGAATGGATTCGTCGATGTAAATATCTTTTGACAAGGCTTCATGCCATGCTTCTCGTTTGCTCGCCAAAACACTGTCTTTTTTGGTGAACACTAGTTCACTTAATGGAGAGGTAAATTCTAAGGAGGAGCTGTGTTTGAATACATCTTTGAATTCATCAATGCGTTTCTGATGCTTCTCTTGCTCTATCGTGTAATCCTCGTAATTGAGAGAAAAATTACTCTTGTCTTGGCTTTCTTTTAGCCATCGGGCATATTTGTCGATGAGAAGGAATTCTTCGTTTTTCGCAATTCTGTGTTTGCTGTTTTGGATTACTTCGTTTAAATTTTTGTAGTACTTGATCGGTGTGTAGTCTGCTCGAGCAATTTTGTCCCATTTCAAAGGGTTTTGTTGGTCTCTTTCCCCAATTTCTACGTAGCTGTATTTGCTAGGAATGGCAATATCAGAGCGCACGCCTTCGAGCTGTGTGGATCCCCCGTTAATTCTGTAAAATTTTTGGATGGTCAATTTGAGCGCCCCTAAATCTTCTGGATAGTTGTAAGATTTGTTCAGTGGAATGACATTTTGTACCGTTCCTTTCCCATAGGTTTGTTTGCTTCCTATAATAACGGCTCGTTTGTAATCTTGCATGGCTGCTGCTAAAATTTCGGAAGCAGAGGCAGAGAGTTCGTTGACCAAGATAACCAAGGGACCGTCCCATTGTACGATTGGATTGTAATCGTTTTTAACAGCAGGTTCATTGTCGCGGTATTTTACTTGTACAATAGGACCTTTTTTTATAAAAAGTCCTCCGATTTCAATGGCCGTTTTTAAAGATCCTCCGCCGTTGTCTCTCAGGTCAATGAGCAAACCTTCAATGTTTTCTTTTTTTAGATTTTCAATTTCACGTTCCATATCGGACCCCGAATCCCTTCCATCCAAATCATTGAAGTCGATGTAAAATTTTGGTAGGTTGATGACCCCGTATTTTTTTCCGTCTTTTTTGACAATGCTCGATTTTACAAATGTTTCTTCTAATTCGACGACATCGCGTATGATGGCTATGTTTTGAATGGAATTGTCTACCTTTTTTACAGTCAGTACAACTTCTGTTCCTTTTTTTCCTTTGATCAATTTAATAGCATCGTCTAAGCGCATTCCAACAATATCGATACTCTCTTCATTTGTTTGTGCTACTTTTAAAATGATATCACCTACTTCTAAATCCCCTTGTTTCCATGCAGGGCCCCCGGAAATTAATTCTACGACTTTTGTGTAGTCATTTTTTTGTTGCAATCGCGCACCAATACCCTCTATTTTCCCAGACATATTGATGTCGAATAGTTCTTTAATTTTAGGGGCAAAATAGGTGGTGTGCGGATCAAATTCTTCTGCGATGCTATTGATAAAAGTAGCAAACCAATCGGTGTGGTCTAACTCCTTGATCCTTTTGTAAAAACTGTTGAGGCTTTCTAGTGAATTTTGACGGGCTTCTATTTCGAGGGCGTCAAATGATTTTTTTACGTAGGTACTGTCTTCGGTCTTTTTGTCTTTTTCAATTTCAAGCAGAGTCTCTATTTTACCTAGTGTATTGAATTTTGTTTGTTTGCGCCAGTATTCGATGAGTTCTTTTTTATCTTTTGCAAACGCGAGATTTTCATAATCTATTTGAATGCTTTCCTTTTTGTCAAAATTGAAACGATGGGCCAATATTTCTTGATAATAGATTTCAGATTCTTGGAGTCGAGTGTAAAATCGGTCAATGACCAAATGGTAAAATGAAAGGTCCTCTCTCTTTAATTGATCGTCAATCCGTGTTTCGTATTTTTTAAAGTCAGAGATGTCTTCTTGCGTAAAGTAGCGTCTGACAGGGTCAATTTCATCAATAAAATCTTTGTAAACTGCCTTGGAGAAAGCATCGTCAAAATCCCTCGGTTCGTAATGCCAGTTTTTTAAGATGTAACGCAATACACCAATCAATACTTTGTCTTTTTGGGGAGTTGTATGAAATGAAAAGCTCAATAAAAAAAAGCACAGAAGGCCAATTGGAATTGAAATTTTTATTTTTTTTAAAATTCTCATTTGTGAGGTGTTTTTGTGCGTTGTGGATAACGAAGTTTTTTCGTTTCTTCTTTCAAGCCTCTAAGATACTGCCATTTTTTGAATTTAGATGTCCTGAGGGTGACTTAAAAAGATACGATTTTTTTTATTTTTAAGGCAAGATTACAAAACATGCGTGTTTTTTTCTCTTTAAAGAATGTTAAATATGAGTGCTTTTTTTTGAGGCGTGGAGTGGAAGTTTTGTTCTTTGTTTTTTCGGGAATAAATTTTTTACGAGGAATGCGGGTGAAAAACAGTAAATTTGTGATTTCAATTGGGAAGCGCAAAGAAATAAAATATGAAAGAGGCATCTAAAAAACCGCTGATTTTAATCACCAATGACGATGGTATTACAGCACCAGGAATTCGAAAACTCATAACTATTATGAAGGATTTGGGTGAAGTGGTGGTTGTTGCGCCCGATGCTCCTCAAAGTGGAAAAGGGCATGCCATTACCATAGATGCTACTTTGTATGTCAGAAAACTACAACATGTGGATCCTGATGTATTGGAATATGAATGTTCCGGTACCCCCGCAGATTGCGTAAAATTAGGAATCAAAGAAGTCTTGAAACGCAAGCCGGATTTGTGTGTTTCGGGAATCAATCATGGGTCGAATGCTTCGATCAATGTCATTTATTCAGGAACAATGAGCGCGGCTATTGAGGCAGGAATTGAAGGCGTTCCCTCCATTGGTTTTTCGCTTTTGGATTATGATTGGGAAGCCAATTTTGACGGTTTGGAGGGCTATGTAGAAAAAATTGCCAAAAATGTATTGAAAAACGGATTGCCAGATGGTGTTGTTTTGAATGTGAACTTTCCAAAAATTACGGAGGTTCCTTTCAAAGGAATAAAAGTAGTACGCCAGGCACGTGCCAATTGGAATGAAAAATTTGACAAGCGCACAAATCCTATGGGCAAAGAATATTATTGGTTGACAGGCGAGTTTGAAAACTTAGATGAGGGGGAAGATACAGATGAATTTGCTTTGGCTAAAAATTATGTGTCTGTAGTTCCGGTGCAGTTTGATTTGACAGCACATCATTTTTTAAAAACGTTGAATTCTTGGGATTTGTAAGATGAATTTGGGACAAAAAGAAACCTTATTGGGCATGTTCGTGGCGCTGTTTGCGACGCTTTCAGGAATGTATTTGTTTCTGGAGATTTTTTCTTCGCGACCCTTGGAAGAGGTGTTTGCAAAAATAAAAGAGGGAAATTTGTATGGTCCCATTATTGCATTGGGAGCCATTCCAAATCTGTTTGTCTTTTTTGTGTTTCTGAGAAAAAAACAAGAATACAGAGCGAGAGGAGTCTTGATTATGACATTTGTGACGGCTTTTATTACCTTGTTGATAAAATTAATTTGAATTCATGAAGTACTATATAATTGCAGGAGAAGCTTCGGGAGACTTGCACGCTTCTAATTTGATGAAAGCGCTGCGTAAGCGAGATACGGAGGCGGATTTTCGGTTCTGGGGTGGTGATAGAATGCAGGCTGTAGGAGGAACTTTGGTGAAACATTACAAAGAATTGTCCTTTATGGGATTTGTGGAAATTTTAAAAAATTTACCAACTATTTTTAGGAATGTGAAATTCTGTAAAAAAGACATTGCGGATTTTCAGCCAGATATGCTTGTTTTTATTGATTATTCAGGATTTAATTTGCGCATCGCAAAATGGGCAAAAAAACAAGGTTTCTATACCAATTACTACATTTCTCCGCAAATTTGGGCGAGTCGAGCCAAAAGAGTGCATGCGATCAAAAGAGATATTGATGCTGTTTTTGTCATTCTTCCTTTTGTTAAAGATTTTTATCAAAAATACAAGCACTCTGTTGATTTTGTGGGGCATCCTTTGATTGATGCTATTGCGCAGGAAAAGAAAGTGGAAGATGCGCGTTTTAGAAAACAACACAATTTGAGTGAAAAGCCGATTATTGCGTTACTTCCTGGAAGTCGAAAGCAAGAAATTTCAGTCATGTTGTCTGTGATGTTGTCTTTGACCGATGATTTTCCTGATTACCAGTTTGTCATTGCAGGAGCCCCAAGTCAAGAGTATGCCTTCTATGAAAATTTTATTCGGAATAAAAATGTGAAGTTTGTAAACAACCAAACCTATGGCTTGTTGTCATTGGCTACTGCCGCTTTGGTAACATCGGGAACGGCTACTTTAGAGACCGCTTTGTTCAAAGTGCCTCAGGTGGTTTGTTACAAAGGCAATGCTATTTCTTATGCGATTGCCAAGCGAATCATTACCTTGAAATTTATCTCATTGGTCAATCTGATCATGAATCGAGAGATCGTCAAAGAATTGATTCAAAATGCCTTCACCAAAGAAAACTTAAAATCGGAGCTAACCCAAATATTGAACCCAAAAAAGCGTGATGAGATGTTGGAGAGTTACGATGTTTTGGAAGAAAAATTAGGAGGTGAAGGGGCCTCAAAAAAAGCAGCCCACTTGATGCTTGAGAAATATAAAGAAAAGAACCGTCAGGGGTAGTTGTTTTTTTGTAGGCTCGTTTCTGGATCTTTTGTTCCACTTTGTTCTTTGTTTGATTCGTTTTAGGGTGTAAGTTTTTCCACTGAACTTTTTTTTATAGCTTTGGAATGCTATGAAAAATATTTCCAACTACCTACCTGCGTATTTGCTATTTCTTTACACATTAGGGCTTCTGACTCAATTTTATTTCTCAATTTTCACGAAACCTTTTCAAGGTGTTACCTTGATGATTCTCTTTTTTGTGCTGTCTCGATGGTTTTTCGAAAGGGCAGAACTCTTTGTTTTTTTTCTTCTAGGGATGTTTTTTATGCACGGATTGCGAGGTCCGAAAGGACATTTTAAGCGGTTTGAGAACACTGTTGGAGAAGTCTCTTTAAGAATTCATTCTATTTTAAAGGCAGATAGTACGAAAGCCTCTTATGTGGCGGATGTTCTTTTTTTTGATGCTGTCAAATCGAAAGGAAAAGTATTGTTGAGAATAGAAAGAGATCCTGCTGTTGAATTACCAGAGATAAATGACCTTGTTTTTGCACATGCCAAGTTTCAAAAATTGCCTAAAAAAAAGAATCCACATGATTTTGACTATGGCGCATATTTGCAGAAAAAAAATATTCAAGGGCAGATTTTTCTCAAAAAAAACAGCTACCACTTAAAAAAAGAGCACCGTTTTAATCTCAGAAAATGGGCGTGTCGTCAAAGACTATTTTTGCAAACCAAATTACGAAAGACTCTCAAAAACAGAGAAGTAGTTGCCATGACAGAGGCCATGTTGTTGGGAGACAAAAGTCTCGTCTCAAACGAAATTTTGATGAATTATGCGCAGGCAGGTGTTCTCCATATATTGGCGATTTCAGGTTTGCATGTGGGCATTTTACTTTGGTTGTTAAATTTTTTGTTTCGCCCCTTTTTGTTATTCAAACATGGCAATTGGCTGCGATTGGTTTTGGTGATACTCTCGTTGTGGCTTTTTGCCTTATTGGTAGGGTTGACTCCCTCCGTTGTGCGAGCCGTTACGATGTTCAGTTTTGTGGGGTTGGCTCGTTCTCTATCAACGAGAATTAGTGTGCTTCGATCTTTGGTTAGTTCTGCTTTTGTATTGCTCTTGTGCAATCCCTTCTATCTCTTTGACGTGGGTTTTCAATTGAGTTATTTGGCAGTGGTATGTATTGTTCTGATACAGCCATTTTTAGTTCGTTTGTGGAAACCTCGTTGTAAATTATTCGATGGGCTTTGGCGCTTGTTTACCGTATCTGTGGCCGCTCAAATAGGTGTAATGCCTCTAAGTTTGTATTATTTCCATCAATTTCCGAGTCTTTTTGTAGTGTCAAATTTGGTTGTGGTTCCTTGTATTGGAATCGTTCTTTCTTTGGGGTTTCTGGTATTGCTATGCGCTGTTTACGGGTGGTTTTTTACGATTTTGATAGCCTTCTACTCTCAAACGATTCTTTTATTGAATCGTTTCATTGCCTGGGTTGCACGTCAAGAGACCTACCTTTTTGACCAGATCTATTTTCCTTTGATTTATGTATGGGCGAGTTATTTGTCCATTGTTTTGATGATGGCATTTATGGAAACGAAAAAGAAGACTGTGCTTTTTGCTTTTATGGGCAGTGTTTTTCTGTTTTTTGCGATGCACCAATGGGTAAAGTATGACAACCAACAAAAAGAAGCGTTTGTTGTATTTCAACGATATAAATCGAGTTTGTTTTTAAAAAAGTGCAACGGAAAAATCGAAGTTTTTACAAATTCAAAAACAAAGGATTCGATTTTTTTAAAAAATTACATCAGGGAAAGTTTCCCCCTGCAAAGTGTGATGTATGCAAAAATTCAAGATTTCTACCATTTTCAAAAACAAGAAATACAGGTCGTTGCTAGATCGTATCGTTTGAAAGAGAAAGTTTCAAATTCAGAAATTTTGGTGTTAAAAAATTCTCCAAAAGTGAATTTGGAGCGATTGCTTCAAAAAACCAAAAGTCGACTTGTGGTAGCTGATGGTTCCAATTACCCTTCTTTTAAAAAGCGATGGCGCAAGACTTGTCGAGCACTGAATGTTTCATTTTACGATACCGCAAAAGAGGGAGCGTTTGTTTTGCAAAAAAAATAGCACTATGAGTTTTGAAAAAAATCTCTTTACGCAAGTGTTGTTTTCAAACAGAACAAGATTATTTCAAAGTTCCTTGAAAACTTTTCTCAAAACTAGACCAATCCTGCGTTTTGAATTTCTCTTTTCCCAAATAGGTGAGTACTTTTTCCATGAGAGGTGGGCTCAAATAACCCGGAACTCTGTCTAAAAGCGATGCGTTGCTGTCAAGAAAAACAGTAGATGGGTAACTCATTTTACCATTTAAGAGTTCGATGGCAAACGCATGAACTCCTCTTCTTCCTTGTTTGATGAAATCGTAGTTCTTGTTGTTGTAAGTAAGTGTTTCTCTTTGTTCTGCATTGAACTTGACAGGGTAGAAATAGGTGTTTAAAAGGGTTGCAATGGTTTTGTTGTTGTAGGTAAGGCGCTCCATTTTTTTACAATAACCACACCAGTCGGTATAGACGTCGATTAGTATTTTTTTAGGGACTTTTTTGTTCATTTCGATGGCTTCTTCGAATGTGAGCCAGTCAATTTTCTGAGCCTCACTCCAAGGAGTATTCATGAAAAAAAAGACCCATAGAAATAAGGTTCTAAGGAGTTTGTGTCGGTTGTCTTTTTGAATCGTTGAATCGCTGTTTTTCATTTCGAATTTGTTTCGTTGCTTTTTGACAAGATTTGTGAGTTTACCTTACACCGTGCATTCTCTTTTTTAAAAATGAATTTAAGAGCATAGAGATGAGACCCATGCAAAGAGGAACGACAGTGAAAATTAAGAAAAAACTACTGAGTGAATATTCCTCTGAAATTTTATCAATCATTCCGCCCATGGATCCTGCAGCTTTTTGTCCAATAGCAATCGCCAAGTACCATATACCGAACATAAAACCAATCATTCTTGGCGGAACTAATTTACTCAGATACGAGAGTCCTACAGGCGATAGACAGAGCTCTCCCATGGTATGTAATAGATAGGCAGTGATAAGGAAAAACATGCTCACAGAAGCTGTTTTTGCTCCTTGAGGAATACCAAGTGTGCCATAAGACAGAATGCCAAAACCAAGACCTAGTAAACACAGGCCCAATCCATATTTCATGGCAGCACTGGGGTTGTATTTGCTTTCCCACCATTTCGAAAATAAAGGAGCCAAGGTAATGATGAAAAAGGCGTTTAAAATACCGAACCAGGAAGCACTTACTTCTGTCGTTTCTCTACTGAACTCTCTGTTTATTTTCCAGCCAACAATGCTCCACAATGCCAAAAAAGCGATGGTTAGAACCATGTTGGAAGCAGGAATTTTGTGATAGGTTTTTTTAAAAAGTAAAACAAGTACCCAGGTGATAATTCCTAAAGGAACCACCGTAAAAATCAAATCAATGATTTTAAAAACAAGCGCAGAAACTCCCGTCAATTCACGGGCTGTATAGTCTCTTGCAAAAATGGTAAGCGAACCCAATGATTGTTCAAATGCAGCAAAGAAAAAAACAGTAAACAATCCGAAAATGGCGACAGCAAAAATACGATCTCTTACCAGTTTAGAGTATCTTAAAACTCGAGAAATAATTAAAAACAAGAAAAGCATCAGTCCAGCAACAATAGTCACAGTAGAGCCGTCATAGCTTCCTACGCTAAAATTTAGTAGGTCCGTATTTTTTATTTTTGACAGGGGGTCATTGATCAGATAAATCAATCCACAAAAAGTAGCAATCGCAATTAAAAATTTATCAAGCTTTGTAAATGGATTTGGTTTTTCCGTAATTTTTGATTCTTGAGGCGCCTCAATGTGGGTGTTTTTGATTTTATGAGGCATCTCTCCAATCGTTCCGAATAATTTTCGAGCCAATAAAAATTGCAACATGCCGAGCAACATAAAAATACCTGCCAGACCAAACCCGTAACTCCAGCTAATATTTTCGGCCAAGTATCCGCAAAGCATCATTCCAAAAAAAGCGCCTGCGTTGACCCCCATATAAAAAAGTGTGTAGGCACCATCTTTTTTCTTTTCTCTCCCTTTGTACATGGTTGAAATAATGGAGGTGATGTTGGGTTTGAAAAAACCGGTTCCAATAACCAGTAGCGCCAAACCGATATACAAAGAGCTCTCTGTTTCAAAAACCATGGAGGCATGTCCAAGAGTCATGATGATACAACCGATGACAACGGCCCATTTGTAGCCAATGTATTTGTCTGCAATCAACCCGCCAAGAATCGGAGTCAGATAGAGCAATGAAGCATAGGTGCCAATCAAAGCCATGGCATTTTCTCTGGCCCAATTCCATCCTGGATTGTCACTCAGGATAGGAGCGGTTAAAAACAAAACAAGCAAAATTCGCATGCCGTAAAAAGAAAAACGCTCCCACATTTCCGTGAAAAATAAAATAAACAATCCCGTTGGGTGTCCGAGAACCTTGTCTTTAAAAATAGTTTCGATATCCGTGGTCATATAATGTTGTTTTGAATGCAAAAATAAAAGAGAACCGAATGAAATTCAGCTGTTTTTTTTGAAATGTAAAATTAGCAATGCGATTATTTGTAGCAAATATAAACAGGAGATGGTAAAAATAGATGTCGATTTTTGTTAAAATTTTTTCGAATCATTGGGAATGCAATGAAGGTTCAAAAATGATATTTTGTTTTATCTTTGAACAAACAAAAAAGCAAACGCTGCAAAGCGAACTACCCCAGATGAGATTATTTTTTTTAAACGTATTGTTGTTTGCCGTGACGGTTGGTTTTTCACAAGAAACTTTGCCTGTAAATTCCGATTATCTTTCGGACAATGTGTATCTTTTACATCCCGCCGCTGCAGGTATAGGGAATGCGGGAAAATTGAGAGCCACGAGCGCTACACAGTGGAAAGGGGTCTCAAATGCACCCGGTGTAAAAACATTGAGTTTTCACAATCGATTTGGGAGAAAGATGGGGTTGGGTTTTGCAATTTACAACAACGAGAATGGGAACAACGCTCAAGTAGGTTTTCAGGGAACTTATGCCTATCACGTGAATCTCTCGAATAGAGGAAGTGAATTTGAACAGCTCTCATTTGCCCTTTCCTTAAATTTGGTGCAAAACAGATTTGACACCACCATTTTTTCAGCGATTGACCTACTCGATCCTATTTTGGCGAATGTCAAAGCAAGTGACACTTATTATAACGGTGATTTTGGAATGGCCTATCATAGAGAACGTTTTTTTAGTTATGTGACAATTAAAAACTTATTTTTAACCACAAAAACAGCAGGGCAATTGGAGGCCTTGAATCTGAAAAAATATATATTTAATGCGGGGTATTTTTGGGGTGAAGAGAAGTTTTTACAATACGAACCCTCTTTGATGTTGTTGCACGATCCTTATTTTGATATTACAACCATGGACATCAATATGAAGGTTTATAAGAACTTTGATACCAGCAAACTATGGATGGCATTGTCATACCGTCAATCTTTTGATGCCAAAGGTTCGGAAAGCTGGAATTATTTGTCGCCAATTGTGGGCTTGAATTATAAAAATTTTATGTTTGCTTATGGTTACAAAGAACAATTGGGTAACTTGAGTTTTGTTCCCAAAGGCGGATACCATCAGTTGACCCTTGGTTGGGATGTGTTTGTAAGAAAAACGAGGTTGGCAGCTTGTCCAAATATCAATTCGGCGCTGTATTATTAAATGGAATGCTAATATGATTGTAAAAACGGTTCGAGGAAATACACCAAAATTCGGAAACGACTGTTTTATCGCCGAGAATGCGGTAATTGTGGGCGAGGTTGAAATGGGAAATCAATGCAGTATTTGGTACAATGCTGTGCTTAGAGGAGATGTTCATTTTATAAAGATGGGTGATAAAGTGAATATCCAAGATGGAGCTGTAGTACATGCTACTTTTGAGAAATTCCCAACAACAATTGGAAACAATGTGTCTATTGGGCACAATGCCATTGTACATGGATGCACGATTCAAGACAATGTTCTGATTGGAATGGGCGCTATTGTCATGGACGATTGTGTGGTGGAAAGTAATTCGATTGTTGCGGCCGGAGCGGTTTTGTCGAAAGGAACTCATGTCAAATCAGGAAGTATTTATGCAGGTGTTCCTGCAAAAAAAATCAAAGACATCAGTGCTGAGTTGTTGCATGGAGAAATTCATAGAATCGCAGACAACTATATCAAATACGCAGGTTGGTTCAAAGAGGAAAATGATTGCTAGCGAAGAGGCCTATTTTTGTAGGATTTTGCACAAAAAAAATGTTTTATTCAGGATTCTGAAAATAATTGCCTACATTTGTTTTTTCAAATTGATACCATGAAAAATAATAGCACTTTGACAAGTTTCTTTTTTTTCTTCTTTTATTTTTATAAAAAGAAGTGAGGCTTTCTGCGTGTTATCAAAAAATAAAAATAATTCAATGAGAGTCTCGAGAAATCGAGACTTTTTTTATGTGTAGTAAAAACAAATAATAATGAAAATAGCCATTCAAGGAATTAGGGGGTCTTTCCATCATATCGTTGCTGAAAACTATTTTGGTAATCAAATAGAATTGATGGAATGTATGACTTTTAGTGAAATGCCGGATTTGGTGTTGAACGGAAAAGTAGATGCTGCCGTGATGGCTATTGAGAATTCAATTGCCGGAGCAATTTTACCAAATTATGCATTGATTGACGAAGCAAATTTGGTGGTTTCAGGCGAATATTACTTGCCGATTCATCAAAATTTCATGGCGCTGAAAGGGCAGGAAATGAAAGATATCAAAGCTGTGTATTCCCATCCTATGGCATTGTTGCAGTGTCGAAAATTTTTAAGAAATTATCCACACATTACACTGATTGAAGACAAAGATACGGCTGAGGTGGCGAAAAGAATTCACGACGAGTCTTTGAAAGGAGTAGGGGCGATTGCCAGTGTGTTGGCCGCAGAGATATATGATTTGGAGATATTAGCGTCCGAAATACAAACGATCAAAGACAATCATACGCGCTTTGTAATTGTTCAGAAAAATGGAAATTTACCGGTGGAACATCCGACCAAGGCATCCCTTAAATTTGTCTTAAAAGACAAAAGTGGTTCGTTAGGTGAGGTTTTAATGGAATTGGCAAAACACAAGGTAAATTTGTCAAAGATACAATCACTTCCCATAATCGAAAAACCATGGGAATATGCTTTTTTCGCAGATTTAATTTTTGAAGATTACCAAGAATACAAAAATGCCTTGCAAGATATCAAAACAAAGGTTTCAAACTGCAAAGTACTAGGAGAATATAAAAAGAATTGATAAAAAATGTGGATGGCTGAGAGGAGTGTTTCGAAAAGCGTTTTCTATTTTACACCTTGTCATGACCGAAACGATAGAATTATGATTTCAAAAGCAAACAGACTAAACGAGGTCAAAGAATATTACTTTTCAAAAAAATTAAGAGAAGTAGGGCAATTGATTTCCGAGGGGAAACCAATCATCAGTTTGGGTATTGGGAGTCCCGATTTGGATCCGCCGCATGAAGTAGTAACCGCTCTAAAAGATTCGCTGTCGGATCCGATGGCACATGCCTATAAAAGTTACCAAGGAATTCCTGAGTTGAGGGATGCAATGGCGGAATTTTATAAAAATTATTTCAAAGTTGCTGTAAACCCTTCGAACGAAATTCTTCCTTTGTTGGGTTCCAAAGAGGGAATTATGCACATTTCTATGGCTTTTTTAAATGAAGGAGACCAAGTGCTGATTCCAAATCCAGGATACCCAACCTATAGCTCGGTTACAAAACTGGTTGGTGCTGAAGCAATGTATTATGATTTGAATGCCAAAAACCATTGGTTGCCCGATTATACTGAAATTGAAAAAAAGGATTTGTCAAAAGTGAAAATTATGTGGGTAAATTACCCTCATATGCCCACAGGTACAGGAGCCTCAGATGAATTATTCGAAGGTTTGATCGCTTTTGCTAAGAAACATGGCATTTTGGTTGTCAATGACAATCCATACAGTTTTGTGTTAAATGACAACCCGAAAAGTATTTTGCAGTACGAAGGAGCAAAAGAAGTTGCGTTGGAATTAAACTCTCTGAGTAAAACGTTCAACATGGCTGGTTGGAGAGTTGGCATGTTGCTGGGTGCTGACAATTATTTGACAGAGGTTTTAAAGGTGAAAAGCAATATGGATTCAGGAATGTTTTACGGGATCCAAAAAGGAGCCATCAAAGCCTTTGGTTTGTCTGAAGCGTGGTTTCTTGGATTGAACAAAATATATGCAAAAAGAAGAGCGTTGACCTGGAAGATATTAGATGCTTTGAACTGTGAATACAACAAGCAAAATGGAGGAATGTTTGTATGGGCTAAATTACCAGAGGGAATCTCATCAGAGCAGATGACAGATAAAATGCTGTATGAGAAAAATGTGTTTTTGACACCAGGAACCGTTTTTGGATCCAATGGCGAAGGGTATATTCGTTTGTCGCTCTGTGTATCAGAGGCAAAACTAGAAGAAGTAATAAGTAGAGTTAGTTCCTAAATTATGAAAAATAGTGCAGTAATTATTGGTTTGGGCTTGATCGGAGGTTCTTTGGCTTTAGAGCTGAAAAAACGCCTTCATTGGCGCATTATAGGAGTCGATTCGAACCCATTACACGCTCAAAAAGCATTGGATTTAGGGGTGATTGATGAAATTGGCACCCTTGAAGCCGTAAAAAATACAGGTACGGTAATTATTGCTGTGCCCGTTAACTATGCGCCACAACTGACTTCAGAGGTTTTAGACCGGGTAAATAAAGAGGCGCTGGTGTTCGATGTGGGTTCTACAAAAGAAAACATCTGTAAAAATGTTGTAAAACATTCAAAAAGAGTTAATTTTGTCGCCGTTCATCCGATAGCAGGAACTGAATTCTCTGGACCCGAAGCAGCCGTTTATAATTTGTTTGATGGAAAAGTGAATATTATCTGCGATCGAGAACTGAGTAGCAATGAGTCGATTGACAAAACACTCGCTATTTTTAATGCGTTGAACATGCGAACCATTTTTATGGGAAGTATGGAACACGACAAGCACATAGCTTATGTTTCTCACTTGTCTCATATAAGTTCTTTTATGTTAGGTAAAACGGTCTTGGAAATAGAAAAAGACGAAAAGAATATTTTTGACATGGCAGGAAGTGGATTTGAGTCTACCGTGCGCTTGGCAAAGAGTTCTCCTCAAATGTGGTCTCCGATTTTTGTGGAAAACAAAAAAAATGTGTTGACTTCTTTGGATGAATTTATCAAGAATTTGAATCAATTTCGCGATTTTATTGCAAAAGAAGAGGTTGATGATTTGGAAAAAGCAATGAAAGAAACAAACTATATCCGAGAAATTTTAAAAGGCATAAAAAAATAGTTACGAATCAATAGAAAAAAGAATAATAAATACAAAAATGGAAAATACAAAAGAATTCAGAACTTGGTTAGACGACATGCAGTTGGACCATCCTTTGGTGATTGCAGGACCTTGTAGTGCAGAAACAGAAGAGCAAGTGCTTAAGATTGCTCATGAATTAAAAGATACAGATGCTACTGTTTTTAGAGCAGGGGTTTGGAAACCAAGAACACGACCAGGTGGCTTTGAAGGAATCGGAGCCATTGCTTTGCCTTGGTTGCAAAGAGTTCGCAAAGAAACAGGAATGAAAATTGCTGTGGAAGTCGCTAATTTGGCACATGTAAAATTGGCTTTGGAGGCAGATGTAGATATTTTGTGGATCGGAGCAAGAACCTCTGTAAATCCATTTGCAGTGCAAGAAATTGCAGATGCCTTGAATGGAACGGACAAAATTGTATTGATCAAAAACCCAATCAACCCAGATTTAGCATTGTGGTTGGGAGGAGTAGAACGTTTGTATACAGCAAATATCAAAAATTTAGGAGTGATCCACAGAGGATTTTCGTCTTACAAGAAAACGAGTTACAGAAACGTGCCACAATGGCAATTGCCAATTGCATTGAAACAACGTTTTCCTGATTTGCCAATAATCAATGACCCGTCACATATTTGTGGAAACAGAACAGGGATCCAAGAAATTTCTCAAATTGCTTTGGATTTGAATTTTGAAGGATTGATGATTGAAACCCACGTAGATCCTGACAACGCATGGTCAGATGCCGCACAGCAAATTACACCAGATCGTTTGGTGGAAATTATGAGTGATTTGAAAGTTCGTGAACCAAAAGCGGAAGGAGAGGCCCTGAACCAATTGGAAAGTTTGAGAGCTGAAATTGATGTCATCGACAATCATATCCTGGACACGCTTGCGGAAAGAATGAAAGTTGCAGAGCAAATAGGCGAAGTAAAAAAAGCAGATAACATTTCAATTTTGCAAGATTCAAGATGGGCATCGATTCTAGAATCAGTAAAAAAAGAAGGAAGTGTAAGAGGTTTGAGCGAGTCTTTTGTAGAAGCTGTTTTCAAAGCAATTCACCAAGAATCTATCAATCATCAAGAAACGATTGTTAGCGGAAAGTAATTTTTGCAGCGCATTGTTTTATACAATACCACAAAACACTCATAATTGAGCGTTTTGTGGTATTTTTGTTACCGGGAGCTAGCCATCTCTCAAAAGAATACTATATGAATGGAGTTGTAGTCAAATCGACCGGAAGTTGGTACCTTGTAAGAACAGAAGACAGCACGATCTACAAATGTAGAATCCGTGGAAAGTTTCGCATGCAAGGAATCAAAAGTACAAATCCCGTATCTGTAGGAGATCAGGTAGATTTTGATTTAGAAAATCAAAAAGAATCAGGGGTGATTACAAATATCCATGAAAGAAAAAATTACATCGTTCGAAAATCTGTAAACCTCTCCAAACAAACCCATATCATCGCTTCCAATATTGATTTGGCCTTTTTGATGATCACGGTAAACAACCCGCCAACTTCCACAAGTTTTATCGATCGTTTTTTAGTGGCCGCCGAAGCCTATCATATCCCTGTGATTCTCTTGTTCAATAAAGTAGATACACTGGATGAACAAACTTCCGAGTTACACGAAGAATTGCGTGAGATCTATGAAAAAATTGGATATCATTGCATTGATATTTCCGCCAAATCAGAACGAAATGTCAATGAGGTTCAAAAGTTGATGAAGGGTCGTGTCAGTCTGTTTTCAGGACATTCAGGAGTGGGGAAGTCCACATTGGTAAACACCATAGAACCCAATCTAAACTTGAAGACCTCGGAAATATCGGAACAACACAAGCAAGGACAGCATACCACTACTTTTGCTGAAATGCATCCACTTTCTTTTGGAGGATATATCATTGATACTCCAGGAATCAAAGGTTTTGGAATGGTGGATTTTGAAGATGATGAAATTTCGGGATACTTTCCTGAATTTTTTGAATTGAAAAAAGATTGCAAGTTTCACAATTGCAGGCATATAGATGAGCCGAAGTGCGCTGTGAAAGCAGCTCTGGAAAATGGTGCGATAGCCCCTTCAAGATATTTTAGTTATGTGCAAATTCTCAAAGGAGAAGAAGAGCACTTTCGCCAAGATATTTACGGAAAGTAATTTTTCAGATACCTGTTTCAAACCACCAACAAAGAGTCACATTTCAAAAGATGAGAATTGTAATACAAAGGGTTTTGGAAGCCTCCGTTCAAATAGAAGAAAGGGTGCACGCAAAAATAAAAAAGGGACTGCTGGTCTTTGTGGGGGTTGAATCTCGAGACACACAGGAAGATATTCACTGGCTTTCCAACAAGATTTGTAAGATGCGCATCTTTAACGACGAACAAAATTTGATGAATTTTTCGGTAAAAGATATCGAAGGAGAAATTTTGGTCATCAGTCAATTTACCTTGCAAGCGAGTACAAAAAAAGGAAATCGCCCCTCTTATGTAAAAGCAGCAAATCCTGACACAGCCATTCCCTTGTACGAAGCATTTGTTTTACAGCTTCAAAAAGATTTAGGTAAAAATATTCAAACCGGTGTTTTTGGTGCGGATATGAAAATTTCCTTGACAAATGACGGACCTGTCACCATTTGTATGGATTCAAAAAACAGGATTTAATTTCAAGCTGTTTCACGCACGAAACGTTAAAATCTTCGTGCGAAAAATGAGCGAACAAAGAGTGAAGTGATTGTAGGGATTTCTGGTTTTATCTGACCGAGAAATACAATACATTTCCCTATCTTTGCACTCTCAAATAGACAAAAATGAAACGTGTTGTTGTGGGGCTTTCCGGAGGAGTAGATAGTAGTGTGGCTGCCTATTTACTCAAAGAAAAAGGATATGAGGTGATTGGCCTTTTTATGAAAAATTGGCACGACGACTCTGTTACAATTTCTAATGAATGTCCTTGGTTGGAAGACAGCAACGATGCCATGATTGTTGCCGAAAAACTGGGAATACCCTTTCAGGTAGTAGATTTGAGTGAGGCGTATAAAGATCGTATTGTGGATTATATGTTTCGAGAATACGAAATGGGAAGGACACCGAATCCCGATGTACTTTGTAACAGAGAAATAAAATTTGATGTTTTTTTGAAAATTGCTTTGGATCTCGGTGCGGATTATGTCGCAACGGGACATTATTGCAGAAAAGGAGTTTTCGAAAAGGAAGGAAGAGAAGTTTTTCAACTTTTGTCAGGGATTGACACCAACAAAGACCAATCTTATTTTTTATGCCAGTTGTCACAAGAGCAGCTTTCAAAGGCACTTTTCCCGATAGGAGAATTGACAAAACCGGAGGTTAGAGAAATTGCCAAAGCCCAAGATTTGATTACAGCGGATAAAAAAGATTCGCAAGGATTGTGTTTTATTGGAAAAGTTCGCTTGCCTGAATTCTTACAACAAAAATTACAACCCAAGGAAGGGACTATTGTATCCATTTCGGCTCAATACCCCGCCTATCATGAAGAAACGCCTCAATTCACTTCAAAAGAAGCAGAATTGGCGCATCATGCAACGAAAATAAAATACAATCTTGCAGCTGGAAAAGCAGTGGGAAAACATCAGGGGGCACATTATTTTACAAAAGGACAACGAAAAGGTTTGGCCGTGGGCGGTACAGTAGAACCCTTGTTTGTCATTGAAACAGATGTCGAAGAAAATGTGATTTACGTAGGGGAAGGCAAAAATCATCCCGGTTTGTATCGCAATGTGTTGTTTGTAGCGAACGAGGAGTTGCATTGGATACGAGAAGATTTGATCATGTCGGCCGGAGAAACGCTAGAAGTCGATGCCAGAATTCGTTACCGTCAGCCTCTAGAAAAAGCAACCCTTCACAAAGTAGAAAAAGGCATGTATGTCGCTTTTGAAAATGCCCAGTCTGCCATTACCGAGGGACAATTTGTGGCGTGGTACCAAAAAGACAATTTGCTAGGTTCTGGTGTCATCAGTTAAATAGTTATAAGATGAAGAATTGGATACAAGCCGCGCGATTGAGAACCTTGCCACTATCCTTGTCTGGGATTGTCATGGGAAGTTTTTTGGCAGCAAACCAAGGCAAATTCAACGGACTAATTTTTGTCCTTGCTGTCGGTACAACCATCGGATTTCAAGTGCTTTCCAATTTTGCAAACGACTATGGAGATGGTGTGAAAGGCACAGATAACGAATCCCGAATTGGACCTGAACGTGCTTTGCAAAGTGGTGCCATCAGCCCTCGACAAATGCTAAAGGGCATCTATACAACTGTAGTCATCACTCTTGCACTGGCGATCTGGCTGATTCTTGTTTCTTTTGGAACGGAAAATTTAGCCTATTCCGCTCTTTTTTTTATCCTTGGATTGGCCAGTATTGTGGCGGCTATAAAATACACTATGGGCAAAAATGCCTATGGATACAGTGGCTTGGGAGATGTTTTTGTTTTTGTTTTTTTTGGATTGTTAAGCGTTGTTGGGAGTGAATTTTTATACACCCAAAAATGGAATCCATTCACTTTTTTACCGGCCTGTTCCATCGGGTTTTTAAGTGCAGCCGTATTGAATTTAAATAACATGCGGGACAGGGAGTCAGACCTTAACTCTCATAAAAATACGTTGGTCGTAAAAATAGGACCTACCGTCGCTAAAAAATACCATGGCCTCTTGTTGCTACTTTCTTTGATTTGCGCAATTTGTTATGCAAGTATAGAATACCAATCTCCTTTTCAATATTTATTCTTGCTCGTATTTTATCCTATTGGAAAACATGCAGTGTTCGTTTTTAGCAACAAAGAAGCGAAATATTTGGACCCAGAATTGAAAAAATTGGCATTGAGTACCTTTTTCTTTGCAATTTTATTCGGTTTCGGGATGTTGATTTAAACTTTAGCAGTTGAAATGAAAATACTACTTTTGCATCGAATTTTATTTTTATGAAAAAACAGGCCCTGGCTTTCTTTTTTTATTTGCTTTATCTCATCGCGATGATACGTCCAATCATGCCTGTGTTGGAATATTATGGGAATTACGAATACATTGTGAACGTTTTGTGTGAGAATAGAGAGGTGCCTGAGCTCGCCTGTCAGGGAAAATGTCATTTGAAAAAACAAATTGAAAAATACGCCCAGCCAACAAATTCAGAACAAAATAGAGCGGAAAAGGTTCCCTCTATCGACCTTTCAAAATATCCGATTTCTCTAATTTCAACAGAGTCGGGCGCCTTTCAAAAATTGACTGACAAAATTCAAAAGCGTTGGTTTACGCTGGAAGGAAAGATCCAAAGTGTTCAAAATAGACTACTCAAACCTCCCTTGTCTTAGAATTTTAATCCGTTATTTTACAATCAATGACACACTTCGGAAAAAGAGGTGTTGTGCTCCATTTTTCATGCCTCGGCGTAAAGGTGGAAGTACAAAGAATTCTAAGAAAAATATAAAAATGAAACATACAATAAAAGTAGCAGTGTTCGCAATATTTGCTTTGCTGCAACAAACGCATGCCCAACAAGTGAAGGAGGGCAAATCAACAACAAAGGAGAACCCATCAAAAGAAATAGATGCCAAATGGACTTCTTCTCGAGCAGACGGTCACGCACCAATTGGCGTGATGGGCGATCATGTTCACAAACAAGGCGAATGGATGTTTTCCTACAGATACATGTCCATGGATATGGAAGGAAATTTAAAAGGAACCGATGAAATTTCAAATTCAGATATTCATGAAGCTTCTTATATGGTAGCTCCTGAGCAGATGAATATGAAAATGCATATGCTAGGAGCCATGTTTGCTCCTTCAGATAGGTTGACTTTGATGGTAATGACTAATATTTTACAAAACGATATGGCGTTGAGAAATGGCCCTATGCCTATGATGGCAGGCGTCGCTTTTGAAACGAGCTCAGAAGGTTTGGGAGATACCAAAATAGGGGCTTTGTATCAGTTGTTTAATAAAAACAGACGCAGTGTGCATTTGAATTTTGGTCTGTCAATTCCTACGGGGAGTCTAGATGAAAGAGGTGTTACGCCGATGTCTCGTATGAACAATCCAGAAGGAGATATTCGTCTCGGTTACAACATGCAGTTGGGTAGTGGTACTTGGGATGCGCAATTAGGAACAACTTACTTAAAACAATACAAATCTTCTTCCTTTGGTGCGCAGGCAAGTTACCTGTATCGATTGGGTGACAATAGTGAAGGATATACCTTAGGAAATAAATTCAACGCAACTTTTTGGACGGCTTACGCCTTTTCTAAAAAAGTGAGTAGTTCTTTGCGTTTGGATTATCAAAATGTAGACCGTATCGATGGCAAAGACAAAACGTTTATGGCGCCGAATATGGCGCCTGTTTTTGATGCTGCCAATTCGGGGAGAAAACAATTGGATTTGTTGCTAGGGTTGAATTACGCGATTTTTGAGGGAGCTTTCAAAGGTTTGCGTTTGGAAATCGAAGCAGGACTTCCGGTTTACCAAAAAGTAACAGGCATCCAAATGAAAAACGACGTTGCCTTTACGGCAGGGATTCAATATGCAATTGGGCATTAATTGAGTGAAACAAATAGCCTAAGAAACGGTTGTGTCAAGCACAGCCGTTTTTTTTTGTTTTTATAGTATGAGGCTGTTGCAAAGTTTTTTTCATATTTTTAAGGTGCAACAACCCCTAAAAAAAATCATAGATTATGTACAGCTCAAAAATTACAGGACTCGGTTTTTATGTTCCTGATAACATTGTTACCAACGAGGATTTATCCAAAATAATGGATACGAACGATGCTTGGATTCAAGAAAGAACAGGAATTAAAGAACGTCGGTGGATTAAAAAAGGAACGGAAGATTCCACCTCTGTAATGGGTGCAAAAGCAGCGCGTATAGCGATAGAAAGAGCCAGTTTGGAAGTGTCTGATATTGATTTTATCGTTTTTGCAACCTTGAGTCCCGATATGTATTTTCCCGGAGGAGGTGTAGAAATACAAGAAATGCTAGGAATGGATACCATTGGCGCATTGGATGTGCGCAATCAGTGTTCTGGTTTTGTTTATGCCATGTCGGTGGCGGACCAATTCATAAAAACGGGGATGTACAAAAACATTTTGGTCATTGGTTCCGAGTACCATTCAGGAGGCTTGGATAAAACGACTCGAGGTAGAGGGGTTACTGTTATTTTTGGAGACGGAGCAGGGGCCGTTGTTTTGAGTAGGAGCGAAGAAGAAGGGCGCGGTATCTTATCGACACACTTGCATTCGGAAGGAAAACATGCGAAAGAATTGGTTTTGGAAGGTCCGAGTACAGCACGTTGGGTGCCTGAAATTATGGATGAAAACAATCCGGAAGACGTTTCCTATTTTCCCTATATGAATGGGCAATTTGTTTTCAAGCATGCGGTGACAAGGTTTTCCGAGGCGATCAATGAAGGTTTGAAACACAATGGTTTGCAATCGACGGATATCGATTTATTAGTGCCACATCAAGCGAATTTGAGAATTGCACAATTCATACAGCGAAAATTCAAATTGCGAGACGACCAAGTGTACAACAATATCATGAACTATGGTAATACTACGGCAGCCTCAGTAGTTATAGCCTTGAGTGAAGCCTGGGAAAAAGGAAAAATAAAAGACGGAGATTTGGTGGTTTTGGCCGCTTTTGGAAGTGGGTTTACCTGGGGTTCTGTGTTTATAAAATGGTAGCGTTTTAAAAAGCATGAAAAAGCATGAAAAAGGAAAATTTTAACATCGTTTTGGTACACCCACAAATACCAAACAATACGGGAAACATAGGTCGTTTGTGTGTAGGAAGTCAAAGTAAATTGCACTTGGTAAAACCCCTCGGTTTTGAAATTACAGACACACGGGTAAAAAGAGCGGGCTTGGATTATTGGACAGATCTTGATTTGACTTATTACGATAATTTTGAAGCTTTAATCGAATCGATTCCAGACATGACTCGCGTGTTCTTTTTTACCACACGAGCTTCAAATAATTATTACGATGCAAGCTTTGAAAAAGGAGATTGGTTGGTTTTCGGAAGAGAATCTGATGGCTTGCCGCCAGCGATCGTTGATCGTTTTTCAGCGCAATGTGTGAAAATACCTTTCCCAGGAAAGGTGAGAAGTTTCAATTTATCCAATGCGGTGGCTATGGCATTGGGAGAAGGCTTGCGCCAGTTTCGATAATCTATTTATTTGTTTCGTTCAAGTAAGGCCATATAAAACCCATCGTACCCGCTTTTGGAGGGAGAAACTTTTTTTTCCTTTACAAAGTTGAATTGGTCATTTTTTTCTAAAAATTTGGCAACTTGTTTCTCATTTTCAGAAGGCAGTACAGAACAGGTAGCGTATACGAGCTGTCCTCCTTTTTTTACCAACCTCGCGTAACTTTCCAAAATTTCACTTTGGGTTTGTTTTATTTTTTCGATGAATTCTGGTTGTAATTTCCATTTCGCATCTGGGTTTCTTTTCAAGACACCCAACCCTGAACAAGGCGCATCAATTAAGACTCTATCGGCGCTCTCTTTTAATTTTTTAATTGTTTTGGACGATTCGATGAGGCGTGTTGTAATGTTGTGAGCACCCGCTCTTTTTGCACGACGTTTCAATTCTTTTAATTTTCCGCCGTAAATATCCATGGCAATGATTTGTCCTTTGTTTTCCATCAAGGCCGCCAAATGCAAGGTTTTTCCTCCAGCTCCTGCACAAGTGTCAATAACGCGCATTCCTGGTTGGACGTTTAAATAGTCAGCAACCAATTGAGAAGATGCATCTTGTACCTCAAACAAACCGCTTTTGAAAGCATCTGTCTTGAAAATGTTTTTGCGTTCTTTCAAGATCAGCGCATCTTTGTATTTCGGATCTATCGTTGTTGCAATGTCAGCGGTCGCCAATGCTTTTTCTAACTGAGTACGATTTACTCGTAAGGTATTGGTTCTCAAAACAACAGGAGCTTGTTTGTTGAGTGCTGAAATTTCTTTGTCCCATTGTTTTCCCAATTCGGAAGCTCCCAAATCATCCATCCAATCCGGAATGGATTCCCTTATTTTTCGAATGCTTTGTACTTGGTCAAATCTCCCTTTAATTCTTCGTACGGGACTGTTTTCAAAATATTTCCAATCTGGGAGTTCTATCCCTCTGAGTACGGCCCAAACGGCAAAGATTTTCCATAAATTTTCGCGAGAATAATGTTCTTTGGTTTCTGCAATTTCATTGTATAGACGTCTCCATCGTACGATTTCATAGATAGTCTCTGCGACAAATTTTCGGTCACGTGAACCCCATCTAGCATCTTTTTTTAAGGCGGTTTCTACCGCTTTATCAGCGTATACGCCTTCATTAAAGATCAATTGTAACGAATCGATAACGGTAAAAACTAAATTTCTGTGTAAACGCATTTCTTGAAAATTTGGACTGCAAATGTACTCAAATTCAATCTAGTTAAAAAAATACCAGAACATTACTTTTGTCCTTTTTTTTGACAAAATTTAGGAGTGTAATTTTGTAGTGTTTCGTTTTTTTATCAAAAAAACCATCGCCAATTTAGAAGGTTTGTTCTTAATAATCTTGTATTTTTGATACAGCAAAAAAATGTCAAAGAGCAAAACAAATATTCCAATTTCCTATTTGAAAGGAGTCGGTACGGCAAGAGCTGAGCTTTTGGCCTCGGAACTTGGTTTGCGCAGGACAAAAGACTTGTTCACTTTTTTCCCAAATCGTTACATCGACAGAACAAAGTTCTATCAAATCAAAGAGTTGCATGAGGAAACTAGTGATGTGCAAATCATTGGCGTTGTTTCTTCCATTCGAACCGTGCAACAAAAAAGAGGGAGTCGGTTGGTTGCGGAGTTTATGGACAAAACGGGTGTGTTGCAACTGGTATGGTTCAAAGGCGCTAAATGGATCAAAAATTCCTTAAAACCAAACGAACCCTATGTGATTTTTGGAAAATTGACTTTTTTCAATGGCTTGAAAACCATGGCGCATCCAGAGATGGAATTGCTAGCAGACTATAAAAAATCTTTAAAAAAGAGTATTCAGCCCATATATCCATCAACAGAAAAGCTTTCAAACAAAGGAGTTTCAAATCGGGTGATGGTCAACATCATACAAAATTTATTTGAAAGCCAGTACCACGCAATAGAGGAGTCTTTGAGCGACGAATTGTTGAATAAATATGGATTGATGTCAAAAAAAGACGCTTTGTTGAACATTCATTTTCCTAAAAATCAGGAATTGGTTGCCAAAGCAAAGTTTCGGCTGAAATTCGAAGAGTTTTTCTTTATTCAATTGCAGTTGTTGAAAACCAAGCAGCGGCGTGTTGAAAAAATAAAAGGATATCCTTTTGAAAAAGTGGGAGAAAATTTCAATTTTTTTTACCAAAACAACATGGATTTTGAGTTGACAGATGCTCAAAAAAGGGTGTTGAGAGAAATACGAAAAGACTTGGGTTCTGGTGTGCATATGAATCGTTTGTTACAAGGGGATGTGGGGTCTGGCAAAACAATTGTCGGTGTTTTGGCAATGCTGATTGCCATTGACAATGGTTTTCAAGCAGCTTTGATTGCGCCAACTGAGATATTGGCTACACAACATTTTACTTCGATAGCTTCTCTTTTGAAAGGCATGAATGTAAAAGTGAGTTTGTTAACGGGCTCGACAAAAGTAAAAGCGAGAAGAGTAATTCATGAAGATTTGGAGAGCGGAGCCTTGCACATATTGGTAGGAACACATGCGCTTTTAGAAGACAAGGTTAAATTTCAGAATTTAGGAATTTCGATAATTGACGAACAACACCGATTTGGCGTAGCGCAACGAATGAAAATGTGGCTGAAAAACAAAAAACCACCGCATGTACTTGTGATGACGGCAACACCTATTCCTCGTACATTGGCGATGAGTGTTTACGGGGATCTAGATGTATCTGTAATCGATGAATTGCCACCAGGCAGAAAGGCAGTTCAAACAGTGCATCGTTACGACAAGAACAGGTTGGCCGTTTTCAATTTTATGAAAAATGAAATTGACAAAGGAAGACAAGTGTATGTGGTGTATCCTTTAATTCAAGAATCTGAGGCGATGGATTATAAAGATTTGATGGACGGATATGAGAGTATTTCCCGAGAATTTCCATTACCCAAGTACAAATTGAGTATCGTTCATGGCCAGATGAAACCAGCCGACAAAGCGTTTGAAATGAATCGCTTTTTGCAGGGGGAAACTCAAATTATGGTCGCGACTACAGTCATCGAAGTAGGGGTCAATGTACCCAATGCAAGCGTCATGATCATTGAAAGTTCCGAGCGTTTTGGTTTGTCTCAATTGCATCAGCTGCGCGGAAGAGTCGGAAGAGGTGCGGAGCAAAGTTATTGCGTGTTAATGTCTAGTTTCAAACTTTCAAAAGAAGCAAAGACGAGAATTGAAACCATGGTAACCACCTCCGATGGTTTTGAAATAGCAGAGGTAGACTTAAAGCTGCGTGGACCAGGGAATATTATGGGAACGCAACAAAGTGGTGTGCTGAATTTGAAAATTGGTGATTTGGTCAAAGATGCCAATTTGTTGCAAATAGCAAGAGCATCGGCAACGGAATTGTTAAAAAAAGACCCCAATTTGGACTTGGAAAATAATGCGCGCATTGCGCAAGCCTACCACGAAATAGCCGAAAAAACAAGCATTTGGTCTCATATTAGTTGAATGAAAAAAAATCAAGTACTTTCGTTGTTGGAATCGTTTAAAAGTAGATGTTGTTTAGAATAAAGTCCTATTTGTATTTTTTGTTTCGCTCGACAAATCAACATGGAGTTCACTCTCCGTTTGTGTATCATTTGTTGACGGAGGTGTTCTACCAAAAACCCTTGCATTCACAAATTTCTTTTTACGATTTTTATCGAAACCAGTTTTTACAATTGGTCCCAAAGAAAGAAGAGATTCAGAAAGAAAAGAATGGTAAGACAGCAGTGTCACAGCATAAAAAGCAGGGTATAAAAAAAAGAATGTCTAAAAAACGAGCTTTGCTTTTGATGCGATTGATTGCCTATTTAAAGCCGAAAGCAATTCTTGACATAGGAACAGGGTCCGGGATAAGAACTGCGAGCATGGCGCATTCATTTGAAAAAACCGAAGTAACAAGACTCGAAAGTTGCATGGAAACATCCCAGTATTTGGCCCTTGTTTTTGAGAAACTACTTCTAAAAAACATCCAATGGATTGTGGGCGATTTCCAAAAAACGCTTCCGGTTGCTGTTGAGAACAAGAACTACGATATGGTTTTTTTTAACAGAAGTCAAAGAAAAAAAGACAGACTTGAAGAATTCTATTTGGCTTTGAATGCGGTTCATAACGATTCAGTGTTTATCTTTGATGAAATATATGAGAATCGAGAGATGGCCGAGGTGTGGGAGGAAATAAAAAAGAATCCCAAAGTCAAGGTAACTTTGGACACGTATCGATGGGGTTTTGTTTTTTTTCGAAAAGAACAAGTAAAAGAACATTTTATAATAAGAGTTTGATATGAAAATTTATACGAAAACGGGAGACAATGGAACCACCGCTCTTTACGGAGGTACGCGTGTATTAAAAAACGATTTGCGTATTGAGGCTTATGGAACGGTAGATGAACTGAATTCTTACCTAGGGTTGATCCGTGATCAAAAAGAAGCAGCAAAGGATCGCGAATTTTTGATAGAAATTCAAAAGAATTTATTTCATATCGGGGCAATTTTAGCCACCCCGCCTGAAAAAGCCGTTTTAAAAAATGGCAAGCAAAGACTAGATGTTACAAAAATGACTTCAGAACAACGTTTGGAAAAAGCCATGGATAAAATGAATGAAGACTTGCCTGAGATGACACATTTTGTGTTGCCTGGCGGACAGCTGGTGGTGTCCTATTGTCATATTGCGCGATGTGTGTGTCGAAGAGCCGAGCGTTTTATCGTTTCACTTCACAATGAGGAGGAGGTAGCTCCAGTCGTTTTAAAATACATCAATCGCTTGTCGGATTATTTGTTTGTCTTGGCAAGAAAGTTGGCTTTTGATAACGATGTTGAGGAAATCAAATGGGTTCCCTAAACCTTTGAAAACGGGTTTTTTTTAATCGCGTGAAAAAAGTAAAAAAAACTTGCGTGTTTCCATAAAAAAATTATTTTTGCAAGAAATATAAAATTTCTAGAAAAATGTATTGGACTTTAGAATTGGCTTCTTACTTAGCGGACGCACCTTGGCCAGCAACGAAAGATGAATTGATCGATTATGCAATTAGAACAGGGGCACCTCTTGAAGTAGTAGAAAATTTACAGAGCGTAGAAGATGAAGGAGAGGCATACGATTCTATTGTAGAAATATGGCCAGATTATCCTACGGATGAGGATTATTTTTGGAACGAGGAAGAATACTAAAACAAAAACAACTCAAAATAATAAAAAGTCTCTTTAGAGGCTTTTTTTTTATGTATTTTTGAGAAAAAATAAAAGAGAAAGCAAAATGAGTATTTTAAATTCCGTACTTAAAATTTTTGTTGGAGACAAACAGAAAAAGGACTTGAAATCTTTAAGACCTATTGTTGACGAAGTAAAGGCTTTTGAACAAGAATTAAACGAGCTGTCGAACGATGCCTTGCGAGCACGTTCAGAAAGGTTTAAGGCGCAAATAAAAGAAGCAACAAAACCTTTTGAAGACAAGATAGCTTCCTTAGAAGAAGAAGCTCAACAAGCACATGTAGATAGAAAGGAACAAATCTATACAGAGATAGACGGATTGAAAGAGGAATCTTACAAGGTCTCAGAATCCGTTTTAGCTGCCATTATGCCTGAAGCGTTTGCTGTAGTAAAAGAAACCTCAAAGAGATTTACAGAAAACACTACCATTGAAGTTACCGCAAACGCATTCGACAGAGAACTGTCTGCGAGTAAAGAATACATTTCCTTGGAAGGAGAAAAAGCGGTGTGGAAAAATTCTTGGAATGCCTCTGGAACCGATGTTGTTTGGAACATGATTCATTACGATGTTCAATTGATTGGTGGCGCGGTACTTCACAAGGGGAAAATTGCGGAGATGATGACTGGGGAAGGGAAAACACTGGTGGCTACTTTGCCGATTTATCTCAATGCCCTTACAGGAAAAGGAGTGCATGTAGTGACGGTCAATGATTATTTGGCAAAACGTGATGCGGCTTGGATGGGACCGATATGGGAATTTCATGGGTTGCGTGTGGATTGTATCGATTACCATCAGCCAAATTCAGAAGCGAGAAGAAAGGCCTACAATTCAGACATTACTTATGGAACCAACAATGAATTTGGTTTTGATTATCTGAGAGACAATATGGCGCACTCCCAAAAAGATTTGGTACAACGAGCACCGAATTATGCCATTGTCGATGAAGTAGATTCTGTATTGATTGATGATGCAAGAACCCCTTTAATTATTTCTGGAGCAGTACCTGAAGGAGACCGACACGAGTTCAATGAATTGAAGCCCAAAGTTGCCGAGATCGAAAAATTACAGAGGCAATATTTGGTGGGTGTGCTTGCAGAAGCTAAAAAATTAATCAAAGAGGGCAAGACAGAAGAAGGTGGTGTTTTGTTATTGAGAGTCTACAGAGGACTGCCGAAAAACAAAGCATTGATCAAGTTTTTAAGTCAAGAAGGAGTGAAACAATTGCTTCAAAAGACGGAAAACACTTACATGGCAGATAACAATAGAGAAATGCCAAAAATCGACAAAGAATTGTACTTTGTGATTGAAGAAAAAAACAACTCGATAGAGCTTACAGACAAAGGAATTGGGCATCTGTCTATCGATGGTGATGCGAACTTTTTTGTGCTTCCAGATATCGGAGTGAAAATTGGAGAAATTGACAACAGCGAATTTTCTGCAGAAGAGAAAGCGGCGTCTAAAGAAGAATTGTACAAGGAATTTAGTGTAAAAAGTGAGCGGATTCATACACTCAATCAATTGTTAAAAGCCTATACTTTGTTTGAAAAAGACAAAGAATACGTAGTGATGGATAACAAAGTGAAGATTGTTGATGAACAAACCGGTCGGATCATGGACGGAAGACGTTATTCGGATGGCCTGCATCAAGCAATTGAAGCCAAAGAAAACGTGAAGATAGAGGCGGCTACGCAAACATTTGCCACAGTCACACTTCAGAATTATTTTCGAATGTACCGCAAATTGAGTGGTATGACAGGAACTGCGATCACGGAGGAAGGTGAGTTTTGGGAAATCTACAAATTAGATGTTGTTGAGATACCGACAAATAGGCCCATGCAACGAGATGATAGGGAAGATTTGGTATACAAAACAACCCGTGAAAAATACAACGCGGTCATTGAAGAAATTGGCAAGTTGGTGGCCGAAGGTAGGCCTGTACTTGTGGGGACAACTTCTGTTGAAATTTCAGAATTGTTGTCCAGAATGCTTACCATTCGTAAAATTAAGCACAATGTGTTGAATGCAAAATTGCATAAAAAAGAAGCCGAAATTGTAGCAGATGCAGGAGATGCAGGAATGGTAACGATTGCCACAAATATGGCGGGACGTGGAACGGATATCAAATTGTCAGACGAAGTGAAAGCTGCGGGAGGTCTTGCAATTATTGGTACAGAACGTCACGATTCAAGACGTGTTGATAGGCAATTGAGAGGTCGTGCAGGACGTCAAGGAGATGTAGGTTCTTCCCAATTCTATGTTTCGTTGGAAGACCATTTGATGCGAATTTTTGGTTCTGACAGAATTGCTAAAATGATGGATCGCATGGGATTGGAAGAAGGAGAGGTTATTCAACATTCCATGATTTCAAAATCTATTGAAAGAGCACAGAAAAAGGTAGAAGAAAATAATTTCGGTGTGCGTAAGCGATTGTTAGAATACGACGATATCATGAATGCTCAAAGAGAGGTGGTGTACAAACGAAGACGTCATGCATTGGATGGAAAGCGTTTGCAAATTGATATTGCAAACATGATTTACGATACCTGTGCTGCCATTGTTTCTGATAACAAGGCCGTAAATGATTTTGCAAACTTTGAGTTTGAACTGATTCGATTTTCGGCGATGCCTTCTCCTTTTTCCGAGGAAGAGTTTAAGGAAAAACCAGAAGATCAATTGATAGACGAATTGTATGAAAAAGTTCAGAATTACTATCAAGAAAAAGTAGTGCGAAATGCAGAATTGGCTTATCCTGTTATCAAAAATGTTTTTGAGAACGAAGGCGATAAATACGAACGTATTGTCGTGCCATTCACAGATGGTGTCAAAACACTGCAAGTAGTGACCAATTTAAAGGAGGCCTATGAGTCGGAAGGGAAAGGATTGATCAGTGACTTTGAAAAGAACATTACCTTGTCGATTATAGACGAAACATGGAAAACACATTTGCGTAAAATGGACGAATTGAAACAGTCCGTTCAAAATGCGTCCTACGAACAAAAAGATCCCTTATTGATTTATAAATTTGAGGCTTTTGAGCTCTTCAAGGCAAGTTTGGACAAAATAAATAGAGACGTTCTGTCCTTTTTGTTCAAAGGAGAATTGCCGAATCAGACAGCAGGTCAAATTTCTGAAGCACGTGAGCAAAAGAGAGAAAAATTACAACTCAGCAAAGAGGACGTTCAAAATTCCAGTCAACAACACAATACCCAAGCGCCAAAAACACCAGAGACGATTGTTCGTGAAGAGCGAAAAATTGGTAGAAATGAGCGTGTGAAAATTAAAAATGTGATGAGTGGTGAGAACAAAGAAGTCAAGTTCAAACAAGCAGAACCATTGATTCAAAAAGGAGAGTGGGTTCTTGTAGAAGATTGAGTGCAGGCCTTGGCGAGTGATCCTATAAAAAAACGCAATACGTTGCTACGTGCTAGAAGTCAAGTTGATTTTCGTTACATTTTATTTCAGGTGTTGGAACGAAACATTTTTCGCATCACAAAGGCATGGGGAAATGTAACGGCTGCAATGATACAAAAAAAAGTGGAGCTGAGTTGTTTGTCATCACCAAAGTAGTGATGCATGAGTAAGATGCCAATCACAGAGACCAACCAATAAGGAAAAGCTTGTTTGCTGTACATCCATATTTTTTCTCGACGCGCATTTCCGTACAAAAAAACGATTTGATCAAATAAAGAAGGGATGCTATGCCAAAAAATAAAATAAATAGCAAAGCCCCACATGAGAGAAGAAGCCCTAAAAATAAGACTCAAAATTCCTAAAAAAAACAATTCTTTCAATCCTTGTTTCAAACCGTTCAGGTTCCATCCGAGCGTTGAAAAATAGCACAACAAAAAGCCACTGCAAGAAATAGAAAAAAGTGATTCAGCATGCCAGTGATGCAGTTTTTTTTGAGTGATTTCATACACGATACTTTTGACAGCCTCCTCATTGTGCGAGAACAAAAGCAAAAGAACAGCCATTCCATAAAAGAAATAGAGCAATGCAGATGTTAAAGAAGTTTTTTTAACACATTTTGCCTGCAAATGCTGCTCCCCAAAATGATATCCACTATAACCTAGGAAAGCGAGCAGTCCGAAAGTGGGAAACCAATAGAAAAAAATACCCACAACTAAAATGCTTGCCACATAAATGACCAGTTTTTTCAGCCAAACGTTTCTTTGAGAGGAAGGAAATTTATGAATAATGAGTAGGTCATTTGCGCCATGCAAAAGTCCAAATGTAAAAATCAAAAGAAATCCAAAAATCAATTCGTATTCTTCCGGTAAATAGGGGTGAGCCCACAAACCTATAAAACTTGCTAAGATTGATATTTCTTGAATTTTTACCATTTGTTATTCGTAAATATAGAAAGAAATGCGAAAAAAAATACAGATATGTTACATATTAACTGAAATATGTGGTATATTTACATAACTATAATTTTAAACCTTTAACTAAAATGAACTATTTATTATTATCAACGGTTCCTAAACTTGATCCAACGGATTATGTAGGATTCACATTCTTTGTAGGATGTATGGCTATGATGGCAGCCTCTGCCTTCTTCTTTCTGTCTTTAAGTCAGTTTGACAAAAAATGGAGAACTTCTGTTCTGGTCTCAGGATTGATTACGTTTATTGCAGCAGTGCATTATTTTTATATGCGCGATTATTGGGCTGCTCACGCTGAGTCACCTACTTTTTTCCGTTATGTAGATTGGGTATTGACGGTACCTTTAATGTGTGTTGAATTTTATTTAATACTCAAAGTTGCCGGCGCACAAAAATCTTTAATGTGGAAGATGATTGTATTGTCGGTGATTATGCTAGTAACAGGATATCTTGGAGAAGCAGTTTACACGGACAGTGCTCAAATTTGGGGATTGATTTCAGGAATTGCCTATTTCGCTATTGTTTATGAAATATGGTTAGGAGGTGCTGCAAAAATTGCGAAAGCTGCAGGTGGAGCTGTAGAAAGTTCACACAAAATTTTGTGCTGGTTTGTACTGGTAGGATGGGCAATCTATCCAATCGGGTATATGGCAGGAACAGAAGGATGGTATTCAGGAATCTTTGGAGGAATGGATATGGATGTGCTTTACAACATCGCAGATGCCATCAACAAAATTGGATTTGGCTTGGTGATTTACAACCTGGCAGTTAAGAGTAGTTCTTAATAGTAAATTCATACCAAAGAAAAACGCAACTGTACAGTTGCGTTTTTTTTTGTTTTCGATTTTTCTTTTAAGAAAGGTAGTAATCTAGGGATTCTTTAATAAGTTCCTCAGAAACTTTGCAATCAATTTTATATTTTTCAAGGGCCTCTAGTAAGACGAAATTGACTTGATCTCCCACATTTTTTTTGTCATGTTTCATATAATCCAAAACAGAATCGTAATCCTTTTTTAAAATAGGAACCGTTCCGAAAAGAGCCAAAATATGATTTTTAATAGCTTCCATTTGTTCTTTTGGAAAACCAAGTAAGTGGTGCGATATGTATACTTCCGTAATCATGCCTAAAGAAATAGCCTGACCATGTGTCAAGGTTTTTTTATGTGCTGACTCTAAAAAGTAGGATTCAACCGCATGTCCAATGGTGTGTCCAAAATTCAAAATTTTGCGCAAACTACTTTCTCGCTGATCTTCGAGAACCACCTCGTTCTTAATCTCAACCGAACGATGAATCAAATAGTCAATATTTTTTAAGCCATTTTCTTTTACATCTTCCCATAAGTTTTCATCGTAGATCAAACCGTGTTTGATGACTTCTGCAGTTCCCGAAATAATTTCTTCAGCGGGCACCGTTTCTAAGAAGTCAATATCAATAAGAACCATTTCTGGATCTGAAAAGAAACCAATTTGGTTTTTGAGAACACCCAAGTCAACTCCTGTTTTACCACCTACAGAGGCATCTACCATACTCAGCAATGTGGTTGGAATGTTGATAAAACGAATCCCTCTTTTGTAAGCAGAAGCCACAAAGCCACCCATATCGGTGATAACACCACCTCCGAGATTGATCATTACACTTTTTCGGTCTGCTCCCAGTTCCGTCAATACATTCCAAAGATTTACACAGGTATCCAGGTTTTTATTGATTTCGCCCGATTCGATTTCTACAATTTCAATCACCGCATCCGTAGCCAAAACTCCCATCAACTTTGGCAGGCAATGTTCATTTGTATTTTCGTCTACCAGGATAAAAAGGGTAGAATGACTGTTTTCTTCAAGATATTGGTTCAGTTTCGAGTACGCATTTTCTTGAAAATGAACAGGGTAGCTCGTAGATTGAATAGATTTCATAGGTTGTCCTTTGATGGTACAAATTAAAGCCAAAAAAACGAGATATTAAAACAGAATTTTTGTTGTCTTCATTACATTGAGGTCCAACACACGTGACTCCAGAACCAATCAAGAAACAAAGAAAGATGGCTTGTTGAAAATGGTTTTAGAGCAATCTCACTATTTTATTCAGAATTACCGTTTGTGACTTGATTGCGTGCAGTTGTTCATTGCTTTGATACAGGTTTCGTATTTACAAGGTATCTTCGGTGCTTTCGGTGCTTTCGGTGCTTTCGGTGCTTATGTAATAAAAAAAATGAATTATGAAACAACAATTACAATTTTTAAAAGCACTTGTTTTTACGAGTCTCCTTTTTACGACTATGGATGGGTTTGGACAATGTGTTGACACGTTTCCTTCTCTCGAAGATTTTGAATCGAATTTGGGTGTTTGGCTTCAAAACACAGACGATGATATTGACTGGACGAGAAACAGTGGCAGAACTTCCACAGGAAATACGGGCCCAAGCGCAGCACACGAGGGGACTTTTTATGCATACATAGAAGCCAGTGGCAATTCAAACAAGACAGCCATTCTTACCAGTTCTTGCTTTGACATCACTTTGTTATCAAACCCTGCATTGAATTTTAAGTACCACATGTACGGTCAAAATATGGGAAGCCTAGAGGTAGAAATAGCAACGGATAGTGATTCGTATTCGTCTTGGACCAGTATTTGGTCAAAATCTGGAGACCAAGGAGATGTCTGGAGAGATGCTTCGATAGATCTTTCCCCGTATGCTTCTGACAATCCTCGTTTGAGATTCAAAGGAGTAATAGGAAATGATTTCATAAGCGATATGGCCATAGATGCTGTGCGAATTAGAGAGGCAAGTACAGAAACGGACATTGTCACATTTTCCTTTGCAGAACAAACAGAGGCAGCTACCATTGACGCCGAAAACCATACGATTGCCGTTGAAGTTTTTGGAGGACTACGAACAAGTCT
>CAXRIA010000039.1:0-52095 GCA_964230805.1 Flavobacteriaceae bacterium
CTAAAAAATTCCTCAAGTGTCATATCAAAAGCGTTTGCAATTTTCAAGAGGCTTGTATACTGCAAATCAGTTCCGATTTCATATCTGCCGTATTGTGCTCTATGAATTCCATTTTCAAAGGCAAAAGTTTCATAACTATTGTATCCTTTTTTAATTCTCAACGATTTTATTCGTTTCGCTAGTTTCTTAATTTCAATAGATTTATCCATTTCGTAAAGAAACTTACCGTACTATTAATATGTTACTACTAATTAGTAGTTAATTGAAATTAATTTTATAGATTTGGGAAAAAGTTATTACCCAAAAAGTTAGTTATGAAAAAAGAACTTATCGAAGTCACACCTGCACAAAAGGAATTGTTCCTTTTGTTAAAAAACCCAGAAGTTGAGGAATATTACAATGCTCTCAAAAAAGTACATTATTTAGCAACCTATTCAGTCGATGTTGAATTAATTGAGCTTTCTGCATCGGCTTATGTGCATGAACTGATGGATGTGGTTCAGAAGATTGTGATTGAGGATTGTGGTAATTAATCTTGAAAAATTAGCACTTCCGAGTGGATTTGGACGTAGTCGAATCCGCCGTAATTGCGGTTATACATTGTTAGCTCGTTTTTTTTTGTCATAAATGAATTCTTCTAAAGTTTCTAAATAACCTTTATCTAACAAAGAAATTCCGTTTTCGGAATAATGATATTGTCCAACAAATTTTGAGATGTTGAAAAACTTTAAATAATCATCACTGATTTCAGTTTTTTCTTTTGACTTTGTGTGAACAGTTAGTTTTCCCTCTATAACTGTAATCAAAGCTATTCCGTGCTTTCTCGCATATTTATATGTTCCACTTTGAAATCCGCTTGTAGAAAAAATTATTCCCTTATGAGTTCCAGTCGCTCTTAATTTATCATACAGAATTTGAACCGTTTCTCTTTTTATTTTGTTTTTATGTTTTTTACATTCCACAAGTACTTTTATGTTCGTATTAATAGCCTCAAATTCAGCATATACATCAATTTGGTAATTTCCGTCATTAGATTCTAATTTCACGTTATGCTCAGCTTGAAAATTTTTAAGTTGATCACCAATTTCGAGAAAATAGTCTTTCACAAGTTTCTCAAATTCAGTTGGTGATATTTCTGTATTGTATCCTTTAATTTCCAAGGTGTGATTTTTTCAGTGTTACCAACGGTCTCGGATGTGCGTAGTGCGGGATTTCAAGGCACTTCACTTTCCGTTTAGCTGTTAGTTTGTAATTTAATTACTTTCATATCAGTACTTTCGTACGCATTACGTATCGCCATTGTTAGGCACAGTATTTTTTAATTTTTTTCATCAGTTCCTTTTCGTCTAAATAAACTCCCAAAAAGAGGTGGTTTATCATTATGCGATTGTTTTTCCAAAGTCGAGCTTGGATTGAAACCCGCTGTGTCAATTATAGTGCGAACTAACTTCACCATTATTTCATCTTTTTCCTCGCTCGCTGGTAGGTTTTCAATTTCTCGTTTATAACCATCATAGGATTTAGCTAAACTTTCTTTATATGCATATTCCTGTTCAAGTCGTCTATTTTGACTTTGTTTTTTGCTCGCAAATAATGCAAGCCATATTGTTGGTATAAAGAAAGGTGCTCTTGACAGAATATTCATAAACGCGTTTCCAATGTCAGAGCTTTCGGATACAGTCTTCACTGCATAGTATACCATTCCAATCATTGTTAAAATAAAAATTGCAGACCAAATAAAATTCGGCCATTTGTAGCTGTTTTTTTGTTCGAAATAGGATTGAGCAAGTCCTGCTGAAGTTGCACCTGGTAGAAGTCCCTCAATTTTGGCAGTCAAGGTTTCAAAATTACCCTCCCATTCTCCGTGCAATTCTTCGTGTTGAGTTTTTAAGTCGTTTAGCTTGAATTTCAGAGATTCTTTATCTTCTGGTGTTTTTCCAAAAACTTTTGTTTCGAAGTCAATTACTTTTTCTTCAATAGATAATATTATAGAATTATACTTATTAACTTTCACAAAAGTCTCATACAGTTTTTCGGCTTTACTTGGAACTGCAGTACTTGGCTTCTTTACAAAATCATTATATAATTTTGTAATGTCATTCAATTCAGCTTTTAATGAAGAAACCTCCTCTTTAGCTGTTCCAATAAAATTTTGAAATTTCTCCTCGAAAGTTTCAATTTTTTCTTCTTCTGGTTGTTCTTCCATATGGTTGATTTATATTGTGCCCAACTTGTTACTAAACTTCAGTTGTGTTTATTTTTACTTTCTATTTTTACATAACAGAAACTTTTGTTCCTACTTTTCAATGCTGTTTAAAGATAAAATGATATTGTCCCGAGGGCTATCGACATTCAATAAGTGTTTTTTGGCAATCACTGTACCGAGCAAAGTGGTCTCTGGTTTCTGGTTGAGCACTTCACTTATTTTGCAACGAGAGACATTGAGCAAAGAAAGTAAGCATCCATGCTTTGCATGGTAAACCTCACTAAACCTCACTAAGCCTCACAAAAAAAGCGCCTTGTGAAAGGCGCTTTTTTTTGTATTCATGAAACATGCTATTTGTTTTTTACACTGTCAGAAGCCGCCATTACTTTGGCTTTCAAACTTTCTTTGTAAGCGATGATTCTGTCCAAAACTTCCGGATGTGAGGCACCAAGAATCTGTGCGGCTAAAATCCCCGCATTTTTCGCCCCGTCCAAAGCTACGGTTGCCACAGGGACTCCTCCCGGCATTTGTAAAATAGACAATACCGAATCCCATCCATCAATCGAATTTCTTGATTTCACCGGAACACCAATCACTGGCAAAGGACTCATGGAGGCCACCATTCCGGGCAAATGTGCCGCACCTCCGGCACCTGCAATAATCACTGAAAACCCCTTTTTATGCGCAGAAGTAGAAAAATCAACCAATTTTTCAGGGGTGCGGTGTGCAGACACAATGTCCACTTCCACGGCTATTTTAAATTCCTTCAAAATATCGATGGCTTCTTGCATGATTGGAAGGTCTGAATCGCTTCCCATGATAATGGCTACTTTCATCTTTGTGTGTTTTTGTTTGACTGCTAATTTAAAAAATTCTTAGTGAGCAATCACTTTAATGGTGTTTTTTACTTTTTCTGCAACGGCTCTGGCCACTTCTAAGTTTTGATCTACAATGGTGACGTGTCCCATTTTTCGGAAAGGTCTGGTTTGTTTTTTACCGTAAATATGTGGCGTCACGCCATTCATTTCTAAAATTTCTTCCATGCCTTGATACACGACATCTCCCGAAAAATTTTCGGCGCCTACCAAATTCACCATCACCCCAGCACATTTGCTGTCTGTAGCGCCAAGAGGCAAATCTAAAACAGTTCGCAAATGTTGCTCAAATTGACTTGTTACCGAAGCTTCAATGCTGTAATGACCGCTGTTGTGGGTTCTTGGCGCCACTTCGTTGACAAGAATTTCATCGTCTTCTGTTTGGAACATTTCAACAGCGAGCAACCCAACATGCGCAAAAGCATCTGCAACTTTTCGTGCCACGGCATTGGCTTTTTCTGCCACGACTGGTGCGATTCTGGCCGGGCAAATTACATATTCTACTTGATTGGCTTCTGGATGAAACTCCATTTCCACCACAGGGTAGGTTTTTACATCTCCTGAGGCATTTCTCGCCACAATGACTGCCAATTCATTTTTAAAGGGAATCAAAGCCTCCACAATGCTCTCCGTATCCGCTAGGTTCTTCAGATCTTCTTGATTTCGCACAATTTTCACACCGGTGCCGTCGTACCCAAATTGTGCCGATTTCCATACAAAAGGATACGCCAAATTGGCTTGAATCAAGGCTTCTTTTGTGTCAAATCGCTGATGCGGCGACGTAGGAATTTTATGGGCTACATAAAAATCTTTTTGTTTGCCCTTGTGTTGAATGCGCTCAATGACATTTGGCTGAGGATACACCTTCACACCTTCCGACTCTAGTTTGTATAGCGCTTCAATATTTACGTGTTCTATTTCAATCGTTAAAACGTCGACCTTTTTTCCAAAGTTATAGACGGTTTCAAAATCCAACAAATCTCCTTGTGTAAACTCATGACAATGGGGCGCACAGGGAGCCTCGGAAGAGGGGTCTAAAATACAGGTATATACATCAAATTTTTGCGTTTCTGCCAAGAGCATTTTTCCAAGCTGTCCGCCTCCTAAAACGCCGAGTTTAAAATCTGAAGAAAAGTATGTTTTCATGGGTTGTTTCTTTGTCGCAAAAATAAGCATCTATTTTCAAATAGCCGCCGTTAAAAGTTTCTTATTTGCAAGGTACTATTGTCTATCAAAACAGCGCTGTATTCTTGCATTTCATAGGTTTCTCCCAGATAATTTGCATAGGGAGTGAACACAGAATACCGAACATCTTCTTCACCACAATAACTGATGATATAAGGCCAATCGGATTCATAATCCATGGGATCACCGCAAAGCGAGGACGGCAAATGTGGAGCCGCCAAATCAAACGCTAAAAAATGAGTGCCATTGCTGTTGTATACCAACACCCCTCGAAAACCCAAATCTTGAAAAACAGCGTACCCTCCTGGCGTCTGCAATCCGTTTGCTTCTGGCAAGGCCAAACTTTTCGTCACGTTGAAAATTTGTTGTGGAATGTAATTGTTTTGTTGCACGGGCTCATTTTCACAGCTTGCAAATACCAAAAGAAGTAGTAAAATTTTGAGGTCGAATGATTTCATGGAAACGCCCAATTTTAAGAGGCAATTTACAAATATTTTATATATTTGTGATAGTCTCATTGAACCCTTTGTTGCAATGAGATTTTATTTTTCAAAATGAACAACGTTATGAGTGAAGTATCTTATTATTCTGAAGAGGGTTTGAAAAAACTAAAGCAAGAATTGGAGCATTTGGAACAAGTAGAGCGTCCCAGAGTTTCCCAAGAAATTTCAGATGCCCGTGACAAAGGAGATTTGAGTGAAAATGCGGAATACCACGCTGCCAAAGAAGAGCAATCTCTTTTGGAATTGAAAATCGCCAAATTAAAAAATGTGGTTGCCAACGCACGTATCTTAGACGAGTCGCAGCTGGATTTGTCTAAAATATTAATTCACTCGGTCGTAAAAATTAGAAACACAGCGAACAAAATGGAATTCACCTATACCTTGGTTGCTGATTCTGAAACGGATATTAAAAACGGAAAATTATCGGTCAATTCTCCAATTGGCAAAGGCTTGCTCGGAAAGCAAGTGGGAGAAATTGCCGAGATTCAGGTGCCTAGCGGGATCATGAAATTTGAAATTTTAGAAATTTCGAGATAACCCTTTGTTTTACCCAAAAAACGTAGGTAAAAACGCGCACAACAACCTCGTTTGCAACCAAGAGGCAATGGCTCTCCCATTGCACAAACTTTGAAAAATACAACTTATGGATTCCCTATTTACCAAAATCATCAAAGGAGAAATTCCTTCTTACAAAGTGGCTGAAAACGAACACTTTTTTGCTTTTTTAGACATTCAACCGAATGCCGAGGGACACACCTTAGTGATTCCTAAAAAACAGGTGGATAAGCTGTTTGACCTCGATGACAACACCTATCGAGAACTTTTTTCTTTTGCAAAAAAGGTCGCTGCTGGAATTGAAAAAGCAGTCCCTTGCAAACGTGTAGGTTTGAGTGTCATCGGTTTAGAGGTACCTCATGTTCATGTGCATTTGATACCGCTCAACAGCATGGAGGACACCAATTTCTCAAAACCGAAAGTATCCCTAACTTCGGAAGCCTTTGCAGCCTTGGCCAATGCCATTTCGCAACACATTGTTCTTTAAATTTTCGGCAACAAAATTTCAAATACGGTCCCCTTACCAAGGGCCGATTTTTTTACGTAAATTTTGCCTTTGTGGTAATCTTCTACGATTCTTTTTGACAATGACAAGCCGAGCCCCCACCCTCTTTTTCGCGTGGTGTATCCGGGGATAAAAATCTTTTTAAACTGACTTCTGCTCATTCCTTTTCCAGTGTCACTCACTTGAATTTTGACGTTTTTTGAGTCACTGCTAACCTCAATAGAAAGAGTTCCCTTCCCCGCCATAGCGTCAATTCCATTTTTAATGAGGTTTTCAAAAACCCAACGAAATAGCTGATCGTTGGCAAGAACCATCACAGGGTCTTTTGTGGTTTGAAAATCAAAGACAATATTTTTTGAACTTCTCGCTTCAAAATACAAGATGATACGTTGCACAAGTTCGGTCAAATTGACATCTTTCATGGCTGGAACCGAACCAATTTGAGAAAATCGTTCTGCAATCACTTGCAAACGCTCCACATCTTTCTCTATTTCCGAAGAAATCTGAGCGTCTATTTCTTGGATTTTCATCAATTCCACCCAACCCATCAATGAAGACAAAGGAGTTCCTATTTGATGGGCGGTTTCTTTTGCCATTCCTGACCAAAGTTTGTTTTGTTCTGCGATTTTATTCGACCTAAAAACGAGATAAACAACACCAGAAAACAACAATAATATTAAAATCAATGTGAGGGGATAGTATTTCAAACGCACCAATAAATTCGAATCTTTGTAATAAATCGTATACTTCTTGTCTTCCAAATAATTAATTTCAATAGCGGTGTCTTGTTTTTTCATGGAAGACAATTCCTCGGCCAAAAAATTATTTTGATCCAGCTTTTTGTCGTTCAAATTGCGGTGCATTACGATCGCCCCCAATTCATTGGTAACGATCATGGGGATCTCGTAATTACTCTCAATAATTTTCATCTCAAGTGTCACATCTTCATTCAAATTTGATTCAGACAAACGATTGTAAGCTTCTGCAAACAACTCCATCTTTACACGTTCATTTCGTTTAAATTTTTTCGAAAAATCATACGCGCTCCAAAGAATGACACTCACGGTAAAGAATAGTACTAGGACAATACAATTTTTCGGATTGATAGTTTTCATGAAGTTTTCTGTGGCTTTTTATCGATTTTGTTTCTCAAGCACCTGTAAAAATGGATTTTGGGCCCTAAATTTTGATGTGGAAAGGTACATAATTCTTTGTGAAACAAAAGAACACCTCCTGACTCTTTCACTTCAAACGAACAAAACAATAAAATCGTATAAAATTCGCCTAGGTGTAAATGTTGATAAGTTTCTCGAAACCACGACCAAAAACATTATCCGAAATGAGAATAATTTTTAAATTTGTAGACACCACATAAGATTTTATACATTAATTATAACTCAATAAAAATGCAAGTAACAGGAAAAGTTAAATTGATAAACGAGACACAAACATTTGGAAGTAACGGATTTAGAAAAAGAGAATTGGTAGTCACTACCGACGAGCAATACCCCCAAATGATTTTGATAGAGTTTATTCAAGATAAGTGTGACCTATTGGACAACTACAGCGTTGGACAAGATGTCACCATATCTATCAATTTACGCGGTAGAGAGTGGGTAAATCCACAAGGAGAAACAAAGTATTTTAACTCGATCCAAGGATGGAGAATTGAGGCGAATCAATCCGCAGCAAGCACGGAGGCACCTCCTGCTTTTGAAACATCAAGCGCTCCTATTTCGAGTGATAACGAACCGGACGATTTACCATTTTAATTCGTTTGCAATCCAAAAAGCTGTCTATAAAGACAGCTTTTTTTTTGCAATTCCATTGCCAAGTATGCGAAATAACGTTTCACCAAGAATATCAAAATAACTATATTTGCACAACTAAAAAAAACACATGCAATACAAACGAATATTACTAAAATTAAGCGGCGAATCTTTGATGGGTGCCAATCAATACGGAATAGACCCTTCCAGGTTGGCAGAATATGCTGAAGAAATAAAAGCCATTGTCAACAAAGGCATTGAAGTGGCTATTGTCATCGGTGGTGGTAATATTTTTAGAGGTGTGGCCGGTGCAAGCAATGGCATGGACAGAGTCCAAGGCGATTACATGGGCATGCTCGCAACCTGTATCAACGGACTTGCTTTGCAAAGTGCCATTGAAACGACGGGAGTAAAAACGCGCTTGCTGACCGCTATCAAAATGGAGCAGGTAGCAGAGCCTTTTATCAAAAGAAGAGCTGTACGTCACCTAGAAAAGGGCCGTGTTGTTATTTTTGGAGCGGGCACCGGAAATCCATACTTCACCACAGATACGGCGGCTGTATTGAGAGCCATTGAAATATCTGCAGACGTTATTTTAAAAGGCACACGTGTTGATGGCATTTACTCTGCAGATCCTGAAAAAGATAAGAATGCGGTGAAATTCAATGAAATCACTTACAAAAGTGTTCTAGAAAAAGGTCTGAAAATTATGGATTTAACAGCATTTACGCTAAGTGAAGAAAACAACTTGCCTATTGTTGTTTTTGATATGGACACCAAAGGAAATCTTCAAAAATTACTGAATGGAGAGCACATTGGAACGTTGGTCTCAGACAAATAAAAATCTTTTTAAAATCTCATTTTTATGAACGAAGAAATTGAATTTATTACGGACAGTTCACAGGAGCAAATGCAACACAGTATTGAGCACCTAGGAAAAGAATTTAGAAACATTCGTGCTGGAAAAGCGAGTCCAAGTATGTTGGGGGGCGTGATGGTTGATTACTATGGTGCTCAAACCCCATTAACGCAAGTTGCCAACATCAATACGCCCGATGCGCGTACCATTTCTGTTCAACCATGGGAAAAACAACTCATTCCGGAAATAGAAAAGGGAATTTTAGTTGCCAATTTAGGTTTCAACCCAATGAACAATGGTGAGAGTATCATAATCAATGTTCCTGTACTTACCGAAGAAAGACGTAAGGAACTCTCTAAAATTGCAAAAGCAGCCGCGGAACATGCCAAAGTAAGCGTGCGAAATGCAAGAAAAGAAGCCAACAACGAAATAAAAAAATTAGAAATCTCTGACGATGAGAAAAAAATCGCAGAGGAGAATGTTCAAAATCTTACAGATCGTTTTATCAAAAAAATTGACGAAGCTTATGCTGTCAAAGATGCTGAAATCATGAAAGTTTAATTTTCGTAACCAAGACAAAACCCGCAACACCTAGCTCATTTGAGAAGAACATTCCAAAATCCGTGCAGCGATAGGTACCCCTCAAACAAAAAAATTTGTTTGCTTTTAAGATTTTAGACAATTATGACATTTTGGAATAAAATTTCCCGGTTTATTTTAAAAAACCAAATCATCGTACTCCTCAGCATCGCGATCATTACAGTGCTCTTGGGAAGTCAGATGAAGTACATTAAGTTTTCCTATACCGAAGCCAATTTATTGCCAGAAGATCATATTGAAAATGTAAAGTACGATAAATTCCTAAATATTTTCGGAGAAGAAGGGACACTGATTCTTTTGGCTGTTGGTGACAGCGCCATTTACCAACCTGAAAAATTCAATAATTGGAACCAACTTGCGAAAGAACTCGATCGTTTTGAGGAAATCGATTTTTCCATTTCTATTGGAGATTTAAAAGAACTTAAAAAAGATACAAAAAAACAACGTTTTGAGCTCGTTTCCATGAGTCCTGAACGCGTGGCCTCACAAGCAGAAGTAAATCAATTAAAAGAGCGTCTGTTTGCAAATTTCCCTTTTTACAACAACCTTCTGTTTAACAAAGAAACACAAACCGTTCAAACGGGGCTCTATCTGAAAAGTGACATTGTCAACACGAAAATTCGAAAAGATTTTATTTTCGATCAACTCAATCCAATCATTGAAAAATTTGAGATAGACAACAACATCGATGTGCACGTATCAGGAATGCCCTACGTTCGCACCATGAACTCTGAGAATATCAAAGCAGAAATGGGCATGTTCGTAGGATTAGCCTTGGGAATTACAGCGCTGATTTTCTTTTTCTTTTTCCGTTCTTTTCGTGCCACATTCATCACACTACTTGTCGTGAGCATCGGCGTGATATGGGCATTTGGTTTTATCGGATGGTTCCGCTACGAAATCACCATTTTAACAGCACTCATTCCGCCTTTGATTATCGTTATTGGAGTGCCCAATGCCATTTTCATTATCAACAAATACCAACAAGAGGTAAAAAAACATGGAAACAAAACAAAGTCATTGCAACGCGTTATTTCCAAAGTAGGAAATGCCACTTTGATGACCAATATTACCACTTCAGCCGGATTTGCGACTTTTATTTTTACCAATAGTCAGCTACTCAACGAATTCGGAATCATTGCCGCTATCAATATCATGGCCATTTTTGTGCTATCCTTGTTGATCATCCCGAGCTTGTACAGTTTTATGCCTCTTCCGAAAAAGAAGCATCTAAAACATTTGGACAAACTGTGGATTTCAAAAATAGTGAATTGGATGGTCTCGATGGTACGTCATAAAAAGCTTACCATTTATAGCATCGCTTTTTTTGTTATTATCAGCAGTATCATTGGGGTATATAAAATTCGTGTCTCTGGAAGTTTGATTGAGGACATGCCAAAAGACAAAACATTTTTTAAAGACATTGTTTTCTTTGAGAAAGAATTTGGCGGAATTATGCCCTTGGAGATCATGATTGACACCAAAAAAGAAAACGGCGTCATGAAACTCAAGACCTTGAAAAAAATTGAAAAGTTGAACGAGGCCATTGATCTCATTCCTGAACTTTCGCAGCCAATCTCAATTAATAATTTGGTCAAATATTCCAAACAAGCTTTTTACAATGGAAATCCAAAATATTTCCAATTGCCTACTTCTCAGGAAAAAGCTTTTTTGTTGAACTATATCAAAAATTCGGGAAGCAGTACAAATTCATTCAAAAACATTGTAGATCCTACGGGGAGGTATGCCAGAATAACCACCTATATGAAAGATGTAGGAACCGATAAAATGGAACGCATACAAGAACGCTTACAAGCGGTGATAGACAAAGAGTTCAAATCGAGCTCCTATGAGGTTACTCTCACTGGAAAAGCCTTGGTTTTTTTGCGTGGAACCACCTATTTGATTAACAATTTAGTGATCTCATTGTCACTTGCCATATTCTTAATCTCACTATTCATGGGGTGGATGTTTCGATCCATCAGAATGATTTTAGTTTCACTCTTACCGAACCTTTTGCCTTTGTTAGTGACTGCTGGACTGATGGGTTATTTGGGCATTCCAATCAAACCCTCAACCATTTTGGTGTTCAGCATCGCCTTTGGAATTTCTGTAGACGATACCATTCATTTTTTAGCCAAATACCGACAGGAACTTATGGCCAACAATTGGAAAATACGAAAATCTGTGTACAACGCCTTGCGTGAAACAGGTGTCAGTATGTTTTACACTTCGATTGTCTTGTTTTTCGGCTTTTTGGTATTCATAATTTCAAGCTTTGGAGGCACCAAAGCTTTGGGTGGCTTGGTGTCGGTAACCTTGCTATTTGCTATGGTTTCCAACTTACTGCTTCTGCCTGCTTTGCTCCTTTCACTAGAAAGAAGAATTGCGAACAAGAAAACGTTTAAAAAACCCAAAATGCAGATCATTCCAAAACCTGAAGACGGAGAATAAAAAATTACAAGAAGGTCGCCAAGGTAAAAATGGCAAGTAGCCAACGAACCCACTCCAAGTATTTTATCTTCAAACCCTCGAGTATTCTCCCTATAACAACCAAAGATACTCCTAAAAATAGTCCGATAAGAGCCAGCTGCATCGTATCAAATACATTCAGAAAAAAGGAAAAAACTACCATTACCAAAAAAACAAAAAATACATTGGCAACAATGTAAATTTTCTTAAAAAATGGGTAATTGGCATAGTGATAACTCCCTTTCGGAATATAAAGCGGTAAATCTTTCAGAGGACCTGATGCAGGCACCCAATCCGGACCTTTCACCCATAAAAGCACTTTTTCTTTCCAATAGGAGAGTTGCTTTGTTTTAAAAATTAAGTTTTTATAATAATGAAAAACGGACATCAGAAAATCTCTTGAATTGATGTCTTTTGTAATCCCGTAAGAAACCGCTTCTTCTTCTTTTTGAAAGGTTCCAAAAATACGATCCCAAACAATCAGCACACCTCCGTAATTCTTGTCCAAATATTTTGAATTACTCCCATGATGCACCCTGTGATGCGAAGGAGTCACCCATATTTTCTCAAACCATCCCAACTTCGGAACAACGGTGGTATGCAATAAAAATTGATAGAGGCCAATCACCAAATGAGTGGCTAGCACAATTTCTGCAGTGAACCCAAATATGGGCATTAACGACCAAAATAGCACACGAATAATTACCTGTAAAGGCGTCAGATTCAAAGCCACCGAATAATTGTAATCCTCACTTTGATGATGAACGATGTGTGCACCCCAAAAAAAGTTAATTCGATGCCCTGCTCTGTGATAAAAATACCAAATAAAATCGGATACAAGAACCGCAAAAACAAAGGTTATTCCTGTTTTAGGAATGCTAAAAAAGGCCCAATTTTCATAAAGGTACTCGTAGTAATAATAGATAAGAGGCACCATGAAAATACCTGCCACCCTATCAAAAACACCCATTAATAAATTGGAAACCGTATTTTGAAATCGGAAAATTTTTTTCCCTTGCGACCGCGTATACAAATACTCCATACCAATAATAAACAGCACGACTGCCGCCACAATCCAGAGGTGTTTGTTTTCTTTCATCATTCAATGTTTTTCTTTCAAAAATATAAAAACTATCAAAAAACAGCTTTTTATAGATGTTAAAATTTAAAATGCAAAGGTTGTTTTGACTCTAAAAAAAGTATATTTGTGAGACATCAAATCTCATTTTCAATGACGAAAACTACGGTAAAAAAGCTCCTTTCATCCAAGAATATCAATCAAAAAGTAACCTTAAAAGGATGGGTGAAAACATTTCGAGCCAATCGTTTTATTGCCCTAAATGATGGCTCTTGTTTGGCCAACATGCAATGTGTTCTCGATTATGAAAACACAGACGAAAACATCCTTAAAAACATTCAAACAGGCGCAGCAATCGCTGTGGAGGGCTTGCTTGTCGAAAGTCAAGGAAAAGGACAACATCTGGAAATTCAAATTCAAAAAATTGACATCCTGGGAACGTCAAACCCCGACGAATATCCTATACAAGCCAAGAAACACAGTTTCGAATTTTTGAGAGAAAATGCACATCTTAGAATTCGAACGAATACCTTCGGTGCCATTATGAGGGTGCGCTCTGCATTGTCTTTTGCCGTTCATCAATATTTTCAAGAACAGGGATTCAACTATGTACACACACCCATCATAACAGGATCCGATGCTGAAGGCGCAGGAGAAATGTTTCGTGTAAGTACTTTGGACCCTAAAAATTCTCCAAAAACAGAGACGAATTCTATCGACTATCAACAGGACTTTTTTGGTAAAGAAACACATCTCACTGTTTCTGGTCAATTGGAAGCAGAAACCTATGCCATGGCGCTGGGAAAGGTCTACACTTTTGGCCCTACATTTAGAGCCGAAAACTCAAACACCTCAAGACATCTTGCTGAATTTTGGATGATTGAGCCCGAAGTAGCGTTCAACGACCTCATTGATAATATGGACCTGGCTGAAGATTTTATAAAATTTACATTGCACCATATTTTAGCGCATTGTAAAGAGGACCTCCAGTTTTTAGAACAGCGCTTGATTCAAGAAGACAAGAGCAAACCGGCAATAGAGCGTAACGAAATGACACTCATAGAAAAATTACATTTCGTTGTGAACAACCAATTTGAAAGAATTAGTTATACTGAAGCGTTTGACATTTTGAGAAATTCGAAACCCAATAAAAAGAAAAAATTCAAATACGTTTTGAATGAATGGGGAGCAGACTTGCAAAGTGAACACGAACGCTACTTGGTCGAAAAGCACTTTAAAGCGCCCGTCATAATATTTGACTACCCTGCCAATATCAAAGCTTTCTATATGCGCTTGAACGAAGATAAAAAAACAGTACGCGCTATGGATGTGTTGTTTCCTGGTATTGGAGAAATTGTAGGCGGATCTCAACGTGAAGAACGATTGGATGTATTGAAAGAAAAAATCAAAAATTTGGACATCGATGAAAAAGAACTTTGGTGGTATTTGGATACCCGTAAATTCGGGACTGCTGTGCATAGTGGTTTCGGATTGGGCTTTGAAAGATTGGTTCTTTTTGCCACAGGAATGAGTAATATTCGAGATGTCATACCTTTTCCTAGAACGCCTCAAAACGCCTCTTTTTAATCCGAACAAAACCATCGATTTTCCCTTACGGTGCCTCGTTAAAAACCTCTTAAAAATTGTGAATAAGAGTAAAATTTTAACAAAAAAACAATAGAATTAATATCTTTGTAATACATGTTAAAACAGCAATTTCAACTTAAATTATTACAAAAACTCTCTCCGCAACAAATTCAATTGATGAAATTGATTCAGTTGCCTACGCAAGCATTTGAACAAAGAATAAAACAAGAAATAGAAGAAAACCCCGCATTGAACAGTGAAAAAGAACTCGAAGAAAACAACAGCGATGAATACGATGACTTGAACACTGATTCCAATGAAACAGAGGATTTTGATATTGATGCGTATTTGAGTGATGATGAAATTCCTTCCTACAAATTACAAACAAACAATTACAGCGCAGACGACGAAGACCAGCGCATTCCCTATGCCGGTGGCATTAGTTTTCACCAGTCTTTGAAAAACCAACTAAACACCTATACCCTTTCCAATGAAGACTTGATCATTGCTGAATTTTTAGTCGGAAGTATCGATGAGAGCGGTTACATTCGAAGAGAAATTCTCGATTTGGTGGATGACTTGGCCTTTACCCAAAATATTTTCACTACGGAGGAAAACGTTGCTAATGTGCTCGCATCTGTGGTTCAAAAATTAGAACCTGTTGGGGTCGGTGCCAGAAATCTCAAAGAATGTTTGATAATACAACTACGCGCAAAAGAAACCACGAAAAGTGTTTCATTGGCCACTACGATTTTAGAAAATAGCTTCGATCAATTTGTGAACAAACACTACAAAAAACTTCTTGACAAACACAAGTTGTCAGAAAAAGATCTCAAGCATGCCATCCGTGAAATTGAAAAATTAAACCCCAAACCTGGAGGAGGCTTCAGCAATAACAACAAACACACGCAACAAATCGTTCCTGATTTTACCATCTCTATAAACGAAGGAGCATTGGAGTTAACACTCAATTCTAGAAATTCGCCGGAATTACACATTTCAAGAGAGTACAACAACATGCTGAAAGGATACCAAGAATCCAAGCAAAAAAGCAAAGCGCAAAAAGACGCTGTTCTTTTCATCAAACAAAAATTAGATGCTGCCAAATGGTTTATCGATGCGGTCAAACAACGACAACAAACTCTTTATGTAACCATGCATGAAATCATGCAACAGCAATACGATTATTTCATGAGTGGAGACGAAAGAAAACTCAAGCCAATGATTCTAAAAGATATTGCTGACAAAATAGAAATGGATATATCAACGGTCTCTCGAGTTGCCAATAGCAAATATGTTTCCACCCCCTACGGAACAAAATTGATCAAAGAATTCTTTTCCGAATCGATGAAAAACGAAAAAGGAGAAGACATTTCTACCAAAGAAATCAAAAAAATACTCGAAAGTGTTGTTGAATCAGAAAACAAAAGAAAACCGCTTACCGACGACAAACTTGTTGCCAAACTGAAGGAAAAAGGATACCTCATTGCCCGAAGAACCGTGGCTAAATACAGAGAGCAACTAGACATTCCTGTCGCTCGATTGCGAAAAAAATTATAGACATCAGAGGACTAGAGACACTTTAAAGATAGCGCTTAAAAAAGTTCAGTCAGCAAATAACATACAACAAGGAAATCTTTCCAAAAAAATGTACTGCATCGTCAGAGCATGTAAAAAATCAAGCCCAAACGCAAAGGTTTCATTCTGAGCAACGCATCATTTGCATCGACGACACCGTCTTTGTACAGGGGAGTTAATGCGTAATTCACATAAAAATTCCACGTATTGTATCCCACGGCAAGACTGATTCCATATTGGAATTTATTTATTACCGTCATATTTCGCAAAACTGTTGTTTCTTGTCCCAAACGATACTTGGCGCGATTACGAAACACATAGGAAAAATTGATTCCACTGTAAATTCTCCAAAATTTGAATTTATCATAGGTGGAGGTTCTCCAACGAAATTCCAAAGGAACCTCTAAACTACTATGACTGAAAACATTGCTCGTGTAAGCTTCGGCCAATCGAAAACTACCTGTATCGTGTAACAAATTGTGGTTGTATCTATGGTAGGCGTATCCTAGCCCTAGCGCCATTCCTAAATTTCTTCTTTTATTGAAAGGAATGTCCTTTATAAAACCAAAGGAAAGACCATAAGAAATCCCATTTTGTTCAAACGCTTGGGGCGTATCCATCAGTGAATTGTAAACGATACTCAGAAACAATTGATCCTCCAAATAGAATGTATCCTGTTCCGCATCTTCCTGAGCAAGAAAACGCAAAGGCAAACACAAGAACATCAATAAAAGAAAGCCGTTAATTTTCATCTGTGAAAGTTTCCAAACAAAAGTACATAAAAAAACACCTGTCATATGACAGGTGTTTGAAAATTTTTAGAGAAGGAAAGCCTTACTTTGTATTGTTGCTTATATCACCACTACGTGTTGAATAACTTACTTTCAGTGCGTTGATATCTCTCAATTCCATTCGAATGTCATGAATGGTTCCAACGCTCGCTTTTATATCCGATTTGATAGAAGTAGTCATGTATGGCACTTCTTCTGGATTGTGTTTTTCTTGCTCTGAATAAATAAAACTGGCAATATCATTGACACTGGCAATCTTATCATTCAACTGAATTTTATCTCCAGAACCAAATTTTACTTGATCCTTTGCTTTTCCAACATAGATTGTACTCACAAGACTTTTGTGCTCCAATTTTTTTACCTCAGTGGCGTTTGGAAGCTGTGGCGCCTTGATAACCAATTCTGTTTCTCTCATCGTTGTTGTTACCATAAAGAAAAACAACAGCATGAATACAATATCAGGCAAAGCGGCAGTATTGACTGCTGGGATCCCTTTTTTCTTTTTTGAAAATTTAGACATATCGTATTTTATTTAGTGGGTTCAGCATCGGATATGATCTGTGGGTACGCTTCTTTTACCTCCTTAATCACATCTTTCAAATCCTTATTCTCTTTGTCATTTGATGACAGTAACAATAAATCCTCATAACTTTTACCCGCATATTTTCCTTTGATATGGGTTTTAGCATAACGATTTCTCAATTCTGTGTAGGCCGAAAGCAATTCGTTTTGCACTGTAATGTACATTCCATAAGAGGTTCCTCGATCACTTTGCACCGATATAATCGCTTTGTTTGGATGGTCTGAAGATTTTTCAGACTTTTTACCATTACAATAATCACACGCAGTACCAGGTACCCCATCTATTTCTTTTCCTACACCGCCTCCATTGTCAAGAAAATCAATTGCAATTTGCTTTACATCTGCAATTTGTTTGATTTCATCTTCAATCAACATTTCATCATTTCTGTTCAAGTTGATTTCAAGAATGTTCTTCATCTTGATGATCGGTGGTTCATAGTTCTCAGGCGGTTTTTCAGACAATTTCCTCGAAATTCCTGAATCGACATCCATCGTTGTTGTCACTAAGAAAAAAATCAGTAACAAGAAGGCGATATCCGCCATAGATCCCGCGTTAATTTCGGAGTTTTCTCTTCTAGCCATAGATGAATTATTTTACGATTGATTTTACTCCACCTAAAACAATGGCAACAATCGCACCAACTCCTAACAATACCGTATACCAAATACCTGTACTTACCCATCTCGATGGTGAACCTGCTTCTCCTCCTTCTAATACTTGCCCGGTAACATCCGTTACGGCAGCATCTGGAGACACCCCGTAAGATATTGCCAATAAGACAGCCAAAGCCGCAATTCCAATCAAGGATTTCTTCAAAGCTTCTGGTTTTTTAAGCAAGCTTAAGATAGAAAAAATAACAGCTACACTCGCTACTACAATGAGCAATGCAATGGAAAAGGACACCAATGGCCCTACAATTCCTAAGGTTCCTTGCCCTTCTACGATCGCATCATCACCTGTACTTACAATCCTAATAAAGAAATAAGCAGCAATGATAGCAATCAAGGCAACAAGACCTTTTAATATTTTTGAAAATTTAGCATTCATAAAATTTCTTATTTTTTAGCGCGAACCAAAAGGTCGATTAATGAAATAGATGCATCTTCCATGTCGTTTACAATTCCATCTACTTTTGAGATGATGTAGTTGTAAAATACTTGTAAAATAATCGCTACTACCAAACCAAATACGGTGGTCAATAAGGCTACTTTAATCCCTCCTGCTACTACCGTTGGAGAAATATCTCCTGCCGCTTGAATCGAGTCAAATGCTCCAATCATACCGATTACAGTTCCCATAAACCCAAGCATCGGTGCCAAAGCGATAAACAAAGACAACCACGAGATGTTTTTTTCTAACAATCCCATTTGAACACCTCCGTAACCTACAACAGCTTTCTCAGCAGACTCAATTCCTTCTTCTGCTCTGTCCAATCCTTGATAAAAGATAGAGGCTACAGGTCCTTTGGTATTTCTACACACTTCTTTCGCAGCTTCTACACCACCAGAAGACAAAGCTTCGTCAACACTTGAAACCAATTTCTTCGTATTCGTAGTGGCCATATTCAAATAAATAATTCTTTCTATAGCAATGGCCAATCCTAAGATCAGTGCTACCAAAACAATACCCATAAAGAAAGGACCTCCCTCAATAAAACGTTGTTTCAATACTTGGTGGAAAGTTTCTGACTCTACTGCTTCTGCTGCTCCTTGAAATGCATATGAATTTTGAGTTGCTCCAAAAAACAATAAGCCTGTTGTTGCAAGGATTGTAAATACTTTTTTCATTGTGATAAAATTAATTTATTATAAATATTAAAGGTTGTACATTCATTAACACGAAAAACATGCGGAGAGGAAGGGATTCGAACCCCCGTTACAATTTCTTGTAAACACGCTTTCCAAGCGTGCGCCTTAAGCCACTCGGCCACCTCTCCGTAAAGCATTCGCTATTAAGGGACAGCAAGTAACAAAAAAATGTTCGTTTTTTAAAAAAAATGGGCACTTATTTACAGGAAAATTCTTTCTCAACAACCAATTTTGTCAATAATGAATGAAAAGGGATTGTTTGTTGAATTTTAACTAAAAGAACCCGGCAAGGAGACTCTTTTTTTAGTAAAAACCTCGTGCAAAAATTTACCAATTACGCCAATTTCTATTGAGAACAGGTGTTTTTTACACACGAAAGAATTCCACAAAAAAAAGAGCAACGTACACGTTGCTCTTTTTTCTTTTCATCTATAAATTTTAAGACTGCATCTCAAAATCTTCCATAAACTTGGTGGTGTAATTTCCAGAGACATAATCTGGATGATCCATCAATTGCCTGTGAAATGGAATCGTTGTTTTCACACCTTCAATTACAAATTCATCCAATGCTCGCTTCATCTTGTTAATTGCCTCTTCACGAGTCTGAGCAGTTGTGATTAATTTCGCCACCATAGAATCGTAATTTGGTGGAATGGCATATCCTGCATACACATGGGTATCTAATCGAACACCATGACCCCCAGGGGCGTGGAATGTTGTTATTTTACCAGGCGCTGGTCGAAATCCTTTGTGAGGATCTTCTGCATTGATACGACATTCAATCGAATGCATTTTTGGGAAATAGTGTTTCCCCGAAATTGGCACTCCAGCAGCCACTAAAATTTGCTCACGAATCAAATCAAAGTTAACCACTTCTTCGGTGATGGGATGCTCCACTTGAATACGCGTATTCATCTCCATGAAGTAAAAATTGCGGTCTTTGTCTACCAAGAATTCAACAGTTCCTGCACCTTCATATTTGATAAACTCTGCAGCTTTCACAGCCGCGGCGCCCATCTTGTCGCGCAATTCATCTGTCATGAATGGCGATGGCGTCTCTTCTGTTAATTTCTGGTGTCTTCTTTGCACAGAACAATCTCTTTCAGAAAGGTGACATGCTTTGCCAAAAGAATCTCCTACAATTTGGATTTCTATATGACGCGGTTCTTGAATTAATTTTTCCAAGTACATGTCATTATTTCCAAAAGCAGCGAGTGATTCTTGACGGGCCGACTCCCATGCATCTTTCAATTCTTCTTTCGACCAAACGGCACGCATTCCTTTACCTCCACCTCCAGCAGAAGCTTTCAGCATTACAGGATATCCGGCCTCTTCAGCTAATTTTTCACATTGTTCAAAATCTTCTATCACACCTTCACTACCTGGAACACATGGAACACCAGCTGCAATCATCGTAGACTTTGCATTCGCCTTGTCTCCCATTCTATCAATCATCTCCGCACTCGCTCCGATAAATTTGATATCGTGTTCTTCACATAGTTTTGAAAACTTAGAGTTTTCGGACAAGAATCCATAACCAGGGTGTATGGCATCGGCATTTGTAATTTCAGCCGCCGCCAAAATATTCGACATTTTTAAATACGAATCTGTACTTGCTGCAGGTCCAATACACACGGCTTCATCCGCAAACTTCACATGCAAACTTTCTGCATCTGCCGTAGAATACACTGCCACCGTTTTGATACCCATTTCTTTACAGGTTCTAATAACACGCAATGCAATTTCGCCTCGGTTGGCGATCAATATTTTTTTAAACATAATTCTCTGTTTTTTTCGTTACCTTAAGTCTTAAAAAAACGGGGATCCGTCTTTTTCAAAACAAATTCACCATTATGTTTTCTTTAGGAAGGATCTACCAAAAATAAGGGTTGTCCAAATTCAACTGGCGATGAATCTTCTACCAAAATTTTCACAATCTTACCAGATACTTCTGATTCAATTTCATTGAAAAGTTTCATGGCTTCAATGACACAAACAATAGAATCTTCATTTACGACATCTCCTACCTCAACAAACATAGGTTTGTCAGGAGAAGGTTTTCTATAAAACGTTCCGATGATCGGAGAAGTAATGGTCAAGTATTTTGATTCATCATCAGCAGGTGCTGGCTTTTCTTTTGCCGGTGCAGGAGCTGCAGGGGCAGCTTCAACTGGCGCAATTGTCTGAGCCGTCACAGGAATCTGTGAAGCTGGAACAGCTTGCTGTACAATTGTTGTTTCTGTTTTTTCAGAACCTGTTTTGACAGTAATCTTGATGTCTTCCATCTCTAATTTCACTTCACTTGCACCCGATTTGGCTACAAATTTTATCAAATTTTGAATGTCCTTTAAATCCATACGAAAGAGGTTGTTTTTGTTATTAAGTTATGTTATTAAGAATTGTAAGCCCATTTCAGATAGGCTGCTCCCCAAGTAAATCCACCGCCAAAGGCAGCAAATACTATGTTGTCTCCTTTTTTTAGTTGTTTTTCATAATCGGCCAATAGCAAAGGTAGTGTCGCCGAAGTGGTATTTCCGTAATGCTCAATATTCACCATTACTTTGTCCATATCCAACTTTACTCTTCTCGCCGTAGCTTCTATAATTCGACTGTTGGCCTGATGTGGTGCCAACCAATCTATATCTTCATTGGTTAACTTATTTCTTTTCAGAATTTTTTCACTCGCATCTGCCATATTGGAAACCGCGTATTTAAAAACCGTTTTCCCTTCTTGCTTGATGTAATGTTTTCTGTTTTTTAGGGTTTCTTCAGTTGTAGGCATTAGGGAACCTCCGGCTTCAATTCTCAAGAATTCACGGCCAATTCCGTCACTTCTCAAATATTCGTCTTGCAAACCTAAGCCTTCTTCGCTCGGTTCAAAAAGAGCCGCTCCAGCCCCATCTCCAAAAATAATGCAGGTGGTACGATCGGTGTAATCAACAATGGAAGACATCTTATCTGCTCCTATCACCAATACTTTTTTGTATTTGCCAGACTCTATGTACACAGCAGCTGTTGACATTGCATATAAAAAACTTGAACAAGCCGCCTGCAAATCATACCCAAAAGCATTGACTGCGCCAATTTCACTGGCAACATATACTGCTGTGGAGGCTACATTCATATCAGGGGTAGCCGTTCCAATAATTACCATGTCGATTTCAGTAGGATCTAGATCTCTTTTTTCAATAAGATCTTTTGCCGCTTGAATGGCCAAATAAGAAGTGGCCTTGTCTGCATCTTTTAAGATTCTCCTTTCTTTAATTCCTGTTCGTGTGTAAATCCACTCGTCATTGGTGTCAACCAAAGTCTCCAGCTCTTTGTTCGTGAGAGCATAGTCAGGAACATATTTTCCTACCGCTGTAATGGCTGCAGTTATTTTACTCATATCCTAAAAATTTACTCGCTTCAATTCGTCCTATTTTCGAAAAAAAAGAATGCCCAAAGTAATGAAATTTATTCCACTTTGTGACCAAAAAGAAGCAATAATTACTGTTTTCAACCTTCAAACAAGAAAAAACCCTCTGAAAACGAGGGTTTTAAAAATTTGAAATCTGCTAAAGTTTACGCTTCTGCTTCTACAGAATCGATTACAATTTGTCCTTTGTAATACAACTTTCCTTCATGCCAGTGTGCTCTGTGGTACAAGTGTGCTTCTCCCGTTGTTGGGTCCACAGCTACTTGAGGAGCCACGGCTTTGTAATGCGTTCTTCTTTTGTCTCTTCTTTGTTTAGATATCTTTCTCTTTGGATGTGCCATTGTGGTGATTTTTATCTATTAATAATTCTTTTAGCTTTCCCCATCTTGGGTCCGCTATTTCGTTTGATGTTTCGTTTTTATTTAATTCTTCTAACTTCTCAAATATTGCCGTATTTTTCTCTTCATCTTGCGCCATGGGGCTAACTCTCTTTGAAGGAACACCCAAGGCAATCATTTCATAAATGTACTGCGCTACGCTTATTTGGTGTTCTGAATGGGGAATGACTAATATTTCCTCATTTTCATCATTGAATGCTTCGCCAAACTTCACAATTAAAGAAAGACTTCCTTTTGTTTCCAAGTCAAACAATTCTCCAGTCAGGTCACAAGGAACTTGTACGGTGCCTTGGTAGGAAAAATCTAACTCCAATAAGGTTGTCTTTTTTACAAAGATCAAATCTACAACTATGTCTGCTTTCTCGTACTCTTCGTAGTTAAAAGCGTCAAAGAACTTTTTATCAATCTGATATTCAAACCGATGTTCACCTTCTTTCAAACCTATAAAAGAAATAACAAATTCTTTTAATACTTTCATTTTGAACATTAATTTGAGCGTGCAAAGATATAAAAATTCATTCTAAAAAAAGGAAAGAATTTGATTTTTATACCCTTAACGCATTTTTTTGATTTTCAGCCTATTTTCTGAAAGTCTTTTGTACTGACTTCGTGTCTTAAAAATTTCCAAGCCTGTAAAAAGGGCTTCTTTAAATGAGGAAGCATTGGCTTCTCCTTTCCCTGCAATTTCAAAGGCAGTTCCATGATCTGGTGAGGTTCTTATCCCTGACAAACCTGCCGTAAAATTCACCCCACTTCCGAAAGCAATGGTTTTAAATGCCACCAGCCCTTGATCGTGGTACATTGCCAAAACACCGTCAAACTTTTGGTAATTTTGAGATCCAAAAAACCCGTCTGCTGCATAAGGCCCGTAGACCAATTTGCCTTTTTCCTGAATTTCAAGCAATGTGGGTCGAATCAATTCTTCATCTTCATTCCCGATTACGCCATTGTCTCCGCAGTGGGGGTTGAGCCCCAAAACGGCAATTTTTGGTTTGGGAACACCAAAATCCTGTACCAAGGTCTGATGCATAATTTCTACCTTTTTCAAAATCAGTTCCTTGGTAATTTTCTCTGCTACTTTTGAAACCGGTACATGACCCGTTACCAAACCCAAACGAAGTCCCTCTGTCATTAAAATCATCAAACTCTCGCCTTCTAATTTCGATTCCAAAAACTCGGTATGGCCTGCAAAATCAAATGTTTCGGATTGGATATTGTCTTTGCTAATGGGTGCTGTAACCAAAAGATCTATTTTCCCTTCTTTTAAAGCCTCAGTGGCTGCCTCCAAAGACAACAAAGCATGCGCCCCAGATTGAGCTGTCGGAGTTCCCATTTGCATCCCCACTTCTTGATCCCATACATTCAAAACATTTAGCTTATTGGGACTTATTTTATCCAAATGTTGAATCCCGAATGGCTGCAATTCAAATTGTGCAAATTTTTTATGAAAGGAGACTACTTTTGAGCTCCCAAAAATAACAGGTGTACAAAAATCTAACATTCGCTTGTCGGCAAAGGTTTTTAGTATCACCTCCAAACCAATACCATTCAAATCTCCGACTGAAATCCCTACAATTATTTTCTTTTCTTTCTCCATTCAAGTCTTTATATTATTCTTATTTTTGAGAATTCAAAAGTAATCAAATAAATTGAGATAGATGTTTACAGGAATTATAGAAGCCCTTGGAATTGTCAGAGGTATTCAGAAAGAAAACAACAACTTGCACTTGCAAATTGAAAGTTCATTTGCGCCTGAATTAAAAATTGATCAGAGTGTTGCTCACAATGGTGTTTGTTTGACGGTTGTCGAAATTGAAGGCCATGTTTACACGGTAACTGCTATCAAAGAAACTCTCGAAAAAACAAATCTAAACGCAATCGCCATTGGAGACCTTATCAATTTGGAAAGAGGCATGAAATTAGGGGATCGTTTGGATGGACATATTGTTCAAGGACATGTAGATCAAACGGCTATTTGCCAATCCATTACCAATGAAAATGGAAGCTGGATTTTTACATTTGAATACGATTCCAAGCAGAACAACGTCACTATTGAAAAAGGATCTATTACAGTAAACGGAACGAGTTTGACTGTTGTGAATTCAGAAAAAAACAGTTTTAGCGTAGCCATCATACCGTATACTTACGAGCATACTGTTTTTCATACCTTTGAAAAAGGCACGGTTGTCAATCTGGAATTTGATGTGATTGGAAAATACGTGGCTCGCTTGATGGACAATTAAAAAATTTTTTTTCGCAGCCAAAAAGAAGCTTTTACTAACAATATGAGCGCAGGCACCTCTACCAGTGGACCAATAACCCCAGCAAATGCTTGTCCAGAATTCAACCCAAACACTGCAATGGCAACCGCAATGGCAAGTTCAAAATTATTCCCCGATGCGGTAAAGGCAACCGAGGCCGTTTTATCATAAGTGGCTCCCATGGCTTTGCTAGAGAAAAAACCAATCACAAACATCACGACAAAGTAAATCAACAAAGGAACCGCTATCAACACCACATCCATAGGGATAGAAACGATCAGCTCTCCTTTCAACGAAAACATAATCACAATGGTAAACAAAAGTGCTACCAATGTCATCGGTGCAACGGTGGGAATGAATTGCTGTGTATACCAAACCTCTCCTTTGATTTTAACCAAAATCAAACGGCTCGCAATTCCCAACAAAAATGGAATTCCTAAATAAATGGCTACACTCTCTGCAATGGTTTGTATCGAAATGTCCACAATCGCGCCTTCAAAACCAAAATACGGAGGTAGTATCGTGATAAAAAACCACGCATAAAAACTATAAACAAAAACTTGAAAAATACTATTCAAAGCCACCAAACCAGCGCCGTATTCACTACTTCCTTCTGCAAGATCGTTCCAAACCAATACCATGGCAATGCAACGTGCAAGACCAATCAAAATTAGCCCAACCATGTACTCCGGATTTTCATGTAAGAAAATCAAGGCCAAAGCAAACATCAATACAGGGCCAACAATCCAATTTAACAACAAGGAAACAGCTACAATTTTGGTATCTCGAAAAACTTTTGGCAACAAGGCGTAATTTACCTTTGCCAAAGGTGGATACATCATCACAATCAAACCGATGGCAATGGGAATGTTTGTCGCTCCACTCTGAAAAGAGTGAATCGTATTAGAAAAATTTGGAAAAAAATATCCAATAGCCACCCCGAACAGCATGGCCACAAAGATCCACAAAGTCAGATTCCGATCTAAGAAATTTAATTTTTTTGGTACTGCCATCGTTTTAAGAATTTAATTGAGAAAACACATAATACATTTCCGCTGCGATTTGCAAACTTCGTTCTTTATACTTTAGAGTTTGTTGCGGCGTATTGTCAAATGCTTTTGGATCTTCAAAAGTAATCGGAATACGCATATCCGCTCCTGGAACCAATGGGCAAGCCTCATTGGCAGAATCACAAGTCATCACAGCAGCAAATTCCGATTTTGGATTGAAGGCATCGTCTAACTTTTTAGAAAAACCGATGATTGCCTGTTCATTCGATGCATATTTGATGCTGTAAATTGGATTTTCAGTATGGGATAGGTTTCGAATTTGAAAACCGCAATCTTGCAATGTTTCAGCAACTTTCGGAAACAAAGCCGTTTCTTCTGTCCCTCCAGAATAGCACGACACATTATTTACCCCAAAATAAGCCGCCATAGTTTGGGCCCAAATTTGTGACAAATGACTTCTTCTCGAATTGTGTGTACAAATAAAGTTGATTCTTATTCCCGCATTCTTTTTAACTTTTTGCTGCAAATAATCGACCAAAGGTTGTAAAATTTCTCGACGACTTTCAGGAATAGTAGTTGTTTTTAAATCTTCAATCGTACTTTTTATACCTGAAAATAGTTGGATTTGATGTGTCATTCTTTTTTCGTTTGTTTTTATTTATTTCATAGTACACTCTATAAAGCGGTACCATTTTTTATTCATTTTGAAACCAAATGGCTTTCAACAACAAGAAGGACTGGGAATATCTTGATCTAGAAACGCTATTAAAATGGACTTCATTTTGATCCAATTTTCATGGTCGATGCAATAACAAACACGGGTTCCTTCGATACTTCCTTTGATAAGCCCCAAAGACTTTAGTTCTTTCAGATGCTGTGAAATTGTTGGCTGTGCAAGACCTATTTCACGCACCAAATCACCACACACACAGCTGTCAATATCAAACAAATGCTCTAAAATTGCCACCCGTGCAGGATGACCAAAAACTTTTGCAAAAAGTGCAATTTCATTTTGCTTGTCCGAAAAAATTTCAGTTTTTACCAATCCCATATTAATCGTTTTATTGCAATATTACGATAAACAAGTCAACTAACCAAAAAAGGAAACGATATTTTTTCGATTCCAATAAATAGAACATCAGATTGTTTTTGAAAACAATTTTTTGTGAGCGGAATGTTGATGTAAAAATAGGTCAAAAGCCATGCAAATATTGCGCACAAATGGCCTTCCTATTTCTGGTATTTTTAGGCCTTCTCTAGAAATTTCTACCAAACCATCCTTTTCAATTTCTGTCAACATGTCTAAGGTATTTGAGAGCCCCTTGAATTGCCTGTTTTTAGACCTCCAAGAAGTTTCAAAATTGCACATAATATTCTGTATATGTCGGCGCACAATCAGATCATCTTCCGTCAATCGATAGCCTTTTACAAATGGAAAATCCCCTTTGTCTACGATTTCTTGATACTCCTTAACCGTCTTGACATTTTGAGCAAAACTGTACCAAGAATCAGAAATAGCTGACATTCCTAAACCCACGTTTAACTTTGTGCTATTCGCAGAATAGCCCATAAAATTACGATGCAACTTATTGCGCTTACTTGCCGCATACAAAGGGTCTGTTTGCAATGCGAAATGATCCATGCCTACCTCAATATACCCAAAGTTTTCTAACATTTGTTTTCCCTTTTCATAAAAAGAACGCTTTGTTTCATTTGAAGGAAGATCTTTTTGCTCAAAACCTCTTTGACCTACCCCTTTTACCCAAGGCACATGTGCATAACTGTAAAAAGCGATCCGGTCAGGTCGAAGTTCGTTGGTTTTCTCAATGGTAAAAATCACATCATCTAATGACTGAAAAGGCAAACCAAAAACCAAATCGTGACCGATGGAGGTATAGCCTATTTCTCGTGCCCACTGGGTTGTCTTGTACACATTTTCAAAGGGCTGTTTCCGGTGAATGGCTGTTTGCACTTTTTTATTGTAGTCTTGCACCCCAAAACTCACTCGTGTAAATCCTTCGCCAAACAAAACCTGCAAATGTTCCTTGGAAGTGTTGTTCGGATGTCCTTCAAAGCTAAATCTATGTGCAGAATGTTTTTTCGAAGTTTGAAATATTCCTTTCAACAGAAATCGCAAATTTGCTGCAGAAAAAAATGTAGGTGTCCCTCCTCCCAAGTGCAATTCTCGAATTACCGGAACCTCTGAAAATAGATCCACATAGAGTTGCCATTCCTTTAATAAGGCTTTAATATAGGGTTTTTCCATTTCATGCCTTTGTGTAATTCTTTTATGACAAGCACAAAACGTACACAATTCCTCACAAAAGGGCAGATGAATATAAAGACTGATGCCTTCTTTCAAATTCGACTCTTGAAAAGATTTTTTTGTATCTTCTATCCAATGCGATTTTTTTTCAGCATCGGCATCCCAAAAAGGCACAGGAGGGTAGCTTGTATAGCGAGGACCTGGCACATTGTATTTGCGAATTAACGATTCCATGATTGCCATAAAAATTTACACAAAAGTAATTCGGAGGAGTTGCTATCGAAATGACAATTGTCATCTCAATTGCGGTTTGTTCCGAGTTTCTTGAAAAAAACTTTGGTCTTATCCATTATTTCTTATTTTTACCTTACCAAACACAAAATTTTCATGGCCAAATACAGAAACCCTAACGCTGAGGAAATCGCAATTCTTATTTCCGAAAATTGCTCTGCTACCGATTGGAATTCTTTTTGGATCACCGACAAAACCGATCTTTCAAAAATAAAAAACACCGATTTTTCTGGCACGGTAAAACTTCAAGAAATCTCTGGAGAAAACAAATCTTATGGCGGTATTGTGAGACCCAACGGGATATACAATGCTCGCATTCACAATTCTGAGATTGGGAAAAATCCTTTCATCACCAACGTGAGTAATTTTATCGCCAATTATTCCATCGGTGACAATGTCGTCATTGACTGTGTTGGACACATCGCCGTCAACGGTGAATCTTCCTTTGGAAACGGCATTCATGTAGAAGCCATTAATGAAGGAGGTGGTCGAGAAATCCCCATATACAACTGTTTATCGGCTCAAGAAGCCTACATCCTTTCTTTGTACAGACACCGAAGTGACTTGATTTCAAATTTGAAAAAAATGATTTCTACGTACACAGAAAACATCACCTCTGATCGAGGAAGTATCGGCAACAACGTGAAAATTTTGAACTGTCGTTCGATCAAGAATATCAATATTGGAGATAATACCAAACTTGATGGCGTGGTCAGCTTAAAAAACGGGAGCATTAACTCTTTTCAAGAAGCCCCTGTTTATATAGGCTCCGGTGTCATGGCTGAAAATTTTATCATCTCAAGTGACACCAAAATAGACAATGCGACCATCTTGACCAATTGTTTTGTGGGACAGGGCTGTGTTTTAGACAAACATTATTCGGCAGAACATTCCGTTTTTTTTGCGAATAGTCAAGGGTTTAATGGGGAAGCTTGTTCCATTTTTGCAGGTCCATATACGGTAACACACCACAAATCGACCTTGCTCATCGCGGGAATGTTTTCTTTTATGAATGCAGGCTCTGGCTCCAACCAAAGCAATCATATGTACAAACTAGGTCCCATACACCAAGGAATTATGGAACGTGGAGCAAAAACTACGAGCAATTCATATATTTTGTGGCCATCAAAGGTAGGTGCCTTTACGCTGGTATCTGGACGTCATTACAAAAATGTGGACTCCTCTAAATTCCCATTTTCATATTTGATTGAGTCCAACGACGAAAGTGTTTTATTTCCTGGGATCAATTTGCGAAGTGTCGGAACGGTCAGAGATGCTCAAAAATGGCAAAAACGAGACAATCGACACAAAAATTACCAAACAGACATCATCAACTTCAATTTATTGAGTCCTTTCACCATTCACAAAGTCTTGGCCGGGCTTTCAAATTTGCAACGCATTCAAAAGATTTCTGGAAATACTTCCAAAGAATACACTTTTGAAGGAATGAAAATAAAGGCGAGTTCTTTGCTGAAAGGAATGCATATTTACAAGATGGTTATTCACAAATTTTTAGGAAATTCAATCATCAGTAGGATTCATCAAAAGAACATTCAAACCCCTGCCGAGCTACAGCAAATATTGCAACCCAGCTCATCCATTGGTCTGGGGAAATGGCTGGATGTAAGTGGCATGATTTGCCCGATAGAATCTTTGAACGACTTCTTATGTGCTGTGGAAACAGAGGCGATTACTAGCTTAGCGGAAGTCCAACAAAGCCTAAAAAAAATACACAATCACTACTATGAGTACGAATGGAATTGGGCCACAGCCGTCATCGAGAAATTCTACAAGGTAAGCTTGAAAAACAGCACGCCTGAAACCATTATTTCGATCGTAAAAAAATGGAAAAAAGCAGTGGTTGAACTGGACCAAATGTTGTATGACGACGCGAAAAAAGAATTCTCACTTTCTACCCAAGTTGGGTTCGGGGTGGATGGCGATTTGCAAGAACGAAAACAAGACTTTGCCAGCGTTCGAGGAGATTTTGACAGCAATCAAACTGTCGTAGAAATTCTAAATCATATCGATAGAAAAACAGCTTTGGGAGATGCTGTCATTGAAGAACTTCAAAAAATCAAATAGGAATGTTGATCGTGATTCGCGTTCCTTCCCCTTTTTTGGAATGTATAAAAAGTCGACCGTTGACATAATTCACACGTTCTTTCATAAAAAACAAGCCCATTCCCAAACCTTTTTCTGAGGCTTCTACCTCTGCCACGTCAAAACCACTTCCGTTGTCATCAATCATAATACTCAACAAATCTTTGGTATGACTGATGGTCACCAAAACATAATTTGAATTTGCATATTTTAACGCATTGTTCACCGCTTCCTGACCTACTCGGTACAAATTCGTTTCTGTCAAAGAATCAAAACGCCCCTCAAAACCTGTTTTGTTTTCAAAGAGAATGCGTCTTCCCGACAGTTTGGAAATTTCATCGGTCATTTTTTTGAAAGCTGGGGCAATCCCGTGATCACTCAATTCTGGAGGGGTCAAACTGAACGTTACCGCACGCACATCTTTGATCAATTGTCCAAAAACCTTTTTCAAATTGTTGAATTTTTTTTCCGCGTCTTCGGTATTCTCTAAATTGATCGATTCTACACTGAATTTCAAAGCCGTCAACATTTGTCCAATTCCATCGTGAATGTCTTTGGCAATTCTTTTTCTTTCTTCTTCTTGTGCCTCTACAATTTGACTGGCTTGATTTTTTTGATATTGTACTTCTTTTTCATATTCACTTTCCTTGATCTTATCAATGGTTTCACGCGCAATTTTGCTCTCTGTAATATTGTTTCCTAGAATAAAAAGGCTTTGTTTTCCAAAGGTTTGATTCATGGGAATAATGGTCAGCTCCAACCACAACTCTTCTTTTTTCCGAGAGGTCAAAGCCACCTCACCTTTCCAAATTTTGTGTCGTGTTGCCCCCATCAAATCATTGATGTTTTGCTGTTCTCCTTCTTTTACAGACAACAGCCTTTCGATGGCTCCTCTGACATCTTTTTTCTCGAGTCCCAAAAGATCACCAAATTTTTTACTCATATAAATGACCGTACCATCCAACTTGGTACTAGCAAACAAGGCCGCATTGTCAATCACAAAATTCAGACTTTCCAATTCTTGATAGGCCTCTTCTTTGAGTTTGTATTGCTCTCGCAATTCTGCTATTTGTGCTTTGTTATATAAGTTGGATTTCGTTAGGATGTGAATGACTTTTAAAAAATATTTTCTAACAAAGGCCAACAGAAAGAAAACAAACACCAGCACGAGTAAAATAGAAATGCTAATATCGACCTCAAAGTAAGACAATACCAAGTAAAACATGATAGGAACACCTGAAAGCAAGAAAAAAGCCCGGATAAGGAGCTTTTTTAAGAGCAGCGGTACAATGGCAAATTCTTTTTGATGGGTCATAGCACAAAAGTATAAAAAAAGAATGGCATGCCGTCAATGCACCCTTTGACAACGGATAATTTTCCTTGTCTTCAAAGCCATTGAAAAAAAGGATTTCTACAAGCCCAAGGCTTTTGCGATCAAAGCAAATGACGGTTTCGAGAATGGGATTTTCAAGGCCGCTTGATGTGCTTTTTCTGACATTTTACGCCAGGTTTTTTGAATAATGTCTATCAATTTTTCCTCCGAATATTTTGCGGCAAAAGGATCAAAATAAAATCTTAAAAACACCAAACAAATAACATCTTCCAACAGTTGGGTTTCCGGATCACGCTTCAGTTGTTTCTTTTGCACTAAAAAAGAAACTCTTGCTATGATTGCCTCTGTGTAACCCACTTTTTCCAGAATTTCCCTCGCTTTTTGGGCGTGAAATTTTTTTAGCTCTTGCCGCCACAACAAATAGCCCGTTCGATTCATTTCATAGGAATCTCTGGAACGCTCCCAGCGACAAATATGCTGACACCTCGCTGCCAATTGAACAGCTTCAGAGGCATTTGGTTCAAAGGACTGCAAAACTTCGGTCATTCTTTCCGCATACAAAAGCTCTTTCGGATGACTTTTTCCATCGCATAACTCCGTATTTGGATCCTTACTATTGGCTTGGTCAAATAAGGCAATTGCGTGTTGAAATTTTTCTGAATTCATCGGGTTTTTCGAATTGTATTCCTACAAAAATAGAAAAAGTGCTGAAGACAAGCTCCAACACTTTGAAAAAAAACCAATTTTTACAATTCTTAGGCTATTCAGCAAAACCCAAATAAACAAATCCATCTTTAATTTGTACGGGATATACAGCAATGGATTCGAGCTCACCGTTTAGGTTTTCTCCATTTTCCAACGAAAATGTTTTTTTATGCAATGGACAAGCTACTTTCGGGGTTCCGCAATCGTCTCCGATCATTCCTCGTGAAAGTACCATTTCCATTTTATGGGGACATAAGTTTTGGCAGGCATACCATTTTTTTTCTCTGGTAAAATTAAAAACGGCAATTTGCTTGTTTTTATATTTTACACAAGCACCACCATTTTCTGGAAAATTTTCAACCGGCGCTGCTTTGAACCAAACCTTTGCCTCTTCTTCCTTTATTGTAAAATACTCTTCTAATACTGCTGACATATTTTTTTGTTTTTTTGCTCTATTCAGAGGAACGCTCAAAAACGAGTCCTAAATTATCAAAGAACCCGCCTTTGAATGATCGTTCCTCCTTCATAGAAATCAAACTATAATTATTTCTTTTTCATTTTGTTTAGGATTCCCACAACTCAGGCATTTTCTGATCTCTGAGTGGCACAAAATTCAGGTTGGCATCAATCTCTTCAGAATTGACAAAATGGCTAAATTTATTTTGCATTTCTATATTTTCAATGGCTTCCTTCCACTCACATTTGTAAGTATCTACTAGACCTTGCATCTCTTTGTCCAAATCTTCACAAATTCCCAACGTATCGTTCACAACAACATCTTTGAGGTATTCAATTCCTCCATCTAATTTGTCGAGCCACGCCGCAGTTCTTTGCAACGGCAAAGCTGTTTTGATGTAGTACATTAAAAATCGATCTACATATTTTACTACCGTTTCGTTGTCAATTTTTTCGGCCAGCAACTCCGCATGTCTCGGGTTGGCACCTCCATTTCCAGCAACGTACAAATTCCAGCCCCCTTCTACGGCAATCATTCCAAAGTCTTTACAACGTGCCTCAGCGCATTCACGGATACAACCGGAAACACCTCCTTTGATTTTGTGCGGTGATCGAATTCCTTTGTAACGATTTTCAACTTCAATGGCAAAACTTACACTTTCGTCCATTCCATAACGACACCAGGTAGACCCAACACAGCTCTTCACTGTTCGCAACGATTTTCCGTACGCGTGACCACTTTCAAAACCTTCGTCAATCAATTCTTTCCAAATGGCGGGCAATTGATCCAATCTTGCACCAAACAAATCAATACGCTGCCCCCCTGTAATTTTTGTGTACAAGTCGTATTTGGCAGCAATCTCACCAATCACAATCAATTGCTTAGGAGTAATCTCGCCTCCAGCAACGCGCGGCACCACGGAATAGGTTCCATTTCTTTGAATGTTCGCTAAAAATCGGTCATTCGAGTCCTGAATAACTTCCTGTTTGTTGGCTGTTTCATTATAAATACTTGCAAACAGAGAGGCCATTGCCGGTTTGCAAATTTCACATCCATGACCTTTTCCATATTTGTCCAAGAGTTCGTCGTAAGAACGAATGTTTTTCATCGTAATGATATCGAACAATTCTTGGCGTGAATAGTCAAAATGCTCACAAATGGTTTCTTTTACTACTTTTCCAGCGGCTTTGAGCGTTTCGTTCAACAGGTCTGTTACCATGGGCTTACACCCACCACATCCTGTGGTCACTTTTGTTTCAGCGGCCAGTCCTTTCACCGTATCAATTCCCGCTTCCACTTGACAGCAAATGGCACCTTTGGTCACCGATTCACAAGAACAAACGACAGCAGTATCTGGCAAATCCAATACAGAACCTAGTCCCGCCTCTTCTCCTCCACGAGCTCCTAAAATCAAATCTTCGGGATTCTCAGGAATGACCAAACCGTTCAAATAAATCTGATGCAACATGTTGTAATCGCTAGCATCTCCTACCAAAATACCTCCTAAAAGTGACTTGCCGTCTTTGGAAACAATGATTTTTTTGTAAATGCCTTGGAACTTGTTTTCATATACAATGCCTTCGCCTTCTTTTTGTTCATTCAAAGCATCTCCAAAACTAGCCACATCAATTCCACTAAGTTTTAACTTGGTAGACATATCAATGGAAGTGGGCATCGACGCCTCTTGTCCTAGAATTTGATCCACGGCTACAGAGGCCATATCATATCCTGGCGCTACCAAACCATAGATCATTTGGTTCAGCAAAGCACATTCTCCAATGGCATAAATATGTTCATCGGAGGTTTTCATATCATTCGATACCACAATCCCTCCTCTTGTTCCTACTTCGAGTCCACAGGTTTTTGCCAGTTCATCTCTCGGACGAATTCCCGCAGACACCAACAACATGTCTACATCGAGCACATCGCCTCCTCCGAAGTCCATTCCAGTAATCGCTGTATCTCCAAGAATTTGTTGCGTTCCTTTGTTTAATAAAATTTCAATCCCCAGGTCTTCTAATTTTCCTTGCAAGACACGGCTGGCGTCTGCATCCAATTGTCTAGGCATCAAACGTGGCGCAAATTCCACGACGGCTGCTTCCAAATCCATATCTAAAATAGCCTTTCCTGCCTCCAATCCTAACAGACCTCCTCCTAAAATCGCGGCTTTCTTTTTGCCTCCATCTTTTTTAAGTTTTTCTGCATAGGCCATCGTTGCGTCCAAATCTTCAATGGTTCGGTACACAAAAACACCTTCTTTCTCTATTTTAGGAATGGGCGGTACAAACGCAGAGGAACCCGTAGCCAATACCAAATAATCATAGGCATAAACCGCATCACTAAGCGTGGTAATGGTTTTGTTTTCTCTGTGAATATCTGTAACTCGTTCATTCGTAATCAGCTCGATATTGTTTTCCTCGTACCAAGACCTAGGAGCCATACTCAAGCGGTCTGCATCTTGATCGGCAAAATACTCACTCAAATGCACTCGATCGTAAGCAGGTCTGGGCTCTTCTCCAAAAACCACCAATTTAAATGCTGAGGAATTTTCTTTGCTTACAAATTTCTCACAAAATTTGTAGCCAACCATTCCATTTCCGATAACTAAAATCGTTTTCATATTTCTTTATTTCTGAGTTACGCTGCAAAATTACGTAATAATACGTAATTATACGTAGTTTTTTCCCTAAAAAAATCATAATTTCATTCTTACCAAGAATTGCAAAAAATATCGATACAGTTCTTAAAAAAGGATTCAAAATATTACAATAATCACAACGAATACTGGTCTAAACGCAGGTATAAAAAAGTTTTTTACTTCTTTAAAAACTATCAAATTGTAGCGATTGCCTTCGTTATTTCCATGGACATAACAATTATTTTAAGTATAAATACGTAGAAATAGAGAATATTTCCTATTTTTGTACCTCATTATTGTTTCATGATAATTAAAAAATTATGTCGGACTGCATTTCTTGTGAAAACACCCATTGCCTGATCAAAAGGAATCTTAAAAATCCAGCTATTGAAAAATATTTGGACGAAAAGCACACCATCAAATGCAAGAAATCCCAGCAATTTATCATGGAAGGTGCTCCGGCTCACGGACTCTTCTTTGTAAAAAAAGGGCAAGTCAAAGTAGTAAAGACCGGGATTTACGGTCGCGAACAAATTGTGCGTTTCGCACACGACGGAGAAATCATCGGACATCGAGGTTTTGGACAAGGAAAGCAATACCCCATTGGTGCCTTGGCGATCAAAGAAACCCTGCTTTGTAACTTTACGAACGAAACCCTTTCGAACATGCTTCATGAAATCCCAGGGGTTACCTTTGACCTCATGCTTTTTTATGCGGAAGAACTCAACCGTTCGGAAACCAAAGTCCGAAAATTTGCACAGATGACCGTTCGAGAAAAAGTCATTGACTCATTTTTATACATCAATCGCAAGTTTGGACAAACCGACGACGGTTTTTTCAACATTCAATTGCCAAGAAAAGATTTCGCGGATTTTGCCGGAACGACCGAAGAGCAAGTCATTCGCATTATCTCTAGCTTGAAAAAAGAAAAACTTCTGATTACCAAAGGCAAAAAAATTGGAATTGCCGATATTGCCTTACTCAAAAAGGAAATTTCGGAACACAATTATTTCCTCGACAGCTAGTCGCGAACACGAAAATTAGGGTATAGAAAAAACTATACAACAACTTAACATGCCCGAAAACCGGTTTTAATAACCGTTTTTTCCACGTACATTCGTTTTTCAAAACACCAAACTTTTACCAATGAAAAATTACTTTTACGCAACCTTGCTTTGTCAGATCGCACTTTTTTCTGGCTGTAGCAGCGACGACTCCAAATTGATTGAAAACAATCCGCTTCCCAATCCTGAAGGCTACACCTTGGTGTGGAACGACGAATTCAATGGCACCGAAATTGACGCACAAAAATGGGGCTATGAATTGGGAGACGGTACCGATTATGGATTGAACCCAGGCTGGGGAAACAATGAAAAACAATTGTACACAGACCTCCCAGAAAACGCATACATTCACAATGAGAACGACATTTCATCGCTGGCCATTACAGCGCTCAAAAACGGCGAAGACATTACCTCTGCCAAACTGACCACACAAAACGTATTTACCACCCGATTCGGACGTGTCAGCGTTCGTGCAAAAATACCAAAGGGACAGGGAATGTGGCCTGCCATTTGGCTGCTCGGTGCCAACAAAACTGAAATCGATTGGCCTGGTTGCGGAGAAATTGACATCATGGAAATCTTGGGTCATGAAACAGACAAACTTTTGTCAACTTTGCATTTTACTGGCGACGAAAACAGGTACAAAACCATCGAAAACGTACACGTACTTGCCGAAGGCGATTTTAGCGAAAGCTTTCACGAATACACCTTGGATTGGACGCCAGAAAAAATCAGTTTTTCTCTGGACAACAACTTTTTGTACGAGGTTCCTATTGAAAGCGACATGAAGGAATACCTTCGCGATTTTTACCTTATTCTCAATGTAGCCGTTGGCGGAAATTTGTCGGGAGATATTGATGAAACGACGACCTTCCCACAATCCATGCTGGTCGACTATGTACGTGTCTATTCCAAAGACGACCTCGAAATCCCAGACGCTCCACCGTTGGATATTGAAGAAGAAACCGTGGGACAATTGATCGATGAAAGTTTGGTAACCCATGCCCTTCAAACCGACTTTACCCATTTGGGAGCCCTAGAAGTGGTTACCTATGGGCCCGGCGCCCCCTTGATTGCTGCTTCAGAAACGGCCATCGACGGAGATCAAAGCTTGTCGTTTTCATTCCCTGGTGCCGAATGGGGCGGTGGTTATATCGAACTCGAAACACCTGCCAACATTCAAAGTTTCGACACACTTGTTTTTTCTCTGAACAAACCGGCCTCGCTTGCCGATGCAGAAATAAAATTGGAAGGACCCAATGGCAATAGTGCTGCCGTATTTCTAACAAACTACACACCGATCCCTGTCAACAATGGGTTTGGGGAATACAGCATTCCGATGACAGACTTTACGGACTTGGATACGGAAAATCTTCGGATTGCTTTTTCCATTTGGAACCCAAAAGATGCCGATGGAAATATTACAGCTGGAGAAGTGCTCATTGACAATCTGCATTTTTCGAACTGAAACATTCAAAACAAAATACCGTTCTCTCGAGAACCCTACCCCTGAAGAAACGCTCATACAATAGTATTGTATGGGCGTATTTTTTTAAAACACCCACCCAATATTATCCCTACTTCTCTTATTCCTGTGAAAACGCAGTTTTCCTTATGGTAAAAAAGATTTTTTCAACTACACAAGTCCATATTTCAAGGAGGTAATTCAAGCTAACTTTGTACACACATAGATGTTTTTAACCAAACACAAAAAACATACATCTTAGAAAAAGAGAACATCCGAACAAAGAAAACAATCCGTTATGGCCCATTGCACCACATGTGAAAATATTAATTGCTTGATTAAAAAAAATAGCAAACATCCGAGTATTAACAATTTCTTACACAAGAAACACACCATAAAATGTAAGAAATCGCAGCAATTTATCATGGAAGGAACGCCTGCTCACGGCTTGTTTTTCGCCTACAAAGGAAAAGTGAAGGTGTTAAAAACAGGGGTTGACGACAGAGAACAAATTGTTCGTTTTGCCAAAGACGGTGAAATCATTGGACACCGAGGAGGCTTTGGATCCTCCAAATATTATTCCATTTCTGCCCAAGCGTTGGAAGACACCACCCTTTGTTATTTTGCCCAAGAAGACCTAAAAAACCTATTGCTCACCATTCCTCAATTGGCCTTTGAGTTCATGCTTTTTTATGCAGACGAACTGAGTGAAAGTGAAACACGTGTTCGAAAACTTACACAAATGTCTGTCCGCGAGCGTGTCATTGATTCCTTGTTGTACATGGAAAATAAATTCGGAGCGAACGAGGCACTTTTGAATATAAAACTCAGTCGAAAAGACTATGCCGATTATTCCGGAACCACCGAAGAACAGGTTATTCGAACGCTCTCGGCACTGAAAAAAGAAAACTTGATTGTTGCCGAAGGAAGGCGCTTGGGGATATTGAATGCCGAGGCATTGAAAGCTGAAATATCCAAACACACGTTCCCACTGAATCCATAAGTGCCTGTTTTTCAAAAACAAAACTTGGATGCCACACTTTTTGGAAGTTCTTCGAAAAAATTAGCATTCAAAAAAACCATAAAAAAACCTGCGATCTGTCAATTTATAAAATGTTTATTTACTTATAAAAACCCGTAGAAAAGACTGTTTAACCCTGTAAATACTCATAACTTAAAACAAAACACGCAGCTAACTTTGTAACATCAAAATGAATCAAAATAATCAATCTAAAAATAAAAGAATGAAAGCAACAATTGTAAAAGCAACAGCATTGGCTGCCTTATTCCTTACCCTATCGTGTGGAGGAAGTGACAGCAAGAAAAAAGAAGAGACCAAAGCAGCTCCCGAGGCGAGTACATCTTTAGAGATCGAAAAACCACAACTTACCTTTGGTTTTATAAAACTTACAGACATGGCTCCTCTAGCCATTGCCAAAGAAAAAGGATTTTTTGAAGAAGAGGGTTTGTTTGTCTCAGTGGAAGCCCAGTCCAACTGGAAAAACATCTTAGACAGAGTTATTGACGGTCAATTGGACGGTTCTCACATGCTAGCGGGACAGCCTATTGCGGCAGGGGCTGGCTTTGGTCGTCAAGCAGAACTCGTTACGCCTTTTTCTATGGACTTGAACGGAAATGGAATCACAGTTTCCAACGATGTATGGTCTAAAATGAAACCAAACATTCCAAAAGGTGCCGATGGAAAACCCGTACACCCTATTAGTGCAGAAGCCTTGAAGCCTGTGATTGCAGACTACAAAAACAACGGGAAAGCCTTTAAAATGGGAATGGTATTTCCAGTATCGACTCACAATTACGAAATTCGTTACTGGTTGGCAGCTGCAGGAATTCACCCAGGTATGTATTCCGCTGAAAACATTCAAGGACAAATTGATGCAGAAGTATTGCTTTCTGTAACACCTCCGCCACAAATGCCTGCGACCTTAGAAGCCGGAACGATCTACGGATACTGTGTAGGTGAGCCATGGAACCAGCAAGCGGTTTTTAAAGGAATTGGTGTTCCTGTCACTACCAACTACGACATCTGGAAAAACAACCCAGAGAAAGTATTTGTAATGACCAAAAAATTTGTAGAGCAGTACCCAAATACAGCCGTAGCCGTAACCAAAGCGTTGATCCGAGCTGGAAAATGGTTGGATACTCCTGGAAACAGAAAAGAAGCGGTAAAAATACTATCCATGCCTCAATACGTAGGTGCTGACGAAGTGGTATTGGCCAACTCTATGACCGGTACTTTTGAATTCGAAAAAGGAGACAAAAGATCCATGCCAGACTTTAACGTATTCTACCGTTACAATGCCACATACCCATTCTATTCAGATGCCATTTGGTTCTTGACTCAAATGAGAAGATGGGGACAAATTACGACAGAAAAACCAGCAGAATGGTATGCAGAAAAAGCAAAAGAAATCTACCGTCCTGATATTTGGAAAAAAGCAGCGACTATTTTAGCAGAAGAAGGTAAAATTCCTGCCACAGACATTCCAGATACAGATGGATACAAACCAGCCACAACTGATTTTATCGACGGAAACAAATACGATGCAAAAGATCCTATCGGATACATCAACAGTTTCAAAATCGGAAACAAAGACTAATGACACGTAAGAATACTCCATCGAGGGTATCGACGAATAATTGAGAGATATCGAGAAACAAATTTCCATCTTAAAACACTGTTTCTCGATTTTCTTTTTCTGCTTCAATAATACAATTGAAGCAGAAATTCTCTTGAAAAGACAGATATAAAAGAACGTAGCAAAACAAACAACATGAAAGATTCTATCATCAAAGGACTCCGATTTATAGGGCTTGGATTTTTTGAACCATTGGTAAGGCTCATTGCCGGAGAAGACTCAAAAAAAAATAGTATTGAGGTATTAAAGAAAATCGTCGCACCCATTGCTTCCATTTTATTATTCCTTGGAATCTGGTACAGTGGGTCAAAATCACTATTCGATACAGAAGCGAACTACAAAATAGAAAAAGTACGCAAAGAACAAGGAGACGCAGAGGCAGACAAAATGAAAGCTTGTATCGAAGCTGGAGATGTGAGTTGCCAACCCAACACCCTGCCCTCTCCTGGACAAGTGTGGGGGTCTTACAAATTGCTTTTGAAAGATCACAAAAAAATTAGTGAAGACAAAGAAGCTTTCAAAAAGAGAACGGCTGCTTTGAATGAAAAAAGAATGGCCCAAGGGAAAGACCCGATTGTGTACACAGGAAGACCTTCTTTTGTAGATCAAATCAAAACGAGTATCAAAACTGTATTTGCTGGGTTCTTATTAGCGCTACTCATTGCAACCCCCATCGGTATCATTATCGGATTGAGTGAAACCCTGAGAACCTCTTTCAACTGGTTGATCCAAATTCTAAAACCCGTGTCACCCGTAGTTTGGTTGTTGTTGGTATTTATGATTGTAAAAACCTTGACCAAAGATTCCACAGGAGACACCTCTTTTATCATTTCGTTTATTAGTGTCGGACTCTGTTCTATGTGGGCAACTCTGGTGAATACCGCCGTAGGAGTTTCCTCCGTAGACAAAGACTATATCAATGTTGCGAAAGTACTCAAGCTTGGATCCCTTCAAAAAATATTCAAAGTAATCCTTCCCGCCTCTTTGCCTCTTATCTTCACAGGATTGAGAATCACACTTTCTGTGGCGTGGATGGTATTGATTGCCATTGAATTGTTAGCACAAAGTCCAGGATTGGGATCTTTTGTTTGGGAAGAATTTCAAAATGGAGCCAATGACTCCAACTCGAAAATTATTGTTGCCATGTTTGTGATTGGTTTTATCGGATTCCTATTGGATCGAATTATGCTGACCATTCAAAAATTTATCTCATTTGATAAAAACGAAGGCATCTAAACCATGGCATTGTGTTTGCGCAAAATCATTTGATGAATACACGCTCCACAAAACAAGAACAAACGATAAACCGCCTGACATTGGAAGGCCTATAAAGAAAAAATAAAATGGCATATTTAGAATTGAACAACGTAACAAAAACCTTCGGCACGGGTGAAAACACCACCGAGGTTTTGGACAATATCAACCTTCACATCGAAGAAGGAGAATTTGTTGCCATCGTCGGATTTACAGGGAGTGGAAAAACAACCTTGGTAAACCTCATCAATGGACTTGAAAAACCCACCAGTGGAGAGGTTTTGTTCAAGGGAAAACCCGTAGAAGACACGAGTCATGAACGAGGGGTGATCTTTCAAAATTACTCCTTACTTCCTTGGCTGACCGTATATCAAAATGTGGAAATGGCCGTAAGAGAAGCGTTTCCGAAAGAATCAAAAAAATTCATCGACGAACGCATCAAAGAATATGTAGAAATGGTAAGCCTTTCGCATGCCATTCACAAAAGACCCAAAGAACTCTCTGGAGGAATGCGTCAACGTGTTTCTGTAGCCAGAGCCCTATCTATGGATCCTGAAATGATTCTTATGGACGAACCGTTGGGAGCACTCGATGCCCTGACACGCGGAAATCTGCAAGATGAAATTTTAAACATCTGGAATAAAAACAAACGTACAGCACTCCTCATCACAAACGATGTGGACGAAGGGATTTACATGGCCGATAGAATCATCCCACTACGCCCTGGACCAAAAGCTACGTTGGGTCCTGAATTTAAAATTGACATCGATAGACCCCGAGATAAGACCGCTTTGAACGACAACGCTGCCTTTAAAAAAACAAGAAATGAAATCATTGAATATCTGATGGAAATCGGAAACGAACGATCTTCCAATTCAGAAATACAGTACGAATTGCCAGACCTACAGCCCAAAGATTTGCGCTGGGAATTCAAAGCTTCTAAATAATACGATTATGAAAACAAGCCTACTTCAAGAAAAATTTTCTCCAGCAGAAACCATGTTGGACTTGCAGAAATTAAAAAAAGTATACCCGACACCGAAAGGAGATTACGTCGTATTGGAAGACTTGGACCTACAGGTAAAAAAAGAAGAATTCATCACCATCATTGGACATTCTGGTTGTGGAAAAACCACCATGCTTTCCATGATTGCTGGGTTGAATGAAATTTCTGGAGGTAAAATCTCTGTACTCGGATCTTCCATCAAAGGCCCGGGCCCCGACCGAGGTGTGATCTTTCAAGCACCCAGTTTGATGCCCTGGATGACAGCTTTTGAAAATGTCATGCTCGGTGTGAAAAAAGTATTTCCACACGGTACAAAGAAAGAAAGAGAAGACATCTGTAAATACTACTTGAGTAAAGTTGGTTTGGACGGTTCTTTTCACAAAAGAGCCTCAGAACTTTCTCAAGGAATGCAACAGCGTGTTGGAATTGCCAGAGCTTTTGCCATCAAGCCCAAAGTACTTCTTTTGGACGAACCTTTTGGAATGCTCGATTCTTTGACTCGTGGTGAACTGCAAGACGTACTCATTGAAATCTGGAACAAAGAAAAAATTACGGCTGTAATGATTACACACGATGTGGACGAAGCCATTTTCCTCTCCGATCGTGTCGTTATGATGACCAGCGGACCCAAAGCCAAAATTGGTGACATCTTACCCATTGGATTTGAAAGACCGCGTTCAAGAAAAGCAGTACTCGCACACGATGACTACTACGAATACAGAAAACATTTGATCGACTTTTTAGAACACTAAAAATGAAAAATTCAGGGTTATAACATTCTAAAAAAGTTGTTTAAACCTGCATTATATCATGTTTCGTAATTTAAATTGAACCTAGATTTGTGAACACAAAACAAACACGAATAATAACCCCAAAAAATAGAAAAATGAAATTAAAAAATTTACTCTTTACAGTGTTAGTACTTGCTTCGACAAGCATATTTGCACAATTCTCACTTAGCGGTGAGTTCAGACCTCGAACAGAATGGTTCGGTCACGGACAAAAAGCAACAGCCTTAGAAGGAACGAAAGGATATGTTTCTACAAGTGTAAGAGCGGCTTTAAAAGGAAAATATGTATCTGAAGGGTACACCTTATTTACAAGCTTCCAAGAAGTATTTAAATTTGGAGATCGTCCTCAAATTTCGCCTACTGGAAACGGCAACTTCCGTGTTCAAGAAGCTTGGGCAGACATCAAATTAAACGACGCACTTAGTTTGAAATTTGGACGTCAGCCACTTTCCTACGATGATCAACGAATCTTAGGGGGTCTTGGATGGGCGCAACAAGCGAGAACACACGATGCAGGGGTCTTCAAATACAAAAAAGAAGGATACAACTTGGATCTTGGTTTTGCTTTGAACACACCGACTTCGGCAGTTTACAACCAATCCGCTGCGTTCTCGTACAGAGAAATGGCTTTTGTGAGAGCCAACAAAAAGTTCAAAAACTTGAATTTGACTGCTTTGATCTTGTCAAACACGTTCCAAAAGGATACTGAAGACAAATCAAGCCTTTTGACAGCGGGTCTTCACGCCGATCTTAAATTGAACAAATTGACGCTTTCTGCGAACGCTTTCTTACAAGAAGGAGATCGTTTGAACGATGTAGCTGTAGAAGGTGCTTACTTGGCAAGCCTTTTGGCAAAATACAAAGCGACAGGAAAAACAACCTTTAAAGCAGGTTTCGAAACCATTTCTGGGACTACAGACGATTCTGCGGCCTTCTTCCCATTGTATGGAACCAACCATGCCTTCAACGGTTTGATGGATAGATTTTATGTAGGAAACCACGCCAATGGTGGAGGATTGAACGACCTTCAGGTAGGGGTTTCAACAAAAATTTCTGGTTTGGCTGTTAGCTTGACAGGACACTACTTTACAGAAGTTGAAGATCTTGACGGATTGGGAAGCGACCTAGGATCTGAATTGGATTTGGTTGTTGCCAAAAAATTCAAAGACTTCAAATTGGTAGGAGGTTATTCACAATTCTTCGAACCTTCAGAAGTGGTTGGAAAAGACACACAAAACTGGGCTTGGTTGATGTTGATCATCTCTCCTAAATTTTTGTAAGATCACCCCCTCATAATCTGATAATTTAAAAACTGCCTTCGGGCAGTTTTTTTGTTTACAACAGTTTTGATTCTGTCATTTATCATGTTTTTATTTGATTTTCAAACCGTTTTAAACGGGTAAAAAAGTGGCCTTCAGATGTTCTTTCCCATATTATAAATCCCATGTCGAATGTAATTTTACCAAGCAATTAAAAAACAAACACAGAATTTTATAACCCTAAAAAAACGAGATCTTATGTTGAATTTCTTAAAAAAATTAGTCAAAAAACCCAAAGAAGAAAAAAGTCCAATTGATGAACAAACCATTGTACTTGTGCAAGAATCATTTGAAAAAGTAAAACCCATAGCCTCGACAGCTGCGGAAATTTTTTACACCAAATTATTCGAATTGGATCCAAAATTAAAACCTTTGTTCCCTACGGAAAAAGAAGGTGCCATGGCCGAACAAGGAAACAAATTAATGACCATGTTGGCCAGTGCTGTCGCTGGACTATCTGCCCTAGACAAACTCATTCCTATATTACAAGATCTAGGAAAAAGACACGTAGGCTACGGCGTAGAACAATCTCATTACGACACTGTGGGTGCTGCATTGCTTGACACCTTACAGGCCGGATTAGGGGAAGCTTTTACTCCAAGTGTCAAAAAAGCTTGGACAGACGTTTACACGGTAATGGCAAAGGTGATGATTGATGCCTCTTATGCCTAATAAGAAATTTCGTGGTTCCCTAAAAATCACCTGATTTTGTTAAATCCCTAAAACACAGAAAGTCGAAAAAAAACTTTATCCCAATTGTGCTAAAAAAATAAGATTCACCTACAAAAAAAAATGAGATTCAATTATCTTTGCAAAAGAAAAGAGAAATTTAGAAGATCATATACAATTTTTGTTTCACAAGAATCTTTAGTACCATTTAAACGAGTCGAAAATCTTGTAAATAAATAAATCTAAAAATCACTTCTCATGAAAAATTTAATGACCCTAGCAACCCCATTTCTCACCTTACTTTTATTCTCTTGTGGTGGCGTTCCTGAAAAAACAGAAACAGCTGCAGTAGAAAAATTGGAATTCTCCGTTTCCGAAGTTTTAGAAATGGTTGCCAAAGAAAATGACGTAACCCGTACACTCTACACCAAAGCCATCGTTGGAGGTGGAAAAAAACAAGGAATGAAATTTGACGAAGATTGGCAAAAAGAAGAAGTAGAAGCAGGACCACTTCCCGCTTTGTTCTTGCGAGGAATCGCCAATGACATTCGTAAAAGTGAAACGCCTTTAGGACTGTACTTGGGTTCTGATTTTCCAATTAACAAAGCCAATAAATTGGAAGGAAAACAAGCAGAATTGTTCCACAAAATCAAAGAAGACAGAGCGCCTCAATTCTTTTACGATGAAAATCAAAAAGTACACACAGCCATGTTCCCAGATATCGCTGGAGCCGCAGCCTGTGTTTCTTGTCACAACGATCATGCACAAACCACCAAAACCGACTGGAAACTTGGAGACGTGATGGGTGCTACAACTTGGCAATACCCTACCGATTCTTTGAGCTACGATGCTACGGTAGAAGTTTTGAAAGCCTACAGAAATGGAACCAAAGCGATTTACGAAGATTACCTTGCGGAAATTGCCAACTTTAAAACCAGTGAAAAACCTGAAATTGGTGACAAATGGCCTTCTGCTGGAGGATTGTACTTACCAAGTCCAGAGGTATTCTTGGACAGTGTAAGAGAATTGGCATCTTATGAAACTATGAAAGTATTGTTAAAATAAGAAACAAACGTATTGAAAAATAATACATACATAACCCTGATAGGCCTAGTGCTATTCGTTACCTATCTTTTGCAAGAGTTTCTGCAATTGAAATGGGCTTCACTAGAGCAATTGCAAGCTATGGAATCTTACAGACGATGGTCGGGATTGGCAGTAGGTCTATTTATTCTCTTTCAATGGTTGCTTACATTTAGCAGGATTATTCCCGCTTTTCGAAAAAAATCATTGACCATCAACAAACTGCACAAATGGATCGGAGTTGTAAGTCCCGTGTTGCTGTATGTTCATAGTACAAAATTTGGTTTTGGATATTTGGCACTGTTCTCTTATTTGTTTCTCGTAAACATGCTGTTGGGAACCATCAATTTAGATGTGTTAAAATCAACCAAAGCTTGGCTGTTCAAAGGATGGATGATCGCTCATGTATCACTCTCTATGTGTATTACTTTTTTGCTTTTTTTTCATATAAACATCGTATTTTACTACAAATAACCCCGCATGAAATTAACCGTAGTTAACGTCAAAAAAGAAACCGATCAGGCGGTCACAGTCTCGTTTAAAAACAACCGATTTTTTAACCGAGTAAACTACAAACCTGGGCAGTTTTTAACCCTAAAAATTCCTATCAATGGACGTGTAGAAAGTAGAGCCTATTCTTTTAGCAGCGATCCGTACACAGAAAAAACACTAAAAATCACGGTAAAAAAGGTTAAAAATGGCTTGGTTTCGAATTACCTAAACACAAATGTAAAAGCGGGGCAAAAAGTAACCGTTGAAAAACCAATGGGAAGTTTTTACATAGAGCCCAACGCTGACCAAAAGCTACAATATGTATTATTTGCTGGAGGAAGCGGGATCACCCCGGTTTTCTCCATTCTAAAAACCGTGTTGGCCAAAGAGCCCCAATCGAAAGTGGTATTGATTTATGCAAATCTGAACATTGACAATATCATCTTTCTGCAGGAATTACAAAACTTGTGCAAAACCTATCCCGATCGATTGTCTGTGGAATACATTTTGAGTGAAAATACAAACCCCCTTTTTCACTCGGGATTTGTGACGCAGGAAATCCTTGAAAAAATATTTGAAAAACACGAGTTGGAGTTCACCGATCACAAATACATGATGTGCGGCCCGGCAGGATACATGCGAACGGTGAAAGAAATTTTAAAAACAAAATCAATCGCCCCCTCACAAATTCAAACAGAGGTGTTCAAAGCGGCAAAAATTAAAATTGATTCCAAAAACTTACTTAGCAAGGTTACCATCAAACACAAGGGCACGACCCACAACTTAGAAGTTCCAGGTAACAGAACTATTTTGGAACAAGCCATGAAAGAAAACATTGCACTGCCCTACTCCTGTAGATCAGGGATGTGTAGTACGTGCAAAGCGCAATGTACCTCAGGCGATGTTCAGCTTACCAAAGGCCATATTCTTCCTGACGACGAAGTTGCCAATGGAGCCATACTGACCTGTGTGAGTTATCCTACGAGTGAAGAAGTAACCATAGAAATTCCAAAATAAGGTATGAAGTTCGAAATAAATCCATTGCGTAAAAGACAAATTTTCGGGACGCTCATAGGAAGTGTTCTGGGAATCTTTTTATTTGTGTTTCTCTCGAGCGAATCCAATGAAGAGTACATTAGTCTTGGTCCGATGAATACAGGTCATGAAGAATTTTCATGCAGTAGCTGTCATGCCGATGCTGAAGGCAGTTTATGGGCGCAAACGCAATCCAATTTGCAATACAGCATTGGATTGAGAGAAAATTCTGTGGACTACGGAACCATGGATGTCGAAACCAAAAAATGTTTGGCCTGTCATGAAAGAGACAACGACCGACACCCCACACATCGCTTTTTAGAACCCAAATACAAAGAAGCTATTGAAAAGATTAATACGGCCAGCTGTATTACCTGCCATGCAGAGCACAATGCCAAAAGACTCGTCCTTTCGGAAGTAAACTATTGCATGCACTGTCATTCAGATTTAACCGTTAAAAACGATCCTTTGGATATTTCACACGAACAACTGATTGCCGAGGAACAATGGGATACATGCCTGCAATGTCATGACTTTCATGGAAATCACGAATACAAAACCCCTTCGGCCATGAAAGATACCATTTCCTACGAGGCCCTCAATAAGTACTTTGAAGGAGGAAAAGATCCGTTTAGCCAAAAGAAAAAATTTAAGGCACTGTCCGAAAAGGAGTGGATTGAAAAATATCTAAAATAAAATGAGTTGAAGCGCACAGTCCTCTAAATTTTGAGTTATTCTGCAATGATTTTTATATAAACATCTCTTAAAAAGACACCATTCATCTTGAATTAAAAGAGTCATTTACCTTTAAACTACTTAAATAAATACGTATTTTCCTTTAAAATAATACGAAGTTCTGCTATATTTGTAGAATAAAATCTAAAAAAATTGGGAAAAGTAATCAAAATCATATTGGCTGATGATCATTTGTTGGTAAGAAATGGCATTAAATCCTTGTTGCTTGAAGATGATTCATTAGATGTCATTGGAGAAGCTGCCAACGGAAAAGAGGCCCTTGAATTGGCGAAGGAAACGCAACCCGATCTTTTGATTATTGATGTACGCATGCCTATTATGGATGGTATTGAGGCTGCTGGACGATTGAAAGATTTTGCGCCCAACACCAAATCCATCGTATTGTCAATGCACGACTCGGAAGAGTATATTTTAAAATCCATCAAAGCAGGTGCCAGTGGTTATTTATTGAAAGACACAGGAAAAGAAGAGTTCCTAAAAGCCATAAATACAGTCTATAACGGAGGAAAATACTTCAGTGGAGACATCTCAAATGTCATCGTTTCCAACTACCTCCAAAATTCATCCGCGTCAAACCAATTAGCCAAACCACCCAAAAACTCGCTAGGACTTACCAAAAAAGAAATAGAAATCCTATCGTTAATTTTGTCGGGAATGACCAATACGGAGATATCCGATAAATTAGGAAAAAGCAAGCGCACCATTGAAACACATCGCTTTAATTTGATGAAAAAAATGAATGTGAAAAACCTCATCGAATTGTCTTCTAAAGCGAAAGAATTAGGATTTTCATAGTTATCTCTTACTTTTTTCTAGAAAACAGCAAGACGCAGACTACTTAAAAAAAATAACCATAAAAATTACGTACCTTACTACGTATTTATACGTAATTTATTAAATTTGCTTTCCGTTTGAAAGCTGTTGAACCGAGAGGTTCACTCAAATGCGAAAGAAAAGAAACTGAATTCTTGAACTGACAAAATTAAGAGAGATATGTCAATCTTAAAATCCTATAAAACAACTTGTTCTTATTGCGGTGTAGGCTGTGGAATCATTGTAGATAAAAACCACAATGGAACGCTCAAAGTAAAAGGTGACCCGGACCACCCAACCAACAAAGGAATGCTTTGTTCGAAAGGGATGAACCTTCACTACGTGGCCCAAGACACCTCCGATAGGATTTTACACCCCCAAATGAAGTGGAGCAAGAACCACCCTCTCACAAAAGTTAGCTGGGACACTGCTCTAGACAGAGCGGCAGCGGTTTTTAAAAGCATTATCGAAAAACACGGACCAGACAGTGTTGGATTCTATGTTTCTGGACAGTGTTTGACCGAAGAATATTATTTGGTCAACAAACTGACCAAAGGTTTTATTGGAACCAACAATGTCGATACCAATTCAAGACTTTGTATGAGCTCTGCCGTAGTGGGCTATAAGAAAACGCTTGGAGACGACAACGTGCCCATCGCTTATGAAGATATCGAACTCGCAGATACCTTTTTGATCACAGGTGCCAATCCCGCTTGGTGCCATCCGATACTCTTTAGACGCCTTGAAAAGCACAAGGAAGACAATCCAGACGTCAAAATAATTGTTGTCGATCCCCGAAAAACACAAACTTGTGCCATTGCCGATTTGCACCTGCAGATCATTCCGGGAACCGATGTTGTATTGCACAATGCTATTGCCAAAAGACTCATCGATAAAAAGAAGGTCGACGCCAATTTTATAAAAACCCATACCAATAATTTTGAAGCCTTGAAAAAAGTGGTTTCGGCAACCTCACTCAACAAAGCTGCTAAAATTTGTGGAATTTCCGTAGCCGATATCAAATTGGCTGCACAATATATTGGAGATGCTGAAGGGTTTATTAGCATGTGGACCATGGGAATCAACCAAAGTGTTATTGGAGTAGACAAAAACACGTCTCTCTTAAACATTTCTTTACTAACAGGTCATATTGGAAAACCTGGATCAGGGCCTTTTTCATTAACCGGACAGCCCAATGCTATGGGGGGTCGTGAAGTTGGAGGAATGGCCAATTTGCTAGCTGCACACAAAAACTTAGCAGACCCACAACACAGAAAAGAAGTCGCTGATTTTTGGGGCAGCAAACCCATAGCCCCCAACCCTGGTTTGACAGCTACAGAAATGTTTGACGCTTTGGAAAGTGGAAAATTAAAAGCCATTTGGATTATCTGTACCAATCCTGTAGTAAGCTTGCCCGATGCAAACAAAATTGAAAAAGCACTTAAAAAAGCAAACTTTGTTGTTGTTCAAGACATTTCTGAAAATTCAGAAACAGTTGCCTTTGCTGACCTTGTACTACCGGCTGCCGGATGGTTAGAAAAAGAGGGAACCATGACCAACTCGGAACGCAGAGTCAGCTATCTTCCAAAAGGGATTGACCCTCCGGGAGAAGCTTTGCCCGACGCTGAAATTTTGTGGAGATTCGCTCAAAAAATGGGCTTCTCAGGATTCAACTACAACCATGTGAGCGAAGTTTATGACGAACATTGTGCATTGACCAAAGGCACCAATATTGATGTGTCAGGACTTTCTCATGAACGATTGAAATCGGAAGGCAGCATGCAGTGGCCTGTTCCGAACAAAAAACACAAAGGAACCACTCGGTTGTACACAAACTACAAATTTGATACCCCTAAC
>CAXRIA010000040.1:0-23205 GCA_964230805.1 Flavobacteriaceae bacterium
GGGCTTACGGTGTAGAAGTAAAAGACACCATTTCACAGGTAGAAGTTTTGGAAATTGCAACAGGCCAAACGCGCGTATTTCAAAATAAAGAGTGTCATTTTGGATACCGCAATTCTAATTTCAAAAACAAATGGAAAGGGAAATACATCATTACGCGTGTTTCCTTTGTGCTGACGACAAATAAACACGAGCTAAATACGTCCTACGGAGCCATACAAGAAATTTTGACAAAAAAAGGAATTCAGAAACCAAGCATCAAGGAAATCAGCGATGCCGTTGTTGAAATTCGAAACAGCAAACTCCCAAATCCAAAAGAAATTGGAAATAGTGGAAGTTTTTTTAAAAACCCTGTGGTTTCAAAACCTATTTTCCTCGAAATTCAAAAACAGAACAAACAAGTTCCGCATTATATTGTTTCAGAAGACGAAATTAAAATTCCTGCAGGATGGCTGATTGAACAATGTGGCTTTAAAGGAAAGCGTATCGGAAATACAGGATGCCATGAAAAACAAGCACTCGTATTGGTGAATTACGGAGGAGCGACGGGTGCAGAAATACTGAACTTGGCAAAAACCATTCAGAAAACGGTCTTGCAAAAATTCTCGATTGCTCTTGAAATGGAAGTACAAACCATTTCATAACAAAAAACCTCTCCGCTTGTTACACAGAGAGGTTTGCTTTTAAAATTTATCAATACGTTATTCCGCTGTTTGAAAGGTCCATATCTGTCCGACGGTTTCACCGCCGTGATCGTCTTTCGCAACAACTTTCCAAAAATAGCGTTCAGACGACACCGTATTTACTGTTTTTGAGGTACCACTTGCGTTTTCTTCAATTTTTGTTGAAGGGTTTTCTGCAGTTCCAAAATACACATCATAAGATAGCGTGTCTTCGGTATCAGGATCACTTCCCGACCACTGCAAAAGAACTGCTCCAGATTCCACTGTTGCTCCCAAAGCCGGATTCAATGCGACGGGTGCAAAAGGCAAATGATTCTGAACGGCCGAGCCTTCTGTGTAAAATTTAAACACAGGAGAATAATTACTAGAATCTTGACCATCGGTGGCTTGCACGCGCCAGTAATAGGCGATTTCTTTTTCTAAAACCACAGTCTGAAGTGTCCCGGGTCCTGAATATTGGTGCACTATTTGAGTAAACTCCGGATCCTTTGCAACTTCTAAATCATAACTTATGGCATCACCGTTTTCATCTAAAGCATCACTCCATCTTAGATTGATTTGAGTATCCAAACACACCAAATTGTCTGTGGGATAGGTTAAATTTGGAATCGTTGGAGCCTGGTTGGAAACCGTGTCTTCACCACAGGATACAAACAAAATGGTTGCGATTGCGATATATATGTATGTTTTCATGTCTATTTTTTTATAATTTTTAATGTAATCGTTTTATCCAAATGAATTCTGACGAAATAAATTCCGGCAGGATAGCTCGACAAATCTATTTGTGCCTTACCCTCAAGAATCGTTGTTTTCAAAGCCGATATCAATTGAGAATACACTGTAAAGACTTCAAATAAAATTTCTTCCTCAGAATTTGGTAATTGCAGCGTAACCAAGCCTGTCGTTGGATTCGGATAGACGTTTACATCTGCATACAAATCGATTGTTTTTTTGAAAACACCTTCACAAGAAACATCTGTATAAATTTCTAAAACATCACCATTTTTAATAGGGGTATCAAACGTTCTTTGAACTGTCGTCAAAACTTTTACACCATTTACATGAACATCAAACGGTGCGGTTCCTTCCTCGATTTCAATCGAAGCTGTTTTTGTGTTTTCCACTGATTTGGCCGCAATATTTACCCCTGCTTCTATCGTCAAATTGTAACATTGTTGGTAGTTTTGTCCAACCACCTCAATACACAGATCGTAATCATCTGCTTCCAAGTTTTCGATGACCACATTTTTATTGACAAGTGCGTACGCTACGCCATCTAATTTGGCAATGTAATTGTAATTTTCTGAAGCACTGATCGCTATGGAACCGTTCGATTTATCGGCACAGGTTTCTCCATTTACCACAATCGTGAAATTTTCTGGGTCTAATGAAAATCCACTGTTGGAAACACATCCCTCAGCATCTACATTGGTATTCGCAGGTGTATTCGGACATTGATCTACTGCATTCGACACGCCATCGTTGTCATCATCTAACTGGCTTTCTGCACAACCCTGCGCGTTCACGACACTATTTGCAGGTGTGTTTGGACATGCATCTTGTGTGTCGATCACGCCGTCACCATCTGAATCTGCTGGTTCACAACCGTCACCAACGACGTATGAAAAATATTTGGATGCTACCAAACCTCCTGCATAAGCGAACTTCACAGCATAACGAATGGTCTCTCCCGTTGTAACGCCTGCAATTGTTTTGGAAAAAGTTCTACCCGAAACAAAATCCATTTGCGATTCTTCAAAGGGGGATTGCCTCCATAAATAGGCAACCAAACCGGGTTTGTCTGTATCCAACAATTCAAAACTAATGGTTACATTTTCTCCAATGGTTTCAAAGGTGGCCGTAACTCCCTTTGAAAAAGACCCCTGCTGTGCTTGTTTCGAAGTCTCCGAACATTTTTTTACTTCATCGACACGCACATATACCACATCGGAAGTACTAACAGCACCGTCATTGTCCGTTACTTTCGCAGTCAAGGCATGATTTCCTGCACTGGCTCCATTCCAAACAAAGTTATAGGGGGCTGTGGTATCTTCACCCAATTTCGTCTCCCCATCGAAAAATTCAACACGTGTTACTTGCCCATCCAAATCACTTGCCGTTGCTGAAATGGTAATGCTTGCTCCTTCTCTAAACACACTGTTGTTGTTTGGAGCGTTAATGAGCACTGCGGGCTCGGTATTGCCATTCTCTGAAACAATGACCAAAACATCACTTACGGAAGTATAGGTTCCATAACCAACAGTCAATGCACACTTGTACACTCCTTTCTCTAAGTTCGCAATTGTTGGCGTAGGACTATTTACGTCAGAGAAAGCAATGGCTGAAGGACCATAGATTTGTTCCCAGGTATATGACAACGCCTCGTTGCTTGGGCCTGTACTTGCTGACCCATCCAAAGTTGCCGTTGTCTCCGGCAATACCACGCTTACATTTTCTCCTGCATCTGCATAAGGAAGTTCAAAATTCAATGCACTTGCATAGGAAAAAGTCAATTTCCCTAAGTTAAATTCTCCATGATCGAAAGCAATTCGAAGCACCTGTTTCCCTTTGTTTAGTTGAATGTTAGAAACTGTCTTGGTTCTAAATGTTGACCAATTTTGGCTGCTGGTTCTACCGACAGAAATTGGGTTGCTAATTTGTTTTCCATCTACTTCCAAGTAAAAAGGTCCCCCTCCACTTGCATTTTGAGATGCATAATAAAAAGTCAAATCGTAATTTCCAGCGTTCTCAACATCAATCGTATACTCTACCCATTCTCCAGAAGCAATCCAACCGATTGTCGCTCCTTGTCCATTGACGGTTTCAGAATCTACATACTCCTCCGCTCTAAAGCCACCCTCATTCACAATGGATAGGTCTACATAAGAAATTTCTTGTCCTATCCCTCCTTCAAATTTATCGTAATGACCGGCTTCAAAAGTTCCAGGAATATTGATTGGAATACCCGTATAAGGTGTTTGTTCACCAACACGAACATTCACTGTATTAGTTACATTGAAACGATCTCCTGAATACACCTTCGCTGACATGGCGTGTACCCCTAAAGACAGACCTGTCGCTTTTATCTGGTAGGGTGGAGCTGTAACCTCCCCTAGCAAAAGACTGCCTCTGTAAAATTCAATTTTTGTAATGTTGTCACCAACAGGTTCCACAAATAAATTGACACTTCCATTGGTATACGCTTGATCAAAATCAGAGGTCAAGACACCATTGACATCCGTATCTTTATTGGTCGCCATTGTATTTGCTGGAACTGTAAGTTCAAAACCATCGGAAAAGGTCACTGTTTTCGTTGTGTTGGAATAATTATGGACCACATAGGTCTTCGCTCCCTCTTTTTCAAAAACAGCGGTAATTGGATAATCTGCCGTAATTTCTGGCTTCAATTTCCCCATGGCATTCATGGAGTGCAGCCAATGATAGGTTTGGGCGTCTGAAACCCCAAATTTCATGACACGGTCTGGGTAGGAATTGTACAATTCAATGGCTCTTTCCGCATCGAGAAAAGACAAATATTTCCAAAAAGTATCATGCCATAAATTCGGATTTGTGTCGGACGTACTTAAAATTCCCGTATTGGATTGCAATTCGCCCCAAATTTTCTGGAGGTATGCTTGGTTCTGACCAAGGTATAAGGACCCTCCGTGTATTGGATACATTTCAATTCCGTAAGAGGCCGTGATGTCTGCTGTCCAAAAAGTTCCATTGTCATAAGAATTTCCCCAAACGCGAGAAACCATGCCATATTGTTGGTTTTCCTTAAAGTTTCTTTCGTGCATGTCAAACCAATATTCTTCGACTGCCGTTTGCTCGGTCGTATATAGATAGATCCCCAAATCTCGAATCTCATCATTTCCTGTAATGGTTCCCCAGTGAATCAAAGAGGAATTGAATTGCATACTTTCTGAAGTCGATTCTTGATCGTTTCCTTGGGGAAATGATGCAAAACCATTGGCCCAACAGTGTCCTGCATAGGGACTAAAATTTCGTAGGAAAGGAAATTTTGCATCGTCTCTGTTTGGAGAGGCTGCATCTCTGACCAAATAATTGATAAACTCGCCCCATTGGTCTGCCCATCCGGGTTCAAACTGTTCCAAAAATGCGGCAGCGTGAATGAAATACCCCCAGTGAAAATGGTGGTCATTGATATTGGAATCTTGTCCATGTCCAGCGGGATACCCTAACAAAGCCGACCAGTTTTGATTGTAATAGAATAAAAATGCGACTTCCCCAGATTGATAAGTCAACCAGTCTTCCAAACGTTCTTTCACTGTGGCAATCATTTTATCACGTGCTTCGATATCGCCTGTTTGGTCTGCAATACGTGCGGTTTGAATCAAACGATTCATGACTTGTCCTTCGTTGTAAGAATCTGTCCAAGTCGCCAATCCATCATTTTTTATTTGACTAATTTTATTTGCCAAGTCTCCAGGGTTAAATCCTTCACTATAGTTCGCTAGATAAGGCATCGTTGGAAGAATTCCGCTGAAGGTATTTTCTACACGGAATGTATTGCCATTCAAGGTTTTTATTTCTCCTCTTACAGAGCTGTAACTATGCTCTTGCGGAGTTGCTGAATTGGCAGACAAATTACTCCATTGATGGGGTAATAATCCCAACAGCATGTTGGAATCGTTTCCTTCTTTGACATCTGTGGTTACCCTAAAATTGGTTTGTACTATGCCATTACTTTCATTGTAATTCCAATCGGTTTCCGTATTTACAGGAAACACGTAAGCGTATTTTTTGTATTCATTTGCTATGGCTGATACAGAGCTTCCGTCCAAAGGAAGCATGGCCATAGACCAGTAAGTTTTGTTGTCAAGTGACGATTTATAGGTGTTGCCCGATTGTGACCAGGTACTACCCACAGGGGCATAAAATACAAAGTCAGCTCCATGGCTGGCATTTTCAACAATCAACATTTCATTAGAGACCGTAACATTCCCCGCGTTTATTTGAATCGCTACTTCGTCATCACTCTCCTTTTCAAAATACAGAAAAGGCATGGCAATTCCTGAGGTCACAGTCATTTCCTCGGAACTGTCTTTCCAATTCATGCTCACCGTCCAATCGGAGTAATCCGAGACTGTGGTTTTGGTTGTATTCAATCCCGTCAATCCCACTTTTATGGGTTGTGAATCTCCAATAACCCCCCAAGGAATGTAAGTAACAATAAGCCCGGTATCGGTTGTTTTAAGTGTCATTGGATAATTGAACAAGTTGTCTGCGTGGTCTTCTTTGACTACTTTGGACCACCAATCATTTGTGGGCACTGGTTTGCCCACTGCATTGCCACTTAATTGCGGGCTTCCGGAGGGAAACCCATTTCTTCCAGCTTCATCAGTTCCAGGAAAATTGGTTGTATAACTACCATTTCCAACAGAAACCGTTTGTGCTCCTATTGAAAAAGAAATAGATAAAAACAGGATGGAAATAAGCAATTTCACACCATTGATTTTTGGTTTTTTCATTTAGTTTGATTTATTTCATTTTTAGTTGCCTAAAATTACAACTATAACTATGAAAAATAGGAGGACATTATTTATATTAACTTAACAAATCTTTGCCTAGTCACTAGTTTTGTAGTCAAATAATGAAATCCTCATTCAATCCAATATAAACAAGAGGTTTAGAGCTATCGAATGGCTATTTCGGAGAGCTTCCAAATAAATTTCCCTACTACTTGTTAAGTTGATGTAGAGTTATCAAAGCGTATTTTCGATGTCTCATTTCCTCAAAAAATTTCTTTTCAGGCACAAAAAAAGAGGTTGCTTTGTTCAAAACAACCTCTTTAATTTTTTTTTGGTTTATTTAAGATTCCTTGTAAACGCCCATATTTTCATATTTCTGAATTCGAGCAGCAATCATAGCATCCAAAGACATGGAACGCAGCGTTTTTAATTCTTCTTCGATTGTTTTACGAACAATTTCAAAAGTGGCTTCTCTGTCTGCATGCGCCCCTCCTAGCGGTTCACGTATAACACCGTCTACAAGATTCAGACCTTCCATATCTTTGGAAGTCAGTTTCAACGCAGAAGCTGCTTCAATTTTGTAGTCCCAACTTCTCCATAAGATGGACGAACAGTTTTCAGGAGAAATAACGGAATACCATGAATTTTCCATCATCATTACTCGGTCACCAACTCCAATACCCAGAGCTCCACCGGAGGCGCCTTCTCCGATAATGATCGTAATGATAGGCACTTTCAAAACACACATTTCAAAAATATTACGGGCAATGGCTTCTCCTTGTCCTCGTTCTTCCGCTTCCAATCCTGGGTAGGCACCTGGAGTATCGACGAACGTCAATACAGGAATGTCAAATTTTTCAGCCATACGCATCAATCGCAAGGCCTTGCGATAGCCTTCTGGATTGGCCATTCCAAAGTTTCGGTATTGACGGGTTTTGGTGTTGTATCCTTTTTGTTGTCCTATGAACATAAAGGACTGTTCTCCAATTTTACCCAGTCCTCCTATAATCGCTTTGTCGTCTTTCACACTGCGATCTCCATGCAACTCCATAAAAGTATCTCCGGCCAAGGCTTTCACATAGTCTAAGGTGTAAGGCCTGTTTGGATGTCTCGATAGCTGTACACGTTGCCAAGGGTTTAAGCTTTCGTAAATATTTTTCTTTGTCTCTTCTAGTTTCTTCGTTAAATTTTGGCAAGTCTCCGTAACATCCACTTCGCTCTCTTGTCCTATCTGTTGGCATTTTTCCAACTGGTCTTCCAACTCTTTTATAGGCAATTCAAAATCTAAATATTCCATATTCTATTTCATTTGTTTGGTGTACAAATATACTAACTTCGAGAACGTATCAAATCAATTCTCTTATTTTTTTGATTTGAAATAAAGATACATTCCAAGAATTCCGAACAATCCATTTGGCAACCAAACCATTAAAATGGTATTGTTTCCTGCAACAGCCCCCAATACTTCCGATACTTTCATAAAAAAAACATACAAAAACATCAATCCAATACCTACAGCCATATTGACACCTACACCGCCTCGTTTTTTTCTGAAAGCCAAGCACACGGCTATGATTGTCAAAATGAACGAAGAAACTGGCAAACTCGTTCTCTTGTATAGCTCGACTTGATAGGCATTTAAATTCTTCACTCCTCTTTGTTTCGAGGTTTGGATAAAATCATACAATTCCCCAGATGGCATTTCCTTGGAGAGGTAGTCTACATACAAAAAATCTTTCGGTGAAAAATCAAAGATGGTGTCAAATTTTTTACCTCTTTGAATGCTGTCATAATTGTCGAATATTCTTCTTTTGGTGTACCGAGACAGCGAAAAAGTGCTGTCTCTTTGATTCCATTTTACTTCATCTGCTGTCACACGATATTTCAACTTTAGTCCGTCGTACTCTTCGTAGGAAAAATCGTAACCTCGATTCGTTCTCAAACCAAAATTTTGAACATATATGAATCTTCCTTTTCCCAGCCTCATGCTAAATTCTTTTACATAGGACTGCTGAGAATTCTTTTTCTTTTTTAGGTATTTCTTTTCAAATTTTGTCAGTGTTTTATTGCCTTTGGGAACTACAAAATGATTCATTCCCAACGCGAAAATGGTCACGATTGTCGCACCGATCATATAAGGTCTTAAAAATCTTGTAAACGAAATACGCGCACTGTTAATCGCTATAATTTCGGTATTGTTAGACAGTTTGGATGTGAAAAATATGACCGCAATAAAAAGGGCAAGCGGCATAAACGTGTTGGCATAATAGATGATAAAATTGACATAGTAGTCTTCAACAATTTCGCCCACAGACAAATTGGTATGTCGTAAGAATTTATCGACCTTTTCAGACACATCAATCGCTATGGCGATGGGAATCAAGATAAAAAGGGTAAACACAAAAGACCCCAAATATTTTTTTAATATGTACTTGTCTAAAATTCTCAATGTGATTCTTTGGTTTTTGTAAAATTTATTTACAGTCTGTTTGCCATTTGCCTTACCATCTTATTTTTCCAATCTGCAAAATCTCCTGCTAAAATATGTTTTCTTGCCTCTCTAGTCAACCACAAATAAAAGCCTAGGTTGTGAATGGTGGCAATTTGTTTTCCAAGCATTTCATTCGAAGCAAACAAATGCCGCAAATAAGCTTTTGAATAGGCCGTATCTACCCAAGTAATATTCATCGGATCCACTGGAGAAAAGTCGTCTTCCCATTTCTTATTTTTAATATTGATGCTTCCTTCGGAAGTAAACAACATTCCATTACGTGCATTTCTTGTCGGCATCACACAGTCAAACATGTCTACACCCAAGGCAATATTTTCTAAAATATTGATCGGTGTACCTACGCCCATCAAGTAGCGCGGTTTGTCCTCAGGCAGTACGCTGCAAACCACATCTGTCATGGCGTACATTTCTTCGGCAGGTTCTCCTACAGAAAGCCCACCAATGGCATTTCCTTCGGCTCCTACACTTGCAATATACTCCGCTGATTGTTTTCTCAAATCTTTGTAAGTACTTCCTTGTACTATTGGGAAAAACGTTTGGCCATATCCGTATTTGTACGGTAATTTTTCCAAATGATTCATACAACGATCCAACCAGCGATGTGTCATATGCATGGATCTTCGCGCATATTTAAAATCGCATGGATAGGGGGTGCATTCGTCAAAGGCCATGATGATGTCGGCTCCTATGCTGCGCTGTATCTCCATTACATTTTCGGGTGAAAAAAAATGCATGGATCCGTCAATGTGACTTTTAAAGTTTACACCGGCTTCTTTTATTTTTCGTCTACCAGAAAGGGAATATACTTGATAGCCACCGCTGTCGGTCAAAATAGGTCGATCCCAATTCATGAATTTATGAAGGCCTCCTGCTTTCTCCAAAATGGGTGTCTTCGGACGCAAATAAAGATGATATGTATTACCGAGAATAATATCAGGATTGATTTCTTCTTTGAGTTCTTTTTGATGTACTCCTTTCACTGTTCCCATAGTGCCGACAGGCATAAATATGGGGGTTTCTATTGGACCATGGTCTGTGGTCATGACTCCGGCTCTGGCTTTGCTCTGCGGATCTTTCGATTTTATTTCAAACTTCATAGGGGGCAAAGATAATCGAAAGTCTCCTAGTCTGAAAGCAATTTTAAAAACATTCAGATTTTCTTATTGTCCTCATAAAAGGTTTCAATTGCACATAAAATAACACGGCTGTGTTGATTTATTTAGTAGCTTTGTTCGACACATAGTAAGTGGCTTCTAAACTACCTAAAAATGCATTATTTATACTATATCAAAGCTTTGCATATCATTTTTGTTATTACTTGGTTTGCAGGTCTTTTTTACATCGTACGTTTGTTTGTCTATCATGCGGAGGCTGAAAAGAAAGAGGAGCCTGCAAAAAGCATTTTGCAAAACCAATACAAGATTATGAGCAAACGGCTTTGGTATATCATTACTTGGCCTTCTGCGATCTTGGCAAGTTTTTTTGCATTTGTGATGTTGTATTTGCTTCCCGAATTTTTAACACAGGCTTGGATGTGGGTAAAATTGTCCTTTGTATTTTTGTTGTATCTCTACCAATGGGGCTGCCACTCAATTTACCGTCAACTGCAAAATGATATCGTAAAATACAGTGCGTCACAAATGCGAATATGGAATGAAGGCGCAACGATTATTCTTTTTTCTGTGGTTTTTTTGGTGGAATTGCAAAATGGAATCAATTGGATATGGGGTCTTGTCGGTCTTTTTATATTTGCTTTTGTTCTTTTATTTTTCATCAAACTTTACAAAAAAACAAGAGCAAAAAAAAATTGGGATACTTCAAATCAAAAGTCTAATTCTTCAGACCCATAATTTCTCCTCTTCCATCTGAAGAATTGCTGCCAATAACATAGTTTTTGTCTTTCGGATGTATTTTAAAAATGCAATCTTCCGCAGAAACGAGTGTCATAATTTCTATTATTTTTTCGAAAGACAAATACATGCCATCAAACCAGACCTCTTTGATATCGTTCTTTTTTATATAAGAATTAAGTTGGTTGTAAGATTTAAATTTGGCGACTTTCAAAGTACGGTTGATTTGTTTCTCTAAAGAAATTTTACGCTCTCCTACATACAGTACTCGCTCACGTTCTTTTACAAGTATGGGGGTGTCGGAGAGCTGAATGTATTTTATCAAAAACCACAATTTGCTTCCCAACTTCATTAAGAAATTACGCGCTGTGTTTGATTGAAAGTGTTTCTTGTAAAAAATTTCCATAGCGCCGTGAAAATAATTGAGATACTTCACATCTTTACGGGTAGATTCTCCTTTAAAATGTATGACTTTTGTCGTTCCCAAATAATAGTTTTGATAGTTCTTTTTTAAAAGTGTGTAACTTAAATCTATGTCTTCTCCATACATAAAATAATCTTCATCAAAGCCGCCTACTTCCAAATAGACTTTCTTTTTCAAGAGCATAAAAGCCCCCACAAGCACCTCAATTTGTCCGGTTTCGTCTTTCGCTAGCTTACCATTGTAATAGGTCGTCTTTTCATTGTTTTGGCCCATCAATTTATAAAACGTAGCTTTTAAAGTGGGAATGCCTCGTTTGCTTTCTGGTAAAAACATTCCTGCTCCATCGACCAATTGCACTCCAAGGGCTCCTAAATTTTTCTTTTGATCTGCAAAATTCAAAATCTTTTCAAACGTGTTTTCTGAAACCACTGTATCTGGGTTCAAAATCAAGACATACTCACCTTTTGCGTTGGCAACTGCTTGATTGTTTGCTTTGGAAAAACCGACATTTTCTGTGTTTCGTATCAATCGAACGTCAGGGAAGTTTTGCAATACCATGTCACAACTGTCATCAGAAGAAACATTGTCCACCACAATAATTTCTGACTCTATATTTTCAGCCGCTTTTTGAACACTCATCAAACAGAGTTCCAAAAAATAGCGCACATTGTAATTGACGATGACTATAGATAACTTCATTTTTAATTTTTCTTGATCCAATTGCGAATTGATAAAACGAAATATTCGCTTCTTATTGCAATGACTCCTTAAAGTTTCAATGATTTTTCAAAAGGAATTCGATTGGCAATACTTCGCCCGAGGGTTACTTCGTCTGTGTATTGCAGTTCGTCTCCCACCGAAATTCCTCTCGCAATGGTTGAAATAGCCACTTCTTGATCTTGCAATTGTTTGTAAATGTAAAAATTGGTAGTATCGCCCTCCATGGTAGAGCTCAAAGCTAGAATCAGTTCCTTTACAGTTCCTTGTTTCACTTTTTCGACCAAACTTTCAATGGTTAAATTGTGAGGCCCTATGCCTTCCATCGGTGATATTTTCCCTCCTAAAACATGGTACAAGCCATTGTACTGAACGGTATTTTCAATCGCCATCACATCTCGTATGTCTTCTACAACACAAACCACCTCGCTGATCCGTTTGGGATTGGAACAAATAGCACACAAATCTGTGTCAGAAATATTGTGACAGCTCTTGCATAATTTTACCTCTTCAACCAAATTGTTCAATGCATTTGTCAAGTGCGAGGTATGATTCTTAGGTCTTTTTAATAGATGTAAAACCAATCTTAAGGCTGTTTGCTTTCCAATACCTGGCAGATTGGAAACTTCATTTACAGCGTTTTCTAAAAGTTTTGAGGAGAAATTCATGTCACAAATGTAAGCATAATGCCCATGTAAAACTTACAGTTGTTTCATTTTTCATTTTATTTTCTAGATGCGCAACCTTTTCCTATTGACCTACCCCATTCAAAACACCGTTCAGTCCAATGGCTAGAAATACAATGAATTCCTTATCGATTTTTGCATCACCCTGTAGAAGATTTCTGATGTATTGAATCGGAAATCAAATTGTTTCTTCGTTTCTTTGTGTTTTACCATAGAACAAAGATCTTCATGCAAGCTGAACATATTCTCATTATCATAACCGCTTATTTTTGTTTGTTATTGACCATTTCTTATTTTACTGGAAAACAAGATTCCAATCAAGATTTTTTTATCGCAAATAAAAAATCGCCTTGGTATGTTGTGGCTTTTGGTATGATTGGCGCCTCACTTTCTGGGGTTACCTTTATTTCTGTGCCAGGCTGGGTACAAGACAGCCAGTTCAGTTATTTGCAAATTGTGATCGGATATTTCTTCGGTTATCTCGCCATCGCGTACCTACTACTTCCAATTTACTACAAACTCAAGATCACTTCTATCTACGAATATTTGAACATCCGTTTTGGCACTACCAGTCACAAAACGGGCGCATTTTTCTTTTTTGTTTCTAGAGTTTTAGGGGCTGCTTTTCGGCTCTTTTTAGTTGCGACTGTTTTGCAGTATTTCATATTTGATACTTGGAACATACCTTTCGAATTTACGGTAACGTTTTCCATTCTATTGATATGGCTCTACACATTTAAGGGAGGAATCAAAACAATTGTCTGGACAGACACCTTGCAAACTTTTTTTATGATCGCTGCAGTTGTCACGGCCATATATATACTAAATAATTACTTTACTTTAAATAATGTAAACTACTTACAATCAAGTAGTTTTAAAGAGTATTCAAAAATATTTTTTACGGATGACATTACCAATAAAAAATATTGGCTTAAGTCTGTTTTAGGCGGTATGTTTATCGCTATTTCTATGACAGGACTTGATCAAGATATGATGCAAAAAAATCTAACTTGCCGAAATGTAAAGGAAGCGCAATGGAACATTATCTCTTTGGGTACCGTTTTGATTATGGTAAATTTTATTTTTCTTTTTTTAGGTGCACTGTTATTCCTTTATGCCGAGCATAACCAAATTCAAATGCCACGAATGGATAGTCAAATAAAAACAGATCTTCTATTTCCCGAAATCGCATTGAAACACGAGCTTGGCATGCCACTGGCAATTATGTTTGTACTCGGACTCATAGCTGCTGCATACTCAAGTGCTGACAGTGCATTGACTTCTTTGACGACTTCTTTTTGCTTTGATTTCTTAAACTTCGGAAAAAAAACCACCGTTTCACAGAAAAAAATTCGTAAAAATGTTCATGTTGGAGTTTCGCTACTTCTGATCATCGTTATTGTTGCATTCAAGCGTGTTTTGAATGAAAATGTTATTAGCAGCTTGTTGACAGTGGCCACCTATACATACGGCCCCTTGTTAGGTTTGTTTGCTTTTGGCATTTTTACAAAACACTCCATCCACGACAAATTTACACCTGCGATTGCTTTACTGGCCATTGTTTTCACTTGGTTTTTACACAATCATTCAAAAAGCCTATTATTTAACTATGTCTTTGGCTATGAATTAATCATTTTTAACGGCGTATTCATGTTTTTAGGCCTCTATTTAATTCGCAACAAAACAGAGTAGTCAGAAATTTATGCTTACTTTTGAGTTATGGAAAAAGACCTAAGCAATTACAGAAAATCATATCAAAAAGGACAGCTTTTAAAAGCTACTGCCCCTGAAAATCCATTGGAATTGTTTCAAAAATGGTTTCATGAAGTGGAAGAATTTGGAAATACCGAAGAACCCAATGCCATGACTTTAGCAACGATTGGCAAAGACTCATTTCCAAAAAGCCGCGTTGTCTTACTAAAAAAGCTCACATGGGAAGGCTTTATTTTTTACACCAATTACAAAAGTGAAAAAGGGAAAGCCATTGCAGAAAACCCGAACGTGTGTTTGTCTTTTTTCTGGCAAGGTCTCGAACAACAAGTGATTGTCAAAGGAATGGCAGAAAAAATTGCGGCGAATTTATCGGATGGTTATTTTGAATCAAGACCCAATGGTAGCAAATTAGGCGCATGGGCATCCAATCAGAGTGAAATCATTGAAAAAAGAGAGGTTTTAGAAGACAACTTAAAACGATTTGAAGAAAAATTTAAAAACCAAGAGATTCCTCGGCCTGAGCATTGGGGAGGCTACCTTGTAAAACCTGTGTCCATCGAGTTTTGGCAAGGAAGAGACAATCGAATGCACGACAGATTACGCTACATACTGCAAGATGATTTTAGCTGGAAAATTGAACGATTGGCCCCTTAATTCGCTCCTAGAGACGACTTATTTTTTCCATAAAAAAAATTTCAGATTCTTTTCGCTTTCGCTATCTTTGATACTATCTACAAGAATTAAATGAAAACAATATATATTGTTCGGCACGCCAAGTCATCTTGGGAATACCAAGGAATCAAGGACATGGATCGCCCTTTGAAAAAGAGAGGTATCAACGACGCTTACCTTGTTTCTGCAATTTTAAAAGAAAAAATACCCAAGCCTGATGCTTTTATTACCAGCAGTGCCATTCGAGCCTTATCCACAGCTGTTGTTTTTTGCAACAACTTTGGATTTCCTCTTTCCAATTTAAAAATCAATAAGTCGCTCTACAACTTTAGCGATGGCTATTTAGTAAAAACAATCAAAGCTTTGGACGATGAATTCGATTCTGCCATTGTTTTCAGTCATGACCACGGAATCAATGATTTTGTCAATAAATTTGGAAGTGAAAGTATCGCCCATGTTCCCACGTGTGGTGTCATTGGCATTCAATTTGATAACAATCATTGGAAAAGTATTAAAAAAGGCACCACGGTATTAAAAGAATTCCCGAAATTTCACAAATAACAATTATCTCAATTTGATAGAAATCAAAAAATACGGAGCTATTGACATCGGATCGAATGCCATTCGTCTTTTGATTTGCAATGTTATTTTGAAAAAGAAGGAAAAACCAAAATTCAAAAAATCTTCTTTGGTAAGAGTCCCTATTCGTTTGGGTGCTGATACTTTCAATTCAGGTGTTATTTCTGATGAAAACGGTCGTCGTATGATGGATGCAATGAAGGCCTTCCAATTGCTTATGAATGTACATGGGGTTGAAAAATACAAGGCTTGTGCTACGTCTGCGATGAGAAATGCAGAAAATGGAAACAAACTAATCAAAACCATTAAAGAAAAGTCTGGAATCGATATCGAGATCATTAACGGAACAAAAGAGGCTGAAATCATTGCTTCTACCGATCTATCAGAATTCATCGAAGGACACAAAGCCTATTTATACGTAGATGTCGGAGGAGGTAGTACCGAATTTACTGTTTTTTCAAAAGGGAAAATTACCGCTTCGAAATCTTTTAAACTGGGTACTGTCAGACTCCTGAACAAAGAAAAAAGCAACAAAAAAACTTGGAAAGAAATTCAAGCATGGATTGCAATAAACACACAAAATCTCAAAAAAATTGTACTCATAGGGTCCGGAGGAAACATCAACAAGATTTTCAAAATGTCTAGACAAGCCCCTGAAAAGCCGCTCTCCTTTATTTATATGAAGGCACACTATCAGTTTCTAAAAAAAATGTCATACAACGATCGTATTGTAGAACTCGGATTAAATCCGGATCGTGCCGACGTTATTGTTCCGGCAACCAAAATATACCTTTCTGCGATGAAATGGTCTGGTGCCAAGAAAATTTACGTTCCAAAAATTGGTCTTGCCGATGGCATTATTAAAAGTCTGTACCACGGTATTCTATAAGCATGCTCTTTTTGAAAACACCCAAATGTATTGTAAATAAACTCATCATTCTGTTCCTGTTTTTTACAGGCTGTGATGAAAAGAAGACAACCAAAAAACAGGTATCTGAGAGTTCGACCAAAACCCTTGTCCTAGAAAAGCAGCAAGCGCCAGAAAAAAAACGTTATACAAACGACACCATTACTTCTGAAAATTGTGCGACCTTTTTCAAACAGTACGGAGAAAAAAATCCAGAGACAAAAGTTCTGTTAAAAACAAGACTTGGCAATATCACCATCACACTCTATGAAAACACGCCACTACACAGAGCTAGTTTTATTTATTTGGTAAAACACGGGTATTTTGACACGACTTGCTTTTACAGGGTGGTTCCTAACTTCATTGTGCAAGGAGGGAATTCCGACAGGGAAAGTACCGCCGAATTTCGAACACAACTCAACAACTACCTACTACCTGCAGAATTTAGAAAAGACAGACCTCACAAAAGAGGTGTAATCGCCGCGGCGCGAGACTGGGAATACAATCCACAAAAAAAATCATCACCCTTTGAATTCTATTTCATTCAGTCAAAAAAAGAACAAGGGCATTTGAATTTTGAACACACCGTCTTTGGAGAAATCACCAAAGGCATTGCGGTTGTTGATAAAATAGCTGCGGAGGCTATTGATGTTGACGAGTGGCCTAAAAAAGAAATCCCAATCAAAATGCGTATTCTGGATTGATTTCATCAAGGGTACCGCCCAAAAAAATAGGATCAATCAAACCAAATGACAAAAGAAGTAGGATTGACGTGATTTGGGATTTGCTCGGAAAATATCTCATCTGTGCTGAGTGTTCGAATTCCTAAATCTTTTTTATCCAGAGTCATTGTGGCATTCAGAGAGGTCAAAAACAAAGTGGCTTTGGTAAATGTTGTTTCAATTTTCCCAACAGAAGTCCATAAATTAATTTCTTCGAAAGTACTTCCCAAACCAATACCCTCTTTTGTTTTATAGCGGTTGTCAAAAATATCTACATAACGAATCGTAGACAACGAATCCAGCGGTTCTTTGGGCGTGATTGTCAAGAGATGCTCCCCAGTAGTCGCATAAATCAAGTACTTGTCGTCGTCTTCCAAATAGGCGCCTCGAAAACCAAGCAATCCTTCACTCAAGTGTTTGACAACCGAATCCTTTTTAAACAGCTCTTTAAGCTCCCTTACGGTCGTTTTCGATGTCAATTTTCCTACTCGATTGTGAGCCACGCTAAATTCATTCGTATTGGAACACGAAAAACACAGGCTAGAAACAACAAAGCTCAACGCGATCAAACGTATTATTTTCATTTGGGGTCTTTTATTTGAGTTTGTAAACTTAGTTGAAATCTCGCAAAAATAAAATAGAAATAAAGTTAAAAAAGCAACCTTTGAAAACAATTTGCTTGTTGTATCTTTGGTCCAAATTTAAGAAAGATGCCTAGTAAGGAAACGGAATTGTTGATACAGGAGGGAAAAATGCTTCCGCTCATGGAAGCGTTTTACACCATTCAAGGTGAGGGCGGACATACAGGAACAGCGGCCTATTTTATTCGAATCGGAGGTTGTGACGTCGGTTGTCACTGGTGCGATGTCAAAGAAAGTTGGGATGCCAACATACATCCTCCTACTTTGACAGACACCATTGTTACCAATGCTAAAAAATATGCCAAAACAGTGGTCATTACTGGAGGTGAACCCCTCATGTGGTCTATGGATTATATCACAAGACAACTCAATTCCGAAGGGCTCAAAACCCACATTGAAACCTCAGGAGCCTATCAGCTTTCAGGACATTGGAATTGGATTTGCTTGTCTCCCAAAAAGACAAAATTGCCTCTTGCTGAAATATATCCACACGCAGACGAGTTAAAAATGATCATTCACAATGCAAATGACTTTCTGTTCGCGGAACAAGAAGCAGCGAAAGTTTCGAAAAAGTGCAAATTGTACCTACAACCTGAGTGGAGTAAAAAAGAAAAAATGATTCCTGAAATTATTGACTATGTCATGAAAAACCCGCAGTGGCAAATTTCCATTCAGACACACAAATATTTAAACATTCCCTAGGTTTTTGAGAACAAAACTACCAACGTATGCGTTTACACGTTGGTTTCTAGTTTGATGTAATCAAGAAACTCGCGTTTGGTTTCCTTATTTTTGAACACACCTCCGTATTCTGCAGTTACGGTACTGCTCTCAATATCTTTGATTCCACGGGAGTTTACGCACAAATGTTTTGCATCAATTACACAGGCCACATCCTCTGTACCTAATGCCTCTTGCAAGGCTTGAACCACTTGCATGGTCAAACGCTCTTGAACTTGTGGACGTTTGGCAAAATGATCTACGATACGATTCATCTTTGACAAACCAATCACATTTCCTTTGGAAATATAGGCCACATGCGCTCTTCCTACTATGGGTAATAGGTGATGCTCACAGGTAGAGTACACAACAATGTTCTTTTCAACCAACATCTCACCGTATTTGTATGTATTTTGAAACGTAGAAAGACCTGGTTTGTTTTTAGGATTCAACCCTCCAAACAATTCTTTTACGAATGCCTTGGCCACTCTCCGCGGTGTACCGCCGAGACTGTCATCGGTCAGATCCATTCCAAGCGTGTTTAAGATATCTGTAACACTGGCTTCAATACGATCAATTTTTTCTTGATCAGACAACACAAAAGCATCGGGTCTTAGCGGTGTTTTGGCCGAGGTCCCTATGTGATTTTCTCCTATCTCGTCTATGTTGTCGTAACTTTTACCGTTTTTTCCTTCGAACATGATTTGTTGTATCTATTTAGCAAATTTACGAATTAATCACCATTTGAAGCAATTCTTCCAAATTACACTCCTTTTGTGATCCGTTTTGCATGTTTTTTAATGTAAACGTATTTGTCTCTATTTCATTCGACCCCACCAAAACCACAAAGGGTATATTGCGATTGTTGGCATAGTTCATTTGTTTCTTCATTTTAGCAGAATCGGGATAGACTTCAGCGCGTACGCCGGCTTCTCTGAGTGCTTTTATGGTTTTAAAACAATACAATGCTTCTTTGTCTCCAAAATTAACAAAAAGAACTTGAGGTTCAGGCTGCTCCACTTTCTCAAATAAATCCAACTCTTCTAGAACCAAATAAATTCTATCGAGTCCGAAAGAAATTCCAACCCCACTCATGTCTTTCAGCCCAAAAATTCCGGTCAAATCATCATACCTACCGCCACCACCAATGGAACCTATTTTTACTTCTTTGGGTGCTGCCACTTCAAAAATAGCTCCTGTGTAGTAATTCAAACCTCTCGCCAAGGTCACGTCTAACTGCAAAATTGCCGTTTTCAAACCCAGCTCAGCAACAGTATCAATGACAAATCTCAATTCCTTTACTCCTTCCGATCCTTCCTTAGAATCTTGCAGCATTTCTGCAAGTTGATTGAGTTGGTCACTGTTACTACCTGACAAAGAAAACAAAGGACTTAATTTACGGATCGCACTATCAGAAATTCCTTTACCGGTCATTTCCTTGACCACTCCGTCAATGCCAATTTTATCAAGCTTGTCCAACGCCACTGTGAAGGCAATCAGTTGATCTTTGGCACCTATGATTTCCGCAATCCCCGAGAGAATTTTTCGATTGTTTATTTTTATGGTCGTTCCTGTGAGCTTGAGTTTCGAAAATACTTGATCGTACAATTGTACAAACTCAACCTCTTGCCACAACGATTTGCTTCCAACCACATCGGCATCACATTGGTAAAATTCTCGAAATCTTCCCTTTTGAGGGCGATCTGCACGCCAAACAGGCTGTATTTGAAAACGTTTGAAAGGAAAGCTCAATTCATTTTGACGTTGCACCACATAACGTGCAAACGGCACCGTTAGATCATAACGCAAGGCTTTTTCAGAAATCTGTGAAGTGATTTTTTTACTGTCTTTTTCGGCCAACACATCGGCATCTGCCTTTTTTAAAAAATCGCCAGAATTTAAAATTTTAAAAATCAACCGATCTCCTTCCTCTCCATACTTTCCCATTAAAGTGGATGCATTTTCAAAAGAGGGCGTTTCGATTCCCTGGAAACCGAACGTTTGAAACACTTGCTTAATGGTCCCAAAAATATAGTCGCGTTTTGCAACTTCAGCTGGAGAAAAATCTCTTGTCCCTTTTGGTATGGTTGGTTTTTGCGCCATGATTTCTAAAATAAGCTGCAAATATCCGAAAAAAACTGCTTTTTCACACCAAGTTATTGCTTAATTTTTACCGTTTTGATTTGGCCCAAAAAGAAAAAACCTGATAAATCAGTCCGATCTATCAGGTTTCTCATTCTATTGCGAACGCATTTTTACATTCCTTTCAACTCACTAACCAATTCGGTGAGCGCTGCTTTGGCATCACCAAACAACATAGACGTCTTCGAGTTGTAAAACAATTCGTTTTCAATCCCAGCATATCCTGCATTCATACTACGTTTGTTTACAATAATATGTTTTGCGTTTTCCACATCTAGGATAGGCATACCATAAATTGGACTCGCTGGATCATTGTGCGCTGCTGGATTCACAACATCGTTTGCACCGACAACCAGTACGACATCCGCATTGTTAAATTGAGGATTGATGTCATCCATTTCAACAAGCAAACTATAATCTACGTTTGATTCTGCTAACAAAACATTCATATGACCCGGCATACGACCGGCTACTGGGTGAATTGCATACTTCACGTTGACTCCTTTTTCAGTCAACAATTCCTCCAATTCATGAATAACGTGCTGTGCTTGTGCTACTGCCAAACCATATCCCGGAACAATAATCACATTGGTTGCATAATTCATCATAATTGCAGAGTCACTCGGCGTGGTATTGGTAATTGTACCCAAAGTTTTGTTCACTCCATCAGCCACTGCTGCCCCTCCAAAGTTTCCAAAAATTACAGAACCTAACGTTCTATTCATGGCCTTACACATCGCAACCGTCAGAATAATTCCTGCAGAACCTACCAAAATACCTCCTACCAACATCACCATATTGTCGTAAAGCACTCCAGTAATTGCCGCAGCAATACCTGTCAATGAATTTAATAATGAAATGACCACGGGCATATCTGCTCCTCCAATAGGCAACACAAACAATACTCCATAAACCAAACCTAATGCCAACAATGCATAGGCTACCAGAGGATTTCCGGTTCCTTGAATTACCAAATAAGAAGCAAAAGCAATAATTCCAATGATAAAAAGGTTGTTAATAAGATTGTACTGAGGCAATTTCACAACACTTTTCAAAGAGCCATTTAATTTACCCCAAGCAACCAAACTTCCTGAAAAAGTAATGGCTCCAATGACCACTCCTGAAATAATCGTTGCTACAATTGTTGCTTCAGATGCCGCATTGATATTACCAAATTCTACCAAACCAATCAAGGCTGCACTCGCTCCTCCAAATCCATTGAATAGAGAAACCAACTCTGGCATTTTTGTCATTTCAACCTTAATGGCAATCAACCAACCAATGACACCTCCTACAACCAATGCCAAAGCAATCAAGATATAAATAATGTTTGGCACATTTTCTTTCGATAAGAAAATAGCTCCGAAAATTGCCAATCCCATCCCTAAGGCAGCCGTAATATTTCCTTTTTTTGCTGTTTCAGGATGTCCTAACAACTTTAACCCAACAATAAATGTTACGGTTGCCACTAGGTAAATAATACTTAATAAAATATCCATGTTTTTGTATTTTTATGAAAGTTTTTTGAAGTTTTTATTCAATACTTTGCACTGTTATTTTTTCTTTTTAAACATTTGAAGCATTCTGTTTGTCACAGCAAAACCACCTACTACGTTGATAATTCCCAATACCACCGCAACAAATCCAAGTGCTAAGGAAACGTAATCTTCAGGATTGGCATTCAACATGACTAAAATGGCTCCAACAATAACCACACCACTCAATGCATTTGCACCTGACATTAACGGTGTATGCAAAACAGCTGGAATACTTTTAATGACTTCAATTCCAACAAAAGTTGCTAAAATCAAAATGTAGGTAATTTGAAGATTTTCGCTTATAAATTCAATCAATTCATTCATACTATTTTCTTTTAATTCTTTCTAATTTCTCCGTCTTTTACAATCAGTGTCCCGTCTGTAATTTCCTCTTCCAATTCCCATTTGAACTGGTTTTCTTCGGTCAAATGCATAATAAAGTTGTACATGTTTTTTGCATACAATTCACTTGCATTTGTGGAAACACTCTCGGGAGCAATGGTTGTCCCAATAATTTTCACACCATTTTTTACAACTGTTTTGTTCATTTTACTCACTTCACAGTTTCCACCTTGCGCCGCTGCCAAATCAACAATGACAGCCCCATTTTTCATCTGAGACACTTGTTCTTCCGTGATCAATACAGGTGCTTTTCTTCCTGGAATATTTGCTGTTGTTATTACCAAATCTGCTTGAAACAAAGATTTGTCCACGGCCTCTTTTTGTCGCTTGGCATAATCTTCAGAAGCTTCTTTTGCGTAGCCTCCTTCAGATTCTTCTCCCTCGCTGTCGACATGAATAAATTTTGCTCCTAATGACTCCGCCTGTTCTTTGGTTTCAGGTCGAATATCTGTTGCTTCCACCACAGCCCCTAAACGCTTTGCCGTTGCGATTGCTTGCAAACCTGCTACCCCCACTCCATAGATCAATACTTTGGAAGGCGTGATGGTTCCTGCTGCAGTCATCATCAAAGGAAAAATCTTTGTCATTTCATGCGCTCCCAAAATCACGGCTTTGTATCCCGCTAAGTTGCTTTGTGAACTCAACACATCCATGTCTTGTGCTCGTGATATTCTCGGCACAGCATCCATCGAAAAAGCAGTCGCTTCTTTTGCTGCAATGGCTTTCACTAATTCTGGATTGGACATATGAAACAATTGGCTCATCAAAATTTGTCCTTTGCGAACCCTTGTTAAGTCTTCCTCAT
>CAXRIA010000041.1:0-8292 GCA_964230805.1 Flavobacteriaceae bacterium
GTCCTTACGAACAATTAGGTACGATGCTAATTCTCTGTCAATTCATGTTTTTGGCCTTAAAACCAAATTCATGGGTTTACTCTTTAATTTTACGCTGTCAATTTCAATATTCTCAATGATCGTAGGATTCCTAAATTAAAAATCCTCTTCTACTAAACAACTTATTATTGCTGTTAGCGGGTGCAAATATACACTCCTATTTTATTCTGACAATACAAAATCAGAATTATTTTTTTAAAAAAAATGGGAACTGCTAATATACAACTATTTAGATTTAAAAAAAATACTTTTCAAATCATCTTTATTTCTTCAAAACAAAAATCTAGACAAAACCACAGCGCTAAGAGAAGCATTGAACTCCAAAACAAATTATATTTCATATTCAATAGAAGTAAATTCATATTTCTTCGAATATGTATGGCTCTCAATTTCTATTATACGAGGAAGCCCATATTTCCTTTTTGAAAATCATACATTGCTTGATTGATTTCTTTGGCAGTATTCATAACAAAAGGACCATGTGAAACAACCGGTTCAGCTATGGGTACACCTGAAAGAAGCAGAAATTCACTTTCGGCAGTTGCTTTGAGCGTAACTCCCTCACCATCGTCTCCTAAAACAAACATCCTATCATCTTCTGTCGAAAGCAACTCCTTGTCATTCACCTTGAGCCCCCCTTTTATTAAATAAATAAGTCCATTATGATTCTCTGGAATGCTTACAAAGGTTGATTTTCCATTTGTAACTTTTCCCCACAAAACATTCACGTCTGTTTGCGTCACAATCGGACCCGTTTGCATGTGATATCTTCCTGCCACCACTTTTAAAACCAAACTACCATCGTCGGACACTATTTTCGGAAAATCATCACTTTTGATGTGTTGGTAAGACGGATCTATCATTTTGTGACTGGCAGGAAGATTCAACCAAAGTTGAATTCCTTCCAATTCACCTCCTTTTTCTACAAATTCTTTGGAAGGTCCTTCCGCATGGATAATTCCTTTTCCCGCAGTTGTCCACTGAACATCGCCCGCTTTGACCAAACTTTCATTTCCTAGAGAGTCACTGTGCAATTGCTCCCCTTTTATCAAAAAAGTAATAGGCTCAAAACCACGGTGTGGATGAGGACCTAAATCAAAGGGATTGGAATTTCGATTGATTTCGTAAGGACCGTAATGATGCAATAGAAGAAAGGGATCAACACGGTTTATACCTATACTTGGAATGGGCTGACGCAATCGAATCGTCCCCATATTCACGAAATTACTTTTACTTTTTTTATGGATACTCCTCGTTTTCATTTTCTTTGTTATTTAGTTTTGTAATTTCTATTCAAAACAAAAAAACAACCTTCTCATTGACGCTCGTTTGATTTGAAATAGTATTTTCTGTCAAATTTAGGCAATGTAGATTTAATTTCACATTGTAAATACACCTATAGTTACCTCCTTTTTCTTCTAGTTATTTTGTACATTAGCGCCATAAAATTAGAAAGGTCTAAATGGATATAAATTTCAATAAAAATGAGGATTACAATAAGCTTTTAACAAGTACTTTAAAGAAGAAACTCTTAAAAGTTTACAAAGGCGGTGGCGAGAAGCGTTTGGAAAAAATTCGCTCGAAAGGGAAATTAACCGCAAGAGAGCGCATCGCTTATTTACTCGATGACGACAAAGAGGCTATTGAAATAGGAGCGCTGGCTGGTGATGACATGTACCCTGAGCACGGAGGTTGTCCCTCTGGCGGAGTTGTGGTCAAAATTGGACATATACAAGGAAAACAATGCATTGTTGTGGCAAACGATGCGTCCGTAAAAGCAGGTGCTTGGTTTCCGATTACTGCAAAAAAGAACCTACGTGCGCAAGAAATTGCCATGGAGAATAAAATTCCTATCATCTATTTGGTAGACAGCGCTGGCGTTTATTTACCTATGCAGGACGAAATTTTCCCAGACAAAGAACATTTCGGACGCATTTTTAGAAACAATGCCCTTATGAGCAGTATGGGAATCACCCAAATTTCTGCTGTTATGGGAAGTTGTGTTGCCGGCGGAGCCTACTTACCAATTATGAGTGATGAGGCTTTGATTGTTGACAAAACGGCAAGCATCTTTTTGGCAGGTAGTTATTTGGTCAAAGCTGCAATCGGCGAGAGTATTGACAACGAAACTTTGGGAGGAGCCTCTACACACTGTGAAATTTCTGGTGTCACAGACTACAAATCAAAGGACGATCAAGATGCCTTACAAACCATTAAAAATATTGTCAGCAAAATTGGAGATTTTGAAAAAGCAGGTTACAATCGAATTTTAGCGAAAGAGCCCAAAGAGAATCCAGAAGATATGTTTGGAATCTTACCAAAATTGAGAACTGATCAGTACGACATGCATGAAATTATTGTACGTTTGGTGGATGATTCCCATTTTGAAGAATACAAGGAGAGCTACGGAAAATCTATCATTTGTGGTTATGCAAGAATTGATGGATGGGCGGTTGGCATAGTAGCAAATCAGAGAAAAGTTGTAAAAACCGCCAAGAAAGAAATGCAATTTGGTGGCGTAATTTATTCCGATAGTGCAGACAAGGCAACACGATTCATTGCCAATTGCAATCAGAAAAAAATTCCATTGGTTTTCTTACAAGACGTTACAGGTTTTATGGTAGGAAGCAAATCAGAACATGGCGGTATTATTAAAGATGGCGCTAAAATGGTAAACGCAGTAAGCAATTCTGTAGTTCCCAAGTTTACCATCGTTATTGGTAACTCTTATGGAGCCGGAAATTACGCAATGTGCGGCAAAGCATACGATCCAAGATTGATATGCGCATGGCCAAGTGCGCGTTTGGCAGTTATGGGAGGTATGCAAGCGGCTAAAGTATTGTTGCAAATTGAAACGTCTGCTTTGAAGAAAAAAGGAGAAATCATCACACCTGAAAGAGAAGCTGAAATTCTCCAATCTATCAAAGAGAAATATGACAAACAAACATCTCCGTACTACGCAGCAGCACATTTATGGACGGATGCCGTCATCAATCCTTTGGACACAAGAAAATGGATTAGCACAGGAATTGAAGCCGCCAACCACGCGCCTATTGAAAAAGCTTTCAATTTAGGAATCATTCAGACCTAAAATCTTGCGGAGACAACTGAAAAGGGAACCATTCCAAAACATCTATTGAATCAAAAGACCCGAAAGTCTTTTAAATAGAAAGTATGTTGTATTTTTGCATCATTAAATAAATCGTTATGAGCAAAGCTATTTACATCGCTGCAACTGAGCCTGACAGTGGGAAATCTTTGGTCTCCTTGGGGCTGTTAAGAATGATGTTGACCAAATCTTCAAAGGTGGGTTACTTCAAACCAATTCTAAATGAAACGGGTACTAAGCATTTTGATGAAGAAACGAACACTGCACTCAATTTTTTTAAATTAGACCTGCAATACGAGAATTGTTACGCCTTCAAACAAGGGGAAGTTGTGCAACTTTTAAGCGATGGAAAAATCGATACTGTGATTCAAACCGTAATCGAAAAATACAAACAACTCGCAAAGCGATTCGATTATGTCTTGGTAGAGGGAAGTGATTTTTCTGGCGTTGGCACATTTACTGAACTGGACGTGAATCTTATGTTTGCAAAAAACCTGAACATTCCTGCACTCATAGTGGGATCGGGAAATGAAAAGAAAACTGATGACATTGTACACTCTTTACATTTGTCGTACAAATCTTTTATAGAAAGAGATGTTGATGTCATTGGGGTTATTGCCAACAAAATTAACCCCGAAGAAATCGCTTCGCTAGGCATAGAATTAAAAAAACACATTCCTAACAATATTCAAATTGACCTCATTCCAACAATTGAACATCTCAAAAACCCGACAGTTCGTGAAGTTGTGCAGGAATTGGATGGAAAAGTTTTATTGGGTGAACAGTTCTTAGACAACGCCATAGGTAGTTACAATTCGGGTTCCATGCAACTTCGTAATTATTTGACGCGTATCCACAAAAATGCTTTAGTGGTTACCCCAGGAGACAGAGCGGATATTATTTTAGGAGCACTCCAGGCCAACGCCTCTAGCAACTATCCTAAAATTGCAGGAATTATTTTGACAGGCGGTATTTTGCCTGAAGAATCGATATTAAGACTCATTGAGGGTGTTCAATCTACCGTTCCAATTATATCGGTACAGGAGGGCACTTTCTTGAGTACAAATAAAATTGGTGCCGTCAAACCTAGAATTTATGCTTCAAATGAGAAAAAAATATTACTTTCTCTTGACACTTTCGACACCTACGTGAATGCAGAAGCGATTGCAAGTAAGCTCACCTCCTACAATTCAGCAAAAATGACCCCCAACATGTTTCAATACAACATGTTACAAAAAGCAAAAGAAAACAGAAAACATATTGTACTTCCAGAAGGAACCGACGAAAGAGTTATCAGGGCCGCTTCTCGACTACAACTGTTGGATATTGTAGACTTGACCTTACTCGGAGATAAAAGCAGTATTGAAATGAAATGCCATCAAATCGGTTTGCAAATTGATCTGGATAAAATCCATATTTTAAATCCGCAAAACTCAGTCCACAATGAGCGTTTTACTCAAAAACTCTTGGAATTGAGGAAACACAAAGGTATGACCGAAACCATTGCCAAAGATTTGGTTACCGACGTTTCTTATTATGGGACCCTGATGATTTTAAATGGGCTCGCCGACGGTATGGTTTCCGGCGCTGTGAACACGACACAACATACAATAAAACCTGCGTTACAACTCATCAAAACCAAACCTGGTGTTTCCGTTGTTTCCTCTGTCTTTTTTATGTGTTTGGCGGATCGTGTTTCTGTAATGGGTGATTGCGCAGTCAATCCGAATCCAGATGCTGCACAGTTGGCAGAAATCGCTCTTTCCTCAGCCCAATCTGCGGAAGCCTTTGGAATTGAAGCCAAAATTGCCATGCTCTCCTATTCTTCGGGAAATTCTGGCAAAGGAGAGGAAGTAGAAAAAGTACGAAAAGCGACCGAATTGGTCATGGCAAAAAATCCTGCACTACAAATAGAAGGCCCTATTCAATACGATGCTGCGGTGGACAAAAACGTGGCACGAACAAAATTGCCCTCTTCTAAAGTTGCGGGACAAGCTTCTGTGTTGATATTCCCTGATTTGAACACGGGAAACAATACTTACAAAGCGATTCAAAGAGAAACCGGTGCACTCGCGATTGGCCCCATGCTTCAAGGACTAAATAAACCCGTAAATGATCTTAGCAGAGGCTGTACTGTCGAAGATATTTTCAACACTGTTTTATTAACCGCCATACAAGCTCATCAAAATTAAAATGAACGTACTTGTCTTAAATGCAGGATCTTCCTCTTTAAAATACCAACTCATAGAAATGCCTAGTGGCCAAGTAAAATGTATTGGAATTATTGAACGCATTGGCATGGAAGATGCTATTTTTTCACATAAAAAAAACACAACTGAATACACAAAAATACTGCCTGTAAAAAATCACAAACAAGGTTTGCAACTAATCGAGCAAAGCCTGTTGGATAAGGAACAGGGCGTCATTAATTCTGTGAATGAAATCGCTGCAGTTGGACATCGCGTGGTACACGGTGGTAATCAATTTACAAAAACGGTACGCGTTACGGAACAGGTAAAAGCGAACATTCGAGCCTTGTTTGATTTGGCCCCTTTGCACAATCCGGCCAACTTGTCTGGTATTGAAGTTTCAGAAACCGTTTTCCCTTCAGCCCATCAAATAGCAGTTTTTGACACTGCATTTCATCAAACCATGCCAAGAGAGGCCTATCAATATGCCATTCCAAACAAGTATTTGGACGAATACAATATAAGAGCGTATGGCTTTCACGGAACGAGCCACAAATATGTTTCAGAAGCTGCATTTGCGTATTTAGAGAAGAAACCCCATCGAATGATTACCATACATTTGGGGAATGGCTGCAGTATGACGGCGATTAAAAACGGTAAAAGTATTGAAAATTCATTGGGCTTTGGACCTATGAATGGCTTGATTATGGGAACGCGTTCTGGAGACATTGACCCTTCTGTCATTTTTTACCTCCACAACAAACTCGGAAAAAATATCGATGAAATTAACACGCTCTTGCAAAGGCAATCGGGCATGCAGGGCTTGACCGGCTATTCCGATTTAAGAGAAATTCAAGCAGCTGCTGAAAGTGGAGATACCGATTGCAAACATGCTTTGGAATTGGCCAGTTATCGAATTAAAAAATTCATCGGTTCGTATACAGCTGTGCTAAATGGTGTTGATGCTATTGTTTTTACGGCAGGTATTGGTGAAAATTCAAGTTTAATGCGAGAGATGTCTTGCAAAAATCTAGAATACTTGGGCATTGCATTGGATCAAGACAAAAATGCAATTCGATCCAAAGGCATTCGTGAAATTCAGACAAAGAATTCCAAAGTAAAAATTTTGGTGGTCCCAACCAATGAAGAAATTGAAATTGCTCGACAAGCCTACGCTCTTTTGAAAACTGACAATTAATACGGTTGACATCCATTTCATTTGTCGGAATTGAAACAAAATAGGTCTTTAAAAAAATTGTAAAAGCAGGCTGTAATTTTTACATTTGCTTTTCATTTCATAAAAATACAATTCGACATGGGTAGAGCATTTGAGTTTCGGAAAGCAAGAAAAATGAAACGTTGGTCCGCAATGGCCAAAACATTTACACGCATTGGAAAAGACATTGTAATGGCAGTGAAAGAAGGTGGACCAAACCCGGATTCCAATGCTCGATTGCGTGCAGTTATGCAAAATGCAAAAGCTGCCAACATGCCTAAAGACAATGTCGAACGTGCTATTAAAAAGGCAACTGACAAAGATACGGCCAATTACAAAGAAGTTTTATTTGAGGGCTATGCACCTCATGGGATTGCCATTCTTTGCGAGACAGCTACCGATAACAACAACCGAACTGTAGCAAATGTAAGAGCGGCTTTTAATAAATGTAATGGTACATTCGGCACCTCTGGTTCTGTAATTTTCATGTTTGATCATACTTGTAATTTTAGAATCAAATCCGATGATGCCATTGATTTGGAAGAACTGGAATTGGAATTGATGGATTATGATGTGGAGGAAGTTTTTCAAGACGAGGATGGTATTCTCATCTACGGACCTTTTGAGCAATTCGGGGCCATTCAATCTTATTTGGAAGAACAAAAATTGGAAATTTTATCTTCTGGTTTTGAAAGAATTCCAACAACGACCAAAAAACTAAATGAAGCGCAACAGGGTGAAGTGGAAAAATTATTGGAAAAATTAGAAGAAGACGACGATGTTCAAAACGTCTACCATTCCATGTTGGTCGAATAACCCATAAATACAATATCTACAACGCAAACCCTCTATTTTCTAGGAGGGTTTTCTTTTTCTAATTGCTCTTCTAAAATAAACCCAAGTCTAAGCTCCTGCATAGGTTACAAAATTGCGAGGGGTTTCATACAGTGTTACGGAAAGTTCTAATTTTTTATCAATAAATTTCCTCAACTTATCCCATATAACCACCGCGATATTTTCTGCAGTAGGGTTTAGTTTTGCGAAAATAGCCACTTCTTTATTTAAGTTTTTGTGATCAAATTTTTGTAGCACTTCTTTTTCTATCAGCTTTCTTAAAATTTTTAGATCCATTACAAATCCGGTTTCTTCATCTATGTCACCGGTAACGGCTACAATCAATTCATAGTTGTGCCCATGGTAATAGGGGTTGCTACATTTACCAAAAATCTCATAATTCTTTGCGTCATCCCATTTTGGGTTGAATAGACGATGCGCCGCATTAAAGTGTGCTTTTCTGTGTACCGTAACTTTCATAATATCCCTAATTTTACTTGTTTTTCTTCGCTGTTGCCCATAATAAATTGCCAAGAAGGACATATCCAATTAAAAAAAAGATGAAGACATTGGTCCAAAAAGTTTCGGATACAAATAAATTTTCTAAAGGCGTTTGATCCTTTGTAAACAGCAGTTTGGACAGCGTTCCAAAAACACCCAACAACAGCCCAATAAATACTTTGTATACTATTTTTTTCAAACTACTTTTACTTGATATTTTCGTAAAATTTATCAAATATAATTTTAAACCAAGCTGTATAAATTTCTGGGTTTGCTGACATGTCTTTTTTTACCTCTTTGGGTGTCATCCATTTAAAATCTTCCACTTCGTCTTTGTTAATTTTTGGAGCGTGGTTGTATTTTCCAACCATCACATGATCCAATTCGTGTTCTGTAAGACCGTT
>CAXRIA010000042.1:0-39856 GCA_964230805.1 Flavobacteriaceae bacterium
CTATCCGCGCAGATGGTACTGCCACTGGTGGGAGAGTATGTCATCGCCTTTTTTTTTACTGATCACTCAGTAATCCACAAGCCTTTATCGAGAGATAGAGGCTTTTTTTATATACCCATTCTAGACTTAAAAATCCAAAAAAATTGCGGCGGATATGAGGTACCTACCTCCATGATGATTGTCAAGGGACTAGTTTTTGGTCATACGTTTGATGAAACCGTTAAAATTTCATGGCTAGTTTGGCACTAAAGACTCGACTTGTCATAAAGTTTGGAATGCCATAAATTTGTTTGCTGTAGGCATCGCGAACCCATGTGTTGGTATTTGAATTTTGAATATCAAAGAGATTGAATATTTCAATACCTGCGCTCAATTCTTTAAAATTACGGAGGAATCCTTTGTTGATTTTTTTATTTTCTCCGACAAGTACATAAGAGAAACCAACATCTGCTCTTTTGTAGGCTGGTAAGCGATTTTGGTATCGATAAGGATCGTTGTATGAAGGACTCCCACCGGGTAGTCCTGAATTGTAAACTAAATTTAAGTAGACTTTAAAATCTGGAATGCTGGGAACATAATCTTGAAATAAAATACCTAATTTAAATCGTTGGTCCGTGGGTCGTGCAATTTCACCGCGATTGTCAATATTTTCTGTGGTACGCAAAAAACCAATACTTACCCAACTTTCGTTTCCGGGCACAAATTCACCATTTAAGCGAATGTCTAGACCTTTGGCGATGGCGGTTGTAAGATTGTCAGCTCTGTATCGAATTCGCACATTGTCGACTGTGTAGGCATTGACATCTGATAAATTTTTGACATAGGCTTCGGTTATAAGTTTGAATGGGCGTTTCCATAATTGAAAGCTGTATTCATGACCAAGAACAAGATGTATGGATTCTTGAGCTTTTACTTTTGGATTGATTTGCCCGAAATAATTTTTCAATTCTCTGTACGATGGGGGTTGATGATACCAACCTCCAGAAAAGCGAAAGAGCATGTCTTTTTTCCAATTAGGTTTGATTGCAATTTGTCCACGCGGACTGATGGTATGCTGGTTTTCTGAGCTAAATCCTTTAGAAACAACATTCCAAAAATGTGTGCGTACTCCAAAGTTTAGCCATAGGTCATTCTCTTTCCATTCTGTTCTTTTACTCCATTGCAAAAATCCACTCATTCGATAGATGGATACTTCATTTTTTTGTCGAATTGATTGATAGGGTTCTAAGGGACCTGAATAAGGTTCTCTAGGTTGTATGTTTGAGGGAGTATGGTTAGGAGGTCGAATGGCAAATCCTGTTGAATCAATGATTTCCCATTCATTGATGTTTTCTTTTATATTTTCTTTTTGAATTTTGATACCCATTTCATAGTTGTTATCACCTTCTTTTGAAAAAACTTCAAGTTTGATATTTTTTATAAGTGCATCGAGTTCATTTCGAGAGTGATTGATTTGACCTCCAATACCACGACTGAACTCTTTTTGACCAAAATTTTCAGATGTTTCGTCGGTATTAATTTTATTTAGTGAATAAGCACCAATAATGTCAAAAAACTCTTCTTCTTGTGTGTTGTAAGCGGATGCCGTAACTTTTAATTCTAGTTGTTCAGAATGGACATAGTTTGCTTTAAGAGCGCCAAAATAAGTGTTGAATTGATCGTTTTCATTTCCTTGATAAAAAACAGTAAGTTCGATAGGATTGGTCAATGTACCGAAACGGGTTCTTCTCGTCAGAGGTTGGTAGTTGTATTGATTGACAGATAGGTTTCCCAGAAAGTCTATGTTCCATTTTTTGTTTAACTGATACGACATAAATGTCTGAATGTCAGCAAAGACAGGTTTGTAATTTGTCTCTGTTTCTTTGGACTCTACGAGCAATTGGTTGTTTCTATATCGAACACTAGTGATTGCTGAGAGTTTGTCTTGAAAGAAATTGCCTTCATAGGTAATACTTCCTCCCAACAGACTCAAATTAATTTTCGTGGTCATTTCCTTTGGTTTTCGATACGTGATGCTCAAAACAGAGGACAATTTGTCTCCATATTTCGCTTGAAAACCACCTGCAGAAAAATCAATGTCTTGTGTCATATCCATATTTAAAAAACTGAGTCCTTCCTGTTGTCCTGAACGAATCAGGAAGGGACGATATACTTCTATTCCATTTACATAGACTAGGTTTTCATCAAAGTTTCCACCACGAACGTTGTATTGCGTACTCAATTCATTGTTATTGTTGACACCTGCAAATGTCATTAATAAATTTTCGATGCCAGCTGTTGGGCCCGGAATGTTTTTTACTTTTCGTACTTTGATGTTGGTAATTCCTTGGGAAGGTTTTCTGTAGTCTTGAATGGTGACTTCGTCAATTTCTTCTGTTTTCAGACTTAGAATGGGGGAATAGCGAAAGGTTCTATTTTTTGGAACTTTTACTTTTTTGTAAAGATTGTTATAGGAAACATGGCTAAAAATCAACACAATTTCTTTTTTTGCAGGAATTTCCAAAAAATATTCTCCATTTGCATTGGTCGTAGTACCCTTTGTTTCGTCATATTGGATGCTAACACCCTCTATGTGCTCTCTTTGGTTGTTTCTGACCGTTCCTTTGATATAGGCAGTTTGCCCAATTAGAAAGTGGCTGGTTAATAGAAAAAAAAGAAGGTTGTATTTTTTCAAGAAAAGGTGTTTTGATATTAATCTGTGTAAAATAACGAGGAATACATTGATGTATTGCCAACATGGTCTTCGGCTATAAAGGTAAAGGTATGTTTTCCTTTATTCAATAGTTTCTCTGAAAGATCGTAGGTGAATTGATTTGTTTTTGGATTGTACTCCATAAGTATCCAGTTGCCGTCAATCTCTCCACGATAGGCTTTTATTCCGGTATCCTCGTCTTTGCAATGAAGACTTAATGTTTTGAGATGGCTCACATTCTGGTTTGGGTAAAAATTCCACTTGTAAATGTTCGGTTTTTTCCAGTCTTGTAGCAGTTGGTAGGTTCCTAATGATTTTGTCTCTGTGCTAAAAACACTGTCTGTTTTGTGTGTTTTGCAGTAATTGAAATATTTGTCTTTTGCAATGGAAGCAATATAGGTTTTTTTTCGAGTGGAATCAGGAATGTGATGGACGTCGAATCGTATTTTAAAAGTTTTGTTTACAGGTACTGACGGTTCGTGAATTTTAAATTTGTCATCTCTTTCTTCAAAATCAAGATAAAAATCATCGTAACAACTATTTTTTGGAAAAACAACTTCGAGCGCTTTTGTTTTGAGTTTGTACGCATGTTCTGAACGTATCAGATGATTCGTTATTTTTTCGGAAGGTAAAATATTTGATTTTGCTTTTTTTCCATGAATTGAAAAACGAATGCGAGCGGTGTTTCCGTTATAGTCACTTATATCAATTTCGATGTGGTACGTTTTTCCATCTTCTATGGTTAGATACCCTTTTTCATCGGTTTTGTCGTAAATGCTCAGCTTGTTTTTTGGATGGATGTATGTTTTTTGGAAACTTTTGTTGTGGTAGTAACGATAGGGATAATCAATCAAAAGATTGATAAATTTTGATTCTTCGAAAGAAAAAGTCTCCATTTTGTGTGCATAAAAAGTTTTTCCGTTTACGCGCATTTCCATTTTGTAAATGCCATTTTTATTGAGGGCAGCATCTTGCTGGTCAAAAGTATGAACAGAGAAACCAATTCGTCCGTAAGCTTGGAGGGGTTGACAGTAATAATTTCCTACTTCTGTTTTTTTTAATTGTAATGGAACAGAGATGCCGCTGTAACTTACATGAGAAGTGTCATTCAAAACCATTCCTCTCAACCCTGAAATGATCGGTTTTTTGTGGTCAGAGGCGAGAAGACCGAAATGCATCGGATTGATAATTTGTTCTGTTTTAGTGTCACGTATTTCAAAATGAAGATGTGGTGCAGCGGAACTTCCTGTGTTGCCTGAAAATCCAATGATTTCATCTTTCTCAATTTTTAAGAAATCTTTTTTCGGAAAAAGTTGAATTTCAAACGATTCTTGCTGGTACTGTTTTTCTTTCAAAAAAGAGGTGATCTTTTCATTGAACTTTTTCAAATGGGCATATACTGTTGTGTATCCGTTGGGGTGTGTCACATACACGGCTTTTCCGTAGCCAAATAATGCAACTTTTATTCTTGAGACATATCCTTCCGCTGCGGAGTGCACAGGAATGCCTTCTTTGTTTTGTGTCTTAAAATCAATGCCTGCGTGAAAATGTGAAGATCTAAGTTCCCCGAATGTACCCGCCAAAACGATGGGTATTTTCATGGGAGGGCTAAAATAATTTTGTGGGTATGTTTTTTGCGAATAGAGATGTACAAACCCCAAGAAGAAACAAGTAAAGAAAAGTATTTTTTGATTCAATTTTTTTGATTTGTTAGCTAAAATAAGAATTATTAAATACTTTTTGATAGGAATGCAAAATTTGAATGTTGTATTGCATTTTTGTAAAATATATTCTTAAATAACTGCGGAAATTGTTGTAATTTAATGTGGGAATGTTAACTTTGTATTTGTAGTTTTTGTAATTAAATACGAATGAGTAATTTTTTAGAAACGATTGATTCGCTGGAAAGTAAGTTCAATAATCTGGTAGAACGTTATTTGTTTTTGAAAGAAGAAAATGAGATTTTATTGACGACTATTGAAAAAATTCAGCAACAAGTCTCATTGACGGAAGAAGAATTGCTTCAAGAACGTGAAAAATATCGATTGTTAAAAATTGCAAAAACTATGAGTGGCGGTAAGGAAGATAGTAAAGAAACAAAACAAAAAATAAATGCTTTGATCCGTGAAATTGACAAATGTATTGTCAAGTTGGATCAGTAAAGTTCTTTAAATAATGACAGATAAGTTCAAAATAAAAGTAGTTATTGGAGGTAGAACTTATCCTTTGCACGTAAGTAGCGAAGCAGAAGAAGAAGGTACTCGAAAGGCGGCAGAAAAAATCAACGCTTTGATTTCAAAGTTTGAACAAAGCTATGCAGTCAGTGACAAGCAGGATGTATTAGCAATGTGTGCCTTGCAATTTGCGTCAAAGTTAGAGATTATGTCTGTTATTAAGAACAAGGAACTTTCAAAAGCAGAAGATAAATTGAACCAAATAAATCTTTTATTAGATTCCTGTTTGGATTGATATTTTTTATTAGAAAACAGTACTGCCTACATTGGTTAATGTTTGATAAACTCAACGCGATTCCATTAAAAAGGATGAGTCTTGTTAGTAAAAGCGTGCCGATTGCATCGGATTTTTGAGCTAACAGTTAGTCCTAAACTTGTTTATTGGGAGTTTATATAAACCAAACGAATGTAGGTTTTTTTATATATATAATTTGAAATACATGGAAACAACTACAATCATACATATAGCAATAGGAAGTGTCCTAGGAATTGTCATTGGTTTGATAACTAGAAAGATACTTGATAAAAAGAAAGGCTCAGAGATTATAAGAAATGCAAAGCGAACGGCCTCTAGTCGGGTCAAAGCCGCACACAAAGAAGCAGATGCAATTAAGAAGGATAAAATTTTGCAGGCTAAAGAGCGTTTTATTGAATTGAAATCTGAACATGAAAAAGTTATCCTCGCACGAGAAAAGAAGATTTCAGATGTAGAAAAAAGATTGAGAGATAAAGAATCTCAATTGTCCTCGACACTTGAAAAAAACAAGAAATTAAGCAAAGATTTGGTTGCCAAAGAGTCTGATTATGACTATCGATTGGAGTTTTTAGAAAAGAAACAACAAGAGGTGGAAAAGGTGCATAAAAGACAAGTTGAGCAATTGGAAGTAATTTCAGGGATTTCTGCTGAGGAGGCAAAAGAACAATTGGTTAGCTCTTTGAAAGAAGAAGCCAAGTCGGATGCGATGTCTTATATTCAAGACATTATGGAGGAAGCGAAATTAACCGCTGAACAAGACGCTCGGAAAATCATTTTGAACACCATACAGCGCGTGGGGGTAGAGCAGTCTATTGAGAATTGCGTTTCTGTTTTCAATTTGGAGTCTGACGATGTAAAAGGACGAATCATTGGACGAGAAGGACGAAACATTAGAGCTTTGGAAGCGGCAACTGGCGTAGAGATTATTGTAGATGATACACCGGAAGCCATTATTCTTTCTTGTTTCGATCCTGTGAGGAGGGAAGTGGCTCGTTTGTCAATGCACAAGTTGGTGACTGACGGTCGTATTCATCCTGCAAGAGTTGAAGAAGTGGTGAAAAAAACGGAAAAACAAATCAATCAAGAGATCGTCGAAGTTGGAAAACGAACGGTGGTGGATTTAGGAATTCACGGTTTGCATCCAGAATTGATAAAAACAGTGGGGCGTATGAAGTTTCGTTCCTCTTATGGACAAAATTTGTTACAGCACTCGAGAGAGGTCGCCAATTTGTGTGGAATTATGGCGGTAGAATTAGGCTTGAATGCGAAAGTAGCCAAAAGAGCAGGTTTATTACACGATATAGGAAAAGTTCCAGATACAGAAACAGAGCTACCACATGCCTTATTAGGAATGCAATGGGCAGAAAAATATGGGGAAAAGCCAGATGTATGCAATGCCATTGGTGCCCATCATGATGAAATCGAAATGAAATCATTGTACGCTCCGATCGTACAAGTTTGTGATGCTATTTCTGGCGCAAGACCAGGTGCTAGAAGACAGGTTTTGGATTCGTATATTCAAAGACTCAAGGATTTGGAAGACTTGGCTTTCGGTTTTACAGGGGTTCAAAAAGCCTATGCGATTCAGGCAGGTAGAGAGTTGCGTGTATTGGTCGAGAGTTCAAAAGTAAATGACGACAAAGCTGCGGAATTGTCATTCAACATATCTCAAAAAATCCAGAATGATATGACTTATCCCGGTCAAGTGAAAGTAACGGTGATTCGTGAGACTCGTGCGGTTAACGTAGCAAAGTAAAACAATTAAAAATAGAAAAAGATGCCTGAAAAATCAATTTCAGGCTTTTTTTTTTGAATTTTTTAAAGGAATGGTTGCATTTCGAAAATTGTCTAAGTTGAGACTCGGTATAATGCCTTTTTCAAGCTTCTAAGAAGCTTCTTCTGTTTTACTCGAATTCCTTACCAAATTTTCAATGGTACGCAGTTCTTCATTGGTAAAATTCCGGTATTCCCCAGGTTTAAGTTTGTCGAGCGAGATATTCATAATACGCGTTCTTTTCAAAGTTTGAACTTCGTATCCCAAATAAGTACACATGCGTCTGATTTGTCGGTTTAAGCCTTGTGTTAAGATGATCCGAAAGGTGTAATTATCTATTTTTTCTACTTTACAAGCATCTGTAATTGTGTCTAAAATAGGGACTCCATTCCCCATTTTTTTTATGAAATGTTCTGTAATTTTTTTATCAACGCTTACGATGTACTCTTTTTCGTGATTGTTTTTTGATCGCAATATTTTGTTTACAATGTCTCCATCGTTTGTTAGAAAAATAAGACCCTCACTAGGTTTGTCAAGCCGACCGATAGGAAAAATACGTTCGGGGTACTTTAAATAACTAATGATGTTACCCCTAATTTTAGTATCCGTTGTACAGGTAATTCCTACGGGTTTATGAAAAGCCAAATAAATTTTTTTTACATGGTTGGTGATGACTTGTCCTTTGACGGTAATGGTATCATTTTGGGATACTTTCACTCCCAATCCAGCGGTTTCTCCATTGACCTTCACTTCGCCATTTTCTATGAGTTTGTCAGCAGCTCTCCTTGAACAATAACCTGTTTCTGAGATGGCTTTGTTTAGTCTTTTAGGCTCCAATGTATTTTGTGTTTTGTGAATTTTGTGCAATGGTTGCGTAATCAAAATTAGGAATTACAATTTGAGCTTGCAAGAGATTCCTCTCGTTTTTGAGTTTGTTTTGGGAACAGGGATATTCTAAAAATATGTTGTTTCTAATAAAAATAAAAAAGAGAGGATTGTGAATTTTAATTGCATGTTAGAACAAAGTTTTTTTGTTTGGATCAAAAAAAGTTTTGGATAAACAACTCTAAATAGCCTATGATCTGATAGGGAGTTATAATTTTTTCAAATAACTTAAGTTTCGCTATTATTTGATTACATTTGCAGTTCTAATGAGGGTTATGTCGCAGAGAAAAAAATTTCATATAAAAATTCTTGCCTTGCTGCTTGTAACGGTTTTAACAATACCGTCAGTGGTGAAATTGGTGCATTTATGTGAAGGACATGAACATCTTGTCAAAACTGACGAAAAAGTGCAGGTATATGAAACAGAGACCAAATGTGCTACTTGTAGCTTTCATTTGGCAACGTTTCACAAAGACTTTACAGTGTTTCCTGAAGTAATCTTTGTCAGTGTTCCTGTTACGTTGGAAGCCATTTTTGATTCTCAACGATACAGTGCTCATACAATAACCAACAAACAACTTCGCGCACCACCTATTTTTTCTTAATCAATAAACACTTTTATGTATGTTAATTAAGAATATTTATGCGATTGTATTATTTATGCGTACTGTTATTATGCAGTAGCATTTCTTTTTCACAAATTTGTAAGAATACCCTTGAAGGCGCTGTTGTAGATCTTCACGACGGGTCGAGTCTTGTAGGTGCCACAATTGTCGTTGAGGGAGCCAATCAGGCTGTGATGACAGACCTCAATGGAAAATTTACCGTTTCCAATCTATGTCATGACTCCTATCTCATTCAAGTGTCACATCCGGAATGTCAGACCATTGGTTTTTTGGTGGATGTAAAAGATGATGTTCAGAAGACCTTTAAATTGGAACATCATTTAGAGGAATTAAACCAAGTGATTATTTCGGGGAAAGCCTACCAAAATAAATCTAAAACGATGTCCGAAAAAACGTTGGCAAAAGAAGCTTTGGAGCCTTTTAGTAGTGGCTCTTTGGGAGACGCCCTGAATAGTTTGAGTGGTGTCTCGTCTCTGAATACAGGAAATTCGGTAGTAAAACCAATGATTCATGGCTTGCATAGCAGTAGAGTCGTCATTATAAATAATGGCGTTCGTGTTGAAGATCAGGAATGGGGGGCAGAACATGCCCCAACTATGGATATCAATGCCATTGGAAATTTGACCTTGATAAAAGGAGCTAGTGCTTTGCAATATGGGGGCAATGCCATTGGAGGTTTGATTGTTGCAGAAGCAGCAAAAGTTCCCGTGAAAGACACACTTTACGGGCATTTTGCGTCCACAGGGGTTTCAAATGGACGAGGCGTTTCTATGACTTCTCAATTGACAAAGAGTACACAAAGTGGCTGGTTTGGAACCTTGCAAGGAACATGGAAGCGTTTTGGTGATTTTGAAGCGCCTGAGTATGTGTTGAGCAATACAGGAAGTTTTGTGCGGAATGCCTCTTTGCAAGTGGGACTTAATAAGTTTGATTATGGTTTTGAGGCCTATTATTCTATTTTTCAGAACAAATTAGGGATACTTAGAGCCTCTCATTTAGGCGGTGCTGGCGATCAGTTAAGAGCATTTGAAAGCAACGTTCCTTTGATAATCAACGATTTTACCTACGATATTTCAGCACCCAAACAAGAGGTTACTCATCATTTGGCTCGGATCAAAGGATTTAAAAATATCAACAATCTTGGAAAGTTGAGTTTGCAATACGATTATCAGCGCAACAACCGTTTGGAGTTTGATATTCGGAGAGGGAGTGATAAGTTCGATGCCGCCTTGGATTTAGAATTGGAAACACACAGTTTGATGTTGGATTTTATATCCCCTGTGCGAGATGAAATTCAGTGGAAAGCAGGTTTGATCGCCAGGTATCAGAACAATTACGCCGCAAATACAGGAATACGCAGGTTGATTCCAGATTATGATAAGTACGACTTGGGTTTGTATGGTATCGTGGAGCGTCAGCTCCAGGACAATTGGCTTTTGGAAGCTGGAGGACGGTTTGATTTTGTGCATATGAACGTTTTTAAATTTTACCGTACCTCTTTCTGGGAGTCGCGTAATTACGACAAACTCTTCCCTGAAATTGTGATTCCGGAAACTGAGGAAGGGGAATTTGGTTATCAGATTTTGACCAATCCAAAATTTAATTTTTACAATGTCTCGGCCACTGTGGGTACGACGTATTCTTTCGGAAAAGGTGCGAAGGTATTGTTGAATTATTCATTGGCATCGCGGGCACCGAATCCTTCGGAATTGTTTAGTGAGGGGCTGCATCATTCTGCTTCGCGCATTGAGATAGGAGAATTGCGATTTAATTCTGAGGTTGGCCATAAATTGGCATTGACTTTTCAGCAAGAAAGTGAAAAATTTCGCTTTTACCTCAGTCCATTTATCAATCGCATCAACGATTTTATTCTGATGGAGCCCACTGATATTCGCCATACCAATAGAGGAAATTTTCAAGTATGGGAATACAGACAAACGAACGCTGAGTTGTACGGTTTTGATATGGATGCGATGTACGATTTCTCGGAAAAATTTTGTTTCAAACATCAGTTTTCATTGATAAAAGGTTATGATCGTCTAAGAGAGGAACCCTTGATAAGTATGCCTCCCGCAAATACAAAAAATGAGGTGGTTTATCAGGATAAGAACTTCAATGATGTACGTATTTCTTTGCAAAGTGAATACGTATTTCGCCAAAATGAATATCCGAATAATAATTTTGAAGTCTTTATTCCTGAATTGGAAACATTTGAAGAAATTGATGTGAGTACACCTCCAGATGCCTATCATTTACTCCATTTCAATTCAAGCATGACCTTTCAAATACATAAAAAATCTTTTGTAAAGGTGGGGTTGATTGTCACGAATTTATTAGACAAATCCTATCGAAATTACTTGAATCGTTTGCGGCTTTATGCAGATGATTTAGGCAGAAACATATTGTTAAATATCAAGTTCAATTATTAATTTTAAAATCAAATCAAATGAAAAATCTAAAAATTTTAGCAACAGCAATTTTAGCAACCTTGTCATTGGCATCTTGTTCGGATGACGATGATTTGCCAGAAGCAATCCACGAAGAAGAGGTGATAACGACGATCACAATTACGCTTGAGCCGGAGGGAGAAGGCACGACAGTTACCCTACAGCAGCGAGACTTGGATGCGGATGGACCGGATGAACCCACTTTTGAAGTTTCTGGAAATTTGGTTGCGGGTGTTACTTATAACGGAAGCATTGAATTGTTAAACGAAACAGAGAGCCCAGCTGAAGATATCACGGAAGAATTAGAGGAGGAAGATTTGGATCACCAATTTTTCTATACCATAGCAAGTGACTTGGACGTAACCATTGACAATGCTAATTTGGATAGTGAAGGAAATCTGTTAGGAACAGAATTCAAGATAACAGCAGGTGCTGCAAGTTCAGGGTTGTTGACATTCACCTTGCGTCACGAACCTAAAAAACCTAATACAGGTCTTGAGGATGCTGGTGGTGAAACGGATATTGAGGCCAGTTTTAACGTTGTAGTAGAGTAGATGAAATAGTATTTTCTATTTACAGAAATGCCGTTTATGATGTATCATAAACGGCATTTTGTTTTTAAACTTTAAAACAATTCAATGTCCCAAGATTAAAAATTATACGCACTAGCAAGTTGTAAAATTAGAGCGAGTGGATTTCCATGAATTAGTTTGCGATATTGATACGAGCCATTATCGGATAATGGTCAGAATATTGTAAGGGGTAAGATTGAAAATTGTTCACAGTCATTTGTTCGTCTACCAAAATAAAATCAATACGCATCGGAAAAAAATAATCGAAAGATTTTCCAAAACCCTTTCCTGCTTGTACAAAAGCATCTTTTTTGTGGGTGGCTAATTTTCGATAGACCCAAGAAAAAGCGTTGTTATTGAAATCTCCTGTAACAATTGTTTGGTAGGGACACTTTTGCATGTTTTGTTCGATTAAAGTGGCTTGCTGTGCTTGCTTTTTAAAGAAAACACTGAGTTTCTTTAATAATTTTTCGGAGTTTTCTTCTCCAAAGTTGTTTGCATTTTTGTTGATACCAAAGGACTGTAAGTGTACGTTGTAAACTCGAACGGTATCTTCATTCTTAAGAACATCGATAAAAATGCTATTGTTTTTGGTGTTTTTAAAATTTAAGGATCCTTTCCGAACAATTTTATACTTGGAATACAGTGCTTGGTAGGTTTTACTATTTGGATTTTTTCTGAGATACTGGTATGGGAAGTTGATGGTGTTATTTTTTTCTAGAAATAACTCTTGTACGGCTAAAATATCAGGATTTTTTTCTTTGATAAAATCATAGATTTTGTAATTCAAACTATCCTGTTCAGACCATTTGTAGTGGTTGAAAAGTCGCACATTATAAGACATGATTTTTAGATCATCGTTTAAAAAAACTTGTTTTTCTGAGAATTGAAAAAGTGCCATAAGGTGATGAATTCCCAGTGACAAAGTAATGACAGATAGAAGAAATTGTTTTTTTAGTTTCAATACCCAATACAACCCAAAGAATAGATTTACCAACAACAAAGGGGGAGTCATCAAACTTAGTAAGGAAAGCTGCGGGAATAATTTTGGGGGTATAAAGGGTATGGCATAAGCAGCGCACAAGCTTGTAGCGCCTATTGAATTGAGTATGAATATCAATTTATCTAGGAAAGACAGTTGTTTCATAGGTTTATTATTTTTTACCTTGATCAAAAAGCAATTTTTTCTCGGAGGCACTGAGAGATTCGTAACCTGATTTGCTAATTTTATCTAAGATAGCGTCAATCTTCTCTTGATTGCTTTTTTCATGAGAAGTTGTTTTCTTATGCTTTGATTTGTAAACTGTTTTCAGATGATTTTTTTTTCGGAAAATACGAGAAAAGAGAGAAAAATTTGTTTTGTTTCCTCGTGTTTGTTTCATTGTGAAATAACCATAAAGCGCTCCTCCCAAGTGTGCGAGATGGCCGCCAGCATTTCCTGTGGGTAGTTGTATTAAATCAAACAAGAGGAATAGGAGGGCTAAAATCCATAGTTTTACATAACCAACGAAGCGCAGTTTTATTTGGTAATGTGGAATATGTGTGGCCATACCAATAAAAATAGCCGATACCGCAGATGAAGCTCCTACAAGAGATGCATTCACATCACGAAATGCAGGAAAATAGTTAAAACTTACCAAATAGAGGAGTCCTCCAAAAGCAGTTCCATAGAGGTAAAAATTTAAAAATTTTCTTGGGGTAAAATAGTCTAAAAATAAATTTCCAATGTAGTATAAAAAGATGAGATTGAAGACGATATGTAAGAAACTTCCATGCAAAAAACCATAGGTGATAATCGACCAAGGACGCATCAGGAATAGGTTGAGATCTGCCGGCATAGAAAACCAATGGTACAGATAGTTTTCGTTTGAATTGAACAAGAACGAAACAACGTTTATGACCTGCATGCAAATAAAAACAATCAGATTTAGATAGATTGCTTTTTCTACAACTGTCCCTTTTTTAAACTTGTACTTGATATTTTGAAAGAGAGAAGTCATACTTTGTAGTTACTTAAAGTTAATGATGCGTTGTTTTTTATCAATTCCATCGATTGAATTGGTTTCGTTTCCAATACCAAGCAATGACAAAACCAATAAGAGCGCCACCTACATGGGCAAAGTGAGCGATATTTCCAATGGAATATTTTGTCACACCAAAAAATAAATCTCCTAAAATTAGGATGGGAATAAAGTACTTTGCCGCAACGGGTACAGGAAAAAAGAGCAAGGCTAATTTCGCGTTGGGAAAAAGCATTCCGAAGGCGACCAATACACCGTACACGGCTCCAGAGGCTCCAACCGCAGGAGTATGATACAAACTGTAAAATTCACTCAGTGTTTGTGGAGACAATGTGACCACTGCATCGTTGTACATTCCGGTATCCAACATGTTTTGAATTTCCGAAGATGACAATCCGATCTGCATCAATTGTTGGTATATTCCTTGAAATTGATAATAATTAAAAGCACTGTAGATCAGACCTGCACCAATACCTGCTGAGAAATAAAAAAACAAGAATTTATGTTTGCCCCATATTTGTTCTAACGGGGTACCAAAGGCCCACAATCCATACATGTTGAATAGAATATGAGAAAAACCGCCGTGCATAAAAATGTGGGAGAGATATTGCCAAAAACCAAAATTGGGGTTTTTGGGGAAATACAAAGCAAATAGATTCCCAAAATCAAGCCCTTTTAAAAATTGTGGAGCGATAAAAAAAAGGATGTTGAGGATAATCAAATGCTTGATAACTTCGGTAATTCTTCCCATAATTAATTTTTAGTTGTAAATAATTTGTCAATTTCTCCAAGTGACAAAATTTCAAATGTTTTTTTTCCAAGTGGTGACGACGAAGGTTCTTTGCAAGAAAACAAGTCATCTACCAAATGCTCTTGTTCTTTTTCAGAGAGAAGGGCACCTGTTTTGATTGCCAATGATTTTGCAAAGGATTTTGAAATCACATCCAATTGACCAAAATTTGATTCTGGAATTTCTGTATGGATGTCATCCAAGAGTTGCTCAATGACAATGGCAATTTGACTTTCGGTAATAGAGGTTGGAATCCCTTTGATGACCACGGTGTCTTCCGTAATTCGCTCCAACAAAAAACCTGTATTTTCTAAATCGTCTTTGATTTCTTTGATCAATTCAATATCTGATTTCGAAAAAGAAAGTTCTACTGGAAATAAAAGTTGTTGGCTAGGAGCTTCTTTTACGGTAATGTTTTCTAATATTAATTCGTATAAAATTCTCTGATGTGCATGGTTTTGATGAATCAATACAACGCCTGATTTGATACTACTCAAAATGTATTTTCGATGTATTTGAAAGGTTTTTCCTGTGACCTGTTTTTCAGTCTCGATCGTGTCAAATGAAAATTCCGATTGAGCGCTTTCTAGCGTTGCGTTTTCAAGACCTGTGTACAAAGCTTCCCAATCATCACTTTTTTCTTTTTGAAATGGCGGATGTTGTTTTGACTTAAAGACTTGTTTTTCCTCAAATGGATTGAAATTAGGATCTACACTGATTGTTGGATTTTTACTGAGTGTTTGTCCACTGAGGGCATAAGGGGTGTCCATAGAAGCATCTCTGTTAAAATCGAGTATTGGAGCCACGTTGTATTGTCCCAAGCTATGTTTTATTGCTGCTCTTATTATGGCATACAGTACTTTTTCATTGTCGAATTTTATTTCTGTTTTGGTTGGGTGAATATTGATGTCGATGCTTTCTGCGGGTACTGTTAAGTATAAGAAGTAGGAGGGGTGGTATCCGTTTCCTAGAAGACCATCAAATCCACTGACAACCGCATGATGAAGATAAGAGCTTTTGATAAATCGATTGTTGACAAAAAAGAATTGTTCCCCTCGTTTTTTCTTTGAAAATTCAGGTTTTACTGCGAACCCTGTGATGGAAACGACGTCTGTATCTTCCTGAATAGGCACTAATTTCTCATTGGTTTTACCTCCTAAAACACCGACAATACGCTGCTTGAGGTTGCTCGATTTTAGATCATACAAACAAGATTGATTGTGAGTCATCAAAAATGAAATTTCAGGATGTGCCAAAGCAACACGTTGAAATTCATTGACGATATGCCTTGTTTCGACACTGTCAGACTTTAAAAAATTTCTCCGAGCAGGTATATTGAAAAACAAATTTTTAACACTCACGTTGGTTCCTGTGGGTGTAGCAATTGGCTCTTGTGCCACCACGTTACTTCCTTCTATTTTCACACAAGTACCCAATTCCTCGGAAACTTGTTTTGATTTAAGATCCACATGAGCTATGGCAGCAATGGAGGCCATGGCTTCTCCTCTAAAACCTTTGGTGTTGAGATGAAACAAATCTTGTGCATCTTTGATTTTGGAAGTGGCATGTCTTTCAAAACACAAACGAGCATCTGTTGTGCTCATGCCTTTTCCGTCATCAATGACCTGTAGCAAGGTTTTCCCGGCATCCTTTACGATTAGTTTGATGTGATTGGCTCCGGCATCAATCGCATTTTCTAACAATTCTTTCACTACGGATGATGGACGTTGCACGACTTCACCTGCGGCAATTTGATTGGCAACATGATCGGGGAGTAATTGTATAATATCCGACATTAAATAAGCTTGTGTAATTCAAAAATATAAGCAACAAATCCGACAAGGAGCGCGATAATAAGTGCCAAGCGCTTATTAGTACTGGTATCTGACCCACTACTTTTTGACTTTTGCCAGTCTTTTTTCAGATTGTTCTTGGTAAGAGTAATATGATAATCTTTCGACGTTTGAGAATCCTCTGAGTCGTATTTTTTTTTCAGATTTTCCAAACGTTCCTTGCGTTTGTTGTAGTAACGCGGTTTGTAATTGAAGACATAATGTGCTCTCTGTTTGAAAGGTGTGCCTAGCATAGTGAATGGATTTGTGAATCACTCAAAATTACAGAAATAAATGCTTGAAAAAAAGGGAAAGGAAAAAGATTTTTAGAGGGGTATGACTCAAAACAAAAACCTGTTTTCTAGGCACCGTAGACAGTATTAAAATACTATTTTGTTTTGGAAATATTTTTGAGTACTGCCATTTTGATAGCGGCAATGGCGCATTCAATACCTTTGTTGCCGTGCTTTCCGCCTGATCGGTCTATGGCTTGTTGCATGGTGTCATCAGTCAAAAGGCAAAAAATAACAGGAGTATCTTGCTGTAGATTGATGTCTTTGATTCCTTGAGTTACACCGTCACACACAAAATCAAAATGCTTGGTTTCTCCTTTAACAACACTTCCAATAGCAATTACAGCGTCGAGTTCTTGAGTCTCTACCATTTTTTTTACGCCATAGATCAATTCAAAACTTCCGGGAACATTCCATCGTTGAATATTGTTTTCATATGTGCCATTTTCAATAAACGTGTTGATAGCTCCTTTGGCCAATCCCTCTGTGATATTTTCATTCCATTCCGATACGACAATTCCAAATCGAAAGTTTTCGGCATTCGGAACTTTGTTTTTATCGTAATGAGATAAGTTGGTTGTAGCCATAGATCAATACTTTGAACTGAATTCAAAAATTATTTTGTGTATTTCGCTTTGTTTATCGACGATTCAATATCTTTCGCTATGGTCGACCCTGAAAATTCATTTTTGATTCGGTTGAAGTGGTCAAGCGCTTTTTCTGCTTCTTTCAATCGTAAGGCTGTATTTCCTGCTTTCAATAAAAACAGAGGCGTGGTCGCTGCATTTGTATTTGTATTGGCAGCCTTTTCATAATAATCCAAGGCTTCTTCGTCTTGATCTAGATCAGCAAACGCATCACCAATGGCACCTAAGGAAATAGCTTGTAATAATGCATCTTCAGAGTTAAATTGTTCTAAAAATACAATTGCGTTTTTGTAATCCTTACTCTTAAAGTAAGCGATCCCGGCATAATAATTTGCTAAATTTCCGGCCTTGGTTCCCGCGTATTTTTTTGCAATATCCAAGAAGCCATATTTACCGTTTGTTCCTTCCAATGACAAAGAAAAAATAGAATCTGCTTCTGACCCGGCATCGATAGCTTTGTCAAAGTTTTCTTTTGGAAAAGCCAATTCGTTTGCTGCTTCACGTTCTTTTGGAGCTACAATGTAGCTGTTGTAAGCAAGGTACCCCAATATCATAATGGCAATTGCAACAAGACCGTAGAACAAAGGTTTTTGATTTTTTTCAATCCATTCCTCTGATTTCGAAGCGGTTTCGTCCAAAGTATTGAATACCTCTGCCGTGGTGCTTTGATTTTCTGCCGTTTCAACAGGTGTATTTTTTACTTTTTTTTGACCTTTCTTTTTATATGTTGCCATTGTTGTATCTCTTAAAATTTAAAATTGTAATTTCTCACTATTTCATAGGTATGAAAAGTGATATTTGAATCACAGGGAAGCAAAAATAGTTTTTTTAATTGGAATTTAAAAGGGTCTTTTCGGCAAAATTTTAATAATTTGCACATTCATATTCACGGGAATACAGATACTATGTTTTTACAAAAGTTGTCACTTGTAAACTATAAAAATATATCCAGTAAAGTCTTTGATTTTCAACAAAAAATAAACTGTTTTGTAGGAAACAATGGGGTAGGAAAAACCAATGTTATGGATGGGATTTACTACCTGTCCTTCGCAAAAAGTTATTTCAATTCTGTAGCTGTTCAGAACATTCGGCACGGCCAAGATTTTTTTATGGTAGAGGGAAATTACAAAATGACGGACAGAGAGGAATCCATTGTTTGTAGTTTGAAAAAAGGACAAAAAAAAATAATCAAACGCAATGGGAAGGCGTATGAAAAATTTTCAGACCATATCGGTCAGTTTCCTTTGGTTATTGTGTCTCCTGCAGATAGAGATTTAATAGTAGAAGGTAGTGAGACTCGTAGAAAATTTATTGATGGTGTCATAGCCCAGCAAGATCAGCAATACCTGAATGTTTTGCTGTCTTACAATAAAATTGTGAGCCAACGAAATGCGTTGCTAAAGTTTTTTGCGGCAAATAGGACCTTTGATGCCATTAATTTGAATATTTACAACGAACAATTGGTGCGTTTTGGAACCGAAATTTTCAAAAAAAGAAAAGCATTTTTGCAAGATTTTATTCCTATTTTTAACGAGCGGTATCAAACAATATCCAATGGAAAGGAACAGGTAAATTTGATGTACAAATCACAATTGGAGGAAGTTTCTTTTGCTCAGTTGTTAGAAAACGCTATTGAAAAAGATCGTGTCTTACAATACACAAGTACAGGTGTGCACAAAGACGATTTGTTGTTTACTTTGGAAGAATTTCCAATAAAAAAGTTTGGTTCCCAAGGACAACAAAAATCTTATTTAATTGCACTCAAACTCGCACAGTTTGATTTTATAAAATCGAAATCCAAATTGACTCCTATTTTATTATTGGATGATATTTTTGACAAGTTGGATGAAAAGCGAGTGGCTCATTTGGTATCCTTGGTAAACCAAGATCATTTCGGACAAATATTTATTACGGACACGCATGCGGAGCGTACTGAAGAAGTTGTAAAAACATTCAATAAGTCCTATCAAATGTTTCAATTGTAAATTGAAGTCTATAAAAAAACAAAACAACAGCATGTGGAATGGCAAAAAGACACAATGAATCGGTAGCAATCAAAGACTTGATGAAATCATTTATCAATGAAAACAATCTTTCAAAAGGAATGAAGAAAATTTCGATTAAGGAAAGTTGGGAGCAATTGATGGGGAAGGGTGTCGCGTCTTATACCGAGAAAGTTGAGTTAAAGGGCTCTACATTGCACGTGAAGTTATCTTCATCGGTGTTGAGAGAGGAACTTAGCTATGGCAAAGAAAAAATAATTGAGATGATGAATGATGCTTTGGGTTCAGAAGAGATTAAAAAACTTCTTTTGCGCTGATTTATGCAGCAAAAAAGCCCAACCAAAACACCGCTTTATCTGTGTTGTTTGGTTGGGCTTTTTTTGAGTTTTAACCGCTGTTATCTTCGTTTTTGTTGCTGTCTTTGTTGTTCTTGTGCCTGTTTCATAGCTTCGTCCATACGTTGTCTGAACTTACTCTTTTTCTTCTCAGGTCTTTTTTTATTCTCTTGTATTTGAGCGTGAATTTTTTCTTCATCAATAATAAAATTCTTGATGACCAACATGATGGTGATGGTTAACAAATTCGAGATAAAATAATACAAACTCAAACCAGCCCCATAGGAGTTGAAGAAAACCAACATCATGATCGGTGAAAAATACATCATCATCTTCATCATTTTTTGCATGTCAGGCATTCCTTCTTGTGCGGGTTGCTGCATGTTCATTTGTTGACTTTGACTCATTCTCATGTAAAAGAAAATGGCAACAGAAGCTAAAATGGGGAACAAGCTGATGTGATCACCATAAAAGGGAATGTTAAATGGTAATTTGTACACCGAATCATAGGAAGCAAGATCATCGGCCCATAAAAATCCTTTTTGACGGAGGTCAATGGCACTTGGAAAAAAACGGAACAATGCAAAGAACACAGGCATCTGAAGCAATGCAGGTATACATCCTGCTAACATGCTTACACCCGCTTTTCTTTGCAAGGCCATGGTTTCTTGTTGACGTTTCATAGCGTTTTCTTTCCCTGGGTATTTTTCATTGATTTCTGTCATTTCAGGACGCAAAACTTTCATTTTGGCACTGGATAAATAAGACTTGTACACCAATGGCGACATAAAGATTCGCACAACGATGGTCATCAAAATTATAATCAAACCGTAATTGCTTATGAATCCTCCTAACAAGTCAAATAATGGGATAAATGCATTTCTGTTGATCCAACCAAAAATACCCCAACCCAATTCAATGACATTTTCAATGCCTTTGTCATAAGCCTTCAATGCGTTGTAATCATTTGGGCCAATGTAAAGATCAAAATTGTAGTTCAATTCTCCAGCAGTTAAAGATAAAGGAGCTTGCACCTTGAAAAACTTGGTGTAAACCGAGTCTTTACTTTCATCTTCAAACAACGATTCAGAGGTAAGTTTTGCCGTTTTAAAAGAAGTGTCGGTCAATAAAATTGTTGAGAAAAAATGTTGTTTGAAGCCAAACCAATCAACATCTTCCTCTTCCTCACTGTCTTCTCCTGCAATGGATAAATCGTCCATTTTTCCATCCTCCTTTTCGTAGTACAAAGCAGTATTTTGATTTTCGTACTTGATACTTTTTTCGTGACGAAAACTTTTCAAATTAAAATCCAATTGAATGGGTGATCCACTGTTAATTATAGTGTTTAAACCATACGATCTTACCGAAAACTCAAGCATGTAATCGTTGGGTTTCAATTCGTAACGGTACTCTAAAAATTCATTTTCAGAAGCTTTTAGTTTTAGAGACAAGACCGTGTTGCCACCGTTCTCTGATACCTGAGGTTGAAAAACCAAATCTTTGGTGTTGAAAATACGGTTGTCTGTCGTTCCAAAATTGATATTGAAGGATGCGTTTGCTTTTTCGATAATATACAAAGGCAAAGCTTGGTAGGTATTGTAGTTTTTGACAAGAGCCTCGATGATTTGGGCTCCTTTGTTGGCAAAAGTAAGTTTTAGAACTTCATTTTCAAGAACGGTAGTTCCGTTTTCAGCAGTTCCCAAACTATGGGAATAAGCAAAACTTCCAAATCGTTTTTTTGCTGCTTCCAAAACAGCAGCTTCAGAAATTTTGTCACTAGAAAGAATAGGCGGGCTTAGGACGGTATCTGTAGGTATGCGTTCTGTATTTTCTTGCGAATTCTGTGGTTGCTCAGTTTGAGGATCCGGTTGGTTTGTGTACATAAACCAAAACATAATGGCCCCAAGTAAAATAAATCCAATTATGGAATTGGCATCAAATTTTTTTTCTTCCATTCTCTGTATTTCTTATCAATTCTTGAATTTTACTAGCTCAAAACTAGTCAATATCTAATTCGTGTTTTATTTACGTCTGCGTCTGCGTATGTGTCTATGCGTTTTGTAATGAGTTTTTCAAACTAGCACTTACAAAATCGACAAACAACGGATGTGGTTTTAACACTGTGCTTTTGTATTCAGGATGGTATTGTACCGCTACAAACCAAGGGTGATCTTCGATTTCAACAATCTCTACAAGTCCTGTTTTTGGATTAACTCCTGTTACTTTTAATCCGGCCTGCGTGATTTGTTTTCGATAGTCATCATTGAATTCATAACGATGTCTATGTCTTTCTGAAATGAGTGTGTTCTTATAGGCCTTGTAGGCATTCGAATCTTTTGAAATTTCACAATCCCAAGCCCCCAAACGCATGGTTCCTCCCTTGTCTGTAACATTCTTTTGGTCTTCCATAAGATTGATCACTGGGTTCGGACAGTTCTCATCCATTTCTAAAGAACCGGCATTTGAAATTCCAGCCACATTTTTTGCATATTCGATCACCGCCATTTGCATTCCCAAACAAATTCCTAAGAATGGAATTTTATTTTCTCGGGCGTAACGCACGGCGTCTATTTTTCCTTCTGTTCCTCTATGACCAAAACCGGGAGCAACCAAAATACCATCAAGACCTTTGAGTCGTTTCGGAATGTCTTTTGAATTTAAATCCTCGGAATGAATCCACTGAATTTTGACTTTTACCTCATTGGCAGCACCTGCGTGAATAAATGCCTCCGAAATGGATTTATAAGCGTCTTTTAATTCAACATACTTTCCGATAAGGCCAATTTTAATTTTGTTCTTTGGGCTCTTATGTTTGTTCAAGAACTTATTCCAATCCACCAGTTTAGGTTGGTCGTTGTCACAAAGGTTTAATTTTTTTAGAACAACTCTATCCAAACCTTCATAAAACATCAGATTTGGAACGTCATAAATGGTTTCAGCGTCTAATGAAGAAATCACATCTTCCTTTTTTACGTTGCAAAACAAAGCCAACTTTCTTTTAATATCATCAGAGATGGTTTGTTCTGATCGACATACCAAAACATCAGGACTGACTCCACTTTGCATCAACATTTTTACGGAGTGTTGCGTGGGCTTTGTTTTCAATTCCCCTGCAGCCGCTAAATAAGGAATCAATGTCAAGTGGATCACAATCGCGTTGTTTTCTCCTAATTCCCATAGCAGTTGACGTACAGATTCTACGTAGGGCAGCGATTCAATATCCCCAACAGTTCCTCCTATTTCAGTAATTACAATATCGTAATCTCCTGTTTTACCAAGGATTTGAATTCGTTCTTTAATTTCATTGGTGATATGAGGGATTACTTGCACCGTTTTACCTAAGAATTCTCCCTTTCGTTCTTTGTCTATTACCGATTGGTATATTCTTCCCGTAGTTACATTGTTCGCCTGAGAAGTCGGAATATTTAAAAAACGCTCGTAATGACCTAAATCCAAATCTGTTTCTGCTCCATCATCTGTAACATAACATTCTCCGTGTTCGTAAGGGTTTAAAGTTCCAGGATCCACGTTGATATACGGATCTAGTTTTTGAATGGTCACGGAATATCCTCTTTCTTGAAGCAATTTGGCTAGGGATGCAGCGATGATACCTTTCCCGAGTGATGAAGTTACGCCTCCTGTTACAAAAACGTATTTGGTGTCTTTCATTGATATTAGGTTTTGGCAAAAATACAAACACTATTTCAGTTGACAAACCAAAACTTTGCAAAAATTTGAAGGGTTTTGGAGGCCTTTTGGAATGGATACAATTTACTTATTTTTTTTTCTTGTGGTATTGAAATAGGTTTCCGATATTTAGCCTTACCAATGAAAAAATTATGGAAATATTAGGAATCGATATCGGAGGAACAGGAATTAAAGGAGCTGTTGTCAATGTGGAAACAGGTGAGTTGGTGACAGAAAGACATCGCATACCTACTCCAAAAGGAGCCACACCTGATGCTGTAGCAAGAACAATTAAAGAGTTGATTGATCACTTTCAATGGAAAGGAAAAGTAGGCTGTGGTTTTCCAGCCATTGTTTCCGAAGGAAAAGCGAGATCCGCTTCCAATATTGATAAGTCATGGATTGGAATACAAGTAGATCAATTATTTGAAAAGAAAACAGGACTTTCCTTTTCTATTGCCAATGATGCTGACGCGGCAGGAATGGCTGAAATAATGTTTGGGGAGGGAAAAAATACAAATGGAGTGGTCATCGTTGTTACGATTGGTACTGGGGTCGGTTCCGGTTTTTTTATAGACGGGAAGTTAGTACCAAACACTGAATTGGGATTGGTTCCTTACAAATCATACAAGCGTTTCGAAATGTTTGTCGCAGACTCGGCGAGAAAAAGAGACCAGCTTTCTTTTTCTAAGTGGGGAAAAAGACTTGATAAATTTCTTCAGTTTATCGAAAGGACGTTTTCCCCAGATCTCATTATACTCGGTGGAGGGGCAAGTAAAAAAATGGAAAAATTTCAGGGAAAGATTACGATTCAAACGAAAGTGGTTCCCGCAAAATTCGAGAACAATGCGGGCATCGTTGGTGCCGCTTTGTTAGCGAAATAACATATGCGATTCGCTTTGCAAACTAAAATTATTTAAGTACTTTGCAAGCGCAAAACTTACATTTGAGCGCTTTATTTTTTGCGTATCAGAAATAGTATTTTCTGAGCTTAATCCAGACGAAATAAAAAAGCGTTTTAGCAAACACAGAAATTTATCAAAATGAATTTAAATCTAGAATACAATTCAGAGCGTTCTCTGATGATCATCCCTGAATATGGTAGGCATATTCAAAAATTAGTAGACCATTGTGTTCAATTAGAAAGTGAAGAAGAACGAAAAAAAATGGCCAATGCCATCGTCGATGTGATGGGAAACTTACAACCTCATTTGCGCGATGTTCCTGACTTTAAACACAAACTATGGGACCAGATTTTTATCATGTCGAATTTTAAATTAAATATCGACTCTCCCTTTGGTACGCCAGATCAAACAGAGCTACAGGCAAAGCCAGAGCCTCTTGCATATCCAAAATTAGCATCGAAGTATCGTTTTTATGGACATAACATTCAAACGATGATTAAAGTAGCCTTGTCTTGGGATGATGGTGATTTGAAAAAAGCATTGATTTTTAATATTGCCAACCATATGAAAAAGTGTTATCTCAATTGGAATAAAGACACTGTGGATGATGCAGTAATCTTTGACCATTTGTTAGAACTTTCCAATGGGGAAATTGATTTGACAAAGTCAAATGAGTCCCTCGCAGAGAGTAAAACGTTGCTTAAGAAATCGACAAACGGAAGAAGTCATCAAAAGCATCAAAATAAAAGAAATAAAAACACGAACAAGAACCAAAGAAATCAAAAGAACAAACAGAAATAAAAGTTTGGGAATTGATTTGTAAACAAATAGAATTGAATGGCAACATTTAAAATAGAAGGGGGGCATAAATTAAAAGGAGATGTTTACCCACAAGGCGCAAAAAATGAAGCATTGCAAATTTTATGTGCAGTTCTTTTGACTCCAGAAAAAGTAAGAATTGAAAACATTCCAAATATCATTGATGTGAATAAGCTCATTTTTATTTTGGGCGAATTGGGTGTTAAAATAGAAAAACACGATGTCAATACATACACATTTCAGGCAGACGAATTAAATTTAGGGTATTTAGAATCTGAAGATTTCAAAAGAGATGGAAGTTCTTTACGAGGCTCCATAATGATTGTGGGTCCTTTGTTAGCTCGTTTTGGGAAAGGATACATTCCAAGGCCAGGAGGAGATAAAATCGGAAGAAGAAGACTGGATACCCATTTTGAAGGATTTATCAACCTAGGAGCTACTTTTCGCTATAACAAAGAAGAATATTTTTATGGGGTAGAAGCCGAAGAGTTGACAGGTACAGATATGTTGCTCGATGAGGCTTCTGTAACGGGAACAGCAAATATTTTAATGGCGGCTGTTTTGGCGAAAGGAAGAACCACTATTTACAATGCAGCCTGTGAACCCTACATTCAACAATTGTCTAAAATGTTGAATAGTATGGGCGCAAAAATTTCAGGCGTGGGGTCCAATTTATTGACCATAGACGGGGTCAACGAATTGCACGGTTGTACCCATCGAGTGCTTCCAGATATGATTGAAATAGGTAGTTGGATTGGAGTGGCAGTCATGACAAAATCGGAATTAACGATTAAAAGTGTCAGTTGGAAGGATTTGGGGATTATTCCTCGTGTTTTCCGTAAGCTAGGAATACAATTGGAAAAAAGGAACGATGATATATACATACCATCGCAAGAATCCTACGAAATTCAAAATTATATTGACGGATCGATTTTAACTATTTCTGATGCGCCTTGGCCAGGTTTTACACCTGATTTATTGAGCATTGTTTTGGTGGTGGCGACACAAGCCAAAGGATCCGTATTAATTCATCAAAAAATGTTTGAAAGTCGCTTGTTTTTTGTAGATAAAATCATTGATATGGGGGCAAAGGTTATTTTATGTGACCCACATAGAGCAACGATTATAGGAATGAACCATCAGTCTGCTTTGAAAGCAACGACGATGACTTCGCCAGATATTCGAGCGGGAATTTCTCTTTTAATAGCAGCATTATCCGCAAAAGGTACCAGTACGATACATAACATCGATCAAATTGATAGAGGTTATGAAGATATCGAAGGAAGACTCAAGTCGTTGGGTGCGAAAATTGAACGGATCGACGATTGATACATAAGTAGCTCATATTGCAAAAGTCAACTAAAATTTAGTTGGCTTTTTTATTTAAAGAATTCCCTGTTTTTTATTCATTCAATTTACTAATTTTGCGCCGTGACATTTTGACAGAAAAAAGGAATTGGCAATATTGTTGCTTAATCTATACATATTAAAGAATTTGATGCACTTATGAGTACAGAAGAGAAAATAAAAGACGAAGCCGAACAAGCAAAAGGCACTGAAGTTACGAAGGACGAAACTTCGCAAGAAAATACAGTGGAAGAAAAAAAGGAGACAACGCCAGCAGAGGAGCTTCAAAAGGAAAAAGACAAATACTTACGACTATTTGCTGAATTTGAAAACTATAAAAAACGAACAACCAAAGAAAGAATTGAATTGTACCGAACAGCGGGTCAAGATATTATGACCTCATTATTACCTGTTCTAGACGATTTTGATAGAGGGTTGGCTGAAATTAAAAAAGCCAAAGACAAGGAATTGTTGAAGGGTATGCAATTGATCAATGATAAATTGGCCACAACACTGTCGCAGAAAGGTTTGGAAAAGTTGGAAGTAAAAGAAGGAGATGTTTTTGATGCCGATTCGCACGAGGCAATTACGCAAATCCCTGCCCCTTCAGATGACTTGAAAGGAAAAATTATAGATGTCATTGAAAGCGGTTACAAGTTAGGAGATAAAATTATTCGTTACCCAAAAGTTGTTATTGGACAATCATAAAACAATACCAAGTAATGAATGTGTTTGACACTCATTGCGTTTAGAAAGAATTATAAGTTATGGCGAAAAGAGATTATTATGAGGTGTTAGGGTTGTCGAAGTCCGCATCCAATTCAGAAATAAAAAAAGCCTATCGAAAAATGGCTGTAAAGTACCATCCTGATAAAAATCCGGATGACAAAGCGGCCGAAGAAAAATTTAAAGAAGCAGCCGAGGCCTATGAAGTATTGAGTGATGCGGATAAGAAATCAAAATACGATCAATTTGGTCACAGTGCCTTTGAAGGTGGAGCTGGCGGTTTCGGCGGTTTCGGTGGAGGCATGGATATGGATGATATCTTTAGCCAATTTGGCGATATTTTCGGTGGCGGTTTTGGAGGAAGAGGTCGATCTCGAGGACCGGTAAGAGCCAAGGGAAGTAATTTACGTATCCGTGTCAAACTGACGCTTGAAGAAATTGCCAACGGAGTTGATAAGAAAGTAAAAGTACGAAGAAAGGTTCAAGCAAAAGGTGTGCGTTATACAACGTGTACAACTTGTAAAGGACAGGGACAGGTTATGCGCGTTCAAAATACCATGTTGGGAAGAATGCAAACAGCCGTTACATGTCCAACTTGTAACGGATCAGGGCAGACCATTTCAAGCAAACCAAACGGAGCCGATGCACAAGGATTGGTAGTTTCTGAAGAAACGGTAACGATTAATATTCCTCAAGGAGTTACAGAAGGCATCCAATTAAAAGTGGCAGGAAAAGGAAACGATGCGCCAGGAAACAATGCCATACCTGGAGATTTATTAGTGGTTATTGAAGAAATTCCTCACGACAAACTCAAACGTGAGGGCACCAATCTGCATTACGATTTGTACGTAAGTTTTTCAGAAGCAGCACTAGGGGCTTCCAAAGAAATTGATACGGTATCAGGTAAAGTGAAGATCAAAGTTGAATCAGGGACACAGTCTGGGAAAATTTTAAGGTTGAAAGGAAAAGGGTTGCCAAGCATCGAACGATACGGAACAGGAGACTTAATGGTACATGTAAATGTTTGGACTCCACAAGTATTGGATAAAAAACAGCGAACCTTTTTTGAAGAAATGTTGGAAGATGAGAATTTTGTTCCAAACCCAAGCAAAACAGATAAATCTTTTTTTGAAAAAGTAAAAGATATGTTTTCATAAAAATAATTTTCAATTCCCGAAAAAAAGAGTAACTTTGAATTGTTGTTAAATCCTTTTAACAACATCTTTTTCATAGCAATTTCCCACTCATCTTTGAGTGGGTTTTTTATATAAATAAAGTAGGCTGTCTTATCGCTTTGTAACGAACCTAGTTTTGAGCAAAGAAGGAAAGTCCGAACATCATAGAGTAGCATAGCGGATAACATCCGTCCAGCGTGAGTTGAGGACAAGTGCAACAGAAAGAAAGTACAGTTCGGCTGTAGTGAAACCAGGTAAACTCTGTGCGATGCAATGCCACGTATATTGGAGATTGAGGGTTACTCGCCCGATTTCAAGGGGTAGGCAGATAGATTCTAAAAGTAATTTTAGAACAAGATAAATGATAAGAGCCGTCTTAGACGGAAACAGAATTCGGCTTACAGGCCTACTTTATTTTAAAACATATAGACTGTTTGTTTAATTGCTTATGTTGTAATTCTAGTCATTTTTTGTAGAAAAGTTACAATTTGATCTGGTTTTTATGTAAAATGATTGTGACATCAGTATTATTTTAAAAAATATATTGACAATTGTGCAATTTAACCAAACATAAAATTTCAATGTCATTTATCTTTATGTATATCAGTGAATCCTGCTGTGTACTACTTTCAAATCCAAGCTATATTTTGTAAATTCGCACAGATTATTAACAAATGAAAATACAGGCGCATTTTGAATAAATGAATTCATGGCCTGAACACTTTTATATTCTAAATATTTATGAACACTTACAAGGATTACATCCAAGAGATTGAACAAAGGAAAGGTCAAGGGCTTCACCCAAAACCAATTGATGGAGCTGAATTGTTAAGCGAGATTATATCGCAAATAAAAGATACAAACAATGAGCACCGAGCAGATTCTCTAAATTTCTTTATTTACAACGTTTTGCCAGGAACGACGAGTGCAGCTGCCGTAAAATCTTCCTTTTTAAAAGAAATCATACTTGGGGAATCAATTGTGGAAGAAATCAGTGTAGGTTTTGCATTTGAGCAATTATCTCACATGAAAGGAGGGCCTTCAATTAAGGTGTTACTGGATCTTGCTTTGGGAGACGATGCATCCATTGCACAACAAGCGGCCAAAGTATTGAAAACACAAGTGTTTTTGTACGAAGCTGATACAGAACGTTTGGAGGCTGCCTACAAATCAGGGAGTGCAGTAGCCAAAGAAATTATTGAAAGCTATGCACAAGCCGAATTTTTCACCAAACTTCCTGAGATAGAGGAAAAGATAGAAGTGGTTACCTACATAGCCGGAACGGGAGATATTTCAACAGATTTATTGTCTCCAGGTGCCGATGCACATTCAAGATCGGATAGAGAATTGCACGGGCAGTGTTTGTTTGAACACAACAAAGACATGCAGAACGAGCTCACGGAATTGAAGAAACAACATCCCGATAAACGCGTAATGTTAATCGCAGAGAAAGGAACCATGGGAGTGGGGTCATCTCGAATGTCTGGGGTGAACAATGTGGCACTTTGGACAGGGATTCCATCAAGTCCATACGTGCCATTTATCAATATTGCACCTGTGATTGCGGGAACCAATGGAATTTCCCCAATTTTTTTAACTACCGTAGGTGTTACCGGAGGTATTGGTATTGATCTTCAAAATTGGGTGAAACAAAAAGATGCAGATGGAAACACCATCGTAGATGAAGCCGGAGAACCCATTTTAAAGCAGACGTATTCGGTAGAAACCGGAACCGTGTTAACCATTAATACAAAAGAGAAAAAATTGTATTCTGGAGATAAAGTTCTCAAAGATATATCCACAGCATTGACCCCTCAAAAAATGGAATTTATCAAAGCAGGAGGATCTTACGCTGTTGTTTTTGGTAAAAAATTGCAAACGTTCGCTGCCAAAACTTTGGGCATAGAAGTACCCCAGGTGTATGCTACCTCCAAAGAGATTTCTATTGAAGGGCAAGGACTGACAGCCGTGGAAAAAATATTCAACAAAAATGCAGTAGGAACGACTCCCGGGAAAATTTTGCATGCCGGTTCTGATGTTCGCGCAGAGGTAAATATTGTAGGTTCTCAAGATACTACCGGTTTGATGACATCACAAGAATTAGAGATGATGGCAGCAACAACAATTTCGCCGATTGTGGATGGAGCTTATCAATCAGGATGTCATACAGCTTCTGTTTGGGATAACAAGTCAAAAGCAAATATTCCAAGATTGATGAAGTTCATGAATGATTTTGGTTTGATTACGGCACGTGACCCGAAAGGAAAATACCATGCAATGACTGATGTTATTCACAAAGTATTGAATGACATAACTGTTGATGATTGGGCCATTATTATTGGAGGAGATTCGCATACACGAATGTCCAAAGGAGTGGCTTTCGGTGCCGATTCTGGTACCGTGGCATTGGCATTGGCTACGGGAGAGGCTACGATGCCTATTCCTGAATCTGTAAAGGTGACTTTCAAAGGAGAAATGAAAGCATATATGGATTTCCGTGATGTCGTGCATGCAACACAACAACAAATGCTTACGCAATTTGGAGGAGATAATGTTTTTCAAGGTAGAATTATTGAAGTTCATATTGGAACACTGACAGCCGATCAAGCTTTTACTTTTACGGATTGGACGGCAGAAATGAAAGCAAAGGCGTCTATTTGTATTTCTGAGGATGAGACTTTGATCGCGTCTTTGGAAATTGCCAAAGGTCGAATTCAAATTATGATTGACAAGGGAATGGACAATGAGAAGGAAGTTCTGAAAGGATTGATAGCCATTGCAGATAAAAGAATAGCTGAGATCAAATCGGGAGAAAAACCTGCCCTTAGGCCAGATGCAAATGCGAAATATTATGCAGAGGTAGTTGTGGATTTGGATAAAATTGTAGAGCCGATGATTGCCGATCCAGATGTTTACAACGAAGATGTTTCAAAACGTTATACGCATGATACCATTCGTCCTTTGTCCTTTTATGGCGGAACAAAAAAAGTAGATCTTGGTTTTGTTGGCTCCTGTATGGTTCACAAAGGAGATATGAAAATTTTGGCGCAAATGTTAAAGAATATTGAGGCGCAGCAAGGAAAGGTAGCCTTCAATGCTCCTTTGGTGGTCGCACCTCCTACCTACAATATTGTGGATGAGTTGAAAGAAGAAGGAGATTGGGAAGTGCTTCGTAAATATTCAGGCTTTGAATTTGACGACAACGATCCGAAAGGTACGGCACGTACAAGTTACGAAAACATGTTGTACCTAGAACGACCAGGTTGTAACCTTTGTATGGGGAACCAAGAGAAGGCAGAACCAGGAGATACAGTCATGGCAACATCAACACGTTTGTTCCAAGGAAGGGTCGTAAAAGATGGAGAAGAGAAAAAAGGGGAATCCTTACTTTCTTCAACTCCAGTGGTTGTATTGTCAACTATTTTAGGTAGAACTCCGAATATAGAAGAGTATGAGGCTGCCGTAGATGGTATAAATTTAACCAAGTTCAAACCGTCACATAAACTATTGGTAAAATAAACTTGTTTGTGACACATAGAATAGAAGGCCTGCGTTTTTACGCGGGCTTTTTTATGGTGAATAGTATCTTTCACGATGGAATGTGTTTGACTTTACGGTCTTCGTAGTTAAATTTGTGTGAAATGAAAAAATATAAAAGACAAAAACAACCTTGGCCGACCAAAAAAGTCATGGAACAGGTGTATGAAAACAATCTCTGGGGTGGAGGAGTGGTTGATTTTTATTCTGGAGACGGTTCACATCACAAACATTTGGTAGACCCCTATCTCAAAGCCGTCATATCTTTTTTAAATTCTTTTAAAAAAAAGCTTGTTGTTTGTGATTTGGGTTGTGGTGACTTTCATATTGGCAAAGAATTGGTTCCTTTTTCTGACCGATATTTTGCTGTTGATATAGTAGCTTCTTTGATAGCCTCCAACAAAGAAAAATTTCAGCTTCATAATTTAACTTTTCAGTGTTTGGACATCGCAGAGGATGAACTGCCTGTGGGCGATTGTGCAATTGTCAGGCAAGTATTGCAACATTTGTCAAATGTAGAAATTGAAAAAATAGTTCGAAAGTTGCAGTCTTTTAAGTATGTTATTTTGACAGAGCACTTGCCTAATGGGGAGTTTTTACCAAATGTAGACATTATTTCAGGTCAGGGAATTCGGATCAAAAAGAACAGTGGTGTCGATATTCTCCAAGCGCCCTTTTACCTGAAGGTTAAAGACTGTAAAAAACTTGTTTCCATCGATTTAGGAGCAAAAAAAGGGATCGTCGTAACAACTTTGTACACCTTGTAAAGGGAACGTTTTTATTTTTTAACTTATGTGTCTTGTACGGCGTCATTCAGCGTTTAGGGAGCGTATACTTGATGGTCTTGTGTGTTTTTGTCAGTTCGGAAACGAACCCAAATAGGTCTGTGATCAGACCATTTGTGTTTGATACTATCTTCTTGTGAGGCTGCGATAAAATCCATGGAAGTTGGATGGTCAAAGGCAATGATTCCGAAATCTCTATTGTATTTGATTTCTTTTATAGGCGTCTCAAATTCTTCTTTTGCATCAGAGGTACATAAAATAAGATCATAGGCTTTATGATTTTTTGAAACTGTAGTAGAGAGCAATTGAGGGTCGTTCGAAGGGACTTCTTTCCCTTGAATTGCAAGTGCAGAAACCTGTTTTACTTTGTTAAATTTTGGGTCCCAAAACTCAATAGTGGGACAAAACATCTTTTCTGATGAAAAATGGATTTCTTTAATGGCCTTTTGGTTGTTGCCAAACCTGTTAAAATCTCCCAAAACAATTACATCGGGGTCAGAAGCGTATTTTTCGGGATGGTATAAAATCGAATTTATTTTTTTTACTTCAGTAATTCTATGTTCGGCATTGCTCCATGATAGATGAACGCCGATTAAAGTAAAGTCAAAATTTTTTGATTTGAATGAGCATTTTACAAAATTTCTTCCCCCGTTGGATGGAATGATTTTTATTTTTTCATCGGTTGTGACCTTGATAGAATCGTACAAAAAAGCAATGGATTCACGAAAACCAAATCCGGGTCCGATTTCTTTGCTCAGCAACCATTTATAGCGCTTTCCATAGTTTTTGTTCAACTGATGGGTGAGATCTGCCAATGCCCACTCACCGCTTTTTCCAGCGACCACTTCTTGCAATGCAATCAAGTCTAAGCTACGCTTTGCTAGGAGTTGCGCGTTGTTTTGAATGCGCTGTGGAATACTATCAGAAGAATGGGATCCTCGCGGTTTTTTGTATTTTGAGGCAATGTGGCCCAAACTAAAAATATTATACGAAGCAATGCTGATATACTGTCTGTTTTTAATAAGACCTAGAGGTAATTTTTCTGATTTTTGGAGATGACAATTTGAAAATGAAAATACGATCGTTAGTACGAGAAGAACTTGTTTTAAAATAGCCATGAGCTTTCTTTGATGATGTGATTCAATTTTATTAATGGATTCAGTTATATGAAATGATTTGCCCACAATTATTGATTGTAATTTTCTGTGGAAATTACAATAATTAATGGCATCGTACCTTATTTTATTTTTCAAAATTTTATTATTGACTAATGCAATTGGGATGTACTTTATAGATTTATTTGGTGTTTTCGGAATAATAATTACATTTATGTCGTTATTAACTAAATTTTAAGCTCCAAATGAAAAAGATTTTACTTCTAAGTATGTTTGTACTTTCTACCATAACAAATGCTCAAATAGACAGTCTTTCACTGCAAAAAAAATCGAATAGCCGTTTTCAAGTAGCGAAGAGAGTGATTGAGAATAGTTTTCTAAATGTACCAAGTGATTTTACCGAAATGGGGAAAATCGTTTCAAAGGATTGGAAAAAAACAGCCACATGGGCGGGGAGTATTCTTGGTTTGGTCGTCGTAGATAAATACACCACTGGTTTTTTACATGATCACATTGAACCTGCCTTAGAGGATTATAGACTTCCTGATATTTCTCTAAATGATAATTGGCCCTCATGGCTTAAACATGAAGATGCGTATATCACTTATTCTTTGGCCGGTTTGTATGCAGGCTCTGTCTTATTCAATAGTGAACGCGGACAAATTGCTGCTGCGAATGGAATCAAATCACTTGCCTATTCGTATCTAATTTCGCACATTGTGTTAAAAGCCCTGTTTGCTCGAAACAGACCTCACAGAAATATCAACGACAACTTGCCGTTCAACAAGGATTATCACACCAGAGACAACTGGGAGTTTGGGCAATGGCATCCCATTGAATTGGATGTTCAAAAACCAACAGGAAGCGAGGGAACTGCATTTCCTTCATTTCATGCGACAGCTTTTTTTGCAGTGGCTAAAGTAATGCAAATGGAATACGATAATTATTGGATTCCCTATGGTGTTATGAGTGCTGTTTTTTTGTCAAATGTAAAAGGACATGATCATTGGGTGTCTGATCTTGTTTTTGGAGGCTTGATCGGAACTGTGATTGGAAAAGCGATTGTTACCAATAGCAGAAAACAACGCGCTAAGAGAGAAAATGCGGTGACCAGATCATCAAAAAAACTTAAAATTGAGAAAAGATTAATCCCAGGTTTCGCAAATAATACAGCAAGCCTTCATTTTGTGGCAACGTTTTAGGTCAATACAGATGATGACCGATCTCAATTTTAAAGATATTAGAAATAAAAAAGAGCCTTTTTCAAAAGGCTCTTTTTATTGTTGTTTATAATCTTTTAATTTTTTGTTTCATCGGATTGGTTCATAACCATATCACGGCTGTATTGACAACAACCTGGCAATTCGCTATAAGCTTCCTTACTACCCACTATTTTTTCAGTATCGTAACCGGATGCTGCGATCGCTTTGTGAATTGCCATGGCATTGGTTTTGGCACCATCAAAAGAGACATCAATTTTCTTTTTTTCTCTGTCCCAATTGGCCTTTGAAACACCTTCAATACTGTAGGCTGCTTTTTCAATCGTGTTTTTACACATGCCACAATTACCTCTTACACCAAAAGAGTGGTTTGTCATTTCAATTTCTTTTGAGACCACCGTTGTTGTTTCACTTGCTTCTTTTTTTGTTTCACTTTTGCAACTGGTTGCCATTAATACTGCAATGGCAACCACACTTAAAATTACTTTTTTCATGTTTTTAAAATTTAATTGTTTTACACTGATTTTTATTATTTACTGTTCTTCTCTATTAATTAACAATCCCATAGCAAAATACCGATTGATTACTTTTTTCCCTTGTGTAAAGCATGACCTTCCATTCCCACATGACCTTCGTGACCAGTCATTACTTGTCCGCCATTTTTGTTCATCATCGATTTTTTACCTTGAAGTTGGGCAGCTGCATCGACTGTGAATGTGCCATGGGTCACAATTTCATTTCCTATGGACAGCCCTTCTAAAACTTCATAGGTATTTCCAATTTGATTTCCCAATTGCACTTCACGCATTTCAAAAATTGGTTGTTCTGAATCTGTTTTTACATAGGTAACAGAGCGCTCTCCTGTCCATAGTACCGCAGATGCGGGTACAATCAATACCTCTTTGTTTTTTATGCCATTAATATTTGCAGCAACAAACATTCCTGGTTTCAACAAATTGTTCTTATTCTTAAGTACGACACGTAAGGTTGTGGTTCTTTTTTTTGTATTCAAAATCGGGTCTATGAAATCTATTTTTCCTTTCATTTTTTTATTCGGATAGGCATTGGTGGTTACTAAAACTTGTTGCCCTTTCTTAAATAACTCTATTTGGTTTTCATAAACATCAAAATTTGCCCAAACCGTGTTTCGATTCGCTATTTTTAAGAGCGGCTGGCCTTGCTTTATATAATCACCTTGTTCCACTAATTTTTCTGAAACTGTACCAGAAACCGTGGCATATACAGGAATGTTTTCGATTACTTTACCAGACGTTTCTATGTTATTTATTTGATTTTCTGATAATTTCCAAAGTTTTAATTTATTCCTAACGGCTTTGTGTAATAGCGGTTTCGATTCTTTTATTGAGGCTGTAGTAATCAATTCTTGCTGTGCGGCATAGAGTTCGGGTGAGTAAATAGTCGCCAGCAATTGCCCTTTACGGATTTCTTTTCCCGTAAAGTTCACGTTCAAACGTTCAATCCTTCCAGAAAAATAACTTACTTGTACAGCATTGGACGCTTCATTTTCAACTATTTTTCCGGATAGTTTTGTAACAGTACTGTCCATGTCTCCATAGCCTACAATAGATGTTTGGACATTGGCCAATGCCATGGCGTTATTTGTCAACTTGAATTGGTTGACTGATAGTCCATCTTCATTGTTTCCGGCAGGAATTAAATCCATCCCACAAATAGGACAAGCCCCAGGTTCAGGTAGCATAATTTGTGGGTGCATGGAGCAGGTCCACATTTGATTGACTTCTGAAACAGGGTCTTGCTTTTTCTTTTCTTCTTGTTTTTTTGTAGGGTAAAAGAGCAACCCACCACATAGCAGACCTAAAGTAAATAGCGCTATAAATAATAGATATTTTTTCATTTTTGTTGAATTAAATAATGAACAATAGTCGTTTGCACATAGTAGTTTTTGACGGATTCTATTTGATTGATTCGAAACTTTAATTGGAGTTCTTGGATGTCTAGAACATCGTTAAAATCTATGGTTCCTGTTTCATAGTTTTTAATTAGAATCTCTTCCGCATCATTGGCTTGTTCTAAATTTTTCGATTGGGTTTCATAACTTATTCTTGAAGAGATTCTGTTTTTTAAAGCTTTATCCAAAGCAGTTTCCAGTTTGTTTAATCGCTGTTGTTTTTCAGCCATTATTTTCTGCTGCTGAAACTCGTTCTGTTTGGTTTGAGATTTGTATTTTTTGTTGAAAATTGGAATTGATAATGAAACCATTGGCATTACAATGTCCTTTCCGTTATCACTAAACTCCATATTTGGGCGTTTGTCCACATTTACATAATCCAATCCAAAACCAATCATAGGGAGGCTTTCCTTTTGATTTAGCAGTTCTGACTGTTCAACAGATTGATAGAGTTTGTCATATTTTATCAATTCGGGATGAAGGGATAATTTTTCGATATAAATTAAGGTAGTTTCGGGAGGAATTGTCAATTCGTCAACTATATTTACAACAACCTCTTTATCGCGATTTAAAAGCTTGTTAAGCGTTGTTTGTTCCGCCAAATATTGTTGATCCAAAACTTCTTTTAGCTGTTCCAATTCGTTTTGACGCATTTGCAATCGCAATACATCTACTGTTGAAGCCTTACCAACTTCTACAGAGGTCAGTGCCATTGTCTCATAGGTTTTGAGCAATTCAATATTTTGAACTAAGACCTTTTGTTTGGCCTTGTTGGCGTACAAGTTGTAATAGGATTGAGATACAGAAGCGATTATTCTTCTTTTGGCAATAACAATGTCTTCGTATTTAGCATCAGCCAACGAGCTTACATAGTTTTCCCTGGCAGTTATCGATCCAAACCAGGGCACCATTTGTCTCGCTGATACTTTAAAGCGTTGCGCTCCAGTTCTCGTTTCGGGTTCACTAACAAAATATCCAACGCCAAATTCAGTATTTGGAATCGTGTTTACTTCATTCGCCTTTTCAGAGACAATACTATATTGCAATTCAAATTTTTGAATTTCCGGACTGTTTTTAAGAGCTTCATCAATAAGAGTTTCCAATTGTTGTGCCTTTGAAAAACCAAATGTCAAAAGTCCAATCCCTATTAAAATTATTTTCTTCATTTCACTACTTTTTTAAGTTTGGCCTCCTGTCTCCAACTGTATAAAACAGGAACAACAAACAAGGTAATTAAGGCGATAAGCATTCCGCCAAAACTTGGTATGGCCATAGGAATCATGATGTCACTTCCGCGGCCTGTAGACGTTAAAACGGGTAGCAATGCCAAAAGGGTGGTTGCCGTGGTCATCAAACAAGGTCGAATGCGCTTTTCCCCAGCTTCCACTACAGATGCTCTTATTTCCTGTTTAGTTTTCGGTGTATTTCTATCAAATGTTTGGGTTAGATAGGTTGCCATTACGACACCGTCATCTGTGGCTATACCAAATAGGGCAATGAAACCGACCCAAACAGCAACACTCAGGTTGATGGTTTGCATTTGAAATAGGTCTCTTAAATTTTCTCCGAAAAAACTGAAGTTTAAAAACCAGTCTTGACCATATAACCAAATCATTACAAAACCACCTGCAAACGCTACGGCAATCCCCGTAAAAACCATCAATGATGTGGCAACAGAACGGAACTGGAAATACAAAATCAAGAAGATAATGAACAACGCCAATGGTACTACGACAGATAGGGTTGACTCTGCCCGTAATTGATTTTCATACGTTCCCGTAAATTGATAATTGATACCTTCGGGTACTACTAATTCTCCTGAATCAATTTTCTGTTGAATTAGGGCTTGGGTATTTTCCACTACATCTACTTCGGCAAAACCATCTAACTTATCAAATAATACATAACCCACTAAAAAGGTATCTTCACTTTTAATAGCTTGTGGGCCTTGTTCGTAACGAATGTTTGCCAATTCACTCAACGGGACAGGGCTTCCTTTTTCAACGGGGACATAAATCTGTTTTAAATCATCGGGTTTGTCCCGAAGCTCTCTTGGATAGCGCACACGAACACCATAGCGTTCGCGGCCTTCAATAGTTTGGGTTAATACCATCCCGCCAACGGCTACTTTTAGTACGTTTTGAACCGCATCAATCGAAGCACCATAACGCGCCAGTTTTTCTCTGTCTATATCAATTAACAGATAAGGTTTTCCAACGATTCTGTCTGCGAAAACCGCCTCGATTTTAACCCCTTCAGCTTGCTTCAAAATAGCTTCCAGCTGTATACCAAAGGCTTCAATTTGCTTTAAGTCTTGTCCTTTTACTTTGATACCCATGGGTGCGCGCATTCCCGTTTGAAGCATTACCAAACGGGTTTCAATAGGTTGTAATTTGGGTGCTGAAGTAACTCCGGGCAGCTTGGTTACTCTTACGATTTCCTTCCAAATATCATCAGGCGATTCTATTTCTGGTCGCCAGTTTCTAAAAAATTCACCGTCCTCGTCCGGAATTAAATTGCTTGAAGATTCATCAGCAGTAATGAAAACTTTTTTTCCAGTTTTTCGAGCTTTCTCGATTTCTTCAGAGCTTACAACTTCGTTGGGATTTTCGACCAAATTTCCATCTGTTCTAATAAAAAAACCTTCATCGTTGACCTTGTAACGTTGGCGTTTTCCGTTTTCATTCAATATGTATTCTGGTTTATACTGAATAACATTTTCATACATTGATAATGGAGCAGGGTCTAATGCTGATTCTGTTCTACCTGACTTACCAACTACAGTTTCGATTTCAGGAATACTGGCAACGGCCATATCCAATTGTTGCATTATACGTTTGTTTTCTTCAATTCCAGCGTGGGGCATAGAGGTTGGCATCAGTAAGAACGAACCTTCATTTAATGATGGCATAAATTCCTTGCCTGTATTTTTCATAATGGAAAAACCAGCAATGACAATAAGTGTGGGTATGGATAGAAATAATAATTTATTGGCCAGTGCCCACTTTAAGATACGTGTGTATTGTTTTCTGAAAACCGTAAATACCCCCAATAATCCGAAGCAAATCAGTCCGACAAAAATTAAGTTCCAAAGGATGCTTCTATCTACACCGAGTGGCCGCCAATATTCTGCTAGCAGAAATACGATGGTAAAAGCAGAAATCCCTATATTTAAGAGGCTGGCACGTTTTTCTGTGATGCTG
>CAXRIA010000043.1:0-71975 GCA_964230805.1 Flavobacteriaceae bacterium
GTGCCGATGGAGCACAAGGACCTGCTGGTCCCACAGGTGCTGCGGGCGCAGACGGTGCTGACGGAACAAACGGTGCAGATGGAGCTGATGGTGACTCAGCTTATGAGATTGCTTTGGCTGCGGATCCTACCATAGGCAGCGAGGCTGAATGGTTGGCTTCATTACAAGGTGCTGATGGTGCCGATGGTGCGGACGGAGCACAAGGACCTGCTGGTCCCACAGGTGCTGCGGGCGCAGACGGTGCAGATGGAGCTGATGGCAATGGTATTGCTTCGACTACGGATAATGGAGACGGTACTTTTACTTTGACTTTTGATGATGCTACTACGTTTACTACCGCTGATCTAACAGGTCCTACGGGTCCTACGGGCCCGCAAGGGGACGATAGCACGGATGACCAAACGATCTCCTTGACAGGAACGACTCTGGCTATTGAAAATGGTAACGATGTGGATTTGGCTTCTGTTAATACTGACGACCAGACCATAGATGTATTTCAGATCAATGGTGGTAACTTGGAGTTGTCTTTAGAGGATGACGGCGAAGCGACCAAGACGGTTGCGCTTGCAGATTTGGCTACAGCGATTAACACGGATGATCAAGACGCTACCGAAGTCAGTTTGAGCCCCGTTTTGGATATGGATGATGATGGTACGGATGAGACTACGGTTCAACAAGCGTTGGCAGAATTGTTAACTGCTACCAAAGCAGCCAAGCATGTTTTTCATGCCGAGTATGCAGGTGCGGTGTTTGATTCGGATGGAACGAACAATAATGTATTTATAACCAGTGATTATTCCAATACCGATGTGATGAATTATTACGAGATTAGTAATGAAGAGACCTCAGGATCGGCACAAGGTTATGACATTGTATTGCAATATACCCTTCCTGACAATTTTAACAGCTGGGCTTCATCGAACCCCATCACCATTGATTATCAAGGTACCAGTGATGCAAGCTTCCAAACGGTCGTTTACGATGGAACTAGTCAATTAACAGTTGCAACCATAACGAATGGTGCAGGAACAGGAAGTTTTTCAACATTTAATATTGCTACCACGGGCCAACACTTAAGCTCACTATCAGCTGGTGACACCCTAACTTTGGTCATCAAAGCTTTTGTTTCGAGTGTTTCAACCGTTGGCGATAGTTTTATACGACTAGGAGATGTAACCCTAAATTACAACCGCAATGTATTATAAACAAATTCGCTTGTTTACAGTGATTCTCTGCTTGGGATGGGGCTTTATGTCCCATGCGCAAACAGGCCCCAATGACGACTATGATGGTGATGGTATTATCAATAGCGATGACCTTGATGACGATAACGACGGAATCTCTGACATAGAGGAGTGTTATCCTGCGAATACCACCCTTATCAAAGCCCCAACAGTAAAATCAGAACACAGCCAATTTAATAGCACAAATACTTGGTCTGAAGCCTTATTTGGAGCTAATGAACCCGAGTTTGGCGGAAGTGAGCCGACTTTGAGCTCGGTCTTAAATAGCCCTCAGACTTCCTTAAGTAATGATATTCGCTATTTCGGGGCACAAGGGCGTACTACGGGGTGGCTCAGTTTTCGAACTTTTTCTAGCGCTGTCACAATGGCTGGTGTGGTTTTATGGAATCCTGACTATGAACCCGATGGATTTGAAAGCCATTCTGATTCGGGCATACGAGAGTTCAAGGTCGAAATTTTTGAATGGGATGGTATGGCGTGGAACACTACGGGTTCGGGTGATCATTCTTTTGGACCTTTTGTGGCCAATATTGACAACGCCCCCCAGGTATTTTTGTTTGGGGAGTCTGTTACCAACGTACGACAAATACGTATTGATGTGCTGAACGCTTGGGAAGATATCAATGCTAATGGCGTACACACACAGGCGCCAACGCCTACAACCTCAAGTAATGGGTATAATATGGTCTTGTTTGAAGTTCGTTTTTTGCCTCCAGCCGGAGATTGCGATTATGACAACGATGGTATTGACAATTCTTTTGACCTAGATAGTGATGGCGATGATTGTCCCGATGCCTTGGAAGGGAGCGGAAGCCTATCAACTGACGATTTGGTTTTAGACAGCAATCTCAATGGGGGTAGTTCGAATATCCAAATCAACTTGGGAACTGTGGTAGATGCGCAAGGAATTCCCACTGTAAGTGGTGAACAATTGAAAGGAAACAGTCAAAATTCAGGGACCCAAAGCGCTTCTTGTGATGATTTCAATCTGGAGTTATTTTTGCGACCAAGTCCGGATGACTTGATGCGCCATGGAAAATTTTTCAGAGACAAAGAAGAGCAACCCATGACTTTTTAAAATCTATATGAAAGCTGAAAATAATACTAAAGCTTAGGATCAATAAAAATAAGGAATCCTAACCGCATCGAAAAAAAATGATTACGTTTTTTTGAATGATAGACGAACCTCTCGGTTGGGTTCTAACGTTTCCCGATTTAAAGCGAAGTTTTTATGCAAACACGAAACTCAAACGAACACCTTTCATGGATTGGGATAAAAAATAGAGGAGGGGGTATGATTGAGTCAATCGCATAATCTAATCTCATTTTGTCATTACAGGGTTTTTATAACGAACAAGTATCACATTTCCCTTGGATCAATAAATGCGATGTCTCTATCTTCCTATTCGGTATTTTTGGAAGTTGAATCCGAACATCCAAACAATCTACTTTTCCACAAGCCAAACATTGAAAATGAGGATGCAGATCGAAGTGCTTGTTGGAAGAACAAGCATTACATTTCGCATACCATCTCAATCCATTCTTATCGAGAAAAGAATGTAAGACTCCGTCGTCCTCAAGTTTTTCTAGAATACGATAAATCGTTGTTTTATTGTATGTAGCGTCAAAGCGATGAATCAATTGTTTTGTCGAAATAGCGGAGGAGCTTTTTTCAAACTCATTGAGTAGCACTTCTACCGATTTTGTCTTTCTGATGATTCCCATGCCTCAAATTTAAGGGAACCATGTGGGAGTAAAAAATTTTTATCTTATTTTTGCAACTAAGTTGCATTAATTCGTCTTCAATGATCAGAACAAATCACAATCCAGATAATTTAGGAGCTCTTGTCAGTGGGCTATGCCTATTGCATTGTGTTTTGACACCTGTTCTCTTTGCAGCGCAAGTAGGTTCCATTTCTTGTTGCGAGAAATCTACAGCATGGTGGGAATTCATAGATGTAATATTCTTGATGATTTCATTCTACGCCATTTACAGATCTGGAAAAACGACCTCTACTCATTTTGTGAAAATTGGGATGTGGTTGAATTGGTTGTTTTTGCTACTTATTGTAATTAATGAAAAAACTTCTTGGTTTTTATTTCATAAAAACATTCTGTTTTTTCCTGGAATATGTTTGGTCCTACTTCATTTATACAGTAAAAAATATTGTCAATGTAAAAACGAATAATTTTAAAATAGGAAAAAAATGATTGCAAAGGAACAAGTGTTAGCCGCTCAAAGTAACTGGGGAAAAGGCGTAGTTAAAATAGGAAGTTTAAAAAACGATCGTGAGGCATGCGAGAATTATGCACATAAATTTCTTGAAGAGTCTTATGCCTTTGAAACAGGCCCGGTTTTATTCAAACCCACCAAGTGTGCCACGGAACAATTTCGAAAAACACAGCTAGAGGCCTTGTCTTATTTTATCGCTGGAGAAAATCGAGTTTGTGCTGAAGACAAAGGTTTTGCAATTCAACCCTGGAAAGAAGTTCGATTTGAAAATTCAAATCTTATTTTGGAGAAAAATCGCGCCATAGCAATGGGCAATTATTTTTTTACTGATGAGACAGGAAATGAAGTAAAAGTCGAATATACCTTTGGCTATAAATTTATAAACGGCACCTTGAAAATTGATGTACACCATTCTTCTTTTCCTTTCAAGGGGTAACATTGTCAAAAGAGACCTTAATTTTATGTTTCAATTAAAATTAGATCAAAAACTTTAGTATGGACTGTAATCGCAGACAATTTGTTACTTTTTTAGGAAAAACCAGTTTGGGTGTTGTATTTATGCCCCAATTTTTACTGGGTTGCGGGAACACAACGAAACCTTCTAATGATTTCCGTAAAATATCACGAAGAAGGTTGGAAGAATTGAGTAACCTTGAGTTAAGAGGTTTAAAGCCCTCAGATCAAGACGATTTGGTATTGGCGAATGATTTGAAATACCATGTCGTTATAAAATGGGGTGATTCTATCAATGATACAGATACCTTTGGGTTCAATAATGATTTCACTTGTTTTATCCCATTGGATGACAACAATCCTAAAGACGGTTTGTTGTGGGTAAATCACGAGTACATACATCCGTTATTTGTGTCTCAATTTTCCTCTACAGACGAACAACCGAAAACCAAAGATCAGGTAGATAAGGAGATGTACAATCTTGGAGGAAGTATTTTGAGAATTAAAGAAGAAAATGGCGTATGGTCTGTCGTTAAGAATGATCCTTATAATCGAAGAATTACAGCCAAAACCCCTATGCAGCTGAATTGGGATTCACCTATCAAAGGCAAAACTACGGTCATCGGAACGCATAGCAACTGTTCAGGAGGGATCACTCCATGGAAAACATTTCTCACATGTGAAGAAAATTATGAGAACTGCTTTGGCGAAACAGTCTATGATAAAAACAATCGTGAAACACATATCCCTAGTTGGTATGGTTGGGAAAAATTTTATCATTATCCGCCAGAACATTACGGTTGGGTTGTTGAAGTAGATCCAAAAACGGGAAAAGCTCAAAAACACATTGCGTTGGGTAGGTTTGCACATGAGTGCTGCACCTTATACGAACTTAGCGACAAACGAGTCGTTGCCTATACGGGTGATGACAAAAGCAATGAGCATTTGTACAAATATATTTCCTCAAAACCCCATTGTTTAAAAGAAGGAACACTGTATGTGGCAGATACCGTGCAAGGGAAATGGCTTGCTTTGGATTGGGAAACCCAACCTGTTTTAAAAAGCAATTTCAAAGATCAAACCGAGGTATTAATCAGGGCCAGGGAAGCAGCGAAATTGTTGGGGGCTACGGCGTTAAATCGACCAGAAGACATTGAAATTGATCCGATTACTGGGAATATTTTTGTCGCGCTGACAAACAACAAATCCAAAGGTGATTTTCACGGTTCTATTCTTAAAATTGAAGAAACCGATGGAAATTTTGATGCTTTAACTTTTACGGCATCCAATTACAAAGCGGGAGGGAAGGAAAGCGGTTTTTCATGTCCAGATAATTTGGCTTTTGATTTGTCTGGAAATCTTTGGATGACTTCTGATATCGCAAGCAATTCTAGCGGTGGTGTAGCGGAGCCATACGCACCTTTTAAAAATAATAGTTTGTATGTCATTCCTAGATTTGGCAAAGAGGCAGGCAACGTAATTCGTGTGGCATCGGCGCCAAAAGATGCGGAGCTTACAGGACCTTGGTTCTCACCCGATGGAAAAACCTTGTTTTTAAGCGTGCAGCACCCTGGAGAACAAACAAGAGACCTGAACCATCCTACGAGTAAATGGCCTTTTGACGAAGACAAGATACCAAAACCCGCAGTTGTAGCAATTACTGGAGATCTCATCGAAAAAATGAACCGACTCCATCAAATCGAAATATAATCCAATTCAGAAAAAATGAAAAAATTACCTGTAACTGTATTAAGTGGCTTTTTAGGAGCTGGAAAAACTACCTTACTGAATCATGTCTTACACAACAAGCAAGGCTTAAAAGTAGCTGTTATCGTCAATGATATGAGCGAGGTGAATATAGATGCTCAATTTATTGAAAATGAAAATACACTGTCTAGAACCGAAGAAAAATTGGTCGAAATGTCTAATGGATGCATTTGCTGTACACTTCGTGAAGATTTGATGATAGAGGTTGAAAAATTGGCTTCTCAAAACAAATTTGATTATTTGTTGATTGAAAGTACGGGAATCAGCGAACCAATTCCTGTCGCGCAAACGTTTACCTTCGAGAGTGAAGATGGAAAAATTGATTTGAGTCGTTTTAGTTATATTGATACGATGATCACCGTTGTCGATGCTTTCAATTTTTTAAACGATTTTTCGAGCTCTGATTATTTAACCACACGAGAATTGACCGATATTGAAGGGGATAATAGAACCATTGTGAATCTATTGACAGATCAGATTGAATTTGCAAATGTGATTGTCCTCAATAAAAAAGACCTGGTTTCTGAAGATCAGTTGGCAGAGCTTCATGCCATGCTGCATAAACTGAACCCAGAGGCTCGTATCGTAACAGCCCATGAATCGAGTGTGGCCCTTGAAAATGTGTTGCATACAGGCTTGTTTGATTATGAAAAAGCCGAAGCTTCCGCAGGATGGATTCAGGAATTGGAAAATGAACACGTTCCTGAAACTGAAGAGTACGGAATCAGTTCTTTTGTTTTTCGAAGTAAAAAACCATTTCACCCAGAACGTTTTTTAGACTATTTGAATGAACGTTTTCCCCAAAATATTATCCGAAGCAAAGGGTTGTTTTGGTTGGCCTCAAGATCCAATCAGGCCTTGCTTTGGAGTTCTGCTGGAGGTTCTTGCAAGGCCGATAACGCCGGAGTTTGGTGGGCATCTATGCCGTTTTCAGAACGAATTAACTATGCCTCTTTTTCGGAGAATAGAGAACAAATTGAATCTGATTGGAATACAGAATATGGTGACAGAAAAATTGAATTGGTCTTTATTGGGCAACATTTGAGCAAAGAAAAAATGATTCGCGAATTAGAAGCGTGTTTGCTCACGGCACAGGAAATAGAAGTGTGGCAAAACCAATTGTTTCCGCAACAAGACCGCTGGCCAATAGCGGTGTAAGTTTTTTTTAGTACGGTATGTGAATTTTTTTTTACATAATTGTTGACGATATAAAGCCCAAGGTACGAATCTACAATTAGCTTAAATACGCTGTATTCGCCATTTTGTTCAGATGTCACATTTGTCTATGTTTTTTACTACTTTGTTTTATTTTTTTTACTATATTCGATGTGAAAAATATACAAATTTTATATTAAAATGATAGAGATAGTTGAAAAATACAATAATTACATTGCGCAAATTCCTCAATTAATTCATGAGACTGATTACAAAGCAAGCTATTTTATCAAGTTGTTGGACTTAAAACCACCAACTTACTATCGAAAATTAAGAGACAATGCTTTTTCAATCGAGGAAATTAATCTTTTGACAAAAGCACTATTCCCGAAAGAAGCTTATTTACAGGAGATGAAGAGAGATTTAAAAATCTCTGACGAAGATTTTGAAAAAGGGAAAGTTGTTGAACACAAAGAAGTTATGAAAGATCTTGCAAAGAAATATTTATAGCCAAAAAGGTTTTTTATAATTGTTCCAAAACGAGCGAATAACAATTTGGTTATCTCGTATTTCATAAAAAAGATAAATCTGTTTGACAACTAATATTTTAGAACTTCCAATTTCTTTATCCCACTGTCCAAGATTTGGATTATTTGAAATCAAACCAATGATACTGTCAAGTTCTTTTATATAATTAATCAAAACTTTTTCTTCCCAATTTAGAATTAAATAATCAATGTTCTTTTGATTTTCTTTCATCGCTTTTTCTGTCCAAATTACTTTCATGTTATTTTTCATAGCGTAACCAATTTAGGAAAATTTATGATTGCTGCGTATAAGTGAGAAAAAAAATATTTTTGTTTTTTTTCAATGCAGTCGGATACTTAACAAAAATCTCTTTATATCTTGAAATCAAAACATAACAAAGGTGAAACTTTTATAATGTCATGGCAGGCGGCTGGAATTTGTGTTTAAAATTAAATGCAATAAGCAGTTGGGATTTATTTTCATAATACAGAATTATAGCTATCAAATAAACCAGCAGGTTAGAGACGTAATTTCTTTTCACATAATTGTTGACGACAGAGAACTAAAGGCACTATATCTACATTTATGTGGAAATAGCCTAAAAAACGGCCATACAGAAATTGCTGCATTACAATATTTGTACTATAGTTGCTTTTACATAATATCGGTTTCGATATAAAACACTTCGTGTTGTTATATCTGATATTATGCAAAATAGCACAGCTATACGCAATTTGCTCTACAAATACATTTGTACTATAATTTATATTATGTTAAATAGTAATTGTTCAGAAGAATAATAGCTTCCACCTCATAAAAAAAGAATATAATTCTGTGTGGTCAAAAAATAGAAACTATTTTTGCGTCATGACTCCTACAAATTCCCCGAAGAAAATTATTCGCATCGTTGGTGGCGGACCTGCTGGCATGTTGGCTGCAATCGAATTAAGCAAAACCCATGAGGTTCATTTGTACGAACAAGGAAAGACATTGGGACGTAAATTTTTGGTGGCTGGAAAAGGTGGTTTCAATTTAAGCAACCAACACAAAGGATTTGAGTTGATTAAAAAGTACAACCCTTCCTCTTTTTTTACCCCCATTCTAGAAAAATTTGACACCTCGAAAACAAGAAACTTTCTTAAGGATTTGGACATACCCACTTTTGTAGGTTCCAGTGGTCGTATTTTTCCAAAACCGGGAATCAAGCCCATTGCTGTTTTGAACGCATTTAAAGATCGACTCATCGCTCAAGGTGTCCGTTTTCATTTTGAACATAAATTTGTAGACTTTACGAACGAGCAAATTGTTTTTCAGACACCCAAAGAAAAAATAGTTACTTCTTTTGATTGCTGTATTTTTGCACTTGGTGGTGCTTCCTGGTCTGTTACAGGCTCTAAAGGAGATTGGCGGGCTATTTTTGAATCAAAAGGAATTCGCACAAAACCTTTTATACCCTCGAATTGCGGAGTTCATGTGCAGGGTTTTACCTCTCAATTGATCGAGGATTTCGAAGGCAGTCCCCTAAAAAATATCGCTATTCGTTGTCGTGATACAATTGTCAAAGGAGAAGCTGTTCTCACCCCTCATGGATTTGAGGGAAATGCGATATACCCCATGGCTGCTCTACTAGGTAAAGAACTGGAAACCCACGGAAAAACAAGTATTTTTATCGATTTCAAACCGTTCAATACACCGGCAGAATTGTTGAAAAAAATCGGAAATACGACAAAGCCTAAAAATTACGGTTATTTGTTCAAATTGAGCAAAGTTCAACTCGCATTACTTAAAAATTTCACGGACAAAACTACCTACACGACTCCTGCTCTTTTTGTGAAAAAGATTAAAAATCTAGAAATTCCTGTTACCCATCTGCGACCTCTTGAGGAGGCTATTTCTTGCACAGGGGGTATTTCATTAGACGAACTCACCAAGGAATTAGCACTAAAAAAAATCCCCAACATCTATATTGCTGGGGAAATGTTTGATTGGGACACCATTACAGGTGGCTACCTATTGCAAGGTTGTTTTGCTACTGCCTATAGTGTGGCACAAGCAATTTTAAAGAATTAGTTGTTTCCTAAAATCAATGGCAAACCATCTTTACCAGATCCTACCACGATAATTTTTGAATTGTTCGATTTTGCAAGTTCCACTGTGGCTTGTATTCCTTTTTCCTTCAAAATCTTTTCGGTTAAAGAAGCATTAAGAATGCGGTTTGCCGTCGCTTTTCCTTCTGCGTCAATTCTTTGACGTTCTGCTTCTTTTTGAGCCTTTTGAAGTGTAAATTCATATTCTAAAAAGGCCTGTTCTTGCTTCAATTTGTTTTCAATCGCTGTTTTAATCGTCGGTGGCAAAGTCACATCACGCACCAATACCTCGTTTAATTGAACAAATTGATTGTCTAGGATGGCTTTTGTTTCTTCAAAAATCTCTTCTTGAATGGCATCTCGCTTGCTCGAATAAATTTGCTCAGGCGTGTATCTTCCTACCACACTTCTCGCTGCCGAACGAATAGAGGGTTTTATAACGCGGTCTAAATACGTTTGTCCCCTTTTTTGGTGTAACAAACCCAATTCCTCCGATTTAGGTTGATACCAAGCCGATACTTCCAGTAAAATATCCAAACCATTGGAAGACAACACCTTCATTTTTTCTAATAATTCCTGTTGACGAACTTCGTAAACAATCACTCGGTTCCAAGGAGCTACTAAATGGAACCCTTCTCCGAGAGCCGGCTCATCCGTAACCACACCACCTCCGAAAGTTTTATACAAGACGCCTGCTTCTCCTGAACCAATGGTTACCGTTGCTTTGGAGAAAAAAACAAGGGCTAAAATAGCCATGATGATAAAAAAGGCTCCGCCTTTTGGAAATTTCAAATCTATTTGTTGATTACTCATTTTGATCTATTTTTAATTGAATACCAAATGTACTAAATAAATAGAGGATGTCATTTTAAATTTCCATTTAGTTTTGGATTGACAAAAAAGTACGATCACAACTGTAATTTCAACTTCGTTTACAAATCTTGTTTATGGATGTTTAAAATCCGTCTTTTGCGATATGAAAGGCGAACACAATGTATATGGTAAGCAGCGTTTTGTTGCTTAAGAAAGTACTTCCAATGAGTTTTTGGAGCGTTTTATTTTTTTTCGAAGTCTTGTCGCATTGTCTCCTCCCGGAATAAAGCAACAGCCTGCTTTTTCACAATCATATAAAAGCTCAATATCTAAAACAACAGTCGCATCATCTTGCGGTGTTTCTTTGTAAACAACGACTTCTAAGTTTTCAAATTTAGGCCATCCCCCATCAGGGCAAAATTCTGAAATTTTGAACTTTTCTATATGGGCAAGAACCAACTCTTTGAGTTCCTTCATTTCTAGTTACTGAAGTGGTATAGGAATACAATATCACCTTTTAATGCAGGTTTGCGCTGACCTTCCACCTCTATGGTAATGTCTATGACTGCTTTTGAAACACCGCGCAAATCTACGATAGATTTTAAACCTGCCTTCAAACGAATGTTACTATCCACAGGAACGGGTGCTATGAATTTCAAATTTTCAACGCCGTAGTTGACCATCATTTTATTGTTGCGAACTTCCACAATTTGTCCCCATAAATAAGGCAATACGGAGAGTGTCAAATAGCCATGAGCAATGGTTGTTTTGAAGGGACTTTCTACCTTTGCTTTCTCTTGATCCAAATGAATCCATTGATGGTCCAAAGTAGCATCTGCAAAATTTTGAATGCGGTCTTGAGAGATTTTCAAATAATCAGAAGTTCCCAATTCCTTTCCTTCATAGGTTTTGTATTCTTCAAAGCTGTTGATAATAACTGTTGACATCTGTTTTTTATTTTTTTTTAATAAGATACTTCTAATAAGTCAATTCTATTTTTTTTCGGTAAAATCGTTAGCTGCTCTTCATTGGCAGGCAATAAAACGGTCTCTCCTTTTTTAAGTGTCACTTCATTCGCGGAACATTTTAGAGTTCCTTCTCCCGAAGTACAAATAAATATTTTGAAAGAGTCATTCTTTGTGTAAGAAATCTCCATCGCTTGATTGGCATTGATGTAATTTGTTTTGAAATAAGGGGTATCAATCATAAAATTGGATTGATTTTTTTTTTTTTCAAAATTTGTTTGGGAGGCCATCAAATCAAAATCAATGGCGTCGATTGATTCCTTCACATGCAATTCTCTTTTTTCTCCAGTTTGTGGATCTATTCTATCGTAATCGTATATTCGATACGTAACATCTGACGTTTGTTGAATTTCAGCCAACAAAACCCCCCTGCCAATGGCATGTACAAGACCCGCGGGTAAATAATACACTTCTCCTTTTTTAACTTTGAATGTGTTCAGTACCGATGACAAGTTTCCTTCTTTTACATAGCTGGCATACAAATTCTTATCCAACACTTCCGAAAAGCCAATGCACAACTCGGCTTCTTCTTCTGTGTCCATGAGATACCACATTTCATTTTTGCCAAAGCTCTGATGTCTTTTTTTTGCCAAGTCATCATTTGGGTGTACTTGAACAGACAATGGCAAATTGGCATCAATAAACTTAATCAGAATTGGAAAATCACTTCCATGCGCTTTGTAACAGGTTTTGCCCACCAATTCTTCTTTGAAACGTTGAGTTAATCCGGGCAAATTTTGTCCTTTAAAACTACCATTTGCCACCAAAGTCATGTTGTCACGAACACCAGAGATCTCCCAGCTTTCTCCCACATTCGTGGCCTGAAGCTTTTTCCCTAAATTGTTTTTTAATTTATCACCTCCCCAAATACGGTATTTGAAAAGAGGTTCAAATGTTAAAATTCCAATAGCGTTCATAACATATTTTATAGCGACACCGATCTTTTTTCAAAGGTTTGAAAAGAGTATCGTGTATTTCTTTTTTAAAAGGACTTTTTAAGCCATCAAAATTTAGGCCGTAATCATACCTCCATCGACATGTAAGGTTTGACCTGTGATATAGGCAGACATTTCTGATCCAAGAAACACGCAAGCATTGGCGATATCTTCTGGTTTTCCACCTCTTTTCAATGGAATTCCTTGTCTCCAGCCCTCCACTACCTTTTCATCCAAAGAAGCGGTCATTTCCGTTTCTATAAAACCAGGTGCAATGGCATTGCATCTCACATTACGAGAACCCAATTCCAATGCTACAGATTTTGTAAAGCCTAACATTCCTGCTTTCGACGCTGCATAATTGGTTTGTCCCGCATTTCCCTGAACTCCTACAACTGAACTCATGTTTATTATCGAACCGCCACGTTGTTTCATCATTGGGCGAATGACTGCTTTCGTCAAGTTAAAAACAGATTTTAAATTTACTTCAATTACCTTGTCAAAATCTTCTTCGCTGATACGCATCAATAAATTGTCTTTGGTAATTCCTGCATTGTTGATCAGTACATCAATACTTCCAAATTCTTTCAGGACTTCGGAGGCCAATTCTTGGGCGGCATCAAATTCAGCTGCGTTGGACTGATACCCTTTTGCTTTTATACCATGAGAGGCCAATTCTTTTTCTAAGATCTGTGCTGCTTCGACAGAAGAACTATAGGTAAAGGCCACGTTCGCTCCATGTTTGGCATAGGTTTCGGCAATTCCTTTTCCAATTCCTCGAGTAGCTCCTGTAATCAATGCTGTTTTATTTTCAAGAAGTTTCATTTTTTAAACTTTATAATTTAATGGGTTCAATATATGTATTTTTTTACACAAAAAGCTTCCTTAACAAGCATTAAGGAAGCTTTTGTGTATATGATTCGTCTTATTTCAATACGTTGGCTACCATTTCACCTATTTTCGCTGGAGAATCGACAACATGTATGCCATTCTCTCTCAAAATAGCCATCTTGGCTTGTGCTGTATCATCGGCTCCTCCGACAATGGCTCCGGCATGTCCCATAGTTCTACCTGCAGGTGCGGTTTGCCCTGCAATAAAACCGACTACTGGTTTTTTATTACCGTTGGCTTTGATCCATTTGGCTGCATCTGCCTCTAATTGACCACCGATTTCTCCGATCATCACAATGGCCTCTGTTTCGTCGTCGTTCATCAACAATTCAACAGCTTCTTTCGTGGTGGTTCCAATTATGGGATCTCCACCAATTCCTATGGCTGTCGTAATTCCAAATCCTTGTTTTACGACTTGATCTGCTGCTTCGTAGGTCAAGGTTCCAGATTTCGAAACAATCCCTACATTTCCTTTTTTAAATATAAAACCAGGCATGATTCCTACTTTTGCCTCATCTGGAGTAATCACTCCTGGACAATTCGGCCCTACCAAACGGGTTTTCTTTCCTTCCAAGTACGCTTTTACTTTTACCATATCTGCCGTGGGTATTCCTTCCGTGATGCAAATAATCACTTTTATCCCGGCATCTGCGGCTTCCATGATGGCATCCGCTCCAAAGGCTGGTGGCACAAAAATCAAAGTTGTATCCGCACCTACCTTTGCTACGGCATCAGCAACGGTATTAAAAACAGGTTTTTCAAGATGAACTTGTCCTCCTTTTCCAGGAGTGACTCCCCCTACTACATTGGTTCCGTATTCTATCATTTGGCTTGCGTGAAAAGTACCTTCTTTTCCGGTAAACCCTTGAATTATAATTTTTGAGTTTTTGTTGACTAATACACTCATGGCGATTTTTATTAACTTTTATTTATTGATACGGACAAAAGTATCGATTATTTGATGAATTATTCAAAAGATCTTGGAAAATAAACGCAATCCTTTTTAATTATTAGGTGCTTTTAATTTCAAATTACAGATTCTTGAATTGATCTGACGAAAATTTAATGATTTCTTTCGGTAACAATGAGATTGATTTAAGAAAAACTTTGGTTGATCATGGTCGTCAATCTGCGTTTGTAATCATCTTCCAGCCACTGTACATAATTTTTAGTGCTTTTGATAATGCAATAAGAATATTTTTTGATTCGATCAGAAATATCATCGTTTAAAAGACGGGATAAAATTCTTGCATCAAAAACATCTTCACTATTTTCAACACACAATCTACAATGTTGTTCTAGAGATTTGTCCAAAACAATTTTTGATTTCAAACCTTGTTTGATTGCCTGGTCATATTCTGCTTTCACATCAAAGGAAAAGTCTGTCGAGTTTGGAAACTCAGCAAGAACTTCGGGAGGTAGTTGGTAAGAAAATTGACGTTCAATTTCTTCATCAGAAATAAGGTTGTCTAAATAATACATTGGTGAACTAAAAATTCGCTGCCAGTTCAAAGGGGTTCCCCAAAGACCAAAACGAGCTGCATTGTTTCCTAAGTCCAATACTGTAAATTCTTTTTTATCTCCGAATACTCTGGAACCTCGTCCTATCATCTGATAGTACAGCGTAATGGATTTGGTGGCTCTGTTCAAAATTATGGTTTCTACAGAAGGTTCATCAAAACCCGTTGTCAATATTCCTACCGATGTCAAAATAGCATCAGGCGTTTCTTTAAACCATTTTAAAATGGCAGCCCTGTCTTGTTTGGAATTGGTATTGTCTAAATGACGCACGTCATAACCTTCTGCTTTAAATGTTTCGTATACATGCAAAGACGTATTGATACCATTGTTAAAAATCAACGTTTTCTTACCTTTTGCCTTTTGCTCATAGGCGTACAATAACTTTTCTTGCATGAGGTTGTTCGAATACAATTCTTCCGAAGATTTCACCGTATAATCTCCATTGATACCTACTTTTAATGTACCCAAAGCAACATCATAGGTATAGGTGTTTGCTTTCGCCAAAAAACCTTTTTCTACGAGTGATAACACAGGTTCACCCACCAATAGTTCATTGTAAATCTCATTCATGGGTAGTTTCATGTTAGAGCTCAAAGGTGTGGCCGTTACCCCTAGAATAAAACAGTTGTCAAAATATTTAAAAAGTTTTCGAAAAGAATTGTAATGTGCCTCATCAATAATGACCATACCAATTTGATCCAACTCTAATTTGTCATCATTCAATCGGTTTTTTAGCGTTTCTACCATAGCAACAAAACACATGTATTGGTGCTGATCGTCCAATTCTTTGACATTGCTATTGATGATTTTGTTGTTCACATTGAACTCCGAAAGCATTCGAGAAGTCTGATTGCACAACTCGATTCTATGCGTTAAGATCAATACTTTTTTTTGAGTTTTGGCGATATAACTACGGGCTATTTCTGAGAAAATAACGGTTTTCCCTCCCCCAGTGGGAAGTTGATATACGAGATTGTAATTATCGGGCTTGCTTTCTAATCTCTCAAAAACTTGCTGCAACGCTTCTTTTTGATAATCATAGAGTTCTTTTTTATTGGTTTTTATTTTTGAGGTAAGCGCTGTATTATTCAATTTTTATTTTTTTTGAAACCTTGCAAAATTACACACTTTATTAAGTTTTACGAAATAGAAATCCGCTTTATTTTACTTTTGAATGGTTTTCTTACTTATTTTTCTTTATTTAATTATTTGCTGGCAAACATTTTTACGTTCTCTGCGGAGATTTCTTTGTCGCCTAATATTAAAAGTCGTTCTATCACATTTCGCAACTCACGCACATTTCCCGTCCAATTGTAGTTTTGTAACAATTCGATGGCTTTCGACGAAAATTTCTTAGCGAGACTTCCCTGTTCTTGGGCAATTACAGTTGAAAAATGATCAATTAACAGAGGAATGTCATCTCTTCGATCGTTCAACGAAGGTACGTTTATCAAGATGACCGCCAAACGATGGTACAAATCTTCTCTAAACCTCCCTGCCTCAATTTCTTTCATTAAATCTTTGTTCGTAGCCGCCAGTACACGAACATTTACTTTGATGTCTTTATCGCTGCCCACCCGGCTAATTTTATTTTCTTGCAAGGCTCTCAATACTTTTGCTTGGGCAGACAAACTCATATCACCAATTTCATCTAAAAATAGCGTACTTCCATTCGCGGCTTCAAATTTTCCAATTCTATCTTTGTTCGCACCGGTGAAAGAACCCTTGACATGTCCAAACAATTCGCTCTCAATCAATTCAGCAGGAATTGCAGCACAATTGACCTCTATCATGGAGGCTTTGGAGCGAATACTTTTTGCATGCAACCCATGAGCCACCAATTCTTTCCCTGTTCCATTGGGACCCGTAATTAAAACTCGAGCTTCTGTAGGCGCCACTTTCTCTATCATTTCTTGGATCGCAACGATGGCTTTGCTTTCTCCGATAATTTCATACCCTTTTCGAATTTTTTTCTTGAGACGCCTGTTTTCTGAAGTCAATTGATTTTTATCCAAAGCATTTCTAACCGCTGTGAGTAACCGATTGAGATCAGGCGGTTTTGAGATATAATCAAAAGCACCGATACGCATGGTTTGCACGGCAATATCCAAATCACCATGTCCAGAAATCATAATTACAGGAATTTCGGGTGCTATACTTTTCATTTTCTGCAATACCTCCACGCCATCCATTTTGGGCATTTTGATATCACACAAAATCAGATCATAATCCATCTTTGACACCAATTCTAAACCTTCCAAACCATCTTCTGCTTCTGTTACGTCGTAACTCCTATTCTCCTCGGAAATGATTTTTGAAAGCACCCTACGAATTGCAGCTTCGTCTTCAATGATTAGTATTTTACTCATTTTTTTAATCGAAATTAATTTTGGACCATAGGTCTATTTTTACGTGAGCAGACAATAGGTTCATTTTCGGCTTTTCAAATATATCATTTTTATGTCTTTGAAAGTTTTCTCTTCGCAATATTTTGATACTATTATTTTATTTTCTATTTTTACTGTGCACGCATAATAAATTAACGAATGAATTATAAAGAAGAATCCATCGATCATCATTTAAGAGCCACTTGGCAGGCGGTAGCAAAAATGTATAATGAAGAAGCCAATAAATTTGAAAGTACTATGGCCACGGGTTTTGCGTTATTAAATATTGATATGAAAGATGGAACACCTTCCACTGCTCTTGGACCTCAAATGGGTATGGAAGCCACAAGTTTATCAAGAATTTTAAAGTCTATGGAAGAAAAAGAATTGATTTACAGAGAAAAAAACCCAAACGATGGCAGAAGCGTTTTGATTAAACTGACCGATTTTGGCAAAGAGAAGAGAGAAATTTCGAAAAGTATCGTAATTCAATTCAATAAAAAAATTAAAGAACAAATTACGGATGAGCAGCTACGAAATTTTTTTGAAGTTACGAATAAAATCAATCAGCTTATCTCCGAAAAATTAATCTACAATACACAATAACCAACTTTTTGTAACCAACATGAAAAAACACATTAAAAAAATAGCGGTCATAGGCTCGGGAATTATGGGTTCAGGAATTGCCTGCCACTTCGCCAACATAGGCGTCGAAGTTTTGTTGCTTGATATTGTTCCAAAAGAATTAACCGACAAAGAAGAAGCCCTCAAATTAACCATTGCAGATACGAAAGTTCGGAACCGAATTGTGAATCATAGTTTGCAAGAAGCACTGAAATCAAAGCCCTCTCCTATTTATAAAAAAGAGTTTGCCTCAAGGATTCAGACAGGAAATTTGGAAGATGACATACACAGAATCAAAGATGTTGATTGGATTATGGAAGTTGTCGTAGAAAAATTAGAGGTAAAAAAACAAGTTTTTGAATTGGTAGAAAAATTCCGGTCTCCGGGTACACTCATCACCTCAAATACCTCAGGCATACCGATCAAGTTTATGAATGAAGGACGTAGCAGTGATTTTCAAGAGCATTTTGCGGTAACTCATTTTTTCAATCCACCTAGATATTTGAAACTTTTTGAAATCATTCCAGGCCCTTCTTGCAAAACAGAAATTGTAGAATTTCTTTCCATGTATGGAGAAAAATTTTTGGGTAAAACCTCGGTTCTAGCAAAAGATACGCCTGCATTTATTGGCAATCGAATCGGTATTTTTGGAATTATGAGCCTTTTTCATATCGTGAAAGAATTGGGGCTTTCGGTAGAAGAAGTTGATAAATTAACAGGACCCGTTATTGGCCGACCCAAATCAGCGACCTTTCGAACGGTGGATGTTGTGGGTTTGGATACCTTAGTACATGTCGCAAATGGTTTGCGAGACAACTGTCCAAACGATGAAGCCCATCACCTATTTGAACTTCCTGATTTTGTTGAAATATTGCTCAAAAATAATTGGTTAGGCAGCAAGACAAAGCAAGGTTTTTACAAAAAAGAAACGGGCAAAGACGGTAAAAAAGAAATTCTATCATTGGATTTGCAAACCTTTGATTACAAACGAACCAAAAAAACCAAATTCAAAACATTGGAACTTACCAAAAGCATTCCCAATGTGATCGACAGATTTCCTGTTTTGATCAAAGGAAAAGACAAAGCAGGGGCTTTTTATCGTAAGACCTTAGCGGCTCTTTTTGCGTACAGTGCGAACAGAATTCCAGAAATATCAGACGAATTGTATCGTATTGATGATGCCATGAAAGCCGGTTTTGGCTGGGAACATGGTCCTTTTCAAATTTGGGACTCCATAGGTGTCGAAAAGGGAATTGCACTTATTGAAGAAGAGGGACTAAAAGTCAACTCGTGGGTAAAGCGTATGCTCACGAATGACGTATCTTCTTTTTACCAAGTGAAAGCGGGAACGAGTTACTATTACAGTTCTATTTCTAACAAAATTGAAAAAATTCCAGGACAAGACAGTTTTCTTATTTTAAACAATATTCGTGATACCAAAACCATTTGGAGCAATCAAGATGCTTCGATTCAAGATTTGGGAGATGGCGTGTTGAACGTCGAATTTCAATCGAAAATGAATACGATTGGTGGCGGTGTTCTGCAGGCAATCAACAAAGGAATTGATTTGGCTGAACAAGAATATGAGGCCGTTATTTTAGGAAACCAAGCCGCAAATTTTTCTGTAGGTGCCAATTTGGCTATGGCATTTTTGCTAGCTATTGAACAGGAATACGAAGAACTCAACATGGCAACTAAAATGTTCCAAGACACCGTAATGCGACTTCGTTATTCTTCGATACCTACCCTCCTAACCCCCAGAGGCATGACTTTCGGGGGCGCTTGTGAAATGAGTATGCATGTTGACAAAGTTGTAGCTGCCGCTGAAACATATACCGGTTTGGTAGAGTTTGGTGTAGGAATTATTCCTGCAGGAGCCGGTACCAAAGAGATGACCTTGAGAGCGTCGGAAGCCTTTCTGAAAGACGATGTAAAACTCAACCGCTTGAGAGACAGTTTTATCAATATTGCTATGGCGAAAGTAGCCACTTCTGCCTATGAGGCATTTGATTTGGGCTATTATCAACATAGCAAAGATTTGGTTGTTGTGAGCGCTGAGCGTCAAATTGCCACCGCAAAAAAACATGCCCTACAAATGTTAGATGACGGCTACACACAGCCCACGCCAAAAAAGGTAAAAGTTTTGGGACAGCAAGCTTTGGGAATGTTTCGTGTGGGTACCGATAGTCTACAAAAAGGGCAATATGCTTCCGATCACGACAAAAAGATTGCCAACAAACTGGGATACATCATGGCAGGTGGCGATCTATCCGAACCGACTTATGTAACGGAGCAATATTTATTGGATTTAGAGCGTGAGGCTATACTATCGTTACTTGGAGAAAGAAAAACGCTAGAGCGTATTCAACATACCTTAAAAACCGGAAAACCATTAAGAAATTAGTCATTCATAAAAACTAAAAATTCAATTAAAAATGAACACGGCATACATAATACAAGGCTATAGAACAGCGGTTGGAAAAGCACCGAAAGGACTTTTCCGTTTCAAACGACCTGACGAATTGGCCGCAGAGACCATCGAATATTTGCTTAAAAACGTTCCAGAATTGGACAAAACCAGAGTGGATGATGTCATAGTTGGCAATGCCATGCCAGAAGCTGAACAAGGGCTGAACATTGGTCGTTTGATTTCTTTGATGGGGCTTAAAATTGATACTGTTGCAGGGATGACAGTCAATAGGTATTGTGCCTCGGGTTTAGAAACGATCAGCATTGCCGCCGCTAAAATTGAAGCAGGAATGGCAGATTGTATTATTGCTGGTGGTGTGGAAAGCATGAGCTATATTCCTATGGGCGGTTATCGTCCAGTACCAAATTACAAAGCAGCGGCTAGTGGACATGAAGATTACTATTGGGGCATGGGACTGACTGCCGAAGCTGTAGCAAATGAATTTAAGGTTTCAAGAGAAGACCAAGATTTGTTCGCCTACAACTCACATCAAAAAGCGATTGAGGCTCAAAACAAAAACATTTTTGAAGAGGAGATTGTGCCTATTGATGTCGAAGAGATTTTTGTTGATTCCAATGGCAAAAGACAGACGAAAAATTACACCGTATCGGATGATGAGGGCCCACGAAAAGACACATCCATAGAAGCACTAGCAAGACTTAGACCCGTATTTGCCAACAAGGGTAGTGTTACCGCCGGGAACTCTTCTCAAATGAGTGATGGTGCGGCATTTGTTTTGGTCATGAGTGAAAAAATGGTCAAAGAATTGAATTTGGAACCTGTGGCACGTATGGTTTCTTTTGCTGTGGCTGGGGTTCCACCAAAAATTATGGGTATTGGTCCGGTAAAAGCAATCCCCAAAGCATTGGATCATGCGGGTATGTCATTGAAAGACATTGATCTTATTGAATTGAACGAAGCGTTCGCTTCACAATCCCTGGCTGTACTTCGCGAACTAAATATCAATCAAGAAATTGTCAATGTTAATGGAGGTGCTATTTCTCTCGGACATCCTTTGGGCTGTACCGGAGCCAAGCTTTCCGTGCAACTCATCAATGAAATGCGAAGAAGAAAAAACAAATACGGAATCGTTACGATGTGTGTAGGAACGGGACAAGGCGCTGCGGGAATCTATGAATTTTTAAAATAACATTTACCTATTGCCCCATCAAATAATGAATATCTAAACTTAAAACTAGAAACAATGGAAACCATCAAAGGAGGAGAATTTTTGATCAAAGAGACACAAGCTGAGAATGTTTTTATTACAGAAGATTTTTCTGAAGAACAAAAAATGATGCGTGATTCAATTCAAGACTTTATAGACAAAGAGGTGTGGCCTTTCAAAGATCGCTTCGAAAAAAGTGATTACAAGTTTACCGAGGAAATTATGGTGAAAGCAGGAGAAATGGGACTACTCGGTATTTCCGTTCCTGAAAAATACGGTGGTATGGGTATGGGATTTGTTTCTACGATGCTGGTGTGTGACTACATTTCTGGAGCAACGGGCTCTTTAGCCACAGCCTATGGTGCGCACACAGGAATTGGCACAATGCCCATTGTTTTGTACGGAACTGAGGAACAAAAAGAAAAATACATTCCCAAATTGGTCTCTGGTGAATGGTTTGGTTCATATTGTTTAACCGAGCCTGGAGCCGGAAGTGATGCCAACTCAGGGAAAACAAAAGCAACGTTGACAGAAGACGGCAAGCATTATTTGATCAATGGTCAAAAAATGTGGATTTCAAATGCTGGATTTTGTAGTTTGATGATTGTTTTTGCACGTATTGAAAACGATAAAAACATCACCGCGTTCATTGTGGAATATGATCCTGAAAACCCCAACGGAATCACCATGGGCGACGAAGAACAAAAATTGGGAATAAAGGCCTCCTCTACCCGACAAGTTTTTTACAGCGACACAAAAGTTCCCATTGAAAACATGTTGTCAGAGAGAGGAAAGGGTTTTAAAATTGCAATGAATTCGCTGAATGTTGGAAGGATAAAACTGGCAGCAGCCTGTATTGATGCATGCCGAAGATTTACCACAGAGAGCATCAAATATGCGAATGAACGTCACCAGTTCAAACGCTCTATTGCTTCTTTTGGTGCGATCCAATACAAATTGGCAGAAATGGCAACAAAAACTTTTGTAACGGAAAGTGGTAGCTATCGGGCAGCCAAAGACATCCAAAATAAAATTGACGAATTAATTTCTGATGGAGCTACGCACCAAGAAGCTGAATTAAAAGGTGTGGAAGAATACGCTATCGAATGTGCCATTTTAAAAGTATATGCCTCAGAAACTGCACAGTTTGTAACCGATGAGGGGATTCAAATATTTGGAGGCATGGGCTTTTCCAAGGATACACCCATGGAGTCCGCCTGGCGCGATGCCCGCATCGGAAGAATTTATGAAGGAACCAATGAAATCAATCGATTACTTTCTGTAGGGATGTTACTTAAAAAAGCATTCAAAGGCGAATTAGATTTAATGACTCCGGCCATGGCTGTGGCCAATGATTTGTTGAGTATTCCTTCTTTTGAAAGTGCTGAGGACAGTCATTTTTTCTCCATGGAAAAGAAAATCATTGAAAACCTAAAGAAAACTTTTTTGATGATCGCTGGAAAAGCCGTTGAAAATTATGGAATGGAGTTAGAAGAACAACAGCAATTGATTTTGGCTGCTGCAGAAATTTTGATTGAAATTTACATGGCGGAATCTACTTTGTTAAAAACAGAGAAATTGGTTCAGAAAACTTCTTCGGAGGCTTGCACGCCTCAGATAGCCATGACAAAATTGAATTTATTTCATGCAACAGAGAAAATAAATAGCAAAGGAAAGGAAGCGATTGTTTCCTTTACCGAAGGTGACGAACAACAGATGTTGCTTATGGGATTGAAAAGATTTACCAAATATACGACGCCTCCGAATGTCATTGCGCTTCGTACAGAAATCGCCAGCGCTTTGGTTGATAAAAATACCTATTGTTTTTAAAAATATATATGTATTAATATCTGTGTAGAATCCAGTTTTTGTTTCCTATTGCTTTTAGTATCTTTGCATTCAAATGTATTTTATGAAATTATTGATCCTTACAATTCTGCTAATTGCCATTGCTTTTGCGGGAATTGCGATTAAAATTTGGGCGAAAAAAGACGGCAAGTTTGCAGGTACCTGCGCGAGTCAAAATTCAAATTTTAATGAAAATGGTGAGCCTTGTGGCTTTTGCGGAAAAATGCCAGAAGATTGTGAAAACAAGTAAGACAAGTTGTATTTTTTTTATGAAAGAAGAGTGAATTCGTTGTAAGATCTCTTGTCATCTCTAATCAAACAACTCACGTTTAAGGTATTCCTTGTTCAATGTAAATCAATGTCAAATAAAAACTCCATCCTGATTACCGAGGCCCAGGCCGGAAAACAAGCTGCCTACAAGGATTTGCTCAATCTTTATTGGAATGACGTATATTCTTTCCAGTTGTCGAAAATGCATGATGAAAATTTGGCAGAAGACATAACTATACAAACTTTTTCCAAAGCTTTTGACAAACTGAATTTATACAAAGACAGCTATAGTTTCAAATCATGGCTACTTTCAATTTCGAAAAATTTGCAAATCGATGAATTGAGAAAACGCAGAGCCGTTACCATTTCATTGGATGATGAGAGAGAACATTCCCAGTCTATACAAGATGACGCTCCCTCTCCAGAGGACCAGTTAATCAACAAACAAAATTTAGCAGAATTACTGGTATACCTAAAACAGTTGAAACCGCATTACCAAAATATAATTCAACTGCGTTACTTTCAAGAGTTGAGTTACAAAGAAATTGCATTTCGCAATGAAGAATCCATCAACAATGTGAAAGTGAAATTGTTGAGAGCTAAAAAACTATTAGCTGAGATTATTCAGACTGCTCCTTAAATTGAATTAAATACAAAACAGGAAAATTTCCAATAATTCAATTTGAAATCTTATTTACGAAGAACAGAGCACCACTCACAACCCTTAATTCATATTCACAACACAAGAATTTGCACAATTTTTTAAGCGTATCATTTTTGTCGCTTTTGAAAAATTCAACAAAAATGATACGGTGCTTTTTTTGGGTGTAATGCTGTTTTTAATCAGAAAATCATTCGAGTATTTTTTTATCATATAGAAGTCATTTACGTTGGATAACACTCTAACGTAAAAATATATGATATCGTATCAATTTGTTAAAATTATATCTCTTTTAGCGATTATTTTTCGAAGATTTATTAGCGCATAGCGCATCCGACCTAAAACGGTATTGATACTAACATCTGTTTTTTCAGCAATTTCTTTAAAGCTTAGCTCGTGATAAAGTCGGAAAATTAACACCTCCCTTTGGTCAATTGGCAAATCTTTAATCAATGATTTTACCTTGCTATGAATCTGCTCACGAATCATCTTAGACTCCACGTCCAAGTTCCCATCACTGATCACATCAAAAATATCAAAAGAATCCGTTCTGTTAAATTTGGGCATTCGCTTTGATTTTCGGAAATGATCAATAATTAAATTATGAGCAATTCGCATGACCCAGGGTAAAAACTTACCCTCTTCGTTGTACTTCCCTTGTTTCAGTGTTTTGATCACTCTTATAAAAGTGTCTTGAAACAAATCTTCTGTGACATCACGATTTTTGACTTTCGAAAAGATAAACCCGTAAATTTTTTGCTTGTGTCTGTTGATTAGTACTTCGAGACAGCTCTCGTCTCCTGAAACATAATCACTGACCAACGCCTTGTCAGATATTTTATATGGTTGCATAAAATTAATTTAAAGAAATACGACTTCGTATTTGTCTGGTTTTTAAAGTAATTTTATGTCGATAGGCGCTTTATTTAGGTCGATTGTGAATACAAATATGCAAAATTATTGTCGCGGTTCCTAATTAATTACTGATTTTTACAGAAAAGAAAAATCAAAAAGGTTATTTTTACATTTCTTTTAGATAGCCCATGCCAAAAGATATTTCACATTTCAACCCCAAGAAAAATATTCTCATAAAAGGGGCGCAATTGCACAATTTAAAAAATATTGATGTGGCAATACCGCGTAATAAACTGGTTGTCATTACGGGTGTTTCTGGTTCGGGAAAATCGAGCTTGGCATTCGATACCTTATATGCAGAAGGTCAAAGAAGATATGTTGAAAGCTTGTCTTCTTATGCACGTCAATTTTTAGGAAAACTAAACAAACCCCAAGTAGAATACATCAAGGGAATCGCTCCAGCAATTGCCATAGAACAGAAAGTAAATTCAACGAATCCGCGATCTACTGTGGGTACGTCTACAGAAATTTATGATTATTTGAAACTTCTTTTTGCGCGTGTTGGAAAAACCTACTCTCCTATCTCTGGAAAAATTGTAAAGAAGCATACGGTTGCTGATGTCATTCGACACGTAAAGAAGTGCAAGGAAAATGCCAAGTTACTTTTATTAGCTCCTATTTCGATTGGAGACAAAGATCCGTCTATGGTCCTAAAATTATTGGGACAGCAAGGGTATGCGCGGTTGAAAATAAATGAAAATGTTGTTCGCATAGACGATCGTATTTTTGACACATGTTCTGTTGAAGAAATAAAAGTGGCTGAAGAACAAAACCAATTGCATCTTGTTGTTGATCGAATTGTAGTGAAAAAAGAGGAAGATTTTTTCAATCGATTGGGCGGCGCCATAGAAACGGCATTTTTTGAAGGCAAAGGAATTTGCGCATTGGAAAATCTCACGGACAATTCTATGGCCGTCTTTAGTAACAAGTTTGAGCTAGATGGATTAAAATTTCTGGAACCCAATACGCACTTTTTTAGCTTTAACAATCCTTATGGAGCTTGTCCCAAATGTGAGGGTTATGGTCATACGATAGGCATTGATGAAGATTTGGTGATTCCAAACACGACTTTATCCATTTATGACAATGCCATTGCGCCTTGGAAGACAGAATCTTTTTTGAAATACAAAGAAATGCTAATCGATCATGCTTATTTGTACGATTTACCGATTCACAAGCCTTGGTTTGAATTGACAGCTGCTCAGAAAGATATGGTTTGGCGGGGAACGAAATCCTTTACGGGACTTTATGATTTCTTCGAGTACATCGAAGAAAAAAGTTACAAAATTCAATTTCGTGTTTTGTTATCGCGCTACAGAGGCAGAACAAAATGCAAAAATTGCGGTGGAAAACGTTTGAGAAAAGAAACCGATTATGTTAAAATTGCTTCCAAAAATATTTCAGATTTGGTAGAACTCCCCATTCGAGAATTGGTGCAATTTTTCGAGGATTTGCAACTCGATAAAAATGAGATGAACATTGCAAAACGACTGCTCACTGAAATAAAAAATCGTTTGCAATTTCTACAAGATGTTGGACTCGGATACTTGACCCTGAATCGAACCTCCAATACCTTATCAGGTGGAGAAAGTCAACGTATCAATCTGGCCACATCGTTGGGTAGTAGTTTGGTCGGTTCAATGTATATCCTTGACGAACCTAGTATCGGATTGCATCCCAAAGACACCCAGCGACTTCTCAAAGTATTGAAACAATTGCGAGACTTAGGAAATACTGTTATTGTCGTTGAACACGACGAGGATATCATGCGTGAGGCCGATGTGATTATTGACATTGGTCCTGAAGCTGGGACAAATGGCGGTGAGATTGTGGCCGAAGGAAATTTTCAAGAGATTTTGAAATCTTCCTCACTAACGGCAAAATACCTTAATGAAGAATATCAAATCGAAATTCCTAAAAAAAGACGTTCTTCTAAAAATCGAATAAAAATTTCAGGAGCCAGAGAAAACAATCTGAAAAATATTTCCGTAGAATTTCAACTGAATACGCTTACCGTAATTACGGGGGTTTCTGGCAGTGGAAAAAGTACGTTGGTCAAAAAAATAGTATACCCGGCATTGCAAAAAAAATTGCAAGGAAATGGCGGTAAAACAGGAGAATTCTTGGAATTAACAGGAAGTCTGGAAAACCTAAAAAGTGTCGAGTTTATCGACCAAAATCCCATTGGAAGATCTTCAAGATCGAACCCCGTAACCTACATAAAAGCCTACGATGACATACGAAGTTTGTTTGCTTCTGAAAAATTATCGAAGGCCAGACATTACAAACCGAAACATTTTTCTTTCAATGTGGAAGGAGGTCGCTGTGAAACATGTAAGGGAGAAGGCGTGGTAACTATTGAAATGCAGTTTATGGCGGATGTGCATTTGGAGTGTGATGTGTGCAAAGGCAAGCGTTTTCAAAAAGAAATTTTAGAAGTGAAATTTCATAAAAAAAGTATTGCCGACATTCTCGATCTTACTATTGATGATGCCTTGGCCTTCTTCGATAAACATGATCAACATAAAATAGTACAGAAGCTAATGCCTTTGTCCAAAGTTGGACTTGGTTATGTGCAACTCGGACAGTCCTCGGCTACGCTCTCTGGCGGTGAAGCACAAAGAATTAAACTTGCTTCTTTTTTAGTCAAAGGAAACACGAAAGACAAAACATTATTTATTTTTGATGAGCCCACCACAGGGCTCCACTTTCACGATATTAAAAAGCTCCTGAATTCCTTCGAAGCATTGTTAGACAAGGGACACACACTTATTGTAATAGAGCACAATATTGATTTGATAAAATGCGCAGACATGATTATCGATTTGGGTCCTGAAGGTGGTAAAAAAGGTGGAGAATTGATGTTCTGTGGAACGCCGGAAGAAATGATTTCATCTGAAAAATCTGTGACTGCTAAATTTTTAAGGGAGAAACTAGCGATCTCATAAATCTTTCAACATCAAATAAGCATCCATAAAAAAGCAGTTTTTCAATACTTTTATTCTCGAAAAACTGCTTTTTTAATCTATTATTTATGTCTCTAGTAATCTCCTAAAGTTGCAGGATTTTGTGACAGAGCTTCCTCTAACTGCGCATCATTTGGTGCTTTACCATGCCATGCATGTGTGTGCATCATAAAATCAACGCCATTTCCCATTTCAGTTTCTAACAATATACAGACAGGTTTTCCGTTTCCTGACAATTCTTTGGCCTTCGCCAACACAGCTTGGATGGCTTCGATATTGTTGCCTTCCTTCTCCTCCAATACAATCCAGTCAAAAGATTCAAACTTCGCTTTTACAGATCCCATGGCTAATACATGATCGGTGGTTCCGTCAATTTGTTTACCATTCAAATCTACCGTTGCGATTAAGTTGTCTACTTTCTTCGCCGAAGCATACATAATTGCTTCCCAATTTTGACCTTCTTGCAATTCCCCATCTCCATGCAACGAATAGACCAGCTTGTCATCGCCATTCAGTTTTTTTGCTTGGGCTGCGCCAATAGCCACACTCATACCCTGTCCTAAAGAACCAGAGGCCATGCGAACTCCTTCCAACCCTTCATGTGTTGTAGGGTGCCCTTGCAAACGAGAGTTTAGCAATCGGAAAGTTGCCAATTCTTCTACTGAAAAATAACCGCTTCTTGCCAAAACACTGTAAAACACAGGGGAAATATGACCGTTGGATAAAAAGAACAAATCCTCTTGAATTCCGTCCATATCAAATTTTTCAGAATTGTAAGACATCACATCTTGATACAAAACAGTTAAAAATTCTGTACAGCCTAGCGAACCTCCTGGATGTCCAGAATTTACGGCGTGTACCATTCTTAAAATATCTCTTCTTACCTGTTGTGAAAAATCCTTCAATTCTTGCGTTGTTGCCATTGTGACCTGTATAAATTAGTGGGACAAAAATACATTTTTAAAGCGAGCTTGCAAACTTATTTTTAGGCAAAATTCAGCGCTAAAATTAACCTACAATTATCAGAAAACGTACCGCTTACAATTGTTTAGAATGGAACATCTGAATCATCTGGTGCGCCAAAAGCATCCTCTGCTGAAGGGAAGTTCCCCGACGAAATTTCTTGGTTAAAATCGTTCATTTTTGAATGAAATTCATTCCCAAAGCCTTCGTCTAAATCTGAAAAACGAGCCAAGTGCCCCGTAAATTTCAAACGGATATTATCCAATCCGCCATTTCTATGCTTGGCCACGATAAACTCTCCCTGACCTTCACAGGGTGAATGATCGTCATCATCCCATTCTGTTTGCCCATAATACTCTGGACGAAAGATAAAGGATACAATATCTGCATCTTGTTCAATGGCTCCTGATTCACGCAAATCTGAAAGCAAAGGCCTTTTCGAACCTCCCCTGGTTTCAACAGCACGAGACAATTGCGATAACGCTATTACTGGAATGTTCAATTCTTTTGCCAATGCTTTTAGGTTTCTAGAAATCATCGAAATTTCTTGCTCACGATTTCCTCCTGCTGCACCGCCAGCGGTCATCAATTGCAGGTAATCAATAACAATAATTTTAATCCCGTGTTGCGATGCCAAACGACGTGCCTTGGCTCTTAAATCAAAAATGGATAATGAAGGAGTGTCATCAATAAAAATAGGAGCGTCGGTTAAATCTTTCACTTTAACATTCAGTTGTTCCCATTCATGTGCTTCTAAATTACCCTTCCTCAATTTTTCTGATGTCAAGCCTGTTTCACTAGAAATCATACGAGTGATCAACTGTACCGAAGACATTTCTAGAGAAAACAAAGCGACTGGATGTTTGAAATCAATGGCCATGTTTTTTGCCATGGAAATTACAAAGGCTGTTTTTCCCATACCAGGTCTGGCTGCAATAATAATTAAGTCCGAAGGCTGCCAACCGGACGTCAACGCATCTAGTTTTGTAAATCCGGTTTCTAGACCACTCATCCCCTCCTTGTTTCCAATTTCTTGTATTTTTGAAACGGCTTGTTTTACAAGGTCTTTTGCACTTTCCGAACTCTTTTTCAGATTCCCTTGCGTTACTTCAAAGAGTTTCGATTCTGCATCATCCAGCAAATCAAACACATCGGCAGTTTCATCGTAAGAATTTTCAATAATCTCACTTGAAATGCTAATCAATCTTCGCTGAATGTATTTTTGGATGATGATACGAGCATGGAATTCAATATGTGCAGACGAAGCCACTTTTTGAGTCAATCCAATCAAATAAAAATCGCCACCGACAAAATCCAATTTACCTACTTTCCGAAGTTGATTGGAAACTGTTAGCAAATCAGTGGGTTCAGAATTCTGAAACAAAGTATAAATAGCGCTGTAAACTTCTTTATGAGCATCTTTGTAAAAGGCCTCTGGATGAAGAATATCAATCACATCATCAATTCCTTTCTTATCAATCATCATGGCACCCAAAACGGCCTCTTCCAAATCGACAGCTTGCGGCGGAATTTTCCCTTTCTCTAAGTTAATAATTCTGCTTTTATCAATTTTCTGCCCTCTAAATGCCTTTGTTTGTTCCATAGTAACAAAACTACTTTTTTAATTTAATTTACGTGATTTTTTTGGAATATAAATGTACACAACTTGTTGATAAATCTTTTCTTTTGTTGATAAAAAAAATAGTTTCATCCGATCTGTTGCCATCCTAAGTGAGATCTATCTCGATTCAAACCATATCTAAAAACTTTGTAAATTTAAAAATTCAATTCCATAAGATGAAAGATCCTTTGTTCGCTCGATATTTGACCTATTTTTTATTTTTCCAGGTAATTTTCGTTCAAATTCTTGCGAAACAAACGGCAATTATTGAAAAATACTATTCCCATTTATGCTATCCTGTAATTTCCAGCACATACAGAAAATTGGCGGGATGGATTCCTTTTAGTTTGGGCGACTTGATCTATATCTTATTTGTTCTTTTGATATTTCGCTTTCTTTACATTGTCATACGAGATCAATTTGATGATGTTCGAAAGTATCTTTTTTCCATAGGTGCCACCCTTTCCATTCTACATTTTTTATTCTATGCAAATTGGGGACTTAATTATTACCGAACACCGCTCAATGAAAAATTGGAGATGACCAATAAGAGTTATACCCTCGAACATTTAGAACAATACACCGAAAAATTGATATTTGAATTGAATGAGATCCATTTTAAAATCACACACAACCGCCAACAAAAAATAGCAGTTTCTCACAAGCGTAAAGAAATGCACAACCTAGCAGTCAAAGCTTACCAAAAACTTCAAAAACAGCTTCCCTTTTTTATTTACAAAAATCCATCTGTAAAACACTCCCTTTTAAGTACTCCATTGACCTATATGGGTTTCTCAGGATACTTCAATCCCTTTACTGGGGAGGCACAAGTGAATTCTAAAATCCCCATAAGTAGCTATGCTTTTACTACCTGTCACGAAATGGCGCATCAAATAGGTTATGCTGCTGAAAATGAAGCAAATTTTATCGCCTATCTGGCAACAACGCATAGTGATAATTTGCATTTTCAATACGCGGGAAAATTGACTGCGCTAAAGTATGTATTCTCTGAATTGTTGACCCGCAGTCCCCTTTTCTACGAAGCGCAATTGCAACATATCAACTCCGGTATTTTAGACGATCTAAACGACTCGCGCAGGTTTTGGCAATCGCATAAAAATCCGTTGGAACCTTGGTTTAAAAAAATCTATGGAAGCTTTTTAAAAGCCAACAAACAAAAGGGAGGCATGCAAACCTATGGTTATATGGTACGTTTGTTATTGAACTATTCCGAAAAGTATTTTATCGAATAAAAACAAGGTCATTTCCATTTGACAATTCTTCGCTAAAACCATATCCTCCGTAGTTAAAACCTTTCAATGATTCTAAATCGTTGCTATTGTTGTCAAGAATATACCGCACCATCATTCCTCTTGCTTTCTTTGCGTAAAAGGATATTATTTTCAATTTCCCGTTTTTGTAATCTTTGAACTGAGGGGTTACAATGGCATTCTGAATGTCCTTTGTTTTTACAGCCTTGAAATACTCATTGCTGGCCAAATTGACCAAAAGTTCCTCTTTACCCAATTCCTTTTTGAGCGCCTCTGTAATTTTAGATCCCCAGTATTCGTATAAATTACGATGCGCTTCAATGGGCAATTTTGTCCCCATTTCGAGACGATAAGGTTGTATCAAATCAAAGGGTTTCAACAAGCCATATAAGCCTGAAAGGATGCGTAATTTTCCTTGAAGCTCTTCTGATTTGTCTTTTGGGAGTGTTTCTATGTCCATTCCAACATACACATCGCCTTTAAAAGCGTATACTGCCTGCTTGGCATTTGCCTTTGTAAATGGCAACGACCACTCTTGGTTTCTTTGCCAATTCAAGGCTCCTAGTTTGTAGGATATGGACATCAATTCAGAAAGTTCTTTTTCAGACAGTGTTCTCAATTTCGAATTGAGTTTAGACGCTTCATTTAAAAAGAGAGCCTCACTATGTTGTTCGACAGGTGCCGGTTTTTCGAAATCAAGGGATTTTGCGGGGGATATCAGTATCTTCATAAGGTAACAATCAAATGTTTTTTTTTCGCGTTTTCTATCTACATAAAACTAACAATCTTCTTTGGTATGTATCGTATAGCCTCTCCATTTTTCCAATGCCGTCTCCAAATCTTCTGGAATCGGAGAGTCAAAGCGCATCATCTTATTCGTCACAGGATGCACAAAACCCAGCGTTTTTGCATGCAAAGCTTGTCTTGGTAAAATTTTAAATGTATTTTCAACAAACTGTTTGTACTTGGTGAATGTCGTCCCCTTTAACACTGCATCGCCCCCATATCTAGCATCGTTAAACAAGGTATGTCCAAGGTGTTTGAAATGTGCTCTAATCTGGTGTGTTCTCCCTGTTTCCAACTGACATTCTACCAGGGTAACATAATTGAATCTTTCAAGTACTGTGTAATGAGTAATGGCCGGTTTTCCAAAATCTCCTTCAGGAAAGACAGACATTTGCAATCTGTTTTTTAAACTTCTACCGATATGACCTTCAATGGTTCCCTTATCTTCGGCAATATTTCCCCATACCAATGCGTAGTACTTGCGTTCTGTCGTCTTGTCAAAAAACTGTTTCGACAAATGTGTCATTGCCCTTTCTGTTTTGGCCACGACCAACAATCCACTTGTATCTTTGTCTATACGATGAACCAAACCAGGGCGCTCATTGCTGTTATTGGGCAAATTATCTATGTGATAAATCAATCCGTTTACCAATGTTCCGGAATAGTTTCCATGGCCTGGATGTACTACCATTCCCGGAGGCTTGTTAATGACCATAAGTACATCGTCTTCATAAACAATGTTCAAAGGAATGTTTTCTGCGACTAACAAATTTTCATGTGGAGGATGTTCCAATACTACCCGAATGACATCTTTTGCTTTTACCTTGTAACTGGATTTTACGGGAAGATCGTTTGCTAGAATACTTCCTTTTTTGGCGGCTTCTTGTATTTTATTTCGGGTGGCATTTTCGATGAAATTCATCAAAAATTTATCCACTCGCAAGGGTATCTGTCCATCGCTTGCTACAAATTTATAGTGTTCGTATAAATCGTCTTCCTCTATTTTATTTGAGTACTCTGTTGTCATTCTACTTTCTTTTTCTTCGGGTTATCCGCGAGTAACCTAAAAACATTTTCTTAGCAAACCCAACGCTTCACAAAATCGTCTATGAATCTCCTTTTCCGTCTCCTAGCACCAAATCTACCACCGAATTTTTTGGCAACTTATCTCCTTTGCTAACTTCTGTACCTCCGGACATCAATTTCCGAACAACATCTTTTCCCAAGTCTCTAATATACTGATACTCTCCTATCACCAAACCTAAGGATTTCAATTGTGCTTCTACTTCTCCTTTCGTTTTTCCATAGAATTCCATAATTGAAATATCCGCATATTTTGAGGGATTTAGCGTCAAATATATTTTCCTATTCTCCTTCACAAAACTTCCTGATTTTGGCGATTGTTCGATCACAGATTTTTTTGGAAACTTTGGGGTAAAGCTTGCCGAATCAATGACCTCATACCTTAAATGCAATTCATCAAGGACGGATTCCACCAAAGAAATTTCCATTTTTGAAAGATCTGGTACTTGAATTTTTTGATCGTAATTTGTAGTTTTTAAAAGCCAATAATAAATTACAACGAGTCCTAAAGCCATCAGTGTAAACGCGATACCTATTTGCTTTAAAAAGTGTTTGCTGAACAAATATTTTAATAGATTCATTTTAACTTTCAAGTTTTCACAAAGATATAAAACGAATGGGTTTACTTTTCATTTATATTTGATATTTTTGATTTTCAAAACAAGATCATTTTCTAATGAATAAAAATGTTGCCATCATAATGGGGGGCTACTCATCGGAGTACGAAATTTCTATCAAAAGCGGAAATGTTGTTTATCAACACATCGACAATTCAAAATTCACGCCTTATTGTGTGCATATATTAAAAGAGAAATGGGTGGTTTGTAAAGATGAAAAGGAGTTTCGCATTGACAAAAACGATTTCTCTGTGAATATTGATGGTCAAAAAATCAACTTTGATGTCGTTCTAAATGTCATTCATGGGACCCCGGGTGAAGACGGTAAAATTTTGGCTTATTTGGAATTGTTAAATATTCCTCACAGTTCCGCTCCATTTTACCAAATGGCGCTCACTTTTAGCAAAAAGGACTGTTTGAGTGTTGCTCATAATTATGGCATTTCTACAGCTACCTCTTATTACCTAAACAAAGGAACGCTGATAGATACAGAGGCTATTCTTGCAAAAGTTGGTTTGCCTTGTTTTGTAAAACCAAACTGTGCCGGTTCTAGCTTTGGCATTTCAAAAGTACACCAAGCGAAAGATTTGTTGCCGGCCTTAGAAACTGCTTTTCGAGAAGATGACGAGTTGTTAATTGAATCCTTTTTAGACGGTACCGAAGTTTCTGTAGGTGTAATTGAATATCAAAATGATACTTTAGTACTGCCCATAACAGAAATTATTTCGGACAATGATTTTTTTGATTACGAGGCAAAATACCATGGAAAATCACAAGAAATCACGCCTGCCCGACTCTCTAAAAATCAAGAAGAAAACGTTTCAAAGGCGGCCAAACATTTATACAATTCTCTAAAAATGCGTGGGTTTTCAAGATCTGAATTCATTTTTATCGGAGAAGAGCCCCATTTTCTAGAGATGAATACTGTGCCAGGAATGACAGAGGCAAGTCTGCTTCCACAACAGGCCAATATAGCGGGCATTTCACTCAAAGATTTACTCACAGACACCATTGAAAGAAGTCTAAAACAGGCTTTTTAACTGCATTTATTTAATGCGTATCTTTGAGAACATAACACAGAAGGTTTATTAGATATGAAAAAAGCTGTTTTTCCAGGTTCCTTTGACCCCATTACTCTGGGGCATGTAGACATCATTAAAAGAGCGTTGCCCCTTTTTGACGAAATTGTAATTGCCATTGGAATTAATGCCGATAAGAAATACATGTTTTCTTTAGAAGAGCGTTTGTCGTTTCTAAAAAAAACGTTTGAGAAAGAACCCAAGATAAGAATCGACAGTTATCAGGGATTGACCGTTAACTATTGTAAAAAAATCAATGCGGCATTTATTTTAAGAGGTCTCAGAAATCCCGCTGATTTTGAGTTTGAAAAGGCCATTGCTGTCACCAACAGGAAGCTTTCAAGTATTGAAACTGTATTTCTATTAACAAGTGCAGAGACGAGTTTTATCAGCTCGAGCATTGTTCGTGATATTCTGAGAAACGGTGGAGATGCTTCTGATCTTTTGCCAGATACCGTTTTTTAAATAATTTTGAACAAAAAGTAAGCGTAAACAAAAAAACGCAAGTAACGAAACAAACTCAGGTATGCAGCCCACTTAAATGGGTATCCTGTGATGCCACAAACCATCATGACAATGGAAAAAGGCACTGGTAAGAGTGCTGAGAGTACAACAAAGAAACCTCCCCATTTTTTCAAATCGTTCAAAAGTTTGCTGTATTTTTTTTGCGCCCAAGTACGCATTCGTGGAATTTTGTAGATGCGTGTTCCAATTCCATAAGATACCCATCCACCGAAATAGGACAATGTCGCCAGAAAAACAACCAATAGCCATGGGTTCGTTTGCACTTTTTCACCCCATTCTTTTGCCCAAATAATGAACAAATCAGGAGGCATGATACCCAAAAAAGATTCCGAGAAAGCAAACAGTAAGAATACAGTCCAAGCACTTGTGGTTTCAACAATGATTGAAAAAACACCCTGTAACGTGGCACCCAAAGTTTTCATAAACCATAAAACTCCATAGAAGGCCGATAAAAGAACAGCCAATTTCAACAAATTGTCTGCTAAAAACCGAAACAATCCCGTTCTTCTTAAGTAATAAAAATACCGTTTTGAATATCGAAACACGGAAGATTTTGGTTAGGAATGAATGCCTTTGGTAAACCGCTCAGGATCGGCTGCCAAATGATAACGAGGATCGTCAATGTCTTCAATGATAATCTCGTGAAATTTGTCGTCACGTTTGTAGAGTAAAATTTTACATTCTTCGCTCAGATGCTTCAATTTGATGATTTTTCCCGCCTGATGATATTTTTCTACAATCCCAGAAATGGCCTCGATGGCAGAATGGTCGCTCACTCTCGATTCTACAAAATCTATTTCCACATAATCGGGGTAGTTTTTTACTTCAAACTTTTCATTGAAACCTGTAACGGACCCAAAAAATAAAGGTCCCCAAATTTCGTAAATCTTTGTGCCGTCGTCTTTAAATCGTTTTCGAGCTCTAATTTTGGTGGCATTTTCCCAGGCAAAAACAAGTGCAGAAATAATGACTCCCACAAAAACAGCGATGGCCAAATCAAAAAAGACAGTCACTGCCGAAACTACTACCAATACAAGAGCATCAGAAAAAGGTATTTTTTTTAAAATTCGGAAACTCGACCAAGCGAATGTTTCAATAACCATCATAAACATCACTCCTACCAATGCAGCAATAGGGACTTGTTCTATGTATTTGTCAGTAAATAAAATAAAGGTCAACAAAGTAATTGCCATCATCACACCCGAAAGCCTGCCTCTACCGCCGGCATTGATGTTAATCACCGTTTGACCAATCATTCCACAACCTCCAGTTCCGCCAAAAAAACCACTGGTGATATTCCCGACTCCTTGGGCAATGCATTCACGATTTCCATTTCCTCTTGTTTCGGTCAAATCATCGACCAAATTCATCGTCATCAATGACTCTATCAAACCCACAGAGGCCGCCAAAAAGGCATACGGTAAAATGAATTTTAAGGTGTCAAAATTGAAAGGTAACTTTTGCCAAAGTTCTAAATTCGGTGTTGGAAATTCTCCTTTCAAACCTTCTCCGCCTCCTTCAATGATATACGAACCCACAGTGCTAACCTCTATATTTCCGAATACAACCACCGCCGTTGTCACTAAAATTGCCGACAAAGCGGCAGGAATTTTTGTAGTTATTTTTGGCAATAACCAAATGATGAGCATCGTTAAACCTACCAATCCTATCATGGTAAACAATTCAATTCCTTCCATAGGTACGTTGGTGTATATCTTCACACCATCACTCGCAACAGACATTTCCTTATGGGAAAACATGCGTACCTGGGCCATAAAAATAACAATCGCCAATCCGTTTACAAATCCCATCATCACAGGATGCGGAATCAAACGAACCAAACGTCCAAGCTTAAAAACGCCAGCAGCTACTTGAATCATTCCCATCAAAATAACCGCGGCTAACAAATAAAAATAGCCCATGTTCTCTACTGGGATATCAAACAACATCCCCTTGGAATGTCCTTCCGAAATTAAATTCACAAAAATAACGGCGACAGCTCCAGCAGCACCAGAGATCAAACCAGGTCTTCCTCCAAAAATAGCAGTGATCAAACCAATGATAAAGGCGCCCGACAACGCTACCAAGGGATCAATTTGCGCGACAAAAGCGAAAGCGACTACTTCTGGAATCATTGCCAAAGAAACAGTGATCCCCGCCAATATATCATCTTTGGGATTTTGAGCTACTTTTCTAATAAATTCAGTCATTGCTAGTGGTTTTGAATGAAAGTGCAAAAGTACAGCTATTATTTACATCTGCAACAGGTATGACTCGAAGAATTTATCAAAACAACAACTTGATATTTTCGTAAGTGTTTTTTAGAATGGAATCCAATTCCTTCGAATTAAAAAACTGAACTCGACTTATGCCCTCTTCCCTTTGAGGTTTCAAATCTCCTGTAAATGAGGTATGCATCAAATACCAATAGGTAACTTTCAAACAACGTTCTCCATGTGGGTTATAAAAAACGTGATACGTAGTTTCTAGTTCCGAGTCTATGACCAAATTAGAAATTCCGCACTCCTCTTCTACTTCTCTTATGGCGGCCATTTCTTTATGTTCTCCTTTCTCAATGTGTCCTTTTGGCAAATCCCATTTGCCATGTCTGTAAATAAACAACGTCTCACTGCAATTGTTTAAAACTTTTCCACCTGCAGCCTCAATGACCTTGAACTCTTTTTGAAACAGTTCCCAATCATTTTTAAGATTCTTTGAAACGATTTGAACAACTTTCACCTCGGGTTTATCGAGCTCAGAGAGGACTTTGTTTATGTCAAAATTTGAAAAATCAAAAAACAGACTGTTTTTTTCTGGGCGTTCTACATCCGTGACAAAAATGGGTTTGTCATTCATAAAAACTTTATACATTTGCAGCATGATTTTGAACAAAGATACTGCAAATGCAACAGCGAAATCGCTTTTAGACATAAAAGCGATCAAATTAGCACCAAACAATCCCTTTACATGGGCCTCTGGTTGGAAATCACCTATTTATTGTGACAATAGAATTACCCTGTCTTATCCATCAGTTAGAGATTTTTTAAAAAAAACAATGGCACAAGCCATTGTTGAAAAATACGGAAAACCAGACGTCATTGCAGGGGTGGCCACGGGTGCCATCGCTATCGGTGTGTTGGTAGCACAAGAATTAGACCTGCCTTTTGTTTACGTGCGTCCTGAAGCTAAAAAACACGGTCGTCAGAATCAAGTGGAAGGTTTTCTAGAGAAAGGGGCAACTGTCGTGGTCGTTGAAGATTTGATCAGCACAGGAAAAAGTAGTTTGCATGCGGTAGAAGCTCTTCAAAAAGCAGCGGTTACGGTCAAAGGAATGGTTGCTATTTTTACTTATGGATTTGAAATTGCAGCAGAAAACTTCAAAAATGCAGCGGTGGAATTGACAACCTTGAGTAGCTATGAGCAGTTATTGAATCAAGCCTTAGAAGATGCGTATATCAATGAGGATGAATTGGATACTTTAAATTCTTGGAGAAGAAACCCAAGTACTTGGAAGCAATAAAGATGGAAATAGTAGGAAAAGAAACAACCGTACATAAGTCATCAGAGGCACTTTTTAATTTTCTTCTCACCTTGGAAAATTACGAACAGTTAATGCCAGAGAACACTGAAAAATTCATTGTTGATGGAGATTCATTTGTTTTTGGTTTAAAAGGCATGCCTGAAATCCGATTGGTGATCAAAGAAACGCAGGATAACAAACAAATTGTACTTGGCGCAGCCAGTAGCAAAATGCCTTTTACTTTAGAAGTTCCGATTGAAACCCTTTCTGAAAACACCTCTATGGTAAGAATCAAATTTTTAGGTAATTTCAATCCTATGGTCAGTATGATGGTAAAAAAACCACTGACGACGTTTATTGAAGCTTTGACCGAAAATCTCAGCAAGCTTTAGTTGAGATATTCAAGTTCTTTAATCTCAAATTCTTTGACTTCATCGTTCGCAAGGGCTAATTGAAGCTGACCTGTATCGGAAACACCTATTATCTTTCCCAAAAAAGGCATGCTGTTTTCGGTTTTGAACATACTTGGCACATTTTTCTTGTACAAAACATCGAGGTAATTCGTTTTCATCTTCGAAAAAAATTGTGGTCTACAGCCTTTGATTTGCAGTTCCATATTTTCCACGAGCGATTGTAAAAGTTTTTCCAAATCAAATTCCTTATTCAAGATGTTTTTCAGAGAATTGGCATTTTTTAATTCTGCTGGAAAATTAATTTGATTTACATTCAGCCCAACACCCACCACAGAGTGTTTTACGAAACGTCCCTTAAAAGCATTTTCGATTAGAATACCCGCTATTTTTTTATTGCCTGACAAAATGTCGTTTGGCCATTTAATTTTCAATCTTGGAATTTGTTTTTCCTTTAGTACATGGTAAATGGATAAAGAAACGGCGTAGTTCAAATAAGGCACGTGATCAATTGAAAAATTTTCATGTGCTATAAACACACTAAAAACCAAGTTTTTACCAGGTTCAGAGACCCATTTACTATCGTGCTGCCCTCTCCCAGCATATTGATCTCGAGCCCATACAACTGTAAAATTTTTAAGCCTTGAATTCACTGCCATTTCTTTCAAAAAGGAATTGGTAGAATGAATGGCATCAAGTTTGAACAAATACATGTGTAAAAAGGATAGAAATGATGTTTATGAATTGTAAATTAATGACAAAAAATTCAATAACTTTGCTACTAAATTAAAAAAAAATTAATGTCCAAAAAAAACAGAAGCACAGACGAATTGATCTCTGTCATTTTCAAAGGTATTGATGATGTGAAAGGAGAAGACATTCAATTACTCGATTTAAGAAATATAGACAACACCGTTTGTGATTATTTTATTATCTGTTCCGGAAATTCAAATACGCAAGTGAAAGCGATTTCAGGTGCGGTACAAAAAGTTGTTGGAAAAGAGGCACAAGAAAAAGCATGGCACGTTGAGGGAGAAGCAAATGCAGAATGGGTACTCATTGATTACGTAAATGTGGTGGTACACGTTTTCCAAAAGCAGATTAGAGAATTTTACGACATCGAAGGGTTGTGGGGAGATGCAAAAATCACAAAAATTCCCTCCTAACAATTAAATGGCTTACACATGGCAACGAATAAGAAAAATCAAAATAAAAAAAACACCAAAGAGTCAGGTTTCAAACCAAAATTTAACTTTTATTGGATTTATGGCGGCCTCTTTGTGTTGTTACTTTTTTACCAATTTTACAATGGTGGGGATATACAAAACAAAGAAATTACTCAAAATAAATTTGAAGCCATATTACAGAGCAATGACATTGACAAAATTGTCATTATTAACAGGAGTGTTGCCCAGATTTATTTAAAAGATGAGGCACTTTCAAAAGAGGCGTATAAAAAGTATAAAAATCAACCGAGTTTGTTCCAAGGGAAAGTTCCTGCCTTTGAATATAAATTTGGAGATCTTCAAAACTTTGAGAAAAAATTAGACCAACAAAAAAAAGATTTCGGTCTAGAATTTGACAAGGCAAACAAAGAGCAAACCGATTTTTTTGACGCCATTTTATCTTACCTCCCCTTTTTGTTCTTAATTGGATTGTGGATCTTTTTCATGAGAAGGATGTCAGGTGGTGGAGCTGCAGGAGGCGGTGGTGGTCAAATTTTCAATATTGGAAAATCAAAAGCAAAATTGTTTGACCAAGACCAAAAAGTAAAAGTAACCTTCAAAGATGTAGCCGGTTTACAGGGAGCCAAAGAAGAAGTACAAGAAATTGTAGATTTTCTAAAAACACCTCAAAAATACACTTCACTCGGTGGAAAAATTCCGAAAGGGGCCTTGCTCGTAGGTTCTCCTGGTACTGGAAAAACCTTGCTGGCAAAAGCAGTTGCAGGGGAAGCCGGTGTTCCTTTCTTTTCTTTGTCAGGATCTGATTTTGTTGAAATGTTTGTGGGAGTTGGTGCTTCTCGAGTACGTGATCTTTTCAAGCAAGCACAGCAGAAATCACCTTCTATTATCTTTATTGATGAAATTGACGCGATTGGTAGGGCTAGAGGAAAAAGCAATATGACCGGCGGAAATGATGAAAGAGAAAATACCCTAAACCAATTACTGACTGAAATGGATGGTTTTGGCACCGACACGAATGTCATTGTATTGGCAGCGACCAACCGAGCCGATGTTTTGGACAAAGCCTTGATGAGAGCGGGTCGTTTTGATAGACAGATTTATGTAGATCTACCCGATTTAAATGAACGGAAAGCCATCTTTGATGTTCACATGAAGCCATTAAAACTAGGGTCAGACGTAAATGCTGAGTTTCTTTCACAACAAACCCCAGGATTTTCAGGAGCAGACATTGCAAATTTATGTAACGAATCAGCACTCATTGCAGCAAGAAAAGGGAATGATGAAATTCACAACCAAGACTTTTTAGATGCCGTAGATCGAATTGTTGGTGGTTTGGAAAAAAAGAATAAAATTATTTCAGCCAAAGAAAAAAAGACCATTGCCTATCATGAGGCAGGACATGCTACTGCGAGTTGGATGTTGGAATATGCCGCTCCTTTGGTAAAGGTAACTATTGTCCCTAGAGGACAATCTCTTGGCGCTGCTTGGTATTTGCCTGAAGAAAGAATGATTGTTCAAACTGAGCAAATGCTCGATGAAATGTGTGCCACATTAGCGGGAAGGGCTGCTGAAAAAATAATGTTTGATAAAATATCAACAGGCGCTCTCAACGATTTAGAAAAAGTAACGCGTCAGGCAAAAGCCATTGTGAGCATTTATGGATTGAATGAAAAAATAGGAAATATTACTTACTATGATTCTTCAGGGCAAAGTGAATACAGTTTTTCAAAACCTTACAGTGAAGAAACTGCCAAAACAATTGATGAAGAAATTTCAAAAATTATTGAAGAACAGTATCAAAGAGCCATACAAATACTTACAGACAACAAGGACAAGCTTATCAAGTTGGCCGAACTACTCCTTGAGAAAGAAGTTATTTTTAAGGATGATTTAATTACAATTTTTGGGAAGAGGCCCTTTGACGATGCAAACACGAGCTCTCAAGAAGAAAATCAAAATCAAGGAGAAAACGAAGACACTGTGAGTAAGGAAGAGAAAGATCAAGACAAAATTAAAACAAACTAACCTACCTTTGATATAGAAGAGGCTTCCCATGAGTTTTCTGAAGAAATTATTTAATAAAAGCGAAAAGTCGCCTGAGGATAAAGAGATACAAAAACAAGAGGTAATTCTATCTTTAGATGATTTATTTGTTCATAATTTCATAAAAAAAGGAGGGAAATTTTTGTATTCTACAAGCCAAGAAGAAGTCACATCTCATTTGATTGATATTTTAGATGAGAACAAATGGACAAACATAACCTGCTTGAATGAAGTTCAGTTGTCTTATTTTTTAGATCGCTTGTCGATAGAAATCAATACAGACACAAATCTAAAAACACCCATTTTTACTACTTGTGAACATCTCATTAGCAATTCAGGAAGTATTTTGTTTTCCTCCAACCAACTGAAAGAATTGAAATTGAGTAGCCTCTCAGATGATTTTATTGTATTCGCAAAAACGAGTCAATTTGTTAAAAATATGGGCGAAGGTTTGACCGGAATCAAGAGTAATTTTAAAGATAATATTCCGACAAACATTTGTGCCATCAAAAACTTCACAAAAGAAAATGATGAACAAAATTACTTGTCTGCAGACAACAGTAACACAAAAAACTTATATTTGCTCCTACTAGAAGACTTATAGATGATAAACAATATGATTACTAGAGCTATCACGGGTTTTGTATTTGTTAGCTTGCTTCTTTTTTCAATTCTCTACAGTTCAACTAGTTTTGTCTTTTGCTTTTTTATTTTTATGATGATTGCCGTGCACGAGATGTCCAAAATGCTTGTATTGAAGCAAAAAGGGATTTATTTCATTGCGGCACTTCTTTTTGTAACAAATGTTAAAGCTTTGTCTACAAACTATGACCTATTATTGGAGGCTGCCTTGGTTCTTTCGATTGCATTCAAATTTTTACAACAATTATTTTCTAAAAACCAAAATGCAATCCGTGAACTAGGCAACCTTTTTCTCGCTTTAACCTATACTTGTCTGCCTTTTGTGTTTCTTGTGAACATTCCTTTTTTCACGGGAAGTTACCAACACAGCATTATTGTGGGTTTATTCCTTCTCATTTGGGGCAACGACACATTTGCCTATTTAACAGGAATTTCCATTGGAAAAACGAAGTTATACGAACGTATTTCTCCAAAAAAAACGGTAGAAGGATTTTTTGGAGGCACCATTTCTACTCTCATTATAGCCTATGCCCTAGCCCATTATTTCCCGGTACTATCCAATATTCATTGGATGAGTATGGGTCTTATTGTGAGTGTTTTTGGAGTTTTGGGTGATTTAATTGCTTCGATGTTTAAGAGAATTGTCAAAGTAAAAGATACTGGAAATATCATTCCAGGTCACGGAGGAATCATTGATCGGTTGGATAGTATTATTTTTGCAGCTCCCATCGTTTTTATTTACTTAAAAATTATAAATACATATGTTTCATAAAGAAGGCTTTAAGATTATTGGAATTACGCTTTTCATTACTACAATGGGGGTATTTGCTACGGATACATACCTTACGAACACCCCACTTCAAATCGGAATTTATACAATGCTTTTGTTTTTCCTTGTCATTGTTTTGCAATTTTTTAGAAACCCAACAAGAAAAACTGAATTTAGTGACGAGCACGTGGTGTCGCCAGTAGATGGTAAAGTTGTTGTAATTGAAGAGGTATACGAAAAGGAGTATTTTAAAGACAAACGTCTCCAAGTGTCTATTTTTATGTCGCCCATTAATGTGCACGTCACTCGTTACGCGTTGAGTGGTAAAATAAATTTTAGCAAATACCATCCAGGGAAATTTTTAGTTGCGTGGCACCCGAAATCCTCAGAAGAAAATGAGCGCACCACTGTGGTCATTGAAAACAAAACTTTCGGTGAAATCCTGTACCGTCAAATTGCAGGTGCCTTGGCGAAAAGAATCGTAAATTACGCACAAGAAGGCATGAAGGTCGAACAAGGTACGGATGCAGGTTTTATTAAGTTTGGCTCAAGAGTAGATTTATTTTTACCTTTGGATAGTGAAATTAAAGTTGCATTGAATCAAAAAGTGAAGGGAGCACAGGATATTATTGCTTCGATTAAATAAGTAGGTTTCGAATGAATTCAGAGCTAGATCAAGAATTTGAAAAAGCATTTTCCATTGCTTCTAAAATGACAAAAAAATTACCTCAGGATGTCATGCTGCAATTTTATGCCTATTACAAACAGGCTACGGCGGGAGATAATTTTTCTTTCAATGCAAATTTTGGTGTACGTAATGCTTTCAAATTCAATGCATGGATGCAACTAAAAGGGATCTCAACAGAAGAGGCAAAAATCAAATACATTGAGCTTGTAGAAACGTACTGTAAATAATTTTAGAATAATCCCTAACGATAGAATTTATGAAAACATTATTCCATGCTATTTTGATTGCAACATTGGCAATCTCCTTTACTTCGTGTAAAAAAGAGACCAAGAACGAGAAAAAAGAAAACGTCTCTTCCACTTATCAAATTGACACCAATCGATCTTCCATCAATTGGACTGCTTACAAGACAACTGACAAAGTTGCTGTGGGTGGAAAATTCACTTTATTTAATATTACAAACAATCAATCAGGAAACACCCTTTTTGACGCTTTGAATAAGGCGGAATTCTCTATTCCTGTTAGTAGTGTTTTTTCAAACAATTCAAGTAGAGATTACAAGATCAAAAACCTGTTTTTCGGAGTAATGAAAAACACAGAACTCATCTCTGGAAAAATTTACCTAAATGACGAAAAAACGGGAATTGTATCGCTTACAATGAACGACACAACCAAAGATTTACCATTTACATACACACTACTCAACCAACAAATAAAAATGAGTACTGTGATGAAGATTAGCGACTGGGCATTGCCAGCACTTGAGTCCATTCACAAGGCATGTGAGCTATTACATACGGGCCCAGATGGTATTAGTAAAACATGGGACGAGGCAGCCATTGATATTGATCTGTACTTCAAAAAATAATTGTATCAGGCTTCTTTTTTAAGAAGCCTTTTTTTTTCGAAAGTGTGTAAGAGCATCAAATTGATAAAAATCAAAGAAAATGCGTAGCCGAAATCCTCTACAGGGATGGTAAAAAAGCGAATCCCTAAATTTTCCACATTGTTGTACCAAACGACTTGATTTTCAATCATACTTCCCGTGAGCACTCCATTCACTATAAGAAAAGGCACCACCAAAAGGCAAAAAACAGGATAAAATCGTTGTAACAACAAGGGAAATTTTAGAAATCCTAAAACAAGGACCCCTAACAATGTTGCGAAATTGATAAAAGTATACCATTTGTCATAATTAAAAACAAAAAGTACGCCTGACAATAGCCATAAAAACAAAGTAATCCCAGTAAACCAGGAGAACGAATACTGTAAGTTTGGCTTTAAAACATGAACCGCTTCATACGTAAACACACAGGCATAAGGAACACATACAAAAAATAACCATTCTTCAATGGGCAAACTTGCCATGGAGAGACCTAGTAAATAATCTGCGTTAAAACCCCAATAACCTGCCCTGGTAAACCAAATATCCCAAACAATGAAGTAGACGCCCGTTATAACTAGAGAATACAGCAAGGACCTCCATTTTTTATAAAATTGCAAACGCGGGTGAAAACTTGCGAGAAAAGGAATAAAAATCGTTCCTAAATCTAAGAGTAGATACAGATACTTCATCCAAACACCTATTTCGATTGTTTGTAATATTTATAAGGAAACAACAACATTCCAAAACATTCGCCATCATTTTTACCCAAGTGCTTGTGATGTATTTTATGAGCTCTTCTCAAAGCCTTTCCATAAATAGAATTCGCTTTTCGAAACATCCGAAACCTTTGATGGATGAAAATATCATGCACCAAAAAATAAGTCAAACCATAAGCAAAAATACCCAAACCTATAGCCAGGCCAAATTGAAAAATTTCCAAATTCCACAACAAGACAAACGACATACTAATTACGGCATAAAAAATAAAAAAGACATCATTTCTCTCAAACCACGAATCGTGATCTTTCATGTGATGGTCTTTATGCAAAGACCATAAAAATCCATGCATAACATACTTATGGGTAAACCATGCCATGAATTCCATGATTCCGAAGGTCATCAAAAAAATGAGTATGTGAAGTCCGATCATTGTTACAATAAGTTTAATTGATATTTTACATAAGTTCTTGTCAGTAGCTCAATTTTTTTCGAATTGGAAATCCGAATTCGAGTTGATTTTATTTTTGGAGCGGGTGTATTCTTTATTTTTACCAAAAGTTGCTTGTAATATCTATAGGCTGTAAATACTCCGAATTTCACTTCCATAGGCAAGCTTTGAATGCCGATATAACCTTCTCTAAAATCACTCTCTATCTCTTTAATAATCTCATTTTTGGAAAATTCATCCAATGATGACAAATCAGTATTTGGAAAATAACTTCTGTCAAGGCTCTCAAAATCTTCCTTCAAATCTCTCAGAAAGTTTACTTTTTGAAAAGCCGACCCCAATTTCATAGCCGCATTTTTTAGTTCGTTGTATTTTTTTTCATCTCCCTTTACAAAAACCTTTAGACACATCAAACCAACCACATCAGCGGAACCATAGATGTACTCTTCGTATTCTTTTTGGGTCGTATATTTCTTCTTCGTCAAATCTTGCTTCATACTTTTCATAAAAGCATTGATATTTTCTTGACGAATTGCATAGCGGTGTACTGTTTCCTGAAAGGCATTGAGAATCGGATTCAAGCTCAATTTATTGACCAAAGCATCCTCTAATTGTTTTTCAAAATCTTGAAACAAAAATTCCTTATCATAATTGTGAAAAGAATCCACAATTTCATCAGCAAACCGAACAAAGCCATAAATATTATAAATATCTTGGCGGATGGATTTTCCAAGCATTTTCGTGGCCAATGAAAATGAAGTGCTGTATTCATTGGTCACCAATTTTGATGCCTTGTGGGATACCTTGTCAAAAATAGCTTTCATATGGTAGGGGTTTTGGTTGTTAATTTATCAATTCAGATACCAGTTTCCCTGATATCAAAGAAGGAGGAACTCCAGGTCCAGGCACGGTCAACTGTCCTGTAAAGAAGAGTCCTTTCACTTTCTTACTTTTTAATCTCGGTCGCAAGAAAGCTGTTTGCATTAGCGTATTAGCCATTCCATATGCATTTCCTTTGTACGAGTTGTAGCGCTCTTTAAAATCATTTACGCAGAAACTTTCCTTAAAAAGAATCGAACCGCTTACTTCCTGACCAGTCAATTTTTCAAAGCGGTTCATAATTTTTTTAAAATAGTCTTCTCTCAACGCTTCGGAATCATTTAGATCGGGAGCCAAAGGCACCAAAAAGAAACCCGCTTCCTTACCTTCTGGGGCAAAAGAACTATCTGTAATGCTCGGAAAATTTGCATAAAACAAAGGTTCACTAGGCCATTTGGGCGTATCGTATATGGCCTGAGAATGCGCCTCAAAATCCACATCAAAGAAAAGTGTATGATGTTGGACATTCTTTATTTTTTTATCAAAGCCTACATAAAATAACAACGAGGACGGAGCAAACACTTTTTTATCCCAGTACGATTCTGAGTATTGTCGGTAAGCTTTTGGCAATAAAGTCTCTGTGTGCTGATAATCAGCTCCAGAAAGCACAGTATCGGCTTCCAAACGTTCTCCATTCACTCGGACACCTTTGGCTTTTCCATCTTCCACAATTATTTCATCGACCTTTGCATCGGCCTTAAACTCGACACCTAACGAAGATGCCAACTCAATCATGGCATTTACAACACTGTACATCCCTCCTTTGGGATGCCAAGTACCCAATCCAAAATCAGCATAGTTCATAAAACTATAAAAAGAAGGCGTTTTGGAGGGTTTTGCTCCCAAAAAAAGAACTGGAAATTCCAATATGGCAATCAATCTTGGATTTTTAAAAACACTGCGCACATCGTTTGAAATCGTACTAAAAAACTGATGTACATTGACAATAGTTTTCGTGGAGACCAGTTCTAAAGGCGAAACCCCTGGGTTGTACACCAAATCATCAATGGCTATTTCATAATTCTTTCTTGCACGATCGACAAATTTTTTTAATTTCTTGGCACTCCCCTTTTCTTCTTTTTCAAAAGCAATATAAATTTTCTCCAACGTATCTTCCACTGTAAAAGCATCGTTTTCTCCAAAAAAAACAGTATAAGCTGGACTCAATTTCTCTAAATGATAATAATCCGATGGCTTTTTGTCAAAATCAGCAAAAAACTTTTCAAAAACACCTGGCATCCAATACCAAGAAGGGCCCATATCGAACGTAAATCCGTCTCTCACATATTGAGAGGCTCTTCCACCCATATGTTTATTTTTTTCCAAGACAACCACATGATTTCCTTCTTTGGCCAAATAACAGGCCGCCGACAACGAAGAAAACCCAGCCCCAATAATTATTGTTTTTTTTGTATTCATTTGGTTCTTTTAAACAAGGTGTATTTTATCGAGCACCTCTGTAACGGATTTAAAAATCGAAATGGATGGAACAGCTCTCATTTTCTCTATTCCAACTGTATTATTGCCTAACATCCACAACTCCGAATTCGAATCTTTGATAATCTTCTCATAAAGCTCTTCTGTATAACTGTCAATATCTTCTGTACTCGGAGCAACCGTGCAATAGGCAATAAACATTGTTTTGTGTTCCTTGTCGCGGAACAATTCTAAACTCGAGATAGGCAAACACTGACCTAGGTTAATGACGCGATAACCGGCACACAAGAGTTCATAATTCAAATAGAGCATTCCGAGATCGTGTATTTCATGATCTGGTAAAAACAACACATAGGTCTCTTCTTTGTCAATTTCATTGAGTTGATTTTCTTCCAACTGAACTTGAATTTTTTGTTTCATCAAAGCTGTGATAAAATGCTCGTGTGAAGGATAAATGGAATCCACTTGCCAAAGCAATCCTATCTCATTCAAAAAAGGAATAAAGTAATTTACAAAAACATCCCTAAAATTCGATTTTTGAAGAATGTCTTGGTAGGTTCTTTCAAAAAGTGCCGTATCAAATTGCATCATTGCGACCTTAAAGTCATTCAATATACGATTTTTTACCTGTTTTTCAGAAATTAATCCCCTACAAGACTCCCTCATCTCCTCTTCAGTAAGTTTTGCGATTTTGGAAATTTTAACACCATTGTTGTACAACAATGTGATGTTCAGTAACTTCTGAAGACTTTCGTGGGAATAATATCGAATATTTGTATCGGTTCGCTCGGGCGATAAAAGGTTGTATCGTTTCTCCCAAATACGAATCGTATGGGCTTTTACACCCGAAAAATTTTCAAGATCTTTAATTCGAAAATTCTCTTTGATATAGTGTCTCATTTTCTATGCACAATTTAACAAGCCTTGCTTGAATGTTTCTAAACAGCGTTTTCTTGCCTGCGTATGCTCAACCATCGGGGTATAGGTGAATTCTTGAAATTCGGGTACCCATTTTTTTACATAGGTAAAATCTTTGTCAAATTTTTTGAGCTGTTCTGACGGATTAAACACTCTAAAATAAGGTGCCGAATCACATCCAGTTCCAGAAACCCATTGCCAATTTCCTACATTGAGCGCCATGTCATAATCAAGTAATTTTTCTGCAAAATAAGCTTCTCCCCATCTCCAATCAATCAACAAATGTTTGCACAAGAAACTTGCGGTAATCATTCGTACACGGTTGTGCATATGCCCCGTATTGTTCAATTCTCTCATTCCTGCGTCTACAATAGGATAACCTGTTTCACCTCGACACCACTTTTTAAATTCATGAACATTGTTCCTCCACGCAATGCAATTGTATTTCTCTTTGAAATTTTGAGTCACTGATAAAGGAAAATGCCACAAAACCTGAGTGAAAAATTCACGCCAAATCAATTCCTTAAGAAAAGTTGTATCTGAACTTTTCATTGCTTCACGTATGCAAGAACGAACACTGACAGTACCATAACGCAAATGACTACTCAGTCTTGACGTTCCTTCAATACCTGGAAAATTCCTTGTATTTGTGTAATTGTCAATTGTCTTTTTCGATAAATCATAGGGCCATACATTTACTTTGGATGAAAATACCATTTTTGATTCTGAAGGAGAAAAATAAAATTTATTCTGAACAAACTTGGAGGCTTCCAGGACACAGATATATTTAGGTAATTCCATGTTTTGTAAATGCTCCAACCACCTTTTTGAATACGGTGTGTAAATTTTATAAGGCTGACCATCAGCCTTTACGATTTCATCTTGTTCAAACAGAACTTGATCTTTGTAAGTTTTGAAGGGTATGTTCTGCGACAAAAGAAAATCTGAGAGCTCTTGGTCCCGTTTTATCAAATTGGGTTCGTATTCTCGATTGGCAAAAACGGCTTCCACTTGGTAATACTTAAACATTTCTGCAAAAACATCCCTTACCTTTCCTTCCACTATGGAGAGCACTGCGCCTATTTTTTCAAGCTCTGAATTGATTTTCTGTAATTGAGCGTTTACAAATAACGTTTTTACATTTTGCTCTGAAGACAAGGGCGGTGAATTTTCATCGAAAATATAGATTGGCAGTACTTTCTGTCCCGATTGCAAGGCATTCGAGAGTGCCGCGTTGTCCTGCAAACGCAAGTCTCTTCGGAACCAAAAAACAACGATTTTATCCTTCATAATGACCAAATTTAAGTTCTAACTTTTTTCTTCTGTAAGCAAAAATGGCTTTCAATTTTGGGGCTACAATGATGGGATGAAATAATTTACCCAACAGACCAAGAGGCAGTTTGTATGTGATCACATCTTCCATGAGCACTCCCCCTGGTATTTCTTTGATAAAATGAGCGTGTTTCCAAAACGCATAGGGCCCAAACCTTTGTTCATCAATAAAATAATCATGGACCTTCATGTTTGTAATCTCCGACACCCAGTACAATTTCACACCGAACAAAGGACGCACAGCATACTGCAATATCGCTCCTTCGTACAAGGGCCTACGATCACCCGAGACAATATCAAAACCCATGTTGTCTGGAGTGATCTCTTTGAGATTTTTCGGATCTGACAAAAACCCCCAAGCCTCATTTAAGGACAGTGGAATCTTTTGCGTTGCTGAGAGTGTATGCAGTACTCCTTTTGTTTTGATCGTCAGCATAGGGATAGATGTTTTCACAAATATACATATTTTGTTTAACTATTTCAAAACAACAATAAACAAAATTAAATTTCAAAAAAAGTATATGTAACGAACTGACAAATAGGAATGGATTCCACCCAAAAAGAAGCGTAAAAAGGTGACTGTTTTTGCGAGGCCCACAACAACGAAACAAATAATAACAAAATCCCTAAAAACAGCAGTGGAAAAATAGCACGTTCCAAAAAGAAATAGGACAATACGACCATCAAAATTAGGGTCAAAACACCTAAAATTTTTGTTCCCTTGACACCAAGAAGTTGCGGTATGGTTTTCATTTCATGCGAATCAAAATCAATATCACGCAGATCAAAAGGCAATGTCCAAACGAATACAAATAAAAATTGATAAACAAAGTAAATCCACGAAACCCGATCCATCGGCGTAGCGCAATTCAAAAATGGCAAAATAACGGAGACTCCGGACCAAGTGAAAGCAATGCTGAAAATTTTAATAAAAGGAAGATTTCGCAAAGTTCGGTACGAAATGCCATGACGGAACACCGGAGCCATATAGCAGGCAACAATAAAAACCAGAGGCATTAAAAAAAGAAAGGCAGAAAACTTTAAAAAGGAACCAAAGAACAACAAACCTAAAAAACTGAGACCTGTCACAACAAACACCTTTCCTTTGTTATTCTCAAACCAAACCATCAAACTTTTCTTTAACGCATGATTCTTGTATTTAAGAAACCGAATCACATTGTATGAAAAAATCGTAGAAAACCCTGCAAAAATTGACAATTCTAAAACAGCTAGGCTAAAAATTTCACCCGTAATCAAAACCATACACAATGCGACCAAAGCCACGTGTATATGCGCATTGACATAAAAAACTCCTATTTTTTTAAAAAATGACACCCTACAAAAATAAGGCAATAATACCTACATAAAACAGGAATTGTTCATAACCTTTTCAATCCGGTTGATAATTTTCAAATTTGATTTCCATGACTCCTGAGTTTTATAATTAATTTTGTTTTTTTTATTGAATTAACCCCTGTTAGAATGAAAACAGACTCTTTTGAATTAAGACACATCGGCCCCTCAAAAAGTGAAGTTGAAAAAATGTTGTCAACAGTTGGTGTTGCTTCCTTTGATGAATTGATTGCAAAAACAGTTCCCTCCGATATACGCTTGACACAAGACTTGAATTTGGACGCTGCCATGAGTGAACAAGAGTATTTATCACACATACATACCTTGTCTCTCCAGAATAAGTTGTTCAAAAATTATATTGGATTGGGATACCACCCTGCAATTATACCAGGTGTAATTCAAAGAAATATTCTTGAAAATCCAGGCTGGTACACTGCCTACACTCCTTACCAAGCAGAGATAGCCCAAGGACGATTGGAGGCTCTTTTGAATTTTCAAACCATGGTCACAGAATTGACAGGAATGGAACTTGCAAATGCATCGCTCTTAGACGAAGGAACCGCGGCGGCCGAGGCCATGATTATGTTATTCAACACACGCACGAGAAATCAGAAAAAAAACAATGCCTTGCATTTTTTTGTTTCAGACACTGTTTTTCCACAAACGCTAGACATCCTAAAAACACGTGCCACACCCTTGGGAATAGAACTCGTTGTTGGGAATCACAATGAATTCAAATTGTCCGAAAATTTCTTCGGGGCACTGTTGCAATATCCCGCACAAAATGGAGAAGTGATGGATTATGCACATTTCGTAGAAAAGGCTCATGAAAAGGAGGTGCGAGTGAGCGTTGCTGCTGATTTATTAAGCCTCGTTATCCTAACACCCCCCGGCGAATGGGGTGCTGATATTGTTATTGGAACGACCCAACGTTTCGGAATCCCGATGGGGTATGGAGGACCACACGCAGCTTATTTTGCAACCAAAGAAATTTACAAAAGAAATATTCCGGGACGTATTATTGGCGTCTCCAAAGATTTGGATGGCAATCGAGCATTGCGTATGGCGCTCCAAACCAGAGAACAACATATCAGAAGAGAAAAAGCAACCTCTAACATTTGTACCGCACAAGTTTTACTCGCGGTTATGGCAGGGATGTATGGTGTTTTTCATGGTCCAAAAGGTTTGCAATACATTGCCAACAGAATTCACCAATTAGCCTATACTTTGCACCGTGAACTGACAACCTTGGGAATCCTTCAAACAAACCAGATCTTTTTTGACACCTTAGACGTTGTTGTTTCAGACGTCGACAAAGTAAAACGGAATGCAGAATTATGCCATGTAAATTTTTATTACACAGAACAAAAAACCATTCGCATCGCACTGAATGAAACAACCACGTTAAAAGACATCAATGAAATCGTAAAAATTATTGCGAATGCAGAAGGAAAGAGTTTTAATGAAATAACTTTTATCGATCCACAGCTTACCATTCCTCAAAATCTATCAAGAAAGACATCTTTCCTACAAAACCCTGTGTTTAATCGTTATCATTCGGAAACTGAAATGATGCGTTACATAAAAAAACTTGAACGAAAGGACTTATCACTGAACCATTCAATGATTTCCCTCGGTTCTTGTACCATGAAACTGAATGCTGCCTCAGAAATGTTTCCGCTGTCATGGGCCAATTGGGCAAATATACACCCTTTTGCTCCTATTGAACAAGCCGATGGCTATCAAGAAATTTTTAGACAATTAGAATCCGATCTCAACGAAATTACCGGTTTTCACGCCACATCACTTCAACCCAATTCAGGAGCTCAGGGCGAGTACGCTGGACTTATGGTCATCAAAGCTTACCACGAATCAAGGGGAGATATGCATCGAAATATCTGTCTGATTCCCTCTTCCGCACACGGAACCAATCCAGCATCTGCCGTAATGGCTGGAATGAAAGTGATTGTCACTAAGGCTACGCCAGAAGGAAATATTGATTATGAGGATCTCAAGAAAAAAACACTCCTCTACAAAGATACTTTAGCAGCCTTGATGATTACCTATCCTTCAACACATGGTGTTTTTGAAAGTGGAATCAAAGAAATAACCAAACTTATTCACGACAATGGTGGGCAAGTTTACATGGATGGTGCCAACATGAACGCTCAAGTGGGCTTGACAAATCCAGCAGCCATTGGGGCTGATGTTTGTCACTTAAATCTGCACAAAACTTTTGCCATTCCCCATGGAGGAGGTGGCCCTGGCGTAGGGCCTATTTGCGTAGTTGAGCACTTGGCTCCCTTTTTACCCTCAAATCCAATCATTACCACAGGAGGAAACGCCCCAATCACCTCAATCTCCTCTGCTCCTTGGGGATCCGCATTGGTTTTACTCATATCGTACGGTTACATAAAAATGCTAGGAGCCAAAGGATTAAAAGCGTCCACAGAAAATGCAATTTTAAATGCCAATTATATCAAAACAAAATTGGAAAAAGAATACACCATTTTATACACAGGAGAAAATGGTTTTTGCGCACATGAAATGATTGTAGATTTTAGAGGTTTTAAACAACAAGGTATCGAAGTTGTAGACATCGCGAAACGACTTATGGATTACGGATACCACGCACCAACGGTTTCCTTCCCTGTATCAGGAACCTTAATGATTGAGCCCACGGAGAGTGAAAGCAAACAAGAATTGGATACATTTATCCAAGCCATGTTATCAATCAAAAATGAAATTGATGCACAAGAAATGCACGACGAGCATTCTATTCTGAAAAACGCACCACATACACAGACCATGGCAACCCACGACACTTGGAATTTCTCGTATTCAAGAAAACAAGCTGTCTTTCCAATGGAGTCTTGTTACGATAACAAGTTTTGGCCTACCGTGCGACGAGTGGATGATGCCTTTGGTGACAGAAACTTAAATTGTTCGTGTAACCCTATAGAAGACTACATGTAAAATAGCAAAATAAGAAATTGTTTTTGATCGAAAAATAGTCTGAACTTTAGGTAGAGCAATGATCTTTTTTTAAAATTCATAAAAAAACTTTCAGAAATTAGTGATATTAGAAAAAAGTTCGTGTAAACATATCGGGTTTGTTTATTTTTTTATTTAAAAATTATGATTATGAAAGTTCGACTGCTGTATTCGAAAAAAAGTCCCTATTTTCCTTAATTATGTATCTGTAAAATGTTATTTTTGCGGTCATACTTTGCATATTTATTAAAATACATCATGAAAGAAATTACAAAAGAAACCTACATTAATTGGTACGAAGACATGTTGTTCTGGAGAAAGTTTGAAGACAAACTTGCTGCTGTTTATATCCAACAAAAAGTGAGAGGTTTTTTACACTTATACAATGGTCAAGAAGCCATCCTAGCAGGTGCATTGCATGTGATGGACTTGTCAAAAGACAAAATGATCACTGCGTATCGAAACCATGTACAACCCATTGGAATGGGTGTTGACCCGAAAAGAGTAATGGCCGAATTGTATGGAAAGGTGACTGGAACTTCTCATGGTATGGGAGGATCCATGCATATTTTTTCAAAAGAACACGGTTTCTATGGTGGTCACGGTATTGTGGGAGGACAAATTCCTTTAGGAGCTGGAATGGCTTTCGGAGACAAATACCACAATACAGGAGGCGTTACCATTTGTTGTTTTGGTGACGGTGCTGCCAGACAAGGATCTTTGCATGAAACTTTCAACATGGCCATGCTTTGGAAACTTCCAGTGGTTTTTGTTGTCGAAAACAATGGTTATGCCATGGGTACATCGGTAGAACGAACTGCCAACCATGATGATATTTGGAAACTTGGATTGGGATACGAAATGCCTTCAGGCCCTGTAGACGCCATGAATCCAGTAAAAGTTGCTGAAGCCATGCACGAAGCTATGGAAAGAGCTCGTAAGGGAGAAGGACCTACCTTCTTAGAAATGAAAACATACCGCTACCGAGGACACTCTATGTCGGATGCCCAACATTACAGAACCAAAGACGAAGTAGCTGAATACAAAAAAATTGACCCAATCACGCAGGTATTAAATATCATTAAAGAAAACAATTACCTAAGTGAGGACGAAATCAAGGCAATTGACAAACGAGTGAAGGACAAAGTTTCAGAATGCGAAAAATTTGCAGACGAATCTCCTTACCCAGAAGTAAATCAATTGTACGATGTGGTTTATGAACAAGAAGATTATCCTTTTATCAAGACGTCAAAATAAAAAATACAGTTGCCGTGTTTCAAATTGGTCATCACACCAATCATGATTCCAGGTAACAGACAATAATAACGAAAATACACTATGGCACAAATTATTACAATGCCCCGTTTGAGTGATACCATGACTGAAGGTGTCGTTGCGAAATGGTTGAAAACTGTTGGTGAAAAAATCGAAGAAGGTGATATCCTTGCTGAAATTGAGACTGACAAAGCCACCATGGAGTTTGAATCCTTTAATGAAGGAACGCTCTTACATATTGGCTTGCAAGAAGGAGAAACTGCTCCTGTAGACGCTTTGCTTGCGATTATCGGTGAAGAAGGAGAAGATTTTTCAGCCCTTTTGAACGGAGATAGCACACCACCCGTAAGTAATGAAGAACCCGCCGCTCAAGCTACAGAAGAAGTGGCTGAAAAGGCTGCGGATACTCCCTCAGAAACCACAAGTTTGGAAATTCCAGACAATGTAACTGTCGTAACAATGCCTCGTTTGAGCGACACCATGACTGACGGTACCGTAGCTTCATGGTTGAAAAATGTTGGCGACGAAGTGTCGGAAGGAGATATTTTGGCTGAGATCGAAACAGACAAAGCGACCATGGAATTTGAATCCTTTAACGAAGGAACACTTTTGTATGTAGGTTTGCAAGAAGGTGAAACCGCTCCAGTAGATTCCCTACTGGCGATTATAGGTGAAGCAGGAACCGATGTTTCTGCCGTTGTCGCTGGATTTGGCACAACAACAACTGAAAAAGAAACACCAAAAGCAGAAGTCGCTCCAGAAAAACCGGAAGCACCGGCACCAAGTGCACCAAAAACAGCTCCTAAAAAAGAAACCACGAAAGTGGCTCCTAAAAAAGTGAGTGCTATTGCCTCTGAAAATGGTAGAATTATTGCTTCTCCACTGGCAAAAGCATTGGCAGAAGAAAAAGGAATCAACCTAGCGAAAGTAACCGGAACTGGTGAAGGTGGACGCATTGTAAAAACCGATGTTGAAAACTTTAGCGATACGATCATTACTGAAGCACCTGCAGCACCTGCAGCAGCGATTCCTGTTGGAGAAGTGAGTCAAACAGAGGTTAAGAATTCACAAATGCGAAAAGCCATTGTGAGAGCCTTGGACAACTCACAAACAACGGCAGTAAACTTTACCATCAGCATGGACATTGACATGGATCAAGCCATTGCTTCTCGTAAAGAAATCAATGCACTGCCAGACACCAAAGTGTCTTTCAACGACCTTGTTGTGAAAGCCTGTGCTATGGCATTGAAATCACATCCGCAAATTAATACGGAATGGACAGATGAACAAACCATTTACAACAATCATATTTCAATTGGCGTAGCCGTTGCTATTGAAGACGGATTGGTAGTCCCTGTAATTCCTTTTACAGACACCAAGAGCTTGACTCAAATTGGTGCAGAAGTGAAAGATTTGGCCATCAAAGCAAAGAACAAAAAGCTAACGCCTGCTGAAATGTCAGGATCTACATTTACAGTTTCCAATTTAGGAATGTTTGGCGTAGACAACTTTACTTCAATCATCAACCAACCGAATTCCGCTATATTGTCAGTAGGCGGTATCAAACAAAAGCCTGTTGTGAAAAACGGTGAAATCGCAGTAGGTAATGTGATGAATATTACCTTAGCTTGTGATCATAGAACGATCGATGGCGCGGTTGGAGCAGCCTTTATGAATACTGTGAAACAATACATCGAAAATCCGGTTACCATGCTTGCGTAACGGTGGATATCAAACCCTAAAAAAGCCTTTGTAAAAATTACAAAGGCTTTTTTTTATTTCTCAAAGCAAACGATAGGCAAATAAAATTGCTCTTTCTTACTTATACATTGAATCTAAAATTCATAATATCACCGTCAGCAACCACGTAATCCTTCCCTTCTACTCCTAATTTCCCTGCTTCTTTTATTTTTACTTCGGTACCATAGGCAATATAATCATCGTATTTTATGACTTCCGCGCGAATAAATCCTTTTTCAAAATCCGAGTGAATTACCCCCGCCGCTTGCGGTGCTGTGTCTCCGATATTTATCGTCCAAGCTCTCACCTCCTTTACACCCACCGTAAAATAGGTTTGTAAATTTAATAATTTGTATGCTGCACGGATCAGCTTTGCCGAACCTGGTTCTGTCAAGCCAATATCTTCTAAGAAAATTTGACGCTCTTCGTAATCGTCTAGTTCTGTAATATCCGCTTCCGTCCCCACAGCCAAGACAATAATTTCAGCAGCCTCATCTTTTACGGCTGCTCTCACGGATTCTACATACCCATTTCCGTTCACCGCAGCAGCCTCATCTACATTACATACATACATGACAGGTTTGTCCGTTATAAACTGCATCGGTTTTACAAATTCTCTTTCTTTCTCGGTAAAATCTATCGTTCGAACGGATTTTCCAGCGAGTAAAGTTTCTTGAATTCGCAACAAAATATCCAACTCTGCTTGGGCCTCCTTGTTTCCTGTTTTGGCGTTTCTTTTTACACGCTCTATGCGTTTTTCGGTGGTCTCTAAATCCTTCAGCTGCAACTCAATATCAATTGTTTCCTTGTCTCGTACTGGATCTACAGAAGCGTCGACGTGTACAATATTGTCGTTATCAAAACAACGCAACACATGAATGATGGCATCTGTTTCACGTATATTTCCTAGAAATTGGTTGCCGAGACCTTCCCCTTTACTCGCGCCCTTGACAAGACCTGCGATATCTACAATCTCCACGGTTGCTGGCACCACACGCTCTGGATTCACCATACTTTCAAGTTTTGCTACTCTAGCATCTGGAACATTGACCACACCAATATTGGGTTCGATGGTACAAAAAGGAAAATTGGCACTTTGTGCTTTGGCATTTGACAAACAGTTAAAAAGGGTTGATTTCCCTACATTAGGCAATCCTACAATTCCGGCTTTCATGAAAATATCTTTTTTAGAAAATTTGAATGCAAATATAGTGTTTATTTCATTTTTGGGTTTGAAACTCAAGAACAAAAAAAAGCGTTTCAAAAAGTATTGAAACGCTTTTTTATTTATTTTTTGAAAAAAAATTATTCCCCGTGCATAAAGGCTTTTTTTCCTAACAATTCCTCTTCTGTTTCTACCACATCTTCATCAGGCACACAACAATCAACAGGACAAACCGCGGCACATTGAGGCTCATCGTGAAAACCTTTACACTCGGTACATTTGTCAGGCACAATATAGTACACTTCGTCATCTATTGCTTCTTGATCTTCCTCCGCATTTGCTTTTTTTCCATCAGGCAAAACGATGTCTCCTGATAACTCTGTACCATCAGCATAACGCCAATCCTCAGCGCCTTCGTAAATCGCGTTGTTTGGGCATTCTGGCTCACATGCGCCACAATTGATACATTCGTCTGTTATTATAATTGCCATACTTGTTTTTTCTAATAATTATCGATTACAAAAGTAGGAAAAAGTTTCCCAAAAGACTTTACTTTAAAAAAAAATATTTGCGTTGTTTCTTTACGCTTTTACAGGAAATACTCCATCATTTAAAGCCCGAAGTGTACGGATTTTATCTTCTGATTTTATCAGTAGCGAAACATTGTAATCACTACCACCATACGAAATCATACGAATTGGAATGTCCGACATACTTTTAAAAACTTCTGTACTTGCTCCGCTTTGCTTTTGTGAAAAATTTCCAGCCAAACAAACAATCGTCAAATCCGTATCCACTTGAACACTTCCAATTCCCTCCAACTCCTGAACGATTTCTTGAATTTTAGCATCATTATCAATGGTAAGTGATACGGCTACCTCCGATGTGGTCACCATGTCAATTGAGGTGTTGTACTTTTCGAATACACTAAAAATTTTATTCAAAAAACCATACGCCATCAACATTCGATACGATTTGATTTTAATTGCGGTAATGCCATCTTTGGCAGCAATCGCACGCACTCCATTCGGGACATCACAGTTCCGGATAATGGTCCCTGCAGAATTTGGATTGAAAGTGTCTTTCAATAAAACAGGTACATTTTTCTCTTTCGCGGGAATCACGCTTTGCGGATGCAATATTTTCGCGCCAAAATACGCCAACTCAGCGGCTTCATCGAAAGAAATTTCTTTCAGCGAAAACGTATTGTCCACATATCTTGGATCATTGTTGTGCATGCCATCAATATCCGTCCAAATTTGAATTTCTTCTGCTGTAATGGCAGCTCCTATCAAAGACGCAGAGTAATCACTCCCTCCTCTTTTTAAGTTGTCAATATCGCCTTCATGATTCAAACAAATATACCCCTGTGTTACAAAAATATTGTTTTGAGGATTGGCAGTGACAATAGCACCTAGATTCTCCGTAATAAAGGCTACATCGGGTTCTCCCGCTTTATCAATACGCATAAAATCGAAAGCCGAAAGCAATTGAGCACTTTCTTTAATTTCCTCCAAATACAACGTAAACATATGGGTCGATAAAATTTCTCCCTGCGCTACAATAATCTTTTCTATTCCTTCAATGACTGCTAAGGAACCTTCATGAGCGTATGATTTTATAAACTCAAAACGTTCATCAATCAATGCTCCTGCTTGTTTTTTCAGAGATTCATTGTTATACAATCCTTCTATCACAGTTTTGTATCGACTCCACAATTCATCAATCGTTGCTCTTGCCTCTTCAAATTGGGAAGTCGCAATAAAATCTGTAATCTTATGCAAAACATTTGTCGTTTGAGACATGGCAGACAAAACGACAATTTTATCTCCTTCAATGTTTGCTACAATTTTAGCAACTTCCTTGATGCTTTCAGGAGTTCCTACTGAAGTTCCTCCAAATTTTAAAACTTTCATTTCTTCTTGAATTTTTATCGTGCAAAAATCCTCCAATTGTACTTTTGGCGCAAAAAATTGTAATATATTTACACTTTACTACAAATTGTTTAAATTTAAACATCAAAATGAAAACGATTCAAGAATCTGTTGAAAGCATCATCCGAAAAACGCCGTTTTATGAAGAGGCTTTGAATGACAAATTGATCAATGTATCCTCGCTTGCAAGAGCGATTCAAGAGGAAGTCGAAAAGGATCTAGGAAAAGAAGTCAAACCGGGAGCTATTATGATGGCAATCAACCGACTTTCGCCTTCTAATTTGTTGCGGATTCGAAAAAACATTCGAAAATTCACCTTTTCATTGGGCGATTTTATTGTGAGGTCTGACCTGTGTAATTACACTTATAAAAACACCTCGAGCTTACTAAAATCAATCACCTCGCTTTTAACCGAAATTGGAGAGGACAAAGATTTCTTTTTTACAATTTCTCAAGGGATTTTTGAAACCAACATTGTGACGAGCAAAAATTTAGAATCCAAAGTCAAAACGCTTTTTTCAAAAGAAATTTTGATTTACGCACACAACGAATTGGCCTCTATCACCATCAAATTACCCAAAACAAACGTAGAACAATCGGGGGTCTATTATTTCATTCTCAAACAGTTGGCCTGGGCCGGAATTTCTGTGCAAGAAATCATTTCAACTACACATGAAATGACGATTGTTGTCAAAGAGGAAGATGTCAACAGCACCTTCGCTATCTTAATAGATATGAAGAAAAAATAATTTTTTAGATCTTCTAAAATGCCTCAGAAAACACTTCTCACGATCGTTGGTCCTACCGCAATTGGCAAAACGGCCCTCAGCATATACCTCGCAAAACATTTTTCAGCTCCTATTATATCTTGTGATTCTCGTCAATTTTACAAAGAAATTGAAATAGGAACCGCTGTTCCCTCGAAAGAAGAGCTGTTGGCAGCCCCACATTATTTTATTCAAAACCGATCCATTTTTGAAGATTACAACGTGGGACAGTTTGAAAAAGATGCCTTAAAAAAATTGGAAGAACTATTTCTTGAGTATTCCATGGTGATCATGGTTGGTGGAAGCGGACTCTATGTAGATGCTGTTCTAAAAGGATTAGATTACTTTCCTGATATAGATCCACTTATAAGAACTAAACTGAACAAAGAGTTTAAAGAAAAGGGACTGCTTTATTTACAAAATAAATTGAAAGAATTGGATTCGGAAACGTATCACTCCATCGCCTTAGAAAATCCACACCGCGTCATCCGAGCATTGGAAGTTTGTCTAGGATCGGGTAAAACATATACTTCTTTTAAAAACAAGCCCAAAGCTCCGAGAGCCTTCCATTCTATAAAGATAGGTCTGAATGCAGCACGCCCAATCTTGTACAACCGAATTAATCAAAGAGTCGATTTGATGATGGAAAACGGACTTTTGGAAGAAGCAAAAAAAATGTACCCCTTTAGAGAAAAAAACGCATTACAGACCGTTGGGTATCGTGAGCTTTTTCGGTATTTCGATGGTGAAATTTCGCTTGACTTCGCTGTGGAAGAAATAAAGAAAAATACGCGAAGATTTGCGAAAAGACAAATGACCTGGTTTCAAAAAGACAAAGAAACACATTGGTTTGACTTTAAAGATGACAAAAAACGAATTACGGACACCATTAACAAAATAATATGAAAGAACTTCCTAAAATATTAGAAAGCTCGAAAAAAATTCGCTTCCAAGACTGCGACCCTTTCAATCATTTGAACAATGGCCGGTATGTAGATTATTACATAAATGCAAGAGAAGATCAACTCTTGGAGAACTACAACATTGATTTGTTTAAAATTATCAAAGAAGAAGGCCTCGGGTGGGTGGTTTCCAACAATCAAATTGCTTTTCTGAAACCTGTTTTCACCATGGAAAACATTGTTTTTGAATCCCAGTTAATTTCATTTACTCCCAAAGGAATTCAAGTAGAAATGCGTATGTGGAATACGAACAAAACCCTTTTAAAATCCATCGCTTGGTTTCGATTTGTTCCCTTCAACCTCAAGAAAAATCAAGTCAGTCAACACGATGAAAATTACATGCAACTTTTTGAAAAAGTCGTAGAACCCGTGCCTCAAAAGACCTTTGAAGAAAGAGAATTGTTTTTCCGAAAAAAACATTCGTAAACACTATTTTCATAACCTTCATACGAACATCCCATTTTTCTGGCTCAGATCTCAAATTAAACTTTCAAAATATACAACTTTGAGTATCTTTGCATTCAAATAAAATTACAACCATGAATACAATCGATCATTTCAAAGAATACGTACAAAATATTACTTCACAAACAAACTACACCAAGCCGTTGGCATTTGGACTGGGGATTCGAAGATCCAAAGGAGAAAAAACCTTGGATGTTCACTTTCCAGCCATCAATTGGGATACTGCATTTGGAACTGCCGCCCTGTTGCAAGATGTTGTGGGATATACTTCTTCAGAAAATGGTTTTGTAAGTATTGGTAAAGCGCAGCTTCAGCAAGCTTTTGATAATTTTGCGGCATTCCACAACGAAATTGAAAAGCACCCAAATATTCTTTTAATCAAACAATTGTTAGACAACTACAAGGAACCAAATGGCTATCACACAGTGGACATTGTTGCTTATTTCTTGTTTGACAAGGACAGTGCAGTTGCCGATGCCGTGGAAGGATACTTCAAATTACAATGTTTGTCACAATTACACGTCAAACCTCACGGCTTATCATTGGAAGGTGTTTTTGGGAAATTAAATAATATTGCATGGTCGAACCAAGGACCTATATTACCTGAAGATTTAGATGAAGAACGCATCAAAGCCAATTTCAAAGGAATTGCCTTGAATGTGACACACGTAGATAAATTTCCATACATGGTGAATTACCACGTTCCTAACGGTGTTCGAATTGCTTCGGGGTCTCAAGTTCGATTGGGGGCTCATTGTGCTGTTGGAACAACGGTAATGCCAGCGGGATATATCAATTTTAATGCCGGAACACTTGGAAATGCTATGATTGAAGGTCGTGTATCTGCCGGTGTGGTAGTAGGTCATGATTCCGATTTAGGAGGTGGTGTTTCAATTATGGGCACACTCTCGGGAGGAAATAAAAATGTAATCTCAATCGGAGACAAATGCTTGCTTGGAGCAAATTCCGGTACAGGGATCTCTCTTGGTTTTGGATGTACCATCGCTGCTGGTGTATATGTTACAGCTGCCGCGAAAGTTTGGTTGTACAATGCTGAAAAACAACCTGTAGATATTGATGGCAATATTGTTGAAGAAGGCGCTAATATTGTAAAAGGTGCCGCACTAAACGGCAAAGACAAATTGTTGTTTTTACTCGATAGTACCAATGGCCATTTGACTTGTAGACCCAATCCAAAGACCATTGAATTGAATGCAAGTTTGCATGTTAAAAATTAAAAAATGTTCTCTTGGTAAGGTTTTCGAATTTTTACGACTACCCATACTAGTAAACTTTTAAAGTAGTTCTATACTTTGGAGGGTTTTGGTTATAGTTAAAAGCCTCGATATTTGAATATCGAGGCTTTTTTTGTACCCAATTTTCACAAACCATGATTTATATCATAGTTCTGTCATTGAAATAAGCACACCTTTGCCCGATCAAAATACATTTTCAAATATGTACAAAAAAGCATCCATTCACAGTTTTCATATTCCTGTCATGGGGTTGGCATACACCATAGACAGTCCTATCAAAGTTGCACAATACAGCATCAATTCGGTCGTATCGATCGTTGATGACATTCTGATAGAAAATATCAACGAATTCTACAGTCGTAAATACAAACTTCCCTTCCAATCTTTTTCAACAAAAGAACCCGATGCCAGAGAAAAAAGAATTACCTCGTATTTGAACAATATGGAAACCATTGTCAAAAAAAAGTTTCACGAATTCACATTAGCACTTTCTGAAAAAAAAGAAATGCTATTGAATTACCTAGACATACTCCCCGACTGTTCCGACTTAAAAAAAAATCTAATTTGTTTCATGAAAACCAATGCAACCAAAAACGAAATGGTCAAATGGTTAAAAAAAAATATTCATCCAGGAGCCATTGATGTGAATATCATGACAAAATTAGACAATGAAAATTACCACAAAAAAAAATTGTTAAACAAAGAACACAATGACGCACACGCCGCTCTTAGAGGTTTTGCGAAAAGCAACTTACACGCTTCTATCGTATTGTCTGCCGGAATGAATCCGCATCTTTACAGCTATTTTGAAAAATTCGAAGACTTTTACCCATTAGAAAATGATGTTTTAACAAAGAAAATCATCCTAAAAGTTAGTGACTATCGATCTGCACAAATCCAAGGCCTATTTTTTGCAAAAAAAGGTCTCTGGGTATCGGAATACAGAATAGAATCAGGTTTGAATTGTGGAGGTCATGCTTTTGCAACAGAAGGTTTGTTACTCGGTCCTATTTTGGAGACTTTCATACAAAATAAAAAGACACTAATTCAAAAAACCTTCGAAACTTATTCCAAGGCATTGTCAGAAAAGAAAAGATATTGCCCTGTGAGACCTTTGCCCTTGGCAATTACGGTACAAGGTGGCGTAGGCACAGCTGAAGAACACAACTTTTTAATCGACCAATACCAAGTCGACTCTGTCGGTTGGGGCTCCCCTTTTTTACTGGTTCCAGAAGCCACAACAGTGGATTCACAAACCCAAACCTTACTATCCAACGCAAAAGAAGATGATTTGTATCTGAGTAGTATCTCGCCACTGGGTGTTCCTTTCAACAGCGTAAAAGGAGGCACTTTTGAACAATATAAAAACGACCGATTTAACAAACGTAAGTTTGGGAGCGCTTGTCCAAAAAAATTCTTAGCTTTTGACAAGCAGTATACCGATCGATCGATTTGTACAGCTTCTCATAAGTTTCAAAAAATTGAAATTGAAAAGCTCAATTCCATGGAAATAGATCAAAAGTCTTACCAAAAACGATTGCATGACATTGTTAAAAAATCGTGTTTGTGCACGGGATTGGCGAATGCTGCTTTGATCGAAAAAAAAATCGATTCCAAGGAAACACATCAAGGAGTCATCGTATGTCCAGGTCCAAATATGGCTTATTTTGACAAAATTGTTTCTTTAAAAAGAATGATTCAACATATTTATGGTAAAACAAACATTATAGAACCACAAAATCGACCCCATATGTTTTTAAAGGAATGTGAAATGTATCTCAAATACTTTCAAGAAAAAATATTAAATTCTTCCCCAACAACTACAAAAAAAGAAGAAAAAAAACGAACTACCTTTCGAAACAACTTGTTCTATGGCATTCAATATTACGAGGAACTGTTTAAAAAATCAAATCCAAAACTTGTGTTAGAATTCTCAAAATTAAAATCAAAATTAAATCAGATTTCATAACATTTCGCTTGCATTTCTAAGCTTCTCAAACGTTTCTTTTTAAGATATTGGTTACATTTGCAGGCAGATGCAAAAGAAAATAAACATACAAAATAAAAAAGCACGCTTTGCCTACGAAATTTTAGACACGTACACTGCGGGCATACAGTTGACAGGAACGGAAATCAAATCGATTCGGTTGAGCAAAGCGAGAATTACAGAAAGTTTTTGTGAATTCAATGATCGTGGTGAACTCTTCGTGATCAACATGTTTATTGAGGAGTATCTTTATGGCAATTCCTACAACCACAAACCCAAAAGCTCAAGACGTCTTTTGCTACAAAAAAAAGAACTTCGAAAGCTTCAGAAACAGGTGCAAAACGTTGGGCTAACCATTGTCCCTTTGAAACTTTTTTTAAACGATGCTGGTTGGGCAAAGTTGAACATTGCTTTGTGTAAAGGAAAAAAAATACACGACAAACGAAACACCTTGAAAGAAAGAGACAATCAAAGAGATCTGGACCGGATTAAAAAGAATTTTTAAAAGGGAATTCACCGTCTCGAATCTTCCTTTTCTGAAATAACTACTCCTAAATTGACTCCTTTTTCAAAACGATACAACACTTGCTCCAAATGTTAGAAAAACTTTTAAAAAATCACAAAATTATTCTTGCCTCCGGCTCACCGAGACGTCAGCAATTTTTCAAAGAGCTCAACATCCCTTTCACCGTAAAACTATTTGATGTAAACGAAGTTTACCCAGACGAATTGCACAAGGAGGAAATCTCTGAATATTTAGCCCAACTCAAAGCTGCGCCATTTCAAGGTCAGTTATCAAATGATGAAATTGTGATCACCGCAGACACCATTGTTTGGCTCGACGAGGAAGCTCTGGGGAAACCTAAAAACCGAGAAATGGCGTTTGAAATGCTTCAAAAATTATCTGGACGCCAACATGAGGTCATTACTTCCATTTGCATCAAAACCAATACGTATGAAAAAATAATTTCAGACAGCACTTCTGTCTTCTTTTCAAAACTAACGAACGAAGAAATCAACTATTACATAGACGCGTATGAACCCTTCGACAAAGCCGGAAGTTATGGGATACAGGAATGGATTGGTTTTATCGGTGTTGAAAAAATAGAAGGTTCCTATTTCAACGTGATGGGACTGCCTGTTCACAAACTGTACCGAATTCTAAGAGAATTGGAAAACTCGTAAAATGACCCTTTCAATTGCTTTTCGAAGTGAATCGCGACACACACTGGAACTGCTCTTAACACCGTTCAAATAAAAAGAAAAAATTCGTCTTAAAACTCACAAAAATTACTACTTTTGTTTGCATAAAAAATCACCCCATACACAATGAAAAAATATACGTTTACTGAAAAAAAAGACACGCGTTCAGGGTTTGGAGCAGGACTAGCTGAATTAGGGAGAACCAACCCTAAAGTAGTTGCGCTTTGTGCCGATTTGATTGGCTCCTTAAAAATGAACGAATTTATCGATGAAAACCCAGATCGTTTTTTTCAAATCGGAATTGCTGAGGCCAATATGATCGGAATTGCGGCAGGGTTGACCATTGGAGGTCAAATTCCGTTTACAGGAACGTTTGCCAACTTTTCAACAGGTAGAGTGTACGATCAAATTCGTCAATCGGTTGCGTATTCTGATAAAAATGTAAAGATTTGTGCCTCGCATGCGGGATTGACTTTGGGAGAAGATGGTGCAACCCATCAAATTTTAGAAGATATTGGACTCATGAAAATGTTGCCTGGAATGACAGTGATCAATACTTGTGACTACAATCAAACAGAAGCAGCGACCATCGCTATTGCGGAACATGAAGGTCCTGTATACCTTCGTTTTGGAAGACCCGCAGTCCCCATTTTTATGCCAAAACATACGGAATCAAATCATGAAAATAAATTTGTGATTGGAAAGGCCATTCAATTGACGGAAGGCGCCGATGTTACCATTGTAGCTACTGGGCACATGGTATGGGAAGCATTGCAAGCATCAGAGGAGCTCGAAGAATTAGGTATTTCTGCTGAGGTTCTAAACATGCATACCATCAAACCTTTGGATGCAAAAGCTGTTTTGAACTCTGTCGCAAAAACAGGGTGTATTGTTACCGCAGAGGAACACAATTATATTGGAGGTTTGGGAGAAAGCATTGCGGGAGTACTGGCAAAAAACAAACCTGTTCCCCAAGAATTTGTAGCAGTAAATGATAGTTTTGGTGAATCTGGAACCCCGGCACAACTCATGGAAAAATATGGCTTGAATGCCAAGGCCATTGTAAAAGCCGTTCAGAAGGTTACAGCACGTAAGTAATTTTGAAACACAATTTTGTGGTATAGAATTCATATATTTATCAAAATTTAATCAAAATAATTATGAAAAAATTATTCTTTACACTAGTGCTCGCATTGGCTGTTCACCAAATTTCAAATGCGCAACTTAGCTTTGGTATCAAAGGGGGAATCAATCAAGATTTGAACAGTGAAGCATCCAATTACATAGAATTGCCCTCGGGCTATTCCCTGGAAACAGAAAGTACTTCAGGTTTTCATACGGGTCTTTGGATGCGTGTAAAAGTTCCTGTAGTCGGTTTGTATGTACGTCCAGAAATCAATTTCTCTAGCTTAACAAGTGAATACAAAATTGACATCCCTATAATCGGTGACACCCCTGCTTTTTCTGCCAACGTAAACTACGAAATCAATAAAATAGATGTACCGGTATTGCTCGGGCTCAAAGTATTGAAATTCGGAAATGTTTTTATTGGACCTAATTTTCAATACTTGCTAAAATCAAAACTCGAAGCCTCAACAAGTATTAGCGGGATCACCCCGTATAAAAATGATGATTTCGATGAAGACATTAGCATCGGTCTCGTAGCGGGTATTGGATTGGAATTCTGGAAATTTGGTTTGGATGTCCGCCTCGAAACAGGATTCAACTATCCTGATGAAGACTTCAATTCTTTTGCAAGCGCGCAAGATAGTATGAACAAGATTGCAGCTGCATTGGGTAACCAAAAACCCAATCAAGTGATTATAGGTTTGTCTTACAAATTTTAAACCATTGGAAAATAAACACAAAAAAAGCTGTCTTTAAAAGGACAGCTTTTTTGTTTTAATGACTTCTCTCAGAACGAATCCATTTGTAAAAATCGACACTTTTCTGACAATAACTCCTATTCTTTTACAAATTTTATGGTTTTCGTGTTTTCAAGTTCAAGTAGGTAAATTCCCTTTGGAACTTTTTTAAGATCAATTTGATTTTCATCATTCAGTGTTCCTTCTTGGATTTTAGCTCCCAAAACACTGTAAATCGTATATTTTTCTCTGGCTTTTAAGCCAGAAACCTGTAGATAATCTGATGCTGGATTGGGTGAAATGCCTATGCCGGAAAGCTCGGTAGGAATATCAGCTACGGACAAGGTGGTAAGATCTAATTTTAAAATTCCATCGTCTATTGTAAAATACATTATATTATCCTCAATAAACATTTCAAATACATTATCTAATTCCGTTAGCACATCAGTTGCAGTAGGCATTGTTTCTGTAACGTCAATTCTGGATATTTTATCTCGGATAGCATCAGAAACATACAAATAATCTCCATGAAAAGCTAAATTTGAAGCATTATCCAATCCTGTTACCACATTGGTTAAAGTAGGTGTCGTCTCAGTAAGGTCAATTTTGGAGACTCTATCATTATTAGCAACATACAAATAATCTCCATTGAAAGCTAATCCTCCAATAACGGCCAACATCGCTTCCAATCCCAGGGACTCTAGCTCAGGCATCGTTGCTGCAAAATCAACTCTAGAGACTCTACTTCCTTCATCTTTATGTTCAGAAATATACATCGTATTTCCGACGAAAACCATTCCATTAACAAAACTCAATCCCGTCAATCCCAGTGACTCTAAAGTAGGCATCGTTTCTGTAAGATCAATTCTATATATTTCAGTACTAGAACTTCCATTAGCAACATACAAATAATTTCCATTGAGAGCTAAACTTCTCATGTCATCCAATCCTGTTACGAACTCATTTACAGTGGGTTCCGTATCTGTAAGATCAATTCTAAATATTTCATCTTCAGACCTGCCAGCAAAATACAAATAATCTCCATTTACAACTAGACCGCTGGGGACATGGGGCAACCCAGAAACCACCTCAGTGGCTTCAACCTGTCCCTGAAGGTTGAGGCAATGGAACAAGACAAAAGTGATTAAAAAGTAAATTATTTTCATAGTTGTTGTATTTATTATTGTTATTCATTTTTATTCCTTAATTCTTAGCCTTTTTTCT
>CAXRIA010000044.1:0-18475 GCA_964230805.1 Flavobacteriaceae bacterium
ACTCAAGAAGAAACGACCCAAGAGATGGATCAAAAAACCGCAGAAAACGAAGCGACTCTAAAAGCCGTAGAATCGATTGAAGAGGATGTGGCTGCTAGTTCAGAGAAAGAACAAGAAGAAAAAGCAAGCATTCCTGCAAAAGATTTCCAATCCATGGATATGGAGCAGCTTGTGGCAGAGTTGAATGACTTGATAAAAAATCAAAAAGTGCATTTGATCAAATCCAACGTGGATGCGATCAAAAAAATATTCGATTCAAAATTTGGTGCCTTGCTCGCAGAAAAAAAAGCAGCTTTTCTTGCAGAAGGTGGAGAATCGATTGATTTTCACTATGCAAGTCCTGTCAAAGTTTCTTTCAATCAACTCATGTCTCAATACAAATCTTTGAGAAATAAGTACTATTCAGATCTTGAAAATCAATTGAAGGATAATTTAAACAAGCGAATAGAAGTCATTGATGAGCTGAAGGCGATTATTGAAAAAGCCGACTCGGCCACCATGTACAAAGAATTCAAAACAATTCAAGATCGTTGGAAAAAGATCGGAGCTGTACCCCGAACAAAATACAACACCACTTGGCGAAATTACCACCACCATGTGGAACGATTTTATGATTTACTGCACTTAAACAATGATCTTCGTGGATTGGACTTCAAACATAATTTGGAGGAGAAGCTCAAAATTATTGAAAAAGCAGAGGCGCTTGCGAAAGAAGAAGACATTCCGAAAGCCTTCAAAGAATTGCAAGAACTTCATAAAAAATGGAAAGAAGATATTGGTCCTGTGTCACGGGAACACCGCGAAGATGTTTGGCAAAAGTTTAGTCAAGCAACAAAAGTTATTCACGACAGGAGAGACGATTATTACCAAAGCCAAAAATCACAGTTCGAGGATAATATGAAGTTGAAGTTGGCGGTCATACAGTCTTTAGAAGCCTTTGATGTTGCTGAAAATAAAACCCATAGCGATTGGCAAAAAAGTATCAAGGAATTTGAAGTGAAAAGAGAAGTTTTTTTTACCATTGGAAGAGTTCCTCGTGCGAAAAGTCAAATTATTTGGGAACAACTCAAGGCGGCGACAAAAAAGTTCAACCAAGCGAAAAATACGTTTTACAAAGGTCAGAACAAAACACAGCAGTCCAATTTAGAGCAAAAGCGAGCGCTTATAGCTTTGGCAGAATCTTTGAAAGACAGCGATGATTTTGAGAAGACAACGCAAGAAATGAAACGAATTCAAGCAGAATGGAAAAAAATTGGCTACGTACCAAGAAAGTTCTCTGATCAAATCTGGAAACAATTTAAGGGAGCTTGCAATCATTACTTTGACAGGCTTCACGAAATACAAGACAGTGGTTCTCCAGAACAAAAAGAAGCACTTGCAACAAAAAAAGAATTTATTTCTCAAATACAAGGCGTTGTTGGAAATGAGGAGGTGAAACTGGAAGAGGTGAAGGCTTACATTGAAACATGGAATAAAATTGGGAGGGTGCCACGAAAAGAAAAAGAAATTGAGGTGCGTTTTCACAAGCTAATCGAAAAACTATACAAGCAACTTAAAATCGAAGGAGAAGCGTTGGTCTTGTTAAAGTACAAAATGGAAATGGATGCTCATTTGAGCAGTGGTAATGCGAGAAAATTAGATGGAGAAGTCGTGTTCTTGCGAAAAAAGATCGACGAAATTTCAAAAGAAATTCAGCAACTGGGGAACAATATCAGTTTTATTGCAAATGCAAGCGAAGAAAATCCGTTGGTTCAAAACGTAAAAAAATCCATCGAGAGTCAAACAAAAGAGTTGGCCTTGTGGAAAAAGAAACTCTCTTACATTCGAAGTTTGGAATTGTAATGCGTTTGCAGTCAAAGATGATTTTATATTCAACATGAGGCAACACCATCATTTTAAGGTAAACAAACCGTACGGATACATCTCTCAATTTGTGAATAACAAAACTCGAAAAAAAAAGTTGCTCGGTGAATTGTTTGATTTTCCCCAAGGTACGATGGCCATTGGAAGATTGGATGCAAAGTCTGAAGGCTTACTTTTGTTGACGACAGATGGTAAGTTGAGCGACGCGATATGCAGTCAAAAAGTTGAAAAAGAATATTACGCTCAGCTAGATGGTGTAATTACCCCAGAAGCTTTGAATGCATTGCAAAGAGGTGTGGAGATTGGTTTCGAAGGGAAACGCTATCTCACGAAACCTTGCAAGGCCAAAATTTTAAAAAATGTTCCCGATTTTCAAATGCGTGAAAAAAAAATCCGCGATGCACGTCATGGACCTACAAGTTGGGTTTCCATTGTGCTCAAAGAAGGGAAATTTCGACAGGTACGAAAAATGACCGCTGCTGTGGGGTTTCCAACCCTGAGGCTCGTTCGAGTGCGTGTCGGAAATATGTCTATCGGCTCCCTAGAACAAGGGCAAGTAGTGTCTTGCGATATAAACCAGTGTTTTGAAAAAGAATAGCAGAAGTAAAATGCAAATTTAAAATAAGACAGAAACAAAAAATAGCAGGGAGACCGCGAGGTATTTTAATTTAATTGTTATATTTGCACTGTAAAATTAAAAGATGAACAACAAACAATTACATCATCACCATTCAAACACTTGTGATCAAACGAGCTAGGAATGTTATGTCGTAATTAAACATATTTTCAAAAACCCGTTTGAGCCATTCAAATGGGTTTTTTTCGTATATATGAAATCCTTTGCCATTGCTCAAGCATAACTAAAAACAAAATGACAAAATTAAAAATCGCCATTCAGAAATCAGGAAGATTGAATCAAGACTCCCTGAAACTATTGAAAGATTGTGGAATTTCAATCGACAATGGAAAAGACCAATTAAAAGCGGAGGCCCGTAATTTCCCCGTAGAAGTACTGTACTTGCGAAATGGAGACATCCCGCAATACTTGAGAGACGGTGTCGTAGATGTGGCTATTTTAGGAGAAAACACTTTGGTGGAAAAAGGAGAAGACTTGAAGATTATTGAGCGTTTGGGGTTTTCCAAATGCAGAGTCTCTTTGGCCGTTCCAAAAGAAGAGTCATTTCGTGATTTGAAAGATTTGGACGGAAAAAGAATTGCAACTTCTTATCCGAACACAGTAAAGAAATTTTTTGCAGAAAATAATATTACAGCCGATTTACACATCATCAATGGTTCTGTAGAAATTGCACCAAATATAGGATTGGCAGATGCAATTTGCGACATTGTTTCCAGTGGAAGTACCTTGTTTAAAAACGGTTTGAAAGAGGTTGTGAAAATGTCAGAAAGCGAAGCAGTTTTGACCACCGGTCCAAACCTCTCTGAGGCAAAAAGAGAAATTTTAAATACGGTACAATTTAGGATTCAGTCAGTGCTTAGAGGGCAAAATTCAAAATACATTCTTTTGAATGCCCCCAATGACAAAGTAGCAGAGATTATAGAACTATTACCAGGAATGAGAAGCCCAACCGTATTGCCTTTAGCAGAAGAAGGGTGGAGTTCCATACACACCGTTGTACAAGGAAAAAGAAAGTTTTGGGACATTATAGACGCGCTCAAAGAAAGAGGAGCAGAAGGAATTTTAGTAGTTCCGATCGAGAAAATGGTATTGTAATTTTTAGGGCTTTTTGAAAAGTCAAAAGAGAAAAAATGAACATAATAGAAAATCCAACACGAGATACTTGGGGTTCGTTGACCAAACGACCGTCCAAAAAAGAAACCGATTTAGGAAGCATTATCTCCGAAGTTTTTGAAGAAGTTCAAAAAAAGGGAGACAAGGCACTAAAGTCGTATACAGCTCAGTTCGACAAAGTTGAAATCGAAGAATTGCAAGTAAGTCGAGCAGAAATAGAAGCTGCGGACGCTCTTGTTTCAGCGGAACTAAAAGAAGCCATGGAACTGGCAAAACAGAATATCAAAATATTCCACGCGTCACAGTTCATTCCCAAAAAAGTGGTTGAGACAACTGAGGGGGTTACTTGTTGGCAAGAAATGCGTCCAATTGAAAAAGTAGGACTCTACATTCCAGGAGGAACGGCTCCTTTGTTTTCGACCATTTTGATGTTGGGAATCCCAGCGAAATTGGCGGGATGTAAAGAAATTATATTGTGTACGCCACCAGATCGTCAAGGAAAAGTAAACCCAGCTATTTTGTATGCAGCAAAATTAGTAGGTGTGACAACCATATACAAACTTGGAGGTGTACAGGCCATTGCTGCCATGACATTGGGAACGGAATCTGTTCCGAATGTATATAAAATATTTGGTCCAGGGAATCAATATGTGACCGCGGCAAAACAATTTGCATTGACCAAAGGAGTTGCCATTGATATGCCTGCAGGACCCTCGGAGCTAATGGTGGTTGCAGACCAATTGGCCTTGCCAGAATTTGTGGCTTCCGATTTGTTGTCGCAAGCAGAACACGGACACGACAGCCAAGTGATTTGTGTAGCGAATACCATAGAATCTCTGAAAGCAATTCAAGCAGAAGTGGCCGCTCAAATGGAAGTATTGCCAAGAAAAGAAATGGCAAAGAGTGCCATTGAGAATTCTCAGTTCGTATTGATAAAATCGTTGAAAGATCAAATTGATTTTATCAATGAATACGCAGCGGAACATTTGATTTTAAACGTGCAAAATGAAACTTTGTATTTGGATAGAATTATGAGTGCAGGTTCGGTTTTTATTGGGCCTTACACTCCTGAAAGTGCAGGAGATTATGCCTCCGGAACCAATCACACCCTGCCAACCAATGCCTATGCGCGTATGTACAGTGGGGTGAATATGGATGCGTTTACAAAAAAAGTAACCTTTCAGAAAATAACAGAGAAAGGCATCCAAAATATTGGTACGGCTATTGAATTAATGGCCGAGGCAGAAGGTTTGCAAGCCCATAAAAATGCGGTCACCTTGCGATTAGAAAACCTAAAAGGAAAAGCATAAAAGTTTTGGTTTTTTTCGACCATGCTTTTGTTGCGACTGTGAGGTAGTGATACCAAAAAGAAGGGAACAAAATAAAATAGAAACATTAAAGACGCGAATCATGTCTTTTGATTTAAATAACATAATTAGAGAAAACGTAGCCAAATTAAAGGCTTATTCTTCCGCCCGTGATGAGTTTGAAGAGGCCACTGCGCCAATGGTTTTTTTAGATGCCAATGAAAACCCATTTCAAAACGGCGTCAATCGGTACCCTGACCCCAAGCAAAAAAGCTTGAAGGAATTGCTTGCTGACTTGAAAAGTGTGCCCGCGAGTCAAATTCTTTTAGGAAATGGAAGTGACGAAGTACTAGATTTAATTTTTAGGGCCTTTTGCGAGCCCAAAGAAGACAACGTAATCTTGTTGCCACCTACCTATGGGATGTATGGAGTGCTCTCTGAATTGAATACGATCCAAACAAAAGAGGTCTTGCTTTCAGAAGATTTTGACATTCGAGTAAAAGAAACCTTGGAGGTTGTTGATAACAACTCAAAAGTGATATTCTTATGTTCTCCGAACAATCCCTCAGGAAATGCTTTTTCAGAAGAAAAAATCAAAGCGATTGTAGAGGGCTTTCCCGGATTGGTCGTTATTGATGAAGCCTATATTGATTTTTCTTCTCAGGAGAGTTGGTTGACAAAATTGGACAAATATCCCAATTTGATTGTGACACAGACCCTGTCCAAAGCATATGGAATGGCAGGAATTCGTTTGGGAATATGTTATGCCTCTCGGGAGGTAATTGCCATATTGAATCGAATCAAGCCACCTTACAACGTCAATGAATTGACCCAACAACGCGCGAAAGAACGATTGAACTCTTATAAAGAGGTAGAAAAAGAAATCGGTTTGATTTTAGAAGAACGAAAGAAATTAGAAGAAAAGCTTCAAGGCATTTCGTATATTTCCAAACAATACCCGTCTGATTCGAATTTTGTTTTGATCAAGGTGGACGATGCCAACAAGCGTTACAATCAATTGTTAGAAAAAGGAATCGTAATAAGAAATAGAACAACACAACCTTTGTGTGAAAACACTTTGCGTTTGACCGTGGGAACCGCTGATGAAAACACAAAACTAATCGCGGCGTTGAAAGATATGGACTAGGAGAATTTGACAGCTCACAATTTTTGTGACCTACCACAACGCCTGAAAATTTACAGAAATATGAAAAAAGTACTTTTTATTGACAGAGACGGAACGTTAGCTATTGAACCCCCTGTTGACTATCAGTTGGATAGTTTGGAGAAATTGGAGTTCTATCCAAAAGTGTTTCAATACTTGAGTAAAATTGCAGCCGAGCTGGATTACGAATTGGTCATGGTGACCAATCAAGATGGATTGGGAACAGACTCTTTTCCAGAAGATACTTTTTGGCCAGCGCAAAAAAAGCTGATACAAGCCTTTGAAAATGAAGGCGTGGTATTTTCGGAAGTTGTCATCGATAAAACCTTTCCGCATGAAAATGCGCCTACAAGAAAACCGAGGACAGGATTGTTGCAGAAATACATCAACTCTGAAACCTATGATTTGAAGAACTCTTTTGTGATAGGAGACCGTTTGACAGATGTGGAATTGGCAAAAAATTTAGGCGCAAAAGCCATTTATATCAACAATGTAGCCGATTTGGCAGCTACCGAGCTTTCCGTACAAAAGGAAGCATTAGAAACAACGATTGCTTTAGAAACAAAAGATTGGAAGGCTATTTATGAGTTTTTAAAATTGGAAGATCGATGTGCTGAAATCACGCGCAATACCAACGAAACGAAAATTTACATCAAAGTCAATTTGGACGGCTCAGGTAAAAATGACATTTCCACAGGTCTTCATTTTTTTGATCACATGCTCGATCAAATTGGAAGACACGGGGCCATGGATTTGACTGTAAAAGTAGCAGGTGATTTGGAAGTGGATGAACACCACACGATTGAAGATACCATGATTGCTTTTGGTGAGTTGTTCAATCAGGCACTTGGAGACAAATTAGGTATCGAGCGTTATGGATTCTGTTTGCCAATGGATGACTGCTTGGCACAGGTTGCAGTTGACTTTGGTGGCAGAAACTGGTTGGAATGGGAGGCAGAATTCAAGCGAGAGAAAATAGGAGACATGCCGACAGAAATGTTTTTTCATCTTTTCAAATCGTTCACCGATGGTGCGAAGTGCAATTTGAATATCAAAGCATCGGGCGAGAATGAACACCACAAAATTGAAGGAATATTTAAGGCTTTTGCGAAGGCGATGAAAATGGCTGTAAAAAGAGATGCCAATAAAATGTTCTTACCGAGTACGAAAGGAATGCTATAAATAGGTTTTTAGGAATTGACTAAGAATCAAATTGAAAAGACGGAGAGTCGCAGAAAAAAAATGAAAATTGTAATTATCAACTACGGAGCGGGAAACATTCAGTCCATCAAATTTGCCGTGCAAAGATTGGGGCATGAAGCTGTTTTGAGTCACGATGCAAAAGAGATTCAAGCCGCAGATAAAGTCATTTTTCCCGGAGTAGGAGAGGCAAGTAGTGCCATGAAAATGTTGAGAGAAACAGGTTTGGACAAAGTAATTCCAGAGTTGAAACAGCCTGTTTTGGGAATTTGTTTGGGGATGCAATTGATGTGTCACTCGAGTGAGGAAGGCAATACCAAGGGATTGGGTATTTTTGACGTCGATGTGCATCGTTTTGAAGACCTTGTAAAAGTGCCTCAAATTGGATGGAATCAAATTGCAGACTTGCAGTCTAATTTGTTTGAAGGCGTCAAAGAAAACGAATTTGTTTATCTCGTACACAGCTATTACGCGCCTCTGTGCAAAGAGACCATCGCTACGACAAATTACGGCTTGAAATATTCCACGGCTTTGCGAAAAGAAAATTTTTACGGAACGCAATTTCACCCGGAAAAAAGTAGCAAAGTAGGAACCCAGATATTGGAAAACTTTTTGAAATTATAAAAAAATAGACTTTTTCCTCAGTTTTATAGAGATGAAAAGTCGAGAAATAATGCGAATAAAATGAGAATTATACCCGCCATTGATATTATTGAAGGAAAATGTGTGCGTTTGTCAAAAGGCGATTACAACACCAAAAAAGTGTACAACGAAAACCCATTGGAGGTGGCCAAAGCTTTTGAAGCCCATGGAATTGAGTATTTGCATTTGGTAGATTTAGACGGTGCCAAAGCCAGTCATATTGTCAATCACAAGGTGTTGGAGACAATTGCTACCCACACGAGTTTGAAGATTGATTTCGGCGGTGGTTTGAAAACAGACGAAGATTTGCGCATTGCATTTGAATCAGGAGCGAGACAAATTACAGGAGGAAGTATCGCTGTAAAACAGCCTGATATTTTCAAAGATTGGTTGGTGAAATTCGGCCCCTCGAAAATTATTTTGGGAGCCGATGCGCACCATGAGAAAATTGCCATTAGTGGGTGGCAAGAAGAGTCTGATGAAGAACTGATTCCTTTCGTACAACGTTATATGAACGAAGGCGTTTCTTATGTTATTTGCACCGATATAGCCAAAGATGGTATGCTGGAAGGACCTTCTTTTGAATTGTATCAAAAAATGTTGAAAGAGCTGCCTGAAATGAAGCTTATTGCTAGTGGAGGGATTTCAAACTTTGAAGAGTTGCCGAAATTGGCGGCTTTGGGTTGTGAAGGGACCATTATCGGGAAAGCCATCTACGAGCAAAAAATAAGCTTGAAACAATTGGAAGGATATATTTTGATAAGTTAAATAGCGGTCAAAAGAAAGAATTAGAAAAATGGATCAATGTAGGCAATACTTGATACAGAATACAAAGAAAATATGTTGACAAAAAGAATTGTTCCCTGTTTGGATATTAAAAACGGTAGAACGGTGAAAGGGATTAATTTTGTAGATTTGAGAGATGCAGGAGACCCTGTGGAATTGGCGAAAATTTATGCCGATACAGGAGCTGATGAATTGGTGTTTTTAGACATTTCTGCTACCGAAGAAAAAAGAAGAACCTTGTACGATTTGGTGATGCGTGTGGCAGCAGCCATAGACATTCCGTTTACTGTGGGTGGTGGTATTTCATCGGTGGAAGATATCGATGATCTACTGCATGCAGGAGCCGACAAGGTATCAATCAACTCTTCAGCAGTTAAAAACCCATCCCTGATCAACAAGGCCTCCGCAAAATTTGGATCACAGTGCATTACGGTGGCTATTGATGCAAAGCAAATTGAGGGCGATTGGTATGTGCATTTGGTCGGTGGGAAAGTGCCTACAGATATCAATTTGTTTGAATGGGCGCAAGAAGTGGAAGCGCGCGGTGCAGGGGAGATACTTTTTACATCGATGGATCACGATGGAACCAAAGATGGTTTTGCCAATGAAGCACTAGAGGTTTTGTCGGAAATGCTAAACATTCCCATCATTGCATCGGGCGGAGCGGGAACCGTGCAGCATTTTGCTGATACTTTTATCAAAGGCAAAGCAGATGCCGCATTGGCAGCAAGTGTTTTTCATTTCAAAGAAATAGAAATTCAAGATTTGAAAAGAGAATTAAAAAAGCAAGGCGTAGCGATGCGTATATAATGAAATAAAATAGTGTTTTTGACAGTCTTGTTGGAAATGCTTCATAAATAAAATATTCAAAATGAAAATAGATTTTTCCAAAGACAACGGTTTGGTTCCTGCTGTTATTCAAGATGCAGAAACAAAAAATGTATTGATGTTAGGATACATGAACCAAGAGGCTTATGACAAGACGATTGAAACAGGCAAAGTAACCTTTTTTAGTCGTAGCAAAAATCGTTTGTGGACCAAAGGAGAAGAAAGTGGTAATTTTCTGAACCTAGTTGAAATTTCAAACGATTGCGACGGCGATTCTTTATTGGTGAAAGTAACACCAGCAGGTCCTACTTGTCACACCGGTACGGATACGTGCTGGAAAGAAGAAAACACGCCGACGTATGGATTTTTCTCGAAATTGGAGGCAGTGATTCAAGAACGTGTTGCTAACAAAGACGTGCAAAAATCTTATGTGGCCAGTTTGTTTGCCAAAGGGATTAACAAAGTGGCTCAAAAAGTAGGGGAAGAGGCGGTTGAAACGGTTATTGAAGCTATGGACGACAACGATGAATTATTTTTGTACGAATCGGCAGATTTGTTGTTTCACTATTTGATGTTGCTTCAAGCCAAAGGGTTTACTTTGAAGGATATTGAAAAAGAACTGAAAAAGCGACAAAAATAAGGCGAGAATTGTAACCTATATATTCCAAAAAAAAGGCTGTTTGAAATTTCAAACAGCCTTTTTTCATTTTTTTTAAATATTTTAGAGATGAATGACTTCGTCATAGGCATCTGCAACAGCTTCCATCACCGCTTCACTCATGGTAGGGTGTGGGTGCACCGTTTTTAGAACTTCATGTCCTGTGGTTTCTAATTTACGTCCAAGTACGGCTTCTGCAATCATGTCAGTTACGCCGGCACCAATCATATGGCAACCCAACCATTCTCCGTATTTGGCATCAAAAATAACTTTGACAAATCCATCTTTGGTACCTGCAGCGCTTGCTTTTCCAGAGGCAGAAAAAGGAAATTTCCCAACTTTGATATCGTAACCTGCTTCTTTGGCTTTCGCTTCTGTCAATCCAACAGAGGCAATTTCGGGTGACGCATAAGTACATCCAGGAATGTTTCCGTAATCAATGGCTTCGGTATGCAAACCGGCAATTTTTTCTACACAAGTAATTCCTTCCGCAGAGGCAACGTGCGCCAACGCTTGTCCAGGAACCACGTCTCCGATCGCGTAGTAACCAGGAATGTTTGTTTGATAGAAATCATTGACAATGATTTTATCGCGATCCACAACAATCCCAACATCTTCCAATCCAAGGTTTTCAATATTGGATTTGATACCTACAGCAGAGAGAACAACGTCTGCTTTTAGGGTTTCTTCACCTTTTTTCGTTTTTACAGTAGCCACTACGCCTTTTCCTGAGGTATCTACCGATTCCACAGAAGCATTCGTCATCACTGTAATTCCTGATTTTTTCAATGATTTTTCAAATTGTTTGGAAACATCGATGTCTTCTACAGGGACAATATTTGGCATGAATTCCACAATTGTTACGTCGGTACCCATGCTGTTGTAGAAATGTGCAAACTCAACACCAATGGCTCCGGATCCTACCACAATCATTTTTTTAGGTTGTTTTGGTAAGGTCATCGCTTGACGGTAGCCAATTACTTTTTTACCATCCTGAGGAAGGTTTGGCAATTCACGAGAACGCGCTCCGGTTGCAATAATAATATGATTGGCGCTGTATTCTGTAACCGTGCCGTCTTCAGTAGTTACATCTACTTTTTTACCTGTTTTGATTTTTCCTGATCCATTGATGACATCAATTTTATTTTTCTTCATCAAAAACTGAATACCTTTGCTCATTCCTTCCGCAACACCGCGACTTCTTTTGATCACGGCTTCGAAATCTTTATCAATAGCTTCGGCTTTTAGACCGTATTCATCTACGTGTTTGAGATAGTCGTATACCTGTGCACTTTTTAACAAGGCTTTGGTAGGAATACATCCCCAGTTCAAGCAAATTCCTCCTAAACTCTCTCTCTCAACCACAGCAGTTTTAAATCCTAGTTGAGAAGCTCTAATGGCAGTGACGTAACCTCCAGGTCCACTACCGATAACTATAACATCGTATTTCATGTGTTTTTTCAATTTTAATCCGACCGCAAAGGTAAGAATTCCAAATTATTTTACCCACTGATTTTGCAGGGAAATTGGAATTCAAGCCTCCAAATACAAGGCTTTTTGCTGGAACAGGGGTGTTTTATGAAATCTCCCTTTCTGTTTGGAGTAATTTTTCCAAAAAACCACTTTTTAGATGCCTGTTAAGATATAGATGTTGGCGGCTCAATTTTGCACCATTTTGTCACAAAAAAATAAGAAAACAGAAGTTTTTTTATTTACATCCTTTCCGGAACATCAATGCCCAACAGTTGGAAACCTGATTTGATGACCGCTCCGACTTTATGAGACAGTTGTGTTCTAAAAATCTTTAATTCTTGGTCTTCACAGCCTAATATGTAGGAACTTTGATAAAAACTGTTGTATTCTTTTACCAATTCGTAGGTATAATTTGCAATAAGTGCCGGGCTTTGGTTTTTGGCGGCCAGTTGCACAGTTTCGGGAAACAATTGTAATTGTTTGATGACAGCTCTTTCTTTTTCACATAAGCTTATTGAATTTCCTGTGGTTGCATAGTCGAAATCGGCTTTTCTTAGAATGGATTGAATTCTGGCATAGGTGTACTGAATAAATGGCCCTGTGTTTCCGTTGAAGTCGATGGATTCTTTGGGATCGAATAAAATGCGTTTTTTAGGATCTACCTTTAAAATGTAATATTTCAGCGCGCCGAGCCCAATAATACGATACAGTTTTTCCTTTTCTGCATCGGTGTAGCCATCGAGTTTACCGAGTTCTTGCGAGATTTCTCTTGCGGTATCCGTCATTTCTTGGATCAAATCATCGGCATCTACAACGGTACCTTCTCTTGATTTCATTTTTCCCGAAGGTAGGTCTACCATTCCGTAGGAAAGGTGGTGCATATTGTCGGCCCAAGAAAAGCCCAATTTTTTTAAGATGAGAAACAATACTTTGAAATGGTAATCTTGTTCGTTCCCAACGGTGTAGGTTAAAGAATCGATGTCAAAATCTTTGAAACGTTCAATAGCAGTCCCAATATCTTGGGTAATATACACAGAGGTTCCGTCTGCGCGCAGTACCAATTTTTCATCAAGTCCTTCGTCAGACAAGTCAATCCAAACCGAGCCATCCTCTTTTTGAAAGAACACTCCCTTTTTGAGTCCTTGCGTTACAATGTCTTTTCCTAAAATATAAGTATCGCTTTCGTAATAGTTTTTGTCAAAATCAACTCCCATCGCCTCATAGGTACTTGCAAAACCATCGTATACCCATTGGTTCATTTTTTTCCAAAGATTGACTATCTCTTTATCACCAGCTTCCCATTTTTGCAACATACTTTGGGCTTCTAACAGCAATGGCGCTTGTTTTTTGGCTTCTTCCTCGGTTTTTCCTTGGGCAATCAAGCTGTTGATCTCCTTTTTGTATTCTTGGTCGAATTTCACATAGTAATTCCCGACCAATTTATCTCCTTTGAGTCCGCTAGATGCCGGAGTTTCTCCATTTCCAAATTTTTGCCATGCCAACATGCTTTTGCAAATATGAATGCCTCGATCGTTGATGATTTGAGTTTTGAAAACTTTTTTTCCAGCGCCTGCCAAAATTTGAGATACGGAATAGCCCAAAAGGTTGTTTCGAATGTGTCCGAGGTGCAGTGGCTTGTTGGTGTTCGGGGAGGAGTACTCTACCATCACAGCTTTGTCTGTCGCTTTTGGTGCGGGAGTTCCGTAGGCTTCAACGGGGTACAATTCGTGGAAAGCTTGCAGAAAATAAGCGTCTGAAATGACCAAATTTAAAAATCCTTTGACCACATTGAAATCTTCGACAACAGCAATGTTTTCCTTTAAATAGGTTCCAATTTGCGTTCCGATAGCGACAGGGTTTCCTTTGAGGACTTTTAGCAGGGCAAAAACAACCACGGTGATGTCTCCCTCAAAATCTTTTTTGGTGGCTTGAAATTCAACGGAGTGGATTTCTTTTTCGAAAATGGAAAAAACCGCTTTTTGAACGGCTGTCGTCAATGTGCTTTGGATACTCATTTCATTGTAAAATTTGTGGAGCAAATTTAAGAATTATTGATGGTTAATTGCGCATAACTTGCAAAAGTTCGTGGGCTCTCGAAAAAAACGCGTGTCTGGGCACAAAAATCGATGACCTCTCTCAGTGGAATGTGTGGATTGTTTCGTAATCACAGAAGAATATAACCTATCTTTGTAGAACAATTCAAAACACATTGGTTTTTATGACAGCGATGGAAAAACGATTGGCGGCTTTGCCCAAATTGTCAAAAGACGTGGAAAAAGAATCCCTCAAATATTTTCAGCGATTGAAACGTCGGGTTCCTAAAAATTTAGATCTCATTATGCAGGAGTTGCACGATGACGAATTTGAAAAAACCGATTGCATGGAATGTGCGAATTGTTGTAAAACATCGAGTCCTATTTTTACCGAAAAAGACATTCAGCGCATTTCCAAGCATTTTCGTATGAAAGAAGCGCAGTTTATGGATCAATTTTTGGAGCGCGATTCTGACGATTTTTATGTGCTGAAAATGGTGCCTTGTCATTTTTTAGACGAAAGCGACAACAGCTGTTCTATTTATGATGTGCGCCCGAAAGCTTGTGCGGAATACCCACATACGAACCGACGTAAGTTTTTTCAAATAACTGATTTAACGGTGACCAATGCCTCTATTTGTCCGGCAGCATTTTCGATTGTTGAAAATTTAAAAGAACGTTTGCCTATGGTTGGAAAGCCACAGACCAAGTTTCGTTCTCAATCCTAGAATTTTTTAAGATGCCTGTCAGATCGCTGCGAAAATCAAAATTTTACACGTGTTTTTACGGGGATGCTGTTTCTGATAAAGATTTTTATGCCAAAAACCTTTGTGTTTGTTATGAAGGCTCTACGGCGGTGATTTCGTTGCAACTCATGCAATTGTTGGATGTGGCATGTTTTGCCGATGAAGCGGAAAATTTTGACACCTTTGTTTTTGAAGACAGGCATGTGGTGGCCGTTCTGGTTGGTTTTTTGAAAGATGTTCCCCAACTCAAATTTTTCAAATTGCAAGTGAATGCCAAAAAATACGCCATTGCCAAAATAAAAATAGGCAAAGGCGGGGTGCGATTGTCTTGTGTGTAAGATTTTTTGAGCAGGGATGTAACAGAAGGGCCAATCCAGAGATAGTTGGCGCACTTTTTTGGGGCTACATTTTGTTTGAAGCCATCCAAACATTGTTTGGCAAAAGCAAACTAAGGGTAGCGCAAATATTTTGCTCGTGTCTTTTTAAATTTTTTCAGATCCTTTTCCCAAGATGCTTCAATGGTTTTGGCAGAAGCCTTGTTTTCCAATTGTTGTCTGAGCAGTGTAGTACCCGCGTGAATGGTAAAGGTTTTCCCGAAGAATTTTTCTTTGTTAGGGGTTTTTTCATAGGCGTCTTGTAGCCAGGCAATAGTTACTTTGGCCATTTTCTTGCGTTGTGACAAATCCACGCCATAGCAAATTTTGTTTTCGTGTTTCGGATATTTCGCTCCAAAATTGGGTTTTGGCATGTAAGAAAAATCAGTCGTGGGAAACCATGGGGCTCCGTAACGCTGGAATTGAAATTCACTTCCCCGACCCGCATTGATGGTGGTTCCTTCGAAAAATCCCAAACTGGGATACAAATTGATTGCCCGGTCATTGGGTAGGTTGGGTGAAGGTCGTATGGGCAAGTGAACCTCGGTTTGATGCGCGTAATTTTGAAGTGGAATCACCGTCAAATCGCATTGCACCTTGTTTTTGAGCCATTGTTCGCCATTGATCATGGTGGCATACTCGCCAATAGTCATGCCGTATACCAATGGAACGGGATGCATACCTACAAAGCTTCGGTGTTCCATTTTTAAGGTAGGACCATCAATATAATGTCCATTTGGGTTGGGACGATCCAACACAAGCAAGGGAATATCATTTTCGGCACAGGCCTCCATCACATAGTGCAGGGTAGACAGGTACGTATAGAAGCGTACACCCACATCTTGGATATCAAATACCATGACATCCAAACCTTCGAGTTGCTCGGGACTTGGTTTTTTTTGTTTTCCATACAAAGACACAATCGGAATGCCTGTTTTTTTGTCTATGTTATCAGCCACTTGCTCTGCGGCGTCTGCCTTGCCACGAAATCCGTGTTCTGGAGAAAACACACGCAGGACCTGTATTCCTGCATGTTGCAAAGAATCCACAAGGTGTGTGTGCGTTTTTTGAAGGTTGTCTTTGAAGATTACAGAGGTTTGGTTGGCCACAACACCTGTATTTTTATGGAGCAAGAGGGGGAAGTATTCATGAGTCGCATGGGCGCCTACTCGGATAGGAGGTGTTTGACATGAGGCCAAAAAGCAAGCACTAAAAAAGAGTGTATGCAAACAGAAAGCGCTTATTTTTTTGGGTTGAATTCCCACATACTTTGTAGAGATTACCCGAAAAATATATGTATTTTTGAAAAGCAACAATAGTCTCATCAATTTGAATTACGAATTATTTTTAGCCAAGCGATTTACTTCTTCCAAAGAGTATAAAAGTAGTATTTCGTCGCCAATAATAAAAATAGCCACGGCAGCCATTGCATTGGGTATGGTAATGATGTTGATTTCCGTTGCCACGGGTATGGGTTTGCAGCGAAAAATACGTGAAAAAATAAGTGTTTTTGAAGGACATGTACAAGTTGTCAATTACGACAACAACTACTCTGAAGCCACGCAAAATCCTATATCGAAGTACCAAGATTTTTATCCGGATTTCAACGGGGTATCTGGGGTGAAATCTGTGGCCGTATTTGCGACAAAACCCGGAGTTATTCGTACAGAAAAAGATTTTGAAGGCGTGGTTTTAAAAGGCATAGATTCAACGTATGATTGGTCGCGTATCGCTCCCTATTTGGTGGCAGGAAAACTTCCCGATTTCTCGAAATCGCGTTCGAAGGAGGTTTTATTGTCAAAAACACTGTCAGAAAGATTGGGCATTGCTTTGAATGACACATTTTTTATGTATTTTTTAAAGGAAAATCCGCGCAACCTTCCCAACAGACGCCTTTTTCAAGTGGTGGGATTGTACAATTCAGGTTTTGCAGAATTTGATAAAACACTCTTGTTTGGAGATCTTCGGCAAATTCAACATTTGAACAAATGGCAAGAAAGTCAGGTAGGTGGTTTTGAAATATTGTTGGATAATTTTGAGGATTTAAAAATCAAAGGAGAAGCCATTTACAATGAAATTTCGTCCACTTTAAACAGTCGTACGATTTTGGAAAGTTATCCTGCTATTTTTGAATGGTTGCATTTGTTTGATACCAATATTTACATCATTATCGCAATCATGATTTTGGTGGCAGGAATCAACATCATTACAGCACTTTTGGTACTTGTATTGGAGCGCACACAGAGTATTGGTCTCTTAAAAGCAATGGGTGCTTCTAATTGGAGTGTGCGAAAAATATTTTTGTACAATGCCTCCTATTTGATTGTGCGGGGATTGTTGTGGGGAAATTTGATGGGACTCACATTGTTGTTTTTACAATCTTATTTTGGAATAATTCCTTTGGATCCTGAGACCTATTATGTGTCTGAGGTGCCGGTTTACATCAGCTTTCTACAGGTGTTATTGCTCAATTTGGGAACCTTATTGCTCTGTTTGCTCATGTTACTTATACCGTCGATGATTGTCACCAAAATAAGCCCTGTGACTGCCTTAAAATTTCAATAGGAACAGAGAAAATAGCGAACGATTTCCTGTACTTCAATCGAAACTTACAGTGGCAGTTCGTCTAACAAGGAAATTAAATTTTCATCAGAAGGCCTCGGTGCATTCGCATCGACAATATTTCCTTTAGGATCAATCAAAATAAAGCGAGGAATTCCAGAAATTTCATAGGCTTTGTAGAAGCTTTGATCTTCTCCAGCGAACAACTGAATGCCTCCCATGTTTTTTGCAGCAATCATTTTTTTCCACACTTCGCGCTGCGCAGGAAAGTCCGTGGAGATACTGACAAATTCGATATTTTTTCCATGGTATTTTTCTTCCAGTTTTTGCAAATAGGGAATTTGCTGAAGACAAGGAGCACACCAAGTGGCCCACACATCGATGTACACATATTTGCCTTTGAAATCATCCAAAGAAGTGGTGCCTCCTTGGTAATTCTCATAATCCACAAATTTGGGAGAGGGCGCTCCTTTGGCCATTTTGGTGGCCCTAAGATTTTGCTGCTCGTAGGCGTTTATCAAACCGTCGTACAATTCTTGATTATTTTGTAATTCACCTTCTCGCATGGCTTTGTCGATGTTTTTGTGTTTGTATACAATAGCATCGAACATTGCTTTGATTTCCTCAACTTTTGCAAAAAATTCTTCTTTTTCTGAACTAAAAAGAGGCGCAATGTCATCTAAGGTATCAGAGGCTTGAATCCGGTCTAGGATGTACTTCGAATTTTCGGCACCTTTTCCTGTAATGATAAGATTTTCTTCAAAATTGTTGGCGTCGGTCTCAATAGTGAGGTCATAGCCGTTTTTTAGATAGACAAACAACCTTCCATTTTCCGTACTTAGGGTGTAAAAGCTTTCAAGGTAATTTTTTACCGCAGGCGAAAGTTGCAAGGTGTCGCGAAAATTCCCGTTTGCATCAATTTTGATTTCTTTGGTATAATCTCTATTTTGAATAAGGATTGATTCGGACGTTGCGTTTTGAATGTCGCCTTGTAAAATGGCATAATTTTTAGGTGTCTTAGTACAGGCCACCACCAATACGACGAACAACAAGAAGGTGATTTTTTTCATGGAAAAACTTTTTTATGC
>CAXRIA010000045.1:0-4168 GCA_964230805.1 Flavobacteriaceae bacterium
TAGCTTTCAACCTATCAAAACGCCAAAGACAGATGAAGAATTCTTGTTGAAACCCATGAACTGCCCGCATCATTGTGAAGTGTACAACTACCGACCTTATTCCTACAAAGAATTGCCGAAACGATTCGCAGAATTTGGTACCGTATACCGATACGAGCAAAGTGGAGAATTGCATGGTATGACGCGTGTTCGAAGCTTTACACAAGACGATGCGCATATTTTCTGTACACCAGAGCAATTGGATCAAGAATTTAAAGAAGTAATTGATTTGGTATTGTATGTTTTTGGCTCTTTAGGATTCGAGGATTTTACTGCGCAAATTTCATTACGTGATCCTGAAAATAATGAAAAATATATCGGGACTGATGAAAACTGGGACAAAGCGGAACAAGCGATCATCAATGCCAGTAAGGAAAAAGGCCTTACAACCGTGGTAGAATATGGCGAAGCTGCCTTTTACGGTCCCAAATTGGACTTTATGGTGAAAGATGCTTTGGGAAGAAGCTGGCAATTAGGAACCATTCAAGTGGATTACAACCTACCTGAACGTTTTGATTTAACCTACAAAGGATCAGACAATTTAGACCACAGACCGGTAATGATTCACCGCGCTCCCTTCGGATCCATGGAACGATTTATCGCAGTATTGCTCGAACATACCGGAGGAAATTTCCCGCTTTGGTTGATGCCAGAACAAGTTATTCTCCTGCCAATCAGTGACAAATATCAAAAATATGCGAAAAAAGTTTCAGAACTCCTAGAAAATTCCGAAATTCGCGCCCTAATTGATTCTAGAAGTGAAAAGACTGGAAGAAAAATTAGAGATGCTGAAATGAGTAAGATTCCTTACATGATTATTGTAGGAGAAAAAGAAGAAAACGAAGGAACAGTATCGGTACGAAAACATGGAGAAGGCGACATCGGAACCTTTGAAATCCAGGAATTTATCCAGTTCGTACAAAAAGAAATAGATAGTTCGTTAAAACCATTTTAAACAACCCCTGCACCAGCAGGTTTAAATATTTGAGTCATAGCAATACGTAGAAACAGAACGCCGAGAAGGCCGTGGAGAGTACAAAACGAAGACCAACACAGAATCAACGGAAGAATTCGTGACGTGGATGAAGTGAGATTGGTGGGTGACAATGTTGAAATTGGAATTTATCCAATCCGAAAAGCAATCGAGATTGCCAAAGAACAAGAATTGGATTTGGTTGAGATTTCTCCAAAGGCGGTACCTCCTGTTTGCAAAGTAATTGATTACAAAAAATTCTTGTACGAACAGAAAAAAAGAGAAAAAGCATTAAAATCGAAAGCTTCTAAAGTAACGGTAAAAGAAATTCGATTTGGTCCACAAACAGACGAGCACGATTACGAGTTTAAAAAGAAACACGCGATCAAATTCCTAAAAGAAGGAGCCAAACTCAAAGCCTTTGTATTTTTCAAAGGACGTTCTATTATTTTCAAAGACCAAGGACAAATATTGTTGTTGCGATTGGCTCAGGAACTAGAAGAATACGGAAAAGTAGAGCAGATGCCAAAACTCGAAGGAAAGCGAATGATTATGTTCATTGCTCCTAAGAAAAAATAAAAAAGATAAGTAAGAATAATTAAACAGAGGAAAGATGCCTAAATTAAAAACAAAATCTAGTGCCAAGAAACGATTCAAAGTGACGGGTTCTGGAAAATTAAAACGTAAGCATGCTTTTAAGAGTCATATCTTGACAAAAAAATCTAAAAAGCGTAAATTGAAGCTAACGCACGACGGTTTGGTACACAAATCGGATGAAGCTAGCATCAAACAACAATTGAACTTAAAATAATCTTTTAAGCTCACAGGTAATTAGTATTAACCTTGGAGTAGTGCCCACAAAGAGTTGTCATTTTAGGAATTGCGAATTTTAAGACCTTCACACAGAAACTTAAAAAAAAGCCGCCAAACGAACCAACCGCCTACTACAAAAAAACATTGAAATTATGCCAAGATCAGTAAATTCAGTAGCTTCAAGAAAAAGAAGAAAAAAAATCTTGAAGGCAGCAAAAGGTTACTTCGGACGTCGTAAAAACGTTTATACAGTAGCAAAAAATGCGGTAGAAAAAGCGATGAGCTATGCTTACCGTGACCGTAAAAACAACAAAAGAAACTTCCGCGCATTGTGGATCCAACGTATCAACGCTGGCGCTCGTGCTCACGGAATGTCTTACTCTCAATTTATGGGGAAAGTGAAAGCAAACAATATCGAATTGAACCGAAAGGTTCTTGCAGATTTAGCGATGAACAACCCTGAAGCTTTTAAGGCAATCGTTGAAAAAGTAAAATAAATTATTAAAACTTTCTTACTTAGAAAAAACCTCAAACAAATGTTTGAGGTTTTTTTATTTTTAGGACAGAAACAAAAAAAATCCGAAAGCACCGTTTCAGATTTTTTTTATTGCTGGATATACTATTCATTTCCTTTGGCGTAGTCTGCCAAAAAAGTTGCCAAACCACTGTCTGTCAATGGATGCTTTAACAAACCGGTAATGGACGCCAATGGCCCCGTCATGACATCGGCTCCAATTTTAGCACAATTGACAACATGCATCGTGTGTCGCACAGAAGCCGCTAAAATTTGCGTGTTAAACGCATAATTGTCGTAAATCAATCGAATTTCTTCAATCAAATTCAAGCCATCTGATGAAATATCATCTAGACGTCCAAGGAAAGGAGACACATAAGTCGCTCCTGCTTTGGCTGCCAACAAGGCTTGTCCCACTGAAAATACCAAGGTCACATTGGTTTTAATCCCTTTGTCTGAAAAATATTTACAAGCCTTCACTCCTGCAGCAATCATAGGCAGCTTTACCACAATTTGTGGATGCAATGCCGCCAATTCTTCGCCCTGTTGAATCATGCCCTCATAATCCGTCGCAATTACTTCCGCAGAAACATCTCCATCTACCAAATCACAAATAGCACGATAGTGTTGCAAAATGTTTTTTTCACCTGTAATTCCCTCCTTCGCCATCAACGAAGGGTTGGTCGTTACACCATCTAAAATTCCCAAAGCTTGTGCTTCCTTAATCTGCTCTAAATTGGCTGTATCTATAAAAAATTTCATCTGTATCCTGAATTACATTAAGTGAAAACCAAATGTACATTTTTATACGCGAAAAAGATAACAAAAAGGCATAAAAAAAGGCAAGCTACCTACATCACACTGCTACAACCTTGTACCCTTGCTGCGTTCCCACCCTGGGGGATTCCAAAGGAGCTAGTTGTGTAGGACTTGCCGAGGGCAAATTTACAACCCTTTTTCAGTTTTTGCAATGTTTTTTTAGCAATAAATACAAGTCCCTCTAGAAAGTGTTCTCTAAAATAAATTGCGCCCGTAAAAATTGAAAATATCTTCGTAAATGTGGAACCAAACAACACTTATTTGTTCTAATTCCTAAATCTAGGATTTGTATCTTTGTGCTACTAATATTATTTTTTTGCGCTACTTCATCGAATTATCATACAACGGAAAAAACTATCACGGCTGGCAAATACAGCCGGATGCGATGTCTGTACAACAAAAAGTAAACGAAGCTTTGACGAAAATCCTTGGTGAAGAAATTCAGGTCGTTGGCGCTGGAAGAACCGACACAGGTGTGCATGCCTCACAAATGTTCGTTCATATCGATACCGATGAAATCATCGACACAAATGCACATGTGTACAAAATAAATGCAGTCCTTCCCGACGATATCGTCGCGCACGCAATTTTCAAAGTTGCACCAGAGGCACATGCTAGATTTCATGCCACAACTCGAAGCTATGTGTATCAAATTTACCTAGGTAGAAACGTATTTCTCTTAGACACCACTTGGCAATTGCACCACCAACAACTGAATATTGAAGCAATGAATAAGGCGGCAAACATTCTTTTGGAGTACAGCGACTTTAAGTGTTTTTCCCGATCAAAAACCGATGTCAAAACATACGATTGCACTATTTCAAAAGCGATTTGGACCCTTGAGGGAGATCTTTTGAGTTTTCATATTACCGCCAATCGTTTTTTACGAAACATGGTTCGAGCCATCGTAGGAACACTCGTGGCTGTTGGAAAGGGAAAGTTGACGCTAGAAAATTTTATCAACATTATTGAAAGTAGAAATCGAAGCAATGCAGGCACATCCGCCCCTG
>CAXRIA010000046.1:0-2848 GCA_964230805.1 Flavobacteriaceae bacterium
AAAATAAAAAAGGAGGAAAGACTCCTCCTTTTTTGCCCCAAATCTTACCATGAACTTAACCTACTTATGTTATGGCTCTGCTAAAATACATCTTTTTTAGAAACCAAAGTGCTTTTCAGGAAAAAAATTTCTGACGAAATAAAAAAAGAGCGAAACGCTCGAAATATGTACAAAATAAAAAAGGAGGAAAGACTCCTCCTTTTTTGCCCCAAATCTTACCATGAACTTAACCTACTTATGTTATGGCTCTGCTAAAATACATCTTTTTTGTAAACCAGAACGCTTTTCTAAAAAAAAATTTTAAATCTTTTTCTCTTTTTTCTAATATGCACGCTGCTTGTTGCCTTCCATAAAATTGATAAACGCCTGATTTGCAACGCGATTGCCGCCTGGCGTAGGATAATTCCCCGTAAAATACCAATCGCCCAAATTTTTAGGACACGCTTGGTGGAGCTTCTCAACATCTTGAAAAATCACCTCAACTTCACTCCGAATCCCATCTTCCTTGACAAGTTCCGATATTTTTTTGGAAATCTGATCTGTTGAAAATGCCTCATATAGTGCATTGACAACATTTGTTGCCTCAACGTCTGGTTTTTTCATTTCCGCTTTGGCGGCCTTATAGACCGTTTCCAACATCGACTCTTTATCATTGTCTTTCAATAAAGCTAACATGGCCTGAAAAGCAATAAGATCCTCTAGACAAGCCATATCGATTCCATAACAATCTGGATAACGAATTTGTGGTGCGCTTGAGACCACCACAATCTTTTTTGGAGACAATCTATCAAGGATTCTTAAGATGCTTTTCTTTAGCGTTGTCCCCCTGACAATGCTGTCATCAATAACAATCAAATTGTCTGTTGGCTTCACTGTTTTATAGGTGATGTCATAAACATGGGCAACCAAGTCATCTCGGCTACTGTCCTCAGTAATAAATGTTCGAAGTTTTACATCTTTCAGAATCACTTTTTCCGTTCGAGGGCTACAATTTAGTATCTTTTCTAGGTCTGCCTGTGTGGGGTTGATTTTTGATTGTAAGGTGTCTAGGGCTTGTTTTTTTAAATGGGCTTGTACCGATTCAACGAGACCATAAAAAGCGGTTTCTGCAGTATTTGGAATATACGAAAACACCGTGTTTTTAAAATCGTCATTGATTGCATTTTGCACTTTGGGAAAAAGATGTCTTCCCAGCGATTTTCTCTCGTTGTAAATCTCAGCGTCATTTCCTCTCGAGAAAGATATGCGCTCCAAAGAGCATGCCTTTGGTTCGGTAGCTGGTAAAATTTCTTTCCTTGAGGTTTTACCGCTTTTCTTGATAATGAGGGAATGGCCAGGCAATACCTCTTTAATGTCTTCAAAAGGCACATTAAAAACCGTTTGAATCGCAGGTCGTTCGGACGCGGCAACAACAAATTCTTCATTCTGAAAATAATAAGCAGGGCGGATCCCGTTTGGGTCGCGCATCAAAAATGCATCTCCATGCCCAAGCATCCCACTAATCACATAGCCTCCATCAAAATTTTTGGTGGCTTTTTTGAGGATTTTTGCAACCTTTAGATTTTCTGCAATAATTGGCGAAGCGTCTTGCTTGGAGTACCCTTGTTTTTTTAGTTTTTTATACTCTTTGGTAACTTCGTCGTCTAAAAAGTGTCCGATTTTTTCCATCACCGTAACGGTATCTGCTTTTACCTTTGGATGCTGCCCAAGGGAAACCAAGTTGTCAAAAAGCTCATTGACGTTGGTCAAATTGAAGTTTCCAGCCAACACTAGGTTTCGGTGCATCCAATTGTTTTGACGTAAAAATGGGTGTACACTCCCAATCCCGTTGTTTCCAAACGTTCCATACCGTAAATGACCCATCATCAATTCTCCCAAATAAGGATATGCTTGTTTGATTTCAAGTTCCGTCAAATTGTTTTTCCCCAATTCTTGAAACACCTCATTGAGATCGTTGTTTATTGTTGAAAAAATATCTTGAATGGGTTGGTTTTCAGACGAGCGTACACGGCTCATAAAACTGTCCCCAGGGCTCATGTCGAATTTGATACTCGCAAAGCCCGCACCATCTTGACCGCGATTGTGCTGCTTTTCGAGCATCAAATACATTTTGTAAATCCCAAAAAATAAACTGCCGTATTTCTCCTGATAATATTGCAGTGGTTTTAATAGCCGAAGAAGTGCTATGCCACATTCGTGTTTGATCGAATCACTCATTGTGGTAAAAATAAAAAAATTGTTTGCCTTGTTTTGCCTTCATTTTGGTTTTTATTTCAGGGGGTTTCAAAATGAACGAGTGTCTTTAGGTGCTTAACTCGGTCTTCGATTTGTGAAAGGGATGTGGTTACAATCGACTTTGTCCCAAAGTCTGTTACACAAAACGAAGCGACAGATGATCCGTATACCATTGCTGTTTTCATCGTTTCAAAGTCAAGCTTTGGCTGGCTAGCTAAAAACCCTGCCAAACCGCCAGCAAAAGAGTCTCCCGCTCCTGTTGGGTCAATAACATTGTCTAAAACTGCCGCTGGAGCTAAAAAAGTTTGCTCATTGTGGTACAACAGTGCGCCATGTTCACCCTTTTTAATGATCACATAGCTTGGTCCCATATCACTAATTTTCTTTGCTGCTGACAACACATTGGTTGCATTTGTCATTTGAAGTGCCTCCTCGTCATTAATGGTAATGATGTCTGTCTTCGCAACAACCTGAACCAACTCGTCCCAAGTTCCCTCAATCCAGTAGTTCATGGTGTCGAGAATAATTGTTGTTTTTTGTGTGTTGATTTGATCAAGAACCGACAGTTGAATACGCGGGTGCAGGTTGCCTAACAACGCAACCTCAGCACCTT
>CAXRIA010000047.1:0-63856 GCA_964230805.1 Flavobacteriaceae bacterium
AAAACCTACCCCAAACCACGTCCGCGAAATTTCCTTTGGTTTTGAACACAGGAAGAATTCGCGACCAGTGGCACACGCGTACCAAAACAGGAAAAGTACAGCGCTTGCTCACACATATCGAGGGTCCTTACATTGAAATGAACGCAGCCGATGCGTTTCAAAGAAATCTGAAAGACGGTGATATTGCAGTTGTTAAAAACCTCCGAGGAGAAGCAAGAGTTCCGGTAATCACCAATTACGATATCCGATCAGGGGTGGTTTTTATGCCCATGCATTTTGGAAAAATTTCCAACAGCACCTTGGGTAGAGCCAACAACCTCACCCACTCTTTAATTGACCCAATTTCAAAAGAACCCGACTTTAAATTTGCCGCTGTAGAAGTAAGCAAATACAAAAAAAAGAAACAAAAAATCTGTGTCGTTGGTGGAGGTGCAGCAGCCTACCGCTTTGTACAAACGTACAGAGAAAATAACGAAGAAGATCGTATTGAGGTTTTCTCTCTAGAGGAAACGCCATTTTACAACCGCGTTTTACTCCCCGAATATGTAAATGATGAATTGACCTGGGAACAACTCCAAAAAATTAAAAAAGGAGAACTCGCCAAATTAAAAATAAAACTTCACGCAAAAACTTCCATTACGTCCATAGACAAAGAAGCCAAAACCATTGTCGACAGTAATGGAGTTGAACACAGCTATGATGTTTTAATCATGGCCACAGGAAGCCGTGCGTTCGTACCCGCTGACGCGCAACTCGACCTTCCTGGAAGATTTACCATGCGAAACAAAGGAGACGCCGATGCTCTTAAAAATTACCTCGAACAAACAGGATTGCCAAACAACGAACAACACGTGGTTATTGTTGGTGGTGGTCTGCTAGGCTTAGAACTTGCTGCAGCCCTTAACAAAAGAAAAGTAAACATTACAATCATTCAACGAGCCTCTCGACTTATGGAACGCCAATTGGATTTGGTGGCTAGTCGTCTTCTGGCCCAAGACGTGCAAGAAAGAGGAATTCAAATATACTTTGATAATGAAGTGAATACCGTTTTTGACGACACGGAAATAAACAACTTATCCATCAACTTAAAAACGGGAAAAACAATCAACGCCAATGCCATTGTCTACGCTATTGGAACCATTCCAAATGTAGAACTTGCCCGAGACGCCAAACTTACGGTGCAAAGAGGGGTTGTTGTAAATGAATACCTGCAAACCAGTACGCCCGATATTTTTGCCATGGGTGAAATCGCAGAGTTTCATAACTTTTTATTCGGAATTACTTCGGCAGCTGAACAGCAAGCCGATATTGCCGCAAAATTTATACTGGGAAACCAGAACAACCACTACAAGGGCTCTGTACTGATGAACATTCTAAAGTTTGAAGATCTTGACTTGTGTAGTATCGGAAATATTGAATTCCCAGAGAACGATCCGAGCTACGAGGAAATCATACTCATGGACGTGAGCAAACGATTTTACAAAAAGTGTATTGTAAAAGACGACAAGCTCATCGGTGCGTTAATGATGGGCGACAAAAGTGAATTTGCAGAATTCAAAAGCCTCATCGAAGACAAAACAGAACTGTCTGAAAAAAGAGACGAACTGCTGAGGGGAAAAAGCGATGCAAAACCCGTTCTTGGAAAACTTATTTGTTCGTGTAGTCAAGTTGGCGAAGGGAATTTAATCGAAGCAATTCAAGGCGGTTGTTCCGAATTTATAGACTTGTGTAAAACTACAGGAGCAGGCCTAGGATGCGGAAGTTGCAAACCCGAGGTGAGAGATATTTTAATCCATGCGAAAAGCGAAACAGTAAAAGGGTAACCATGAAAAACAAAGATTTAAAGCGTATTTTTATCAAAGGAGGCGTGTTGTCACCCGGAGAATTGAAACAAATCATTCGTTTGGCTGAAACCTTGGGTCTTACCAATATTTACTTCGGCTCAAGACAAGATATTATATTGCCTTTTCAGGAAGCTGACAAGGAAATTTTAGAACAATTCCCTGATTTAAAAATGGAGATCATCTCTGAAAGAGATTATCAAAACATTGTTTGCTCTTATGTATCCGCCGATATTTTTAAAAACACCCCTTGGTTGAATGGTGTGAAATACTTGTACATTCTAGAAGATTTCAAACACACCCCGAAAATAAAAATTAACATTACCGATCCACAACAGCAATTGGTTCCTGTTTTTAGTGGCAATCTCAATTTTATTGCTTCGGAACACGAAGACTACTGGTACCTGCACTTGAAGCTACCCCATTGGGATAATTCGGAGTATTATCCAGTATTGATTTTTAGCTACGACATCGCTAAAATTTCAAAAACCATCGAAGAAATTGGTTCCGATGCCGACGATGCGCAAGAACTGTTCGACTTGATCAACGATCGTATCGAAACAAACAACCGTTCCATTGAAAAAAAATTAGCCATCCCATACAAACCTTTCCCTTACTACGAGGGAATGAATAAAATGGGGATCAACAAATATTGGCTCGGATTGTACTGGAGAAACAACCAATACGACCTCAGCTTCTTGAAAGATTTTTCGGAATTCTGTCTAAACCATAAAGTAGGTAAAATATGTATTACCCCTTGGAAGTCATTCATTGTGAAAGGAATTGGACAAGAGGACAAATTGACCTTGGAAAAATTTTTAGGAAAAAAAGGAATCAATGTACGACATTCGTCCTTGGAATTGAACTGGAACATTCCGGTCGATGACAAAGATGCACTGAATCTGAAAGAATTTGTTGTCAAGACATTCGATCAAAATGACATCAGTACCTACGGTATGACTTTCGGTATCAGTTACCATGAAACCGAAAAAACATACTTTACGACCGTTACGATTGAAAAGAACAAAACACCTGACATTGTAAAAAATTTTCAAATACGCCCCACTTTTAACGTTCTCTACTCAAAAAACTTTGATCCCAACACTCAAGAATATGTTGTGTATGCACAAGATGTGGACAAAATTGAATTGCCCGGTTTGTTGATGGAATTGAGTATAATGTACTTTGATCAACTGGGTGCTTCTTCTCCTTCTGACGATGCCAAGACCGAATCAAAAGACGTCCCGACACCATCAGAAGTTTATCAATGTTCAAATTGTATGACCATCTACGACAGTGCTTATGGCGACAAAGAACAAGGAATCTTACCAAATACGCCTTTTGAAAACCTCCCCGAAAATTACTGCTGTGGTGTTTGCGAAGCGGATAAAAAATATTTCAAGAAAATTCTGATGTAAGAATCGACTTCACGGGGCTCTTCACATTTTTGAATCTCATGCTTATTTTCTTAGCTTGTCAATTTTTTTTATCTTAGAAAAAAATTGTGTGTTTGCCGCCGTTAGGCTGCGCACCATGCTATGAAAAAAAATGTTATGTTGATCAAAGTTTATGGCGCTGCCGTGTTCGGTATTGAAGCCACCACCATTGCGGTTGAAGTAAATATTGACCAAGGAATCGGCTATCATCTTGTGGGACTTCCTGACAATGCAGTCCGCGAAAGTAGTTACCGCATATCGGCTGCTTTGCACAATATTGACTACAAACTTCCAGGAAAAAAAATTACGGTAAACATGGCTCCCGCCGATTTACGCAAAGAGGGTTCCGCCTATGACTTGACGCTCGCCATGGGAATTTTAGCCGCTTCAAAACAAATAAAAGCCTCTCAAATAGAAAAGTACCTCATTATGGGAGAGCTTTCTTTAGATGGAACTTTGCAACCTATCAAAGGCGCACTTCCCATTGCCATAAAAGCGAAATCAGAGGGGTTTAAAGGCTTTATTCTTCCCAAACAAAATGCCAAAGAAGCAGCCATTGTAACAGGACTTGAAGTGTATGGTGTTGAAAACATCAAAGAGGTGATTTCTTTTTTTGACAAAAACATCCCCTTGGATGCCACTGTGATTGATGTGCAACAACAATTCCAACAAACCTTGAACAATCCTGAATTTGACTTTTCGGATGTAAAAGGACAAGAATCCATCAAGCGTTGTATGGAAATCGCCGCTGCAGGTGGTCACAATATCATTCTTATTGGACCTCCGGGCTCTGGAAAAACCATGTTGGCGAAAAGACTTCCTACAATTCTTCCACCCATGACCCTCGAGGAAGCTTTGGAAACCACAAAAATTCACTCTGTTGTAGGCCGTGTCGAAGAAAATTTTGGCTTGATGAGCAATCGTCCCTTTCGATCACCACACCATACGATATCTGATGTAGCCCTGGTAGGTGGAGGACAGTATCCTCAACCTGGTGAAATTTCGCTATCGCACAACGGTGTTTTGTTTCTCGACGAACTTCCTGAATTCAAACGCAGTGTCTTGGAAGTCATGCGTCAACCTCTGGAGGATCGTGAAGTTACCATATCCAGAGCTCGTTTTACCGTCACCTATCCCAGTAGTTTTATGTTGGTGGCAAGTATGAACCCAAGCCCAAGTGGTTTCTTTAACAACCCAGACAGCCCGCTAACATCGAGCCCGCAAGAAATACAACGCTATTTGAATAAAATCTCAGGCCCCCTGTTGGATCGTATCGACATTCATATTGAAGTGACACCTGTACCCTTTGACAAGCTCTCGGAGGAACGTAAAGGAGAATCGAGCAAAACCATCAGAGAACGGGTTTGCAAAGCGAGAGAACGACAAACACTTCGCTTTGCAAATTACCCCAATACGCATTACAACGCGCAGATGTCTGTAAAACAAATTCGAGAATTTTGTCGCTTAGAGGAAACGTCTAAAGAACTTTTGAAATCGGCCATGCAACGATTGAACTTATCTGCCAGGGCATACGATCGGATTTTAAAAGTCAGCCGGACCATTGCCGATTTAGATCTTCAGCAAAATATTCTTCCAAATCATATTGGTGAAGCCATTCAATACCGAAGTCTGGATAGAGAAGGATGGCTTGGGTAACTTGAAATTTAAAAAACAATTTGTTTTTTCAAGGCAAAAATTTTATTTTAGGTGTGTAACACGGCAACAAAAATCCATAACCTATGCTTCCATTTCGAACTGAAATACGAAATTCTCCTAAAGAACAGACTTTAAAAATTTATTTGAGTGATATTTCCTTGGACATTCAACTGCAAGGTTTGCTTGAAGAAATGGAGGGTGTTCGCATGGCAGAAGTGCAAACAAGTATCAGTAGGAATAGAGTCCCTGAGAATTTGACTATTTATCGTGAGGATACGATTTCTATCAACGACTTGAAAGATAAAATAGATTCCTTTCTCAATACCTTTTTTGACCAAGTGGCCTCCTAAAAACAAACCCTCTTTGAAAGATTTCAAAGAGGGTTTGTTTTTCGTGCCAAAAGAGGCAGCTTGTTTGTAGGCATAGAACCCACTGCTAATATCTGTAGTATTCAGGTTTGTAGGGCCCTTCTACTTTTACATCAATGTAGGCGGCTTGTTCCTCGTTCAATTCATCCAATTCTACACCAATTTTTGCCAAATGCAAACGCGCCACTTTTTCATCCAAATGTTTTGGCAACATGTACACCTCGTTTTTATAGGCTTCTGAATTCTGCCATAATTCCAGTTGTGCCAAGGTTTGGTTTGTAAAAGAGTTCGACATCACAAAACTTGGATGACCTGTGGCACATCCAAGATTGACCAAACGCCCTTCAGCCAAGACTAAAAATTCTTTCCCGTCGATGGTATATTGATCTACTTGCGGTTTGATTTCTACTTTGGTATCGCCATAATTTCCATTCAACCAAGCCATGTCAATTTCGTTATCAAAGTGTCCAATATTACAAACAATTGCTTTGTCTTTGATGGCTTTGAAATGACGATCTACAATAATGTCTTTGTTTCCTGTAGTCGTAATTACAATATCGGCTCTTGAAATCACATTGTCCATTTTACGAACTTCAAATCCGTCCATAGCAGCTTGCAAGGCACATATAGGATCGATTTCGGTTACAATCACTCGTGCTCCTGCTCCAGCCAAAGAGGCAGCCGTCCCTTTTCCTACGTCTCCATATCCAGCCACTACCGCCACTTTTCCAGCCATCATGATATCTGTTGCTCTACGAATTGCATCTACAGCCGATTCTTTACATCCGTATTTATTATCAAATTTGGATTTTGTTACTGAGTCGTTCACGTTGATGGCAGGCATTGGTAAAGTTCCTTCTTTCACTCTCTCGTACAAACGATGTACTCCCGTAGTGGTTTCCTCAGAAAGTCCTTTGATTCCGGACACCAATTCTGGGTATCGATCCAACACCATATTGGTCAAATCGCCACCATCATCTAAAATCATGTTCAGAGGCTTTTTATCTTCACCAAAGAATAAGGTTTGTTCAATACACCAATCAAACTCCTCCTCGGAAAGTCCTTTCCATGCATACACGGAAACTCCTGCGGCAGCAACGGCGGCAGCTGCTTGGTCTTGTGTAGAAAAAATATTACACGAACTCCAAGTCACCTCTGCTCCCAGATCTACCAATGTTTCAATCAAAACAGCGGTTTGAATGGTCATGTGCAAACATCCAGCGATACGTGCACCTGCCAAAGGTTTTTGACCTTTGTATTCTTCTCTCAAACTCATCAAACCAGGCATTTCTGCTTCTGCCAAATGAATTTCTTTACGACCCCAATCAGCCAAATTGATGTCTTTTACCTTATATTTTACGTATGTTGATGTTTGTGAACTCATAGTTCTTATATTTGTGAATTAGGATGCAAAATTACGAAATACTTTTTGATTTCTACAATCTCTAATATTGATAAAACACAGAATGGTTTCTTTGTTTAAAATACTATCTAACAAAGAATATTTTCATAAACGTTTCGAATACAATGCCATTAGTAAATACAATTCGTGTCAATGCAAACACTCAAGTTTTTGTATGGAAGATTACAGAGACTTTGGAAGAATTGAAAACAATTTCATTGAAACCTGACAGTGTACAGCGCATTCAAAACATGCGCTCTGAAATGCATCAAAAAGGCTTTATCAGTGTACGACATTTGTTAAAAGAAGCAGGGTATACCGATGCGGATGTGTCCTACTCCAAAGAGGGAAAACCCCTGTTAAAAGATGGCAAACACATCTCCATCACGCACTCTTTCGACTATTCTGCTCTTATTATAAGTGCCCGTTGTGTGGGCATTGACATCGAAAAAAACAGAGAGACCGTCAAACGAATCGCTTCAAAATTCATCGCTTCTGAAAATTCTTATCTCAAAGAAAAAAATCTAATTGAACAACTCACAGTCATTTGGGGGGCCAAAGAATCTTTGTACAAAATTCACCCAGATGGAGGTCTTTTGTTCAAAGAACACCTGCCCATTGATCCTTTTGAATTGAAAGAAAACAAAACAACGGGCTGGATTCTAAAAAATTCTCTGAAGGAATGTTACACCATTTATTTTCACCAAATAGATGGTTTTTCGTTGGTATACGCAATTCCAAAATTGAATTTGACCAAGGGAAATTAATTCTTAATTTTTCTTAAAAATTCAAAAAATCATTGGAATTTATTTTCGCCTTGCCTTGTTTTTATGATTCCTTGACCTGTTTCTATTTTGATTGGAATTTCTTTTTTGCCCTCCCGCATTTCCTTGCTTTTTGTTGGCATTAGGTGTCGGGCTATTGGTCGGCTCAAAACCTTCTACAATTTCACTCTCTAGGGTTTCGCCCAATAATTTTTCTATTTCTCTGACATAGGCAATTTCATCTACATCTACCAAAGACAAAGCTTGTCCACTGGCTCCTGCTCTCCCTGTTCTTCCAATTCTGTGTACATAATCCTCTGGCACATTGGGCAACTCAAAATTAATCACGTGTGGCAACAACGGGATATCAATACCGCGAGCTGCAATATCGGTAGCAACCAACACCCGAATTTTTTGACTCTTAAATCCTGCCAACGCTTTTGTTCTTGCTGCTTGGCTTTTATTTCCATGTATGGGAGCTGCTGTAATCCCAGCTTTTACCAACTTTTCACTCAAACGATTTGCTCTGTGTTTGGTCCGCGTAAAAATCAATACCTGTTTCCAATTTCCGTCGGCAATTAATTTGATTGTCAGGGCTACTTTTTTCTCTTTGTCTACACGATAGGTTTTTTGAATTACTTTTTCTGCCGTCGTGTTTTCAGGTGTTGCACTTATTTCTAAAGGCTTGTTGAGAATTTCAGAGGCCAACTTTTTTATTTCTTTCGAAAAAGTGGCAGAAAACAACAGGTTTTGACGCTTTTTAGGCATCAATGCAATAATTTTTTTAATATCTCTCAAAAATCCCATATTCAGCATCTGGTCGGCTTCGTCTAAAACCAATATTTCGATTCGCTTTAAAGACAGGGCATTCTGACTTTCCAAATCCAACAATCGCCCGGGTGTAGCCACCACAACATCCACGCCTGAACGGAGAGCACTTATTTGTGGTTTGGGTTTGACTCCTCCAAAAATAACGGTTGATCTGATGTCCAGAAACTGGCTGTAGTTACGAACATTGTCGTAAACCTGGGCTGCCAATTCTCTGGTGGGTGTAACCACCAAAGCTCGAACAGGTCTGAATTTTTCTTTTTTGGTCAAAGCCAAATTCTGCAACATGGGCAAGGTAAAGCCTGCTGTTTTTCCTGTTCCTGTTTGAGCAGAAGCCAACACGTCTGTGCCTTTCAATATGGTTGGAATTGTTTTTTCTTGAATGGGTGAAGGGTTAGCATACCCTTGTTTATCAACTGCTTTTAGTAATTCCGAAAGCAATCCTAAAGATTTGAATGACATGTATTTTTTGTTTTTGCAGCAAAAGTACGTTTTATTAATTTGGTATCTTTTTTACAGAAGTATCCTCTCAAAAAATGGATGCCGAGGTATTTCGTATCTTTGAATGTACAAACACTACAATTCAAATGAACCGTTCAAAACTTAATGCTGAGTTGTCCTTCAGCGCTGCTCGGAGTAGCGGACCGGGTGGTCAGCATGTGAATAAGGTTTCATCGAAAATTAAGTTGACTTTTGATTTGAAAAATTCCGAGGGACTTTCGCTCTCAGAAAAAGCGTTGTTAGAAAAATCTTTGGCCGCACAACTTACAAAAAACGGCATTTTAACACTCCAGTGTGACACATTAAAAAGCCAGCATAAAAACAAAGAAATGGTTTTGAAGCGTTTTTTTAAAATGCTAGAAAACGGCTTGCATGTTCCGAAAAAAAGAAAGAAAACAACTCCCAAAAAATCCGCTATTTTAAAACGGCTTCAGAACAAAAAAATAACGGCACTAAAGAAAGAGAACCGAAAAAAACCAACATTATAGGAATATATCGCACGAAGTAAAAAAATATAACTTTGTTTTTATATCTCAACATTCTGCTCTAATTTTGCACTGTTCTCAATAAAGGGGTGCCGAAAGGCTGAGATCATACCCAACGAACCTGGGCGGGTAATGCTGCCAAGGGAGATGCAAAAGCATCGTTTGTTAACAATATATGCCACAAAGCATATTCAATTATTATTAATTTAAACATTAAGGATAATTGCCTCTTTTTATTCATTTGTAAAAAATGAAAAAAAATCAAATTTGTAGAAAAGCGAAGTGCTCAGTACCTTTTTTACTCCTCCTGTTTCTTTCCTGGACAGGAAATGCACAAAGCAGTAAACTTCTTGGAAAAGTCGTTGACGAAAACAACCAACCCTTGATCGGTGCATCTGTCTTGGTCAAAGAACAATCCAAAGGAACCTCAACCAACTACGATGGAAAATTTGCCATGGAATTGGCAAACGGAAATCACACCCTTGTGATCTCTTATGTAGGGTTTCAAACATTGACAAAAAGCATTGCTTTTGACGTTGACAAAGAAGTCGTTTTTACATTGATTTCTAATGAAAATGTTTTGGAAGAAGTATTGGTTTCGGCGGTACGTGTAAAAGCAAACGCGCCTGTAACGCATTCCAACTTGGACAAGAAAGAATTGGCAAAACGCAATTTGGGACAAGACATTCCTATTTTGATGAATTACCTCCCCTCTGTAGTAACCACCTCTGATGCGGGTGCTGGGATTGGATATACAGGAATTCGCGTTCGTGGATCAGACGCAACTCGTGTGAACGTAACGATCAACGGAATCCCTTACAACGATTCCGAATCCATGGGTACCTTTTGGGTAAATATGGGGGATTTCGCTTCCTCTGTTGAAAATTTACAATTGCAACGTGGTGTGGGAACTTCTACAAATGGTGCGGGTGCTTTTGGCGCGAGTTTAAATATTTTAACAGACGCCGTTTCTGCAAAAGCATATGGTCAGATTGCGAGTTCTACGGGTTCTTATGGAACTTTAAAAAACACCTTAAAATTTAGTACAGGAAAATTAAATGATCATTTTGAATTGGCAGGAAGAATCTCAAAAATTCAATCGGATGGCTATATTGACCGCGCTTCTTCCGATTTGAGTTCTTTCTTTTTGCAAGGAAGTTATGTCGATGAAAATACCTTGATCAAGGCATTGGTTTTCGGAGGACACGAAAAAACCTACCAAGCCTGGTATGGAACACCAAAAGTACGTATTGAAGGAGATACTCAAGGTATTGAAGATTATATCACAAACAATTGGTTGAATGAAAAAGATGCCGAAAATTTGAGAAACTCTGATAGGAGATATAATTTCTACACCTATGATAATGAGGTTGATAATTACAACCAAGACCATTATCAATTGCATTGGAACCAAAAATACAACGATGCCTGGTCGTCCAATATTGGGTTGCACTATACTTGGGGAAGAGGCTATTATGAACAATACAAAGAAGGCGAAAGTTTTGAAGATTATGGGCTCGAACCTATTACTATTGAGTCAACAACTATCGAAAAGACTGACTTGATTCGAAGAAAATGGTTGGACAACCACTTCTATGGTTTCACTTTCTCAGTAGACTACAAAGATGCTTTCAAAAATATTACTTTGGGGGGAGCTTTGAACAACTATGAAGGAGACCACTTCGGAGAAATTATATGGGCTCGATATGCAAGTCAATCCGAAATAAGAGATCGTTACTACGATAATTATGGCGACAAATTGGATGGTAATTTATTCTTAAAAGGAAATTTCCAAATTGCTGACAATATAAATCTCTCTGCAGACGTTCAAGGACGACACATACGCTATAGAGCCACAGGAGTGTTGGAAGGTGCTATAGACAAAGAATATAATTTCTTCAATCCAAAACTTGGATTGACCTATGCCATCAACTCAAAAAATAGCATTTACGCTTCCTATGCGAGAGCCAATAGAGAACCCAACCGAAGTGATTTTGAAAATGGAAATCCAGAACCTGAATCCTTGGATGATTTTGAACTCGGATGGCGCTACAAAAGTGATTTATTTAAAATAAATTACAATTTTTATTTGATGAACTATCAAAACCAATTGGTGCTTTCTGGTGCCATTGATGCCACTACTGGAGAACCATTGCGTACAAATGTTGGAAAAAGTTACCGTTTAGGACTTGAAGTAGATGCAGAAATCAAAATCTCTGACATGCTTCATCTAAGACCAAATATTGCTTTAAGCAACAGTAAGAATAAAGACTTCTACTATTCATGGGATGGAAAACTTACCTCTTTTGGAGATACAAACATCGCTTTTTCCCCAAATATTGTAGCGGGTAATATTTTTACTTATGCGACATCAGATACATTTCAATTGTCTTTATTGTCTAAATACATTGGGGAACAATACATGGCCAACATTGACACCAAAGGATCTAAACTAGAAAGTTATTTTGTAAATGATATCAATGCAACTTATGAGATTAAAACTTCTTCTGTTTTTTCTTCCATCGTGTTCTCTGCTTTGATAAACAATATTTTTAATGTTGAATATATCTCTAATGGATACTACGGAACATGGGATGATGATTATTCAAGTGACACTGAAATTACCACCTATGAATACGCAGGCTTTTATCCCCAAGCCACAAGAAACTTCTTAGTTGGATTGACGTTGAATTTCTAAGCGAGATCAACAGAAACTTCAAGCCCGATCGACTTTAAAATCGATCGGGCTTTTTTATGCAAAAACAACCGGTTTAATGACAATCACAATCTGAGTCACAGTTGTTTTTCTTTTTTCCTTTGAAAAAATATTTTCGAAGTAAAAACAGGAGTGCTACTCCCAACAACACATACACAAGAACTTGCTGCAACATTTTTCCTTATTTTAGAATTACAAAGGTGACAAAAGCCGTTACATAGGCCAAGATCCCCATTCCCACCAATTGCAACATCGGCCATTTCCATGATTTTGTTTCCTTTTTTACAATTGCCAAAGTACCCATACACTGCATGGCGAAGGCATAAAAAACCAACAAAGACATTCCCGCTGGAAAATTAAAGCGCCTTTCTTTTGTCTGAGGATTTATTTCTGCAGCCATCCGTTGTTTGATGGTTCCTTCATCATCACTCCCCACACTGTAAATGGTAGATAAAGTTCCTACAAAAACCTCTCGAGCGGCAAAAGAGCTAATCAAGGCGATCCCAATTTTCCAATCGTACCCAAGCGGTTGAATCACAGGCTCAATTATTTTTCCCATCCTACCGATGTAGGAATTCTCTAATTTAAAAGAAGCCAATTCACTTTCCAGTTCTTCTTCCGTTAAATTTTGAGAAACGGTTTTCTCAGCCACAATCTGAGAAGCATTTTTAAAATCGTTTCCTCCGTTGGACGCCAAAAACCAAAGCACAATGGACAGGGCTAAAATAATTTTACCTGCACCGAATACAAATGCTTTCGTTTTTTCAAACACATCAAATGCAATGTTTTTGAGTGAAGGCAATTTGTAATTGGGCATTTCTACGATAAAGAAAGTTTTCCTGTCCACTTTCAAAAATTTATTGAGGAAAAAAGCAGCAATCAATGCAGAAGCGAAACCTAAAATATACAAGGCCATTAATACCAAACCTTGCAAACTGAACAGCCCTAAAACCCTGCTGTCTGGAATAATCAAAGCAATGATAATGGCATACACGGGCAACCGCGCAGAACAGGTAGTAAACGGAGTCACCAAAATTGTAATCAAACGATCTTTCCATCCCACGATGTTACGCGTAGCCATAATGGCTGGTATGGCACATGCCGTTCCTGAAATCAAAGGAATGACGCTTTTTCCGCTCATTCCATAACGTCTCATAATTTTATCCATTAAAAAAACAACCCGACTCATATACCCTGTTTCCTCAAGAATGGACACAAATAAAAACAAAATGGCAATTTGAGGTATGAAAATAACAATCCCTCCAATTCCTGGGATAATCCCTTCAGTAATTAGATTGGACAAAACGCCTTCAGGAAGTGCGTTTTTGGCCCATTCACTCAGATTCGAAAACGAAAGATCAATAAAATCCATGGGCACACTGGCCCAATTGAACACCGACTGAAACATCACCAACAAAATCGCTGTAAATATCACATAACCAAAAATTTTATGCGTCAATATCCGATCCAAGTTGCTGCGTAAGTCCTTGGCTTTGTCTTTGTCAATAAAATAGGTTTTTTTTAGAATTTCATTGATGTATTGATATCGATAAATAGTTTCTTTGTGCTGGTACTTCTTTACGCGTTGCTCTTCTTCTTTAAAAGATTCTATAATCGTTCTAGAAGCTTGCGAAATAAAACCAACTGGATTTTTCTGGGTAATTAACAACCATGATTTGTAGGTTGAAAAACCTTTCAATCTCGATTTTATTTTTTCAAAATAGCGTTTGTCAATTTTGTCTGAAATTGACTGTAGCGGGGTGGTATCAAAAGTTTCATAGCGAAGAAGTGCTTGTTTCAAGTCCTCTATGCCTTCTCTTTTTCGCGCACTAACCAAAACAATTTCGGTATTTAAAATTGCTTTCAATTCCTCTAAATCAATAGAAATTCCCTTTCTATCCATTTGATCGGCCATATTGATAACCAGCAATGTGGGAATTTTTAAATCTTTGACTTGTGTAAAAAGAAATAAATTCCGCTTGATGTTTTCTACCTCTGCAACCACAACCACGACATCGGGATAATTTTTGTGGTCATTGTCTAACAACGTCTCCAATACGATGCTCTCATCCATGGACGTTGGATTGATACTATACGTTCCTGGTAAATCCGTAATGATGGCTGTTTCCGTGGCATTTAATTTACAAGTCCCTTGTTTTTTATCAACCGTAATTCCCGGATAATTTCCTACTTTTTGTGTAAGCCCTGTAAGTTGATTGAAGAGAGAAGTCTTTCCTGTATTGGGATTCCCTACCAAGGCGATGTTCATTTTTTTCTCAGATTTCATCGCACAAAAGTTTGGCTAAAATAATACGTTCTGCCGTTTCTTTTCGAATGGCAAAATGACTCCCGTTTACACGAATATACAAAGGGTCTTTCATGGGTGCCGACTGAATTAATTCTACTTGTTTTCCTGGGATACATCCCATTTCCATCAAAGCCAATGGTATTTCAGCAAAAGCCAACTCCTCAATGGTCGCTTTTTCTCCTTTTTGTAAATCTGCAACTGTCCGCATTTATTCTCGAGCTCTTGTTTTAAGAATCACAAAGGTACGGATTTAGAATGATTCTAAAGAGAGGTTTGGTATAAAAAACAAAGAATTATCTTTCTCGTTGAAGGACTCGAATGTCCGAGATCAAACGTTGAACAGCTCCCAAATCTGTCCCATCGTAATACCCACGAATTCTTTTCTTCTTGTCAATGAGAACAAATTGCTCGGTATGAATGAAATCTTGATCTCCGCCATCTCCTTCGTCTAAAACCGCAAAATAACTTTTTCGAGCCAGGTTGTATATTTCTTTTTTCGCTCCGGTCACCAAATGCCACTTATCCGAAAGCACACCCTTTGCGGCAGCATAGGCTTTGAGTACAGGAACACTATCCATCACAGGTGTAACGGAATGTGACAGTAACATTATTTCTGAATCGTTCAAAAATTCTTTTTGAACGATTTCCATATTTGAGGTCATTACCGGACAGATAGTACCACAGCGCGTGAAGAAAAAATCAGCCACATAAATCTTATTTTGAAAGGTTTTTGCGGTTACCTTTTCCCCATTTTGATTGATCAACTCAAAATTACCGATGGCATGATTTTTTCGAACATGTTGCACAGATGCATCTACCAAACGTGGATTGACATCAACGGGATTGTATATCGGCAATTTTTTTTGAGGCGTTAAGAGCTGATAAAAAACACCAATCCCAATCATACTGAAGGCCAACATAGCGATTAAGGTGGGTACTGATTTCTTAAAAAAATGTGCACTCATTACTTTTTATTTAGATACAAATTTAAGAAGTATTTCCCTACAAATTACCATTTTATTAACAGCAATTGCAACGGCTCTGCTGAGTGTTTCCCACTTTAATTATGTACATTTGCTTTCGTTTATTTAGAAAAAACTCGATATGGAAATTTTTATAAAAGCTTCGCAATTCCTACTAAGCCTTTCTTTGCTTATTGTACTGCATGAATTGGGGCATTTTATCCCTGCCAAATTATTTAAAACGCGCGTAGAAAAGTTTTATCTCTTCTTTGATTATAAATTCTCACTACTCAAGAAAAAAATAGGGGGCACGGAATACGGAATTGGTTGGATTCCATTGGGAGGATATGTAAAAATAGCGGGCATGATTGACGAGAGCATGGATACCGAGCAAATGCAAGCGCCTGCAAAGCCCTATGAATTTCGATCAAAACCAGCCTGGCAGCGTTTGATTATTATGCTTGGAGGTATTTTTGTCAATTTTATCTTGGGATTTGCACTTTATATTTTAATTCTTTTTACATGGGGCGAAAGCTATATTTCCAACGAAAATTTAAAAGGTGGTATTTGGGTTACAAATGCATTAGGAATAGAATTGGGCTTACAAACAGGGGATCAAATAAAAACCATTGACGGAAAACCCATCAAAGCTTTCTCGAATATTGTCCCCGAATTAATCAATGGAAATGAATTTACAATAGAAAGAGATGGGCAACATATTGCAAAAGAAATACCGGTTGATTTTATTGCAAAATTAATTGAAGAAGGCAAAGGGCGTTTTATCTCTCCTCGTTATCCTTTTGTCATAGGCGAAATTTCGGAGTCTTCTCTTAACATCCAAAGTGGCTTACAGCCGAAAGATATGATCATTGCCATCAACGGGACACCTATTAAGTATTTTGATCAGGCGGAAACACTGTTGACTCCATTTAAAAATCAAAAGATTTCCTTAACCATAAAAAGAGGATCAGAGGAACCATTGGAAATTCCAGTCAAACTTGATGAAAACGCTAAAATAGGCGTCGCTCTTGGTGCACTCTCCAACGTCGATATGGAGCGATTGGGTTATTATACGATGGACACAAAAACCTACAGTTTGGGAGCGGCCATTCCTGCTGGAATCGAAAAGGGATACCATACTTTAACCGGATATCTCAAACAACTAAAAAAGGTTTTCAACCCTGAAACAGGTGCCTACAAAGGTTTGGGTGGATTTATTTCTATCGGGAGTATCTTTCCTTCTACTTGGAACTGGCAAGCTTTCTGGGGAATTACCGCTTTCTTGTCAATTATGCTCGCAGTTATGAATTTGTTACCGATTCCTGCTTTGGATGGAGGACATGTGGTGTTTACATTGTATGAAATGATAACCGGCAAAAAACCAAGTGACAAGTTTTTGGAATACGCTCAAATCACTGGTTTTTTCATTTTAATGGCCTTGCTCTTGTTCGCAAATGCCAATGATGTGATCAAATTTTTTGATTGATCCGCTGAAATAATTAAAAAAATCCCATCTCAATATTGAGATGGGATTTTTTTTCATCACAAAGCCTAATTAATCTTTTAACTGAGCTCTTATCTCTTTGGCTTTGGCTTTCGATTTTTCGTTTCGTTCGATTTTATGATCTGGACGTGTCCATTTTGGATTTTCGCCTTGACCTGTAAATTCAGAATCTTCTGACTCTACAGTTTTTGGCTGCACCTTTTTTGTAAAGGGTTTCATTGGATTCAGCCCCAATTTTTGAAACAACTTCATGTCTTCATTGACATCAGGATTTGGTGTGGTCAACAATTTATCTCCTGCAAAAATAGAATTGGCTCCCGCAAAGAAACACATGGCTTGCCCTTCCTGACTCATCTGCGTTCTTCCTGCCGACAATCGAACTTGCGTTTCTGGCATCACAATACGAGTCGTAGCTACCATTCGAATCATTTCCCAAATTTCAACAGGCTTTTGATCTTCTAACGGAGTTCCTTCTACAGCGACCAAAGCATTGATCGGAGTAGATTCAGGCTGAGGGTTTAAAGTAGACAAAGCAACTAACATTCCAGCTCTATCTTCAATCGTTTCACCCATTCCAATAATACCACCTGAACAAACCGTAACATTTGTTTTTCGAACATTATCAATCGTATCCAAACGATCTTGGTAACCTCTTGTTGAAATTACTTCTTTGTAGTATTCTTCTGAAGAATCTAGATTGTGATTGTATGCGTACAAACCGGCTTCTGCCAGTCTTTTCGCTTGGTTTTCTGTCACCATTCCAAGTGTACAGCAGACCTCCATATCTAATTTATTAATAGTGCGGACCATTTCCAGCACTTCGTCAAATTCTGGTCCGTCTTTAACATTACGCCAAGAGGCTCCCATACAAACTCTTGACGACCCACTCGCCTTGGCTCTCAAAGCTTGTGCCTTTACTTGCTGCACTGGCATCAAATCATTTCCTTCAATATCCGTGTGGTATCTTGCTGCTTGCGGACAATAGCCACAATCTTCAGAGCACCCTCCTGTTTTTATTGAAAGTAAGGTTGACACTTGAACTGCATTGGGATCATGGTGTAAGCGATGTATCTGAGCGGCCTCAAACAACAGTTCCATCAAGGGTTTGTTATAAATTTTTAGAATCTCTTCCTTTGTCCAATTATGTCTGATATCACTCATGATTACTCTAAATTTTACGTCTTCAAAAGTACGTAATTAAATGATTTTTGTCCTATTCAATTCTATATATTTTTATTTCGTAAGCAATATACTCACTGCATTTCCTCCAAAACCTACGGCATTCACGAGTACTGAATTTATATTTTTAGGAGCTTTCTTATTTTCTATAAATGGCACTGCAATAAATTGTTGATGTTGTAACATCAACAAACCCAGTTCCATACTTAATACCCCTGAAGCACCAAGTGTATGTCCTATTTTCCATTTGTTGGTTGTGAGTGCAGGTAATTTTTCTCCAAAGACAGCTTGTATGGCCTTGTACTCTGACAAATCTCCTTTTACAGTACCGGGTGCGTGCATCACAACAACGTCCACACTTTCCAAACAGGCCTCTTGCAATGCCATTTGCATGGATTTTTGAAAACATTGCGCATCCGTCGAAATGGATATGTTGTGTTTTAATTTTTCCGTGGCATAGCCTATTCCTGAAATCAAAGCCAATGATTTTTTTGAAATTCCTTTTTCCAAACAAATCGCTACTGCACCTTCTCCCAAAACCATGGTGTTTTTTTCTTTGGATAAATCCAACGCACGGCAAGGATATTTTGTTTCTGCTTGGTTTGAATAAATTTTCAAGGCTTTCATTTGGGCTACCGTAAATGCTGTCAAGGGTGCTTCGCTGCCACCTACTAGGAATGTTTCCGCCATTCCGGAGCGCATCCAGGCCACACCATTCAAAACAGAATGCAAGGCAGTAGAGCATGTAATCGAATGACTAATTGTGGGACCCTCTGACTGTAAATCGTGTGCTACCCATGAAGCGATGTTTCCCAATGTAGTCGTCGGTGACGTCAATGTTTCCGTTCTACCTGACGGATCAGACTGAAATGCATCGTAGTATTTCTCAAACAATTCGGTAGCCCCTCTAGAGGAGCCTATATTCACCCCAAAAGATGAATCCCAATCCACTTTTTTCAGAGCTTTTCGAGAAACATACATTGCCAACAAAACAGATCTATCTAAATTTTTATACTTGATGTCCGAATTTCTGAGAACTTCCAACTCTTTATTCAGCGCCTCAGCGATAGCCCCGACAGGAGCACTAAATTTTTCAAAACCTTGGACACCTAAAACGTGATTTGAATTCAAATAATTTTTCCAAATGGTTTGAGAAGAATCTCCCAAGCTAGAAATAGATGAAAAACTTGCAATTGAAATGGGATCTTTCATAAAAACTGAATGAGCTACAAATATAATTTGTTTCTTCTTGACAGAAAATCTTATTCTAAAATTCTCCTGTTTTTTGCAAAGCTTATTTCATGAACAAAATGATGGCTTTGTTTGGTTTTTTCGAGAAAACTTAGTTTTTAAATAAGTAGTGCCCAAACGGCTATGTTTCTCACAATTAAACGATGCTAATTCCTACCTTTCTCATTGGGATACAATTGACAAACAGGGTCGCTTTGCCAAAATTGTTTTGTCGCCACATCCATGATTGTCAGGGCATTTTTATGGGCCGCTCCAGTATCAACATTCCATACGTTGGCCACATTTTTTGGAGTAGATTCGCCAATTCTTGAAAGCGATGTATGCCCAATAAATATTTCTTTATAGTGCGTCAGGCGTTTCGGATAGAAACGATCGCCTTTTTTTAAATTTTTGTCCATTGCTAATACCATCTCCCACAAAGACCGATCCCAATACAACATTTTCTCAAAATACTCGTCTTTGACACCATTGTGGTTGGTAAAGCCGGCATGTACAAACAATCGATTTTCATGATCGATATAATAGTTGTCCAAATTTTCAAAAAAATGCATGTGTATTTTTCTAATATTCATCGATGTCTTCGCATATGAATCTACCGTTGTTTGACCTCCATGAAACAACCAAGTATCATTACTTTCACCAAATTTTAACCATCGATAACAAAGGTCATCGTGATTTCCTCTCAAAAAGATACAGGTGTGAATCGATTTTAGCTCTATCAAATAATTGATCAATTCAGGTGTTTGACTCCATCCATCAACATAATCACCTAAAAAAATAAGGGTATCACCAGGCGATACATTTGCCCGATCCATTACTTGAATCAATGCTTTCAATGCTCCGTGAATATCTCCAATTACTAAGGTTCGGTTCGGGGTCATATTTTCTTTTCAAAGCTAACGGAAAGTTTTGAAACTATCTACACTGCGGTCTGAAATTTTACACATTTCAAATAAGATAGACAAAATCACCCTTAAAAGGTCAAGAATAATTATGATCTTCCAAAACAATCTTTGAAACATTTGAATTCTTTACACAAGAAAGCCGCTCTTTGCAAGAGCGGCTCCTGTTTGACTGGATAACCACAACCAATCAAAAATTAACTAACCAAACTTAATATGAAAATATTAATCTTTCTATTTCCTTGACGTCATTTTTGCCATCTCAGAAAAAACTTTATCTAAAATTATACTTGATATATAGCAATACTCGTGCCAAAAACGAATTATTTCAAAAATATTCTAAATAAAAAGCCTTGTTTGCAAACAAAAAAAGCCTCTCAATGATGAGAGGCTTTTTCGTTTCGTTTATTCGAAGAGGATTAAGCATTCAAAGCTTCTGCTCCTCCCACAATTTCTAAAATTTCATTCGTAATTGCTGCTTGTCGTGCCTTGTTATAGGTCAATAACAATTCATTTCTCAAATCATTTGCGTTGTCTGTCGCTTTGTGCATCGCTGTCATTCGAGCCCCGTGCTCCGAAGCAAAAGAATCACGCAACGCCTTGTAAAGCTGTGTCTTCAATGATTTCGGAATCAAGGCAGCCACAATTTCTTCTTTCTGTGGTTCAAAAATATAATCCGAAACAACCGTGTCTTCATTTTCGACAGGTTTGATCGGTAAAAACTGCTCTACTTTGACCAGCTGCGTCGCTGCGTTTTTAAAACTGTTGTATATCAATTCAATTTTATCATAAGACCCCTCCACAAACAATTGCATCAAGTTTTCTGCTATGACGGTAACATTTTCAAAAGTCAAGTCATCAAAAATGGAAGATGCATTGTCAATCACTTTGTAATCGCGACTCAAAAGATCGTTTCCTTTTTTACCAATGGTCAACAAATCTATTTGCTTCCCTTCGTATTTTTCAGCAATTACTTTTTGCGTTTCTTTGATAATCGACGAGTTGAAACCACCACACAAACCTCTGTTGGAAGTCACAACGACCAATAAAACTTTAGAAACATTTCTCTGCTCTGAAAAGGCACCTCCTGCTTCCCCATCCAAAGTTGCGCTCAGATTTTGTAACAATTCTGTCAACTTATTAGAATACGGTCGCATTGCTGTAATCGCATCTTGGGCTTTTTTCAATTTGGCAGCAGAAACCATCTTCATGGCTTTCGTGATTTTCATCGTAGAGCCTATCGAGGTAATTCTGTTTCTAATTTCTTTTAAGTTTGCCATACTTTTGGTATTTGTTCTTTGTCTTTTGGCAGTAAGACTACCTTACAACACATTTATCATTTTACTTGTATCGAGAAAACCAACAACAGGTACTCGATACAAGCATTTATTTTTTATGCAAATTTTGCAGAAATTTCAGCTGCTGCTGCTTCCAAAACATCCAAAGAAGATTTTTCCAATTTTCCTGCTTTTAATGAATCCAAAGTATCTCTGTGTTTTGCATTCAAATAAGCGATATAATCTGCTTCAAATTCTTTCACTTTCTCCACAGGTACGTCCTTTAATAGGTTTTTAGATCCTGCGTAGATAATCGCTACTTGATCTTCTACTGTATAGGGGTCGTTTTGTGCTTGTTTCAAAATCTCAACGTTGCGTTGACCTTTTGAAATAACATTCATTGTGGCTGCATCGAGGTCGGAACCAAATTTTGCGAAAGCCTCCAATTCACGGTATTGTGCTTGATCCAATTTCAAAGTACCTGATACTTTTTTCATGGATTTGATCTGAGCAGAACCTCCTACACGCGATACCGAAATACCTACGTTAATTGCTGGACGTACTCCTGAGTTGAACAAATCTGACTCTAGGAAGATTTGTCCATCTGTAATCGAGATCACGTTTGTTGGAATGTAGGCTGATACGTCACCTGCTTGTGTTTCAATAATTGGCAATGCCGTTAAAGAACCTCCTCCTTTAATTTTTCCTTGCAAAGAAACAGGAACATCATTCATTTGAGAAGCAATGGTATCATCGTTAATTACTTTGGCTGCACGCTCTAGCAATCTTGAGTGTAAGTAAAATACATCTCCAGGGTAAGCCTCACGTCCTGGTGGTCTTCTTAACAACAAAGACACCTCACGATAGGCAACCGCTTGTTTTGACAAATCATCATAAACAATCAAAGCGGGTCTTCCTGTATCTCTAAAATATTCTCCAATGGCAGCACCTGCAAATGGAGCATATACCTGCATTGGTGCAGGGTCAGAAGCGTTTGCTGCGACCACAGTTGTATAAGCCAATGCTCCTTTTTCTTCTAACAAATTTACGATTCCTGCAACCGTAGAGGCCTTTTGACCAATCGCTACGTAAATACAATATACGGGTTGTCCGGCATCGTAAAATTCTTTCTGATTCAAAATGGTATCTAGGGCAACGGTAGATTTTCCTGTTTGACGGTCACCAATAATCAGTTCACGTTGTCCACGCCCCACTGGAATCATGGCATCTACTGATTTGATTCCTGTTTGCAATGGCTCTGTAACCGGTTCTCTAAAAATTACCCCTGGTGCTTTACGTTCCAAAGGCATCTCGAAAGTTTCTCCTTCTATGGGGCCCTTTCCATCAATTGGGTTTCCTAAAGTATCCACAACTCGACCAACAATTCCTTCTCCTACATTCAAAGAAGCAATTCGTTCTGTACGTTTTACCGTAGATCCTTCAATCACGGAGGTAGAGGCTCCTAAAAGTACTACCCCAACATTGTCTTCCTCCAAGTTCAATACAATTCCTTCCAGACCTGATTCAAATTGAACCAATTCACCGTATTGTACATTTTCTAGCCCGTACACACGAGCAATACCATCTCCTACTTGTAAAACTGTTCCAACCTCACTTAATGAAGCCGAAGCTTCAAAACTAGTCAATTGTTCTTTTAAAATTGCTGATACTTCAGCTGCTTTAATTGATGCCATCTTATCTTATTTTGATGTAAAATTAAATTTTTGCTACAAAATGACTGTTGTCAAATTGTCTTTTCAATTCGTTTAAATTATTTGAAATACTTGCATCGTATTGAATGTCTCCTACTCTTAACACGAAACCACCAATAATGTCCGGATTTACTACATTTTCAATAGAGGCTGCATTTCCGGTTAATTCTTTAATTTTTGCAAGTACTTTGTCTTTTAATTCCTCTGTCAAAGGAACAGCTGTTGTCACTTTTGCAACATCTATCATTTTATCATGATCATAGGAAATCGTGTATTGTTTGGCCACCATGGACAGCAAAGGCAAACGCTTATTTTCACCCAACAAACCAATTACTCCTAATGAAATTTGATCTATCGCATCTGTAAATATCGCGTGTAACACTTTTATTTTATGATCGACTTTGATCACAGGACTATTCAAAACTGCTGCAAGCTCATTGTTCTCGTCAATAGTTTGCGCGATCAACAACATCGATTCATTCACTTCCGTTTCTTTCCCAGACTCTTTGGCAAGGCTCAAAACTGCTTTTGCATAACGTAATGCGGCTCTCGTACCTTTCATTTTCTGTCTAGTTTAAAGTAACGTCACCCAAAATTTTATCTACCAATTTCAATTGGTCGTCTTTGGAAGACAATTCATTTTTAACTACTTTCTCCGCTATTTCGATAGACAAGTGTGCTACTTGTGTTTTCAATTCAGCAATGGCAGCTTTTTTCTCCACTTCAATCGCAGCTGTGGCACTTTCCATGATCGCATTGGCTTGTTCTTGCGCTTCTTCTTTCGCTTCTGAAATCATTTGCTCTTTGATCGTACGTGCTTCTTTTAACAAACCGTCTCTTTCCGCTCGCGCCTCTTTCAAAATAAGTTCGTTATTTGCCGTCAAAGATGCCATTTCTTTTTTCGCTTCTTCTGCAGCATCTAAAGCTTCTTGAATTCCATCTTCTCTACTCTGAAGTGCCTCTAAAATAGGCTTCCAAGCAAATTTTCTCATTAACAAAATTAAGATGAGTAAGATGATTGCTTGCATGAAGAACAACCCTGGTGAAAAATCATTTAATAACTGATCCATTGTTTTTTCTGATTAAGTTTTAACTTCTTTTTGTTTAATTAAAAAACACATTCTGTAACCAACCGTTACAGAAATGTGCTTTCAATCTTTTGGGATTATTTTCCTAAGATCAAGGCACCAAATGCCAAACCTTCTAATAATGCCCCGATGATAATCATCGCTGTTTGAATTTTTCCAGCTGCCTCTGGTTGACGAGCAATTCCTTCCATTGCTTTTCCACCGATTTGACCTAATCCAATTCCTCCACCGATTACGATTAATCCTGCTCCAATTAAATTGTACATACTAATTGATTTTTATATTAATTAAACAAATTCTAATTCTCTTTTTTAATGATGTTCGTGTTCCTCTACTGCCATTCCAATAAATAAGGACGACAACATTGTAAATATAAACGCTTGCAAAAACGCGACTAATATTTCAATCAAGGATATGAATAACGACAGTACCAAAGACATTCCTGTGGACGCTACGGGTCCAAAGGCTGCTTTCATGGTAATCATCAATGCAATCAAACTCATCACAACAAAGTGCCCCGCTGTAATATTGGCATACAAACGAACCAATAATGAAAATGGCTTGATCAATACAAATCCAACCAATTCAATCACTGCCAATATAGGCCTCAATACTACAGGCACTCCTGGCATCCACAAAGTGTGTTGCCAAAAATCTTTACTCCCACTAAACATATAAATGAACATCGTGAACAACCCCAAGCAAACGGTAACGGCTATTTGACCTGTTACATTAAACCCGAGTGGGGTCAATCCCAACAAATTCAAAATCCAAATAAAGAAAAATACGGTGAGTAAAAAACTCATGAATTTACGGTATTTTTTCTCCCCTATGTTGGGTCTTGCTATTTCATCTCGCACGTAAATAACAAGAGGTTCTAAAACACGTGCAAAACCGGTTGGAATAGCTCCTCGTTTATATCCTCTTGCCAAGGAAGAAAAGCCTAACAACATCAAGAATCCTGTCAACAACATTCCGACAACACTTTTTGTGATCGACAAGTCGATAACTTTGTGTGCATTCACAGCGTGATGTTCTGCGTCAAACTCTACGACAGGTGCTCCTTTGTCCAATTCGTATATCTTACTGTGGATTTTAGCCAACTTTACTCCTCCTTTTTCAACAACGACATGCCCATCGTCATTGTGGTGAAATTCAGATGACATAAAGAACTTTATTCCTTCACTTGTAGATACAATCACCGGTAACGGAAACCCATAATGCTTCCCTGTGGCTCCGTCTGAATAAAGCACAAAATCATGAGAATCTTGCAAGTGATGCTTGATATATCCTCTAATTTCTTCGGCAGTGTCAATCTGATTTCCGTGAGATTCACTGTCGTGATTATCTTCACCATGACCTCCACTAGCATATGTAAAAGCAGTTACTAACATAACTACTAATAACATCATTCTCTTGACCTGCTTTTGTACTGTATTCATACTTTTCAATTCTGTATAAAATTTACATTTTCTAAATTTCGGTGCAAAGGTAACAATATATTCAATATTCATGCTCTTTTTTCACAAGTTTCTACGTAGTTTTTTTGAAGGTGATCATTTTGTGTTTTTTGACATAAACATAACATTGTAAATCACTTAAATAAAATCATTGGACATGATCTTTGGAACCGGGAAAAAAGAAAAAAATTAAGTTCTCATTTTGAATTTAACAGCCTTGAAACTGCAATGGCCTCGGCTATCAAAAATAAAAACAATGGAATGACAAGAGAAATTCTTTCCTCTTTTTCCAAGACAGCATCTGAAAAAACGGTGGCATTAAAGAGCAATACAAAAAAACCGATTTTTAAAAAAATAGATGCCAAATAGGCATAGCCTGCCTGATTGGGCAATTTCATTGAAATCACCTCTATCAAGATGTAAATAATTAGTGTTGAAATGGAATGAAACAAATACACAAAAAAGAGTGAATAGTGCAAATTTTCAATTCTAATAAAATTTTGATGCGTGAAAAACACAACCACAAACAACAGTGCTATAAACGAAGCATAGGTAATTATTCTTTTTATCATTTCAGTGATTTCCCAACTTGTGTACTTTTCTGATCACACTGTACATGGCAAAAAAAACAGCCACCAGCGTAACAATCTTAAAGTACAATTGATCTTCATTTTTACATTTCACATCCAACCAAGATCCGAGTAAACTCCCCAAATAAATGGTTCCTCCCATCTGAAAAGCCATGCCTGTAAATTGAATAAATTTACTAAGCTGTTTTTTCTTTGGATCTTGTTTTTTCATTTTTTATCAATTCTTTTACCATTCCTCTCATACTACAAACAGCATTGAAAACAGCTCCTGGCTCTACCGTTAATTTTCCAATAATTACCTCGCCTGTTACAGAGGAAGATGCCTTCAAACTAAGCATGTTTTCTACAACAAGATTCCCGGATACATGCCCCTCTATCTCTGCATTTGCACAAGTGATTTCTCCCGCTACTCGGCCTTCTTTTCCAATAATTACTTTTCCCTTGGCCTGAATACTTCCTTCCACAATGCCGTCTATTCTAAAATCGCCCTCAGAGATAATGTCTCCGCTAATGGTTGTTTTTTTTCCAATGACATTTCGCTCGTAAGTTGTTGTATTTTTCATAATCAAAATAGTCCTCTCGAATTTATTTTATTTCTGTTAATAGCTGTTTTGCCCTTTTTTGTTCTTCTGAGTTGCTATAATTCAGCACCACAAATTCCAATGCTTTTTTATAAGCTTCTTTTCCTTCCATTTTAATGAGAACATAGGCTCGAAGCAATGCCAATTTGGCCTGTAATTTATCTCCTTCAAATGACAAGAAAGCTTTTTCAATTTCCTGCAAGGCTTCTTCATAATTTTCAGCGCTGTAAAGATAATAGATTTCTTTGTACTTCGCCTCTAGGCTTGCTTTGCCCTCTTTCCCAAGCTGATAATTCTCAGGTTGTAAGATCATTTTGGCAAAAATAGAGTTGGGAAATTGACTCACAACAACCTCTTTGTAAAGATTCGCCAATGAAGCGTTTTGTGCTTTGTACATTTTGTACAGATGATAATTCGCTCCAAGCACAAATCTTTGCTCGGGCGCAAACGAAAGCAATTTTTTTAACTTCTCCATGGCCAATTCCGTTTCTTTGAATTGCTCCTTGTAAATCAAACCTAATTGATAATACGTCGTGTTTCGGAGACTGTGAATACTGTCTTTCTCTTCGGCTGTTTTTGGCAACTTGTTAATGTAAAACATCGGCTTGTATTTTTCAGGCACAATCGTTGTGACAGTATCCACTCCTTTTTCCTCGGAAATATTTTCTATCTCATGATCACTTGTCATCAACTTCGAAGACCACCTCCAATTGTCTTCCAATTTTCTTTTCCCCCATATTCTGCGGAATTCTTGAGCTCCAAATGCCAAGGTTTGTGGATTGTAAAAATACCATTTCCCACCTCGATTTGTTAAAGATTGCTGAATAGGACCCACTGTATTTGAGGCCATCTCTTGGTACAGGGCCAACTTTTGATTTAATTTTTCCTTTTGCAAAGCTTCAGCTTCTTTGTTTTTCAACCCAGTGATATGCTTTTCAAAAAAAAGAAGCTGCTCTGAGGTATCCATAGAGAGCAATCTAGAAATACTGTCATTTCTTTTAATTGTTTGTTCAAAAACCAATACGATCTCCAAGTTGTCTCGCTTTTTTGATATTCTCCGAAGCCGTTTGGTATTGATCTTTTCTGAAACTTGAAGGACACTGTCATAATAAGACTCCGCATTTTTGTAATTGGCTTCTTTAAAAGACAAATCCCCTAACACTTCATAAGAAAGCCCTTTTTGGAAATTATTGGCATTTTTAACCTGCACAGATTTTATAAAATTTTGAACAGCCAAATCTCTTGAACCACTTTCTTTGTACAGAATCCCTAATTGATAATACAACGCATCCAAATAAGGACGATTTTCTCTTTTGTCGACAAGTGCTTTCAAACGCGTCAAGATTGGACCTAAATCTTTGTCGGCTTTGTAATTTTTTGCCTTCTCTATTTCTGCATGAATCTTGTATTTGTAGGGTATTCTTTTCAAGGAAATTAACTGGTTGAACGATTCCTGCGAGCGTTCGAATGCTCCTTCCTGACGGTATAATTGCCCAAGAATCATGAGGTTTCTCGCTTTTTTAGTTTTGTCTTTTCCAAACTTTACGGCTTCGTTCAGGTGATGAATTACCCTCTCTACACTGTCCAATTGATTCCAAGCCATTGCGGAAATCATGTGTGCCTCTTCAACAATTGCTTTTTCTATCTTTTTTTGTGTCTTTTCTGCTTGTAATATTTCTTGCAAAGCCTCCAGTGCAACCTCTTCATTTTCCAATCGAACATTGGTTTTTGCCCTCCACACAATTGCTTCTTTGATCAAACTTGCCTCTGGATAGTTCTTAAGGATATAATCAAAGGCCTCCAAAGCGGGGATAAAACGCTGCGTATAATACCTTGATTTCCCCAAAAGCAAATAAGCCTCGTCTATCTTACTGTTGCGTTCTGAACCATCGATAAGCATGGAATGTTTCTGGACTGCCTTGACTGCTTTTTCTTCAGCAATTTCAAATGGCGTTCGTTTTTCATTGGATTGGCCTTCTGAAGCACCCTGCCCTCTCGAGTTTTTAGGTGTTTTGTTCTCCAAAACTGTCTCCTCGATAGGCGCAAATTCTTCGGAAAAATTTTTCATCTTGAGGGGCTCGATTGGCAATACATCCCAATAATTGTCCTCATAATTATCTTGAATCACTTTCAAACCATTTTCAAAAGCAATGCCTCCGTTGTACAAAATATTGTACTCGGTTGTCATTGCGTGGTATGTTCGATTGAGAAACCGATTTTTCTTGGTACTACACCCAAACAAAGTGACAATCAAAAAAAGAATATGGAAAAATTTCGTGTTCAAGTAGTTTTTATATTTTTTCGCTGCCTTACACCTGAAGGTCAAAAATGAAACGTAAAACTACAAATTATATTATGGTTTGACCCCTTGGGGAAACGCAATTTTGTTTGTCGGAGCTGAAGGATGTCATGCTTTACAGAAAACGATCCACGATAGATTTTACGGACTCTATTTTTTTCGTGTGTCCAATACTGGGGCCGGCAACCCATACAGTCTTGTAAGTAACCTCTTTTGCCGCATGCGCAACATCTGAAGACCCTTTCAGGTAACGTAGCAATTTTACCCATTTTTTCAATCTTTTACTCTGTAGGAGCAATCTTTCAATCCACGTTTCTTTGGTGCCGACTTTTTTCACATAGGGTGTATTGATGACAGTACAAGGTGTTCCAGAAATTTTTTGAGTGACAACAATATCTTCAGATCCATAATCAACACATGCCTGTTTGTATTCTTTTGAGATATCCGCCTCCTCTGAAGCAATGAACGGGCTCCCGATAGACACTCCAACAGCTCCTAAATTTAACATCGCATCCAATTCTTCTTTATTTCCGACACCTCCTGCAGAAATCACAGGAATTCCACAATGTTCCACCAACTGCGGAATTAACTCCTCTGGTTTCAAATCACCGCGATGACCTCCTGCTTTGTTATTCACCGCAATCAAAGCATCACAGCCCAAGGCGGCCACTTTTTTTGCATGCGTTACACTAACGACATCACAAAAGACCTTGATGTTTTTTTGATGTGCCTTCTGAATTATCTCTTTTGGATTCCCGAGTGAAGTGATAATAAAGTCTACACCCACCTCACAACAAGCATCCAATTGCTCTTTGTATTTTAAATTTGATTTGTTTACAATGATATTGATCCCAAAAGCTCCTTTGGGCGTTTTGGCTTTTTTTAATTCGCCTATGGCCTTTTTTAATTCAGCAATGGTCCGGTAATTCAATGCCGGAATACAACCTGCTACATTTTTTTGCATGACAGCTTTTACCATTTCAACATTGGAAACCAAAAACATTGGGGCCACAATAATTGGATGTTCTATCCCCAAAATATCTTGCAAAGTAAGATTGGCTTTTTTCATTTTTTGCGATTGTTTTTAAAGATACTCATTTTATACTTGGCAATCCTTAAGATATGTTAATAATTAAACTGCTCTTTAATTTAAAACTTCGGCATTGCCTCTTACAGAAGTTTCTTACTTTTGTAGGAAAATTATAATCGTTGCAATGCCACAATTCCACGCCTTAAAAATCAAAGAAATCGTCAAAGAAACATTCAATGCGGTTTCCATTCTTTTTGAAGTTCCTTCTGATTTGCAAAAATCCTATGCGTTCATAGCCGGACAGTACGTAACTATTCGAACGGAAATAAACAATGAAACCATTCGCAGAGCTTATTCTATTTGTTCGTCCGAAAAAAGTGGTGATTTACGAATTGCTGTCAAAGCCATCAAAAGCGGGGTGTTCTCCAACCATGCCTATCAATCTTTGACGGTAGGAGATTCTTTGGAGGTGGCGCCTCCTGAGGGAAATTTCAAACTAAACACGAACAGCAAAGCCTTGAAAAATTATTTGGGTTTTGCGGCAGGAAGTGGAATTACACCCATTCTTTCGATGATCAAAACTGTTCTAGAAAACGAACCTAAATCCACTTTCACGTTGGTCTACGGAAACAAAAGCAATGAAGAAACCATCTTTAAACAAGAGCTCGACGCTTTGGCGAAAAAATTTATCGCGCGTTTGAACCTAAAATACTTTCTGAGCCAAGAAGAGGTGAAAGGCACCGAATATGGCAGAATTGACAAAACAACAGTTCACACCATTGTAAGAGAAAAATTCAACCATCTTGATTTTGACGAGGCCTTCCTTTGTGGCCCGGAAAAAATGATACAATCCGTTTCGACAGCACTCGCGGAAAATGGCTTCCGAAAAGAAAATATCCATTTTGAATTGTTTGTTTCTTCGTCCGATAAGGAGGAAATTTCGGATAATGAAGGAATTTCAGAAATTACAGTGTTGGTTGATGATGAAGAGACTACCTTTTCTATGAACAAAAACGACACTCTTTTGGCCGCTTCGTTGCGCAACAATTTGGATGTTCCCTATTCCTGTCAAGGAGGTGTTTGTAGCAGTTGTATGTGCAAAGTAACGGAAGGAAAAGCGCGCATGACTTCGAATTCTATTCTCAGCGAAAGCGATTTGGAAGAAGGACTTGTTTTATCATGCCTTGCGCACCCAACCACCGAAAAAATCACCATCGATTTTGACGATGTCTGATTCCTAGAAGCTACTATTCAATTACTTTCTTGGAAAACGATTGTTGCTTTTATCAATATCTGCCATCAATTCAAGTGGATCAATCGCAACCGATTGAATCTTTTTTTGAACTGAAAAACGGTATTGAGGAGCGACCCATGACCAATCGTTTAAAAGTTCTGCATTGGTTCTTTTTTCTCCCCTCATAGCAACTATAGGGATGTAAAAATATGCTTTTGTTCCATCGTCATAAGAGACCACAAGATCTAATGGCATGTGCATAGAACCTATTCGATCAAGAACAATTTCATTTTCCCCATTCACCGTGACACTGTAATCAATCTCATGGGTTGTCTCTATCCAATTGTTGTAATACCAGTCCAAGGATATTCCTGAAATTTTCTCCGCTGTTCGCAAAAAATCGTGGGGTGTCGGATGTTTGAATTTAAAGTCTTCATAATACTTCTGTAAAACTTTTTCCAGTGGCTCCTCTCCGATAACATAGGCCAGTTGCTTCAAAAATATAGCGCCTTTGTCATAACTAGAAATCCCATAGGCATAATTGTAACGGTAATAATCAGCATGAGTTGTCATAGGCTCACTAATATTGTACGTTACAAATTTGTAATAACTGTCGTAGCTTGCTTTGTTTGGATTTTCAGAAAACCTCTCGAGAACCTTATCTTCTGCTTTTTGTGAAATATAGGTTGCAAAACCTTCATCCATCCATGGATACTTGCTTTCGTTAGTCGCCAATACAAACTGGAACCAAGAATGGGCCAATTCATGCGCCACAACTCCAACCAAACTTCCAAAACTTCTTTCCCCGGTAATCAAGGTACACATCCCGTATTCCATTCCTCCATCTCCTCCTTGTATCACAGAATATTGTCGATACGGATACGCCCCAATTTGCTGGTTATAGTACGACAGTAACTCCGCTGTTTTCGGCTGCAAATCTTTCCAATTTTGCAAAAAGGATTTCTTCATGGTGCTTTTGTAAAAAAAGTGAAGTGCCGTTCCTTCTTTTGTTAAAATAACATCGTGTGTAAAATCAGGATCTGCTGCCCAAGTAAAATCATGCACATTGTGCGCTTTGAAATGCCATTTTAATTTGTCCTCTTCTCTCTTTGTTCGTTTCTCACCCTCTTGAGAATAACCATGTCCAACTTCTCCGGGGTTTTGTAGAATTCCTGTTCCACCAACGGTATATTTTTTATCCAGATACAAGGTGACATCAAAATCGCCCCACTCGCCATAGAACTCTCTCCCAATATACGATTGCGCATGCCATCCTTCAACATCATAGACGGCCATTTTGGGGTACCATTGCGTCATGGATAACGCAACGTTTTCTTGATTATTTCTTCCGGAGCGTCTCACCTGTTTTGGTACCTGTCCCAAAAATTCCATTTCAAAAACAGCCTTCTTCCCAGGTGCAATAGGCTTGTTTAAATACACTTCTAAGATCGTCCCATCAATCTTGTAGGTCAGTAGTTCCTTGTTCTGCTTCAGAGAATTAATTTCGATAAATCCGATTTCATTCGGTTTCAAAAGCGCTATTTTACTTGTCAGCACAGGATTTTCCGAAGTTCCTGTATTTGTAACCATACGCGGATCGGGATCTTTGCTGTGTTGCACGCGGACATCCATTTCCGAATTCGGCTGAAAAGCATTGAAATACAAATGATAGTACACTTTTTTTAAGACATCCGGAGAATTGTTCGTGTAGGTCAATTTTTGTTTTCCCTTGTATTGATAGGTTTGTACATCCATATCAATCTCCATCACATAATCAACCTCTTGCTGCCAATAGCAACTTTTTTGTGCCCTCGAGGATTGCGTCAAGAAAACAGCAAAAACAAAACTTACAAACAGTGCTCTCACTTGTTCATCATTAAAAAATTAAACCCTACTTTTTCGATACCATACTTTCAGCCATACGGACAGCGTTGTATGCATTTACAATTCTTCCAGTGACACACAATTCAGACAACGAAACCAAAACATCTGTTGTTCCTGGTTGGATGACTTTGAAAGGAATAAGTGTTCCAGAATTCATCAAAATACGCTTTACTTGTTTTGCCGAAAGCGCGGGGTAATAGGAACGGAGCAAGGCTGCTACCCCTGCCGTTGAGGGAGAAGCCATGGAGGTTCCACTTAAAAACTGATACGAATTCTCTGTAACAGGCGCATAGATTTTTACCCCGGGAGCAAAAATGTCTACATTTTTTTTTCCATAATTTGAAAATGTAGCCAAGAGGTGTTCGTCGTAAGAAGAACTCATTGCCCCGACCGTAATCATATTGTCAGAAATTTCATTTGACAAGTCGGGTGCATCGTTTGGAAAGACACCCCTCTCATCAATATTTTGAGCGTCGTTTCCCGCTGCGTTTACAATCAATACGTCGTGTTTTTCCGCATACCGAATGGCTTCATAAACCCATTCTACATTGGGAGAATACCCTTTTCCAAAACTTGTATTGATTACTTTCGCACCATTATCTACCGCATATTTGAATGCCAAAGCCACATCTTTGTCATACTCATCTCCATTGGGGACACAACGCACTGACATCAATTTTACATTCTTTGCGATTCCACTCATCTCATTTTTGTCATTTTTTTCTGCCAAAATAATGCCTGCCACATGTGTGCCATGAATTTCATCTTTTTGCCGGTTGCTTGGATCGCCATCTCCATAATTTGTCACTGACATATCAAACTCATCGTCTCCCAACAATGTGCTTCTCGGATTGAAATCTAAATTGTAAAAAGCATCTACTTTCGATGTGTAATAGTCAACCCCTTTTTTCAAATGAGACATTTCTTCTTGATAGGTGGTTCCCTCGGTCAATACTCGCAGGGTCATTTCTTTTTGTTTCGTTAGCACCTCATCTGTTGTTACAATGGCAGCCACATCCTCGAACGTATAGGCTTCTTTGCCCGTGCTATTTACCATGGCGTTGTGCACAGATTGATACATGTTGTAATAATTGGTGTACCTATTTTTACTTTCGGAAGCCTTGTCCAATTCGGCATCAAACTCTTCCTTGAGTTTCATGTATTCTTGGTATTCTTTTTTATCAGCCTCTAAAATTTGATCTTCCGTTTTGCCTTCAAATTTTGGAGATTTTTGTTTTATAATTCTAGTTATTTCTAGGTTTTCATCATAAATATCTCCTAAAAAATTCCAACCATGAATATCATCGATATAGCCGTTCTTATCATCATCAATGCCGTTTTCTGGTATTTCGTTTTCATTAATCCACAACATGTTTTGTAGTGCCTCATGTTTCAATTCTATTCCAGAGTCATTTACAGCTACGATAATTTCAGTTGCTTTTTTCCCTTCTAAAAATACATATGCTTTTCCAATACTCATTCCGGGAATGGTATCGGTTGCAAGATCAGCATGCCCCCATGTTTGTTTTTGAACTTCGGTAAGGTTTTCTTTTTTGGTTGGCAACTCAATAGCATTCAAAACGGCTTCGGGTACTGGTATGTTCCGAATGGATTTACAACTCCCGAAAAAAACTAAAAAGAGAACAGCGAAATGACTTGGATTAAAACGTTTCATATTTTTTTATTTTTATATCGTGAAATGGTCTCGAAAAGAAAATGTTTCCTTTAGACGAAACCCTTTTTCTGTTTGTTTAATTGTGCATAATTCATGGGAAGCATCGTGCTCTAAAAACAGCAAATATTCTTGTGCCACCGCTTCTTTCAAAAAACGTTCCTTTTCTTGCATTGTGAGCAATGGTCTCGTGTCATAACTCATTACATATGGCAAAGGAATATGTCCGATAGTCGGCAACAAATCAGCCACAAAAACAATGGTTTTTCCTTTGTATCGAATATGTGGCAGCATCTGTTTTTCTGTATGTCCGTCAACGGTTCGTATATCAAACCCTAAAGAGGTATTTTTCAAATAATTTTCCGTATTGCACGTTAAAAAGTTCAGTTGTCCGCTTTCTTGGATAGGCAGAATGTTTTCTGATAAAAAGGAAGCTTTTTCTCTTGGGTTGGGTTCAGTAGCCCAGTTCCAATGTTCTTGATTGGACCAAAATCGCGCGTTTTTAAAAGCAGGTTGGAAAAATGTTTTGGAAGCATTCCATTCGATACAACCTCCACAATGATCGAAGTGCAAATGGGTTAAAAAAACATCCGTAATGTCGTCTTTATGAAAACCGTAGTTGGACAAAGAACGCTCCAAAGTAATTTCTCTGGACACATCAAAATGGCCGAAAAAAGTGTCAGACTGCTTGTTCCCTATTCCCGTATCAATCAACAACAATCGTTTCCCATCTTCAATCAACAAAGAACGCAAAGAAATATCAATCTTGTTATTCGCATCTGCTGGATTTGTTCTTTGCCAAATACTTTTAGGAACTACGCCAAACATGGCTCCTCCATCAAGTTTGATACGTCCGGTTTCGATGGGATAAATTTTCAAAGGCTTGTTTTTAACATTTATGATTGTGCACTTCCTACGAATATAAGCAATCCTTTCATTATTTCACTTGTGGTCGCTGAAGATTGCCATCGTTACAAAAATGCCACTTTTTTCGGAAGAAGAATGTTAAAGAAATAAAAAAACCATCTTGATACAAGATGGTTTTTTTAGAGGCGTCGAGCGGATTCGAACCGCTGTAGATGGTTTTGCAGACCACTGCCTAGCCACTCGGCCACAACGCCATTGAGGATGCAAATTTAGACATTTTTAGCCTTTGCACAAGAACTTTCAAAAATTATTTTCGCTTTTGAGAAAGCACCACAGTCACCTGTTCTACGTCTCCTCCAATAGGAGGATTTATCTTCGAAACCGCAACTTTGATTTTTTTTACCATTGGTATTTCAACCAAAACCCGATCCATAATTCTTTGCGCTACATGTTCCAAAAGTTCCGAACGAATCGCCATCTCTTGTTTTGCTATCAAATTCAAATGCACGTAGTCTACTGTGTCAGACAATTGATCACTTCTAGAAGAGTTTTCAAGATCTGCTTTTGCCACCATATCAACCCGATAATCTGAGCCTATTTTTGCCTCTTCTTCCAAACAGCCATGATAGGCATATACGCGTATGTTCTCGACTTTAATTGTTCCCATTCTTTGGTTTTGTTTGATTGCAAATTTACGGAAACTCAAACAAGAACCTTCTTCGATACTTAAAAAATACAAATCGAAACATATGATCTGCTATTTTTCAGGGCTTTGAACAAAATGAAGGCTCCGCAATCGATCCACTTCATTCAAAACAATGGCTTGTAGAATTCCCTATTTTTTATTCTATTTTCTTTAAATTTGCAGCTTTAGAAACCCTTTCAACTCGTTGAAGATGACAGATGAAAAAAAGTCTTTGAACTTTATTGAACAAATCATTGAAGAAGATCTCAAAAATGGTTTGTCTCCTCAAAAATTGCGTTTTCGTTTTCCACCTGAACCCAATGGATACTTGCACATTGGCCATGCGGCTTCTATTTGCCTGAATTTTGGTTTGGGACTAAAATACAACGCGCCAGTAAACCTGCGATTTGACGATACCAATCCTGCCAAAGAAGAACAAGAATATGTCGATGCCATTCGCAGAGATGTAAAATGGCTCGGATTTGAATGGGATCAAGAATTTTTCTCTTCTGATTATTTTCAACAACTCTACGATTGGACACTCCAACTCATTAAAGAAGGCAAGGCGTATGTTGACAATCTTTCTTCGGAAGAAATGGCTCTGCAAAAAGGAACCCCAACAGAACCCGGAACCAATAGTCCCAATAGAAACCGTTCCATTGAAGACAATTTGGCCTTGTTTCAAAAAATGAAAAATGGTGATTTTGAAGAGGGTTCTCACGTTTTACGTGCGAAAATAAATATGCAACACGTCAACATGCACATGCGAGATCCAATTATGTATCGTATTCTTAAAAAGGAACACCACAGAACCGGAAATGATTGGTGTATCTATCCGATGTACGATTGGACTCATGGTGAATCGGATTATTTGGAACAAATTTCGCATTCTATCTGTACGTTGGAATTTAAAAGCCACCGAGATTTATACGACTGGTATGTCGATCAAATAAGAGATCCAAAAAAACTAAGACCCAAACAACGAGAATTTGCACGTAGAAATTTAAGTTATACGGTAATGAGCAAACGGAAATTATTGCAATTGGTTGATGAAAACATCGTCAAGGGTTGGGATGATCCGCGGATGCCCACCATATCGGGTTTGAGAAGAAGAGGATACACCCCTGCTTCCATTCGAAAATTTAGTGAAACTGCAGGTATTTCGAAAAGAGACAATGTCACTGATGTTGCTTTGTTAGAATATTGTATCAAAGATGATTTGAACAAAACAGCTCCACGTGTGATGGCTGTGTTAGATCCTTTAAAACTAATCATCACCAATTATCCCGAAGGAAAAGAAGAGTGGGTAACTGCCGAAAACAATCCTGAGGATCAAAGCGCAGGTAGCAGAGAAGTTCCTTTTTCAAGAGAGATTTATATTGAACGAGAAGATTTTAGAGAACAGGCAAACAAAAAATTCTTCCGTTTGAAATTGGGCGGTGAAGTCCGTTTGAAAAACACCTACATCATCAAAGCCAACCATGTTGTAAAAGATGCCGAGGGAAACATCACAGAAGTGCATTGTACCTACGACGAAGATTCAAAAAGTGGTAGCGGTACCGAAGCGAGCAAGCGAAGAGTCAAAGGGACCCTGCACTGGGTGTCCATAAAACATGCCGAAAAAGTGGAGGTTCGTTTGTACGACCGACTGTTTACAGAGGAAGCGCCCGACGGCCACAAAGAAAGAGATTTCAAAGAATTTATAAACCCAAACTCCTTGTCAATTGGAAGTGCCTTTGTAGAGCCGAGTTTGAAAAATGCGCAAATAGGAGACAAATTTCAATTCCAAAGAAAAGGTTATTTCTGTGTTGATACAGAGGCTTCTGAGGGTCAATTAATTTTCAACAAAACCGTTGGTTTGACTGATACTTTCGCTAAAATTGAAAAAAAAGCCAAAAGTCCCGCCAGAAATGAATCTTTTGAAAAAGTTGGACCTCTTGCCGGGAAATATTTGAAAGCTCGAAGCGATGAGGAAAGAAATACTTTGAAAGAAAGCATTGCTGAATTAGGCAAAAACATTCCTTTTGAAGCTTTGCTTGCGCCCATGGAAATTGCAAAATCAAACAAGGAAATTTTAGCATGCCTTTTAACTTTGGCAACAGGGATTGAAAGTAAAGAAGATGAAATCTTACGAAAGTTTGCACAAAATACACTTGGAACCAACAACAGCACGCTCAAAGTAGAGGCTATCAAATACCTGTTGAAAAATAATTGGCTAAAAACCCAATTAAAAGATTCTTTGCAAACCCTAAAAACCGAAGATAAAAATCCATTTGTCCGAAGCTTGTTAGAAGAAAATCTGTAAGCCATTTTTTTCTTCAAAATTCTGAGAACGGAATCACAAACTGCGCAAAGCAATTTTGTTTTACACTTTTATTGTTAAAACAAGGACAGTGATTTTTCAACTGTTTTGTAAATTTTTTGCAATTCATCGGTTGAAATGACAAAAGGTGGCAATATGTAAATCGTGTTTCCCAAAGGACGCAGATTTACCCCATTCTCCATGAAAAAAGAGAACAATTGATCTCTTAATTTCCCATAACGATCCATTTCGACATCCAAATCCAAAGCGACAATAACCCCAAGTTGTCGCGTGGCTCTTACTTTGGAATGTTGCTTCATCTTTGCTTCAAAAAGCCGATGCTGTTCGGAAATTCTTTTAATGTTTTCCTGCATTTCCTCTGAAACCAACAAATCAACCCCTGCTGAAATTGCAGTGCATCCCAATGGATTTGCAGAATAGGTATGGCCATGAAAAAATCCTTTTCCAATATCGTCTGCTAAAAACGCATTGTACACCTCTTGACTACAGGTTGTCAAAGCCATGGGCACCACGCCTCCTGTCAATGACTTGGACAAACACATGATATCAGGGTTGTTTTGTAAATAATCAGATGCAAAATACTTTCCCGTTTTCCCAAAACCCGTCATTACCTCATCCGCAATGGTAATTACCTCATGTTGCTTTGCAATTGCCATCAACTCGTCTAATAATGTTGCCTCATACATTTTCATGGCTGCAGCTCCTTGCACCAAGGGCTCAAAAATGAACGCAGCGACTTCTCCTGAGGCAACCAAGGATGTGAACTTCCTTTTTACCGCTTCAAAATTTTCTTGATTGGGCACTGAAATCCTGTCTATATTCAATAAAAAATCTTCAAAAGGACCATTGTAAACCGACAAACCCGAAACAGACATCGCGCCAAAAGTATCTCCATGAAACGCATGCTCCAATGCGATGATTTTAGATTTTTTTTCTCCCTGGTTGAAGTGGTACTGCAACGCCATTTTTATCGCAATATCTACAGAGGTAGATCCATTGTCAGAAAAAAATATTTTTTGCTGGTTTTTCGGAAGAATCCCCATCAATTTTTCGGCCATTTTTACCGCAGGTTCATGAGTGAACCCACTAAAAACTACCTGATCTAATTTTGACAATTGCTCGGTTATTTTTCGGGTGATGTACGCATTGCAATGTCCATACATACATGTGTACCAGGAAGCAATTCCATCAATATAAGAATTGCCATCCTCGTCGTATAAAAACACCCCTTTCGCTGATGTAATTGCCAAATGCTTGGCGTGCAACTTGTGCTGTGTCAAAGGATGCCACAAATGCTTTTGATCTCTTTGTGACAACGTTGCACCTCTTTTGCCATTTGCCTTTTCCGAATTTGTTTTTTCCTTCATCCTCATGAGCAGTTCTTTCTATCTATTTTTACAAATCCAACAATTTTTCACGAAACAAATCCGCATAACGTTTGATCACTTCTTTGTTTATTTCTGCTTCGTCTGCTACGCGACCAATGACGGAAACTCCTGTCATTTTTTTAATAATGGACTCTGTGCTAGGATGCTCGTCTCCACTGAAAATAACAGCAATTTCAAACCCTCTTTCCTGTAATATTTTCAAAGTCATCAAGGTATGATTGATACTTCCTAGGTAATGTCTTGATACTACAATCACCTTACAATCCTCAGTAATAAGATCTGCGATTGTGTGGTTATCATTTAGGGGGACTAACAAACCTCCTGCGCCTTCAATCACCAAATGATTTTTTGTTTTTGGAGGCTTGATGGCATCCACCTCAATGAGAACCTTATCTATTTCCGCGGCAGCATGCGGACTCATTGGCGTATGCAGAGCATAGGCATTTGGATGGCATTTTGATTTTTTATTTGAAATCAATGCCTTGACTTTGTGTGTGTCTGAAAAATCCAACTCTCCCGCTTGAACAGGTTTCCAATAATCGGCCTCCAAAGCCTCTGTTACGATTGCTGAAATCAATGTTTTTCCAACTTCTGTAGAAATGCCCGTAATAAAAATTTTCATCGGTTTATTTGTGTTGTCTTCGCTCCATTACACAGGCACAAATTTCTTGTCTTTTTGTACTTCTCAGAGGGCAATGGACCTTGTCTTTTTCCTAGACAAAAGTAGCCAATAGTTGCAATACTTTTGCTATTTCTTCTTTTCTATTGTAACTGTGTAAACAAAACCTCAAGCGTTCCTTTCCCTTTGGCACTGTTGGCGACAAAATAGGTTTTAACTGGTACCCTTCGTTTTGTATGCTTGTCGCGATATTCTTCACTTTTTTGTTTCCTGAAATCAAACAACACTGAATGGCACTATCGCTTTCAACAAACAGATGCTGCAGCTTATTCTTCAAAATTTCCTCTTTAAAAAAGAAAATGTTTTTTTTCAAGGCTGTTCTTTCCTCAGAAATACACAACTCCTGATATGCTGCAGAAATGATTGCCACAGAATGCAGCGATGCTGCGGTGGTATAAATAAACGAACGTGAAAAATTAACCAAGTAATCTTTGAGTTCGTTGGAACCTAAAACAACAGCTCCGTGACATCCAAGCGCTTTTCCAAATGTATGCACTCGTGCAAACACTTTGTCTTCCAGTTGCATTTCTTGTAAAATTCCACCACCCTTTTCGCCAAAAATTCCATTCGAATGTGCTTCGTCAACAATCAAAAAACAGTTGTTTTCAACTGAAAAATTTACCAACTCATTCAGCGGAGCACGGTCTCCGTCCATCGAATAGACAGATTCTACCGCAATATAAACTGGACCGGTTACTTTGTTCCGTTTTTTTTGTAAATCTTCCAAACAATTGTGTTTGAATTTAAACGCTTTGGCATGGGATAGACGAATGCCATCTCGTATGGAGGCATGAATCAATTCATCATAAAAAATTGTCGCTCCTTTTTGAAGTACGGCCGAAAACAAACCGACATTGGCGTCATAACCTGAATTGTACAGCAAGGCGGCTTCACTCTTATGAAAAAGAGCCAACTCTCTCTCGACGCTTTCATGAAGTGAGTGATTCCCGGAAAGCAAGCGCGCACCTGTACTTCCATTTTTGAAACAATTCTGAGAAAGAATTTCCGTAGCAATGTTTAGAATCGATTGTTTTTTAGAAAAACCCAGATAATCATTGGAAACAAAATCTACGCCTGAGGATCGTTTCGTCAAATTTCGAAAGGAATCGTCTTCCTTTCGTTGGTTGATTTTTCTTGTCAATTCTTCTGGAAATCTCTTCATCTTGAACACAAACCTATTTGCTTTGACAAATGTACTAGGTTTTACCCAAAAACAAGAAAACTTTAAAAAACAAAAAACTCCAAGCAAACCTACTTGGAGTTTTTATTCAAAATTTTTAAGATCGTCAATCCACAAGAACCACAACCTTGTTGTCTTTCATTTCTATAGTACCACTAGAAATGGCCAAAACGTATTGATTGTTTTCATTAGAAAAATAAGACTGATAGGCTTCTTGAATTTCTATCGTTTCACCTTGAATACGAATATTTCCTTGTCCCAATACAGAAACAATGGCTGCATGATTATTCAATAGTTGAAATTCACCATTGATTCCTGGAACAGATACAGAAGCCACTTCTTGACTAAAAAGGGTAGCTTCTGGGGATACAATTTCTAAAAACATACTTGTTCTCGTATTTATTCTTTTGTTTAGGCTTCTGCTAACATTTTCTCTCCAGCATCAATCGCTTCTTGGATAGACCCTCTTAGGTTGAATGCTGCCTCTGGATATTGATCCAATTCACCATTCAAAATCATATTGAATCCTTTGATTGTGTCTTTGATGTCTACCAATACTCCTGGAATACCCGTAAACTGTTCAGCAACATGGAAAGGTTGTGACAAGAAACGTTGTGCTCTACGCGCTCGGTGTACTACCAATTTGTCTTCTTCACTCAATTCTTCCATTCCCAAAATCGCAATAATATCTTGCAATTCCTTATAGCGTTGTAACAACTCTTTTACGTTTTGTGCACACTCGTAGTGTTCTTTTCCTAAAATTTCTTCGGTTAAGATACGAGACGTAGAATCCAAAGGATCCACTGCTGGATAAATACCAAGCTCCGCAATTTTACGCGACAATACCGTTGTTGCATCCAAGTGGGCAAACGTTGTTGCTGGTGCCGGATCTGTTAAATCATCGGCAGGTACATATACGGCTTGTACAGAAGTAATCGAACCTGTTTTTGTAGAGGTAATACGCTCTTGCATGGCTCCCATCTCTGTTGCCAAGGTCGGTTGGTAACCTACGGCTGATGGCATACGACCTAACAAGGCAGAAACCTCAGAACCTGCTTGTGTGAATCGGAAAATATTATCCACGAAAAACAAGACGTCTTTTCCTTGAGAGTCTCCTGCTCCGTCACGGAAATATTCAGCGATTGTCAAACCAGACAAGGCCACACGTGCACGTGCTCCTGGAGGTTCATTCATTTGTCCGAATACGAAAGTCACTTTGGAATCTTTCATTTTCTCATGATCGATTTTCTCCAAGTCCCATCCACCTTCTTCCATTGAGTGTTCAAACTCCTCTCCGTATTGGATAATCCCTGCTTCGATCATCTCACGCATCAAGTCATTCCCTTCACGAGTTCTTTCACCTACTCCTGCGAAAACTGAAAGTCCACCATGTCCTTTGGCAATATTGTTAATCAATTCTTGAATCAATACGGTTTTCCCTACACCGGCTCCTCCAAACAATCCAATTTTACCTCCTTTTGAATAAGGCTCAATCAAATCAATTACTTTAATTCCTGTAAACAAAACTTCTGTAGAAACAGACAAGTCTTCAAATTTTGGTGCCTCTCGGTGAATTGACATTCCATTCGCTCCATCTTTCGGCAACGATTTCAAACCGTCAATTGGGTCTCCGTTTACATTGAACAAACGACCATAAATATTATCACCTACGGGTACTTGAATTGGGCTCCCTGTAGCAACTGCTGCTGCTCCTCTACTAAGGCCATCTGTTGAATCCATGGCAATACATCTTACCGTATCTTCACCAATATGTTGTTCAACTTCTAATACCAAAGTAGTTCCATTTTCTCTTGTAATTTCCAAAGAATCGAAAATTTGAGGAAGACCTTCTCCTGTTGTAAATGCGACATCAATTACTGGTCCAATAATTTGAGCAACTTTCCCTGTTAATTTAGACATTGTTGTAACTATTAATTGTTAGTTCTGTTTGTATGTGAGTTTTACCTCTTTTTTCAAGGTGCAAAGATAGCAGTTTAAATTGAATAAAAAAGTTGTTTTTGTGCTTTTTTACGCATAAAAAAACGCCCCGATAAAGGAGGCGTTTTTTCGATTTTATTTTTCTTCTTATGGAAGTGTTTCTGGATAATTTGTTCTGTACTCTCCTGCTTTTGCAAGGGTGTTTGAGGCTTTGAAATTTGTCTCATAAGTGGCGTCTATGGCCTCTAAAAATTTATTGGCCATCAATGCATATCCTCTGGCAGTCAGGTGAATTCCATCCAAACTTACCAAACCTCCAAAAACCAAATCCGTTGTCATTGTATAATTGTCAAATACAATTCCCGTAGTGGCTGCTTCTTGCAGTATTGCGTTTAAGTCAACCAAAGCCAAGCCTTTTGAAGTTGCCACTTCACTTATTTTAATGTTGTAAGCATCTGTGGCTGTTTTTAAAGCTTCTTGTTCTTCGGGTGTCAATACCCACTTGTCTTCCAAGGGCACTGTTACTCCATTAATCAATTGCGGATTATCACCCACCAAAGAACCAATGAATGAAGAACTCGGTAGTAATAATAAATCCTCCGCAGTAGCTTGTCTGTATTGAGGCAACTCGGCAAAAGCAGGGTTGATTGCTCCCAAGTCCGTCAAATCTTCATCAACAATTACAACCGCATTTTGACCTTCTGCAAAATTAATTTTACGTCTTTCTGCCTCTTCCTCTGTAAACAAGCCTGTACCTTGCAATGCCGCCAATGCTTGGTCAATTCCTCCGTTGTATGCCGCAAAACCTTGATTTACGGCTGCTGCAGTCGCAGCATCCAAAGGAACTGGGTTGTAAGGTACTGTTGTAAAATGAGGCAAACTTGAAACATATGGTACGTTAGTCACTGCGCCTTTTGCTCCTCCACTTGTCATCATATCTACAATGTATTCAAACGTTTGATTAAATCCTACTCCAGGAGCTCCTTCAGGTGGCGTAATTGAATTGGTACCATCTCCTCCAGATGTTGCATAGCCCAATACATCATTTCCTCCTATTTCAGAAAGGGTAAAAAATGTAGGGGCACTGGCGACAGCATCTCCTAAAAGAGTGGCGTCCGGTGCAGAGGCTATCCTAACAAAATAGGGATTGGCCGTTCCTGTTGCCAAATTCGCAGCATTTCCCAAACCGTCAAACAGCAGGTGGGTACTTTTCACCCCAGGCACTCCCAAATTGTGGAGTGTTCCTGCCACCGGAGTTGTTGCTTGCGTCGTTGGAGTGTCCTCCAATCGTGCCGGTCCTGCTCCATTAAAAAACAATCTTGGTTCGGCAATCACTGTGGATCCCAACACCAAACCGCCGAAATTATCGTCTACCAAAGGTTGCGCAAAAGTTCCATCATTGGCATTCATTTTTTCTGCCAAAATACTCGGAAAAGAATCTTCCTGTCCGGCAGCAAACAAGGCTCCATCTGTATATCCTGCCGTAAAAGAAGCACCTACTGCAATGTAATTGCTAAAATCTACTGTGGCCGTATTCAATTCAGGGTATGTCATTTCTCCTGAACCTTCTTGTGTGTCTAAAACAACATCCTCACAAGAAATCAATCCTGCTACGATGGCTATTAGTCCTATATATTTAATTTTCATAATTGTCGTGTTTTGAATTTCTTAAAAGTTGTTGATCACCCATGAAACATAGTACTGTGAACCGATGAAACCGGTACCAAAGGCGGTAAAGTATTCATCGCCCAATAAATTGGTTGCCCCAATTTTAAAGTTCGAAAGCAATGCAGGAACTTTCAAATTTACCTGTGCATCTACTACGTTAAAAGCGGGCACCACTCCATTTCCGAAAGAAGCTTCCCACACATAGCTTCCGCTCCATCTCCACGCTACGTTAAAGCCTACGTTTTTTACAATTTCTTGATGTCCGAAAGAGGCTTTGACCTTGTGTTCTGGCGTATTAAAGTTGGTTTGAAAATCTGGATTCTCACTTTGGTCAAAATCCAATTTTGCATAGGTGTAATTCATCCCCAAATCATACCCTCCGAAAACACTGGCTGACAATCCGACAGAGGCTCCGTAGGAATTGATATCTGCATCTGAATTTGTATAGGTCTGGTACACTTGGTAATCTCCGTTTGCAATGGCCAACAAAGAAGCTCCGTTGTCACCAACCGTTCCATAGAAAGGCGAAATCACCGTTTCATTCGACAAGAAGTCTTTGTACCAGTTGTAATAACCGCTCAAATCAACAATGACATTCTCTAATTTTCCTCGATATCCTAATTCGACAGAAGTTACTTGTTCTGGTTTCGCATAGCCAGAATTGGCAATTTCCAAATCTGCTGGATTTGTTGAAGCAGCAAAGGCCTGCACAGAACTCGCCGAAAAAGAGTTTTCATAAGCTCCTTGTCCATCTTTTTGGTAGGAATACGTACCGTCTCCGTTGTCGATAGCTGCATCCCCAAGAAGTGTCGCTCCGTCCGCACTTAAATCGTAGGTGCGCACATCTCTTTGTGGATTGTTTTCAGCTCCTCCCACCAAGATCGCTCTTCCGACATCCAATCCGATAAATAGATCTTGTGTGGTTGGATTTCTAAATCCTGTTTGTCCAGAAATTCGAATGTTGTGCTGTCTGTCCTCTCCAAAAGTGAATCCTAAAGAAGCTCTTGGTGAAAAGAAACCGTCAAACAATTCTGACTTGTCGTAACGAATAGAAGCTGTAAGCTTTATCTGATCGTCTAAAAATTTCTTTTGCAATTGGGTGTACACTCCAAATTCTGAATAATCGATGGCTCCGTCATTATCTGTATATATGGTTCCTGAGGAATTCAAACTATACGTTCTTGCAGATCCTCCAATTTGGATTTCCGCAAAGGAAATCACATCTGAAAAATTATAGTTGGCATCTGCATGGTAAATTTTGGAGTTGTCTTGGAATTTGGACCCCGTGGTTAGATCAGGATCATTGATACTTTTATTAAAGGCATCTTGAAATTCTTGAGACCCTGGCTCGAAGCGTGCAGCACCTCCTTCTGAGGCCCCGTCTGCAGTATTTCTGGCTAGGTCATGTGCCTGCGCATCTGTAAGACCTCCCAAGGTACCTTGTAAATAAGCCCCAACATATTCACCAAACCAAGTTTGATCGTCTTTGGCTGCTCTGTTAATATTGATTCCTGTAAAAACCATATCATACGAATCCCCAGCGTTGTCTTCTGTGACATATCCTCTTAAGAAAAAATGATCACTTTTAACTTCTAGTTTGTGTTGTGTTAGGTAAAAATCATCAATGTAATACCTATTGGCTCCTTGGTAAATAGTGGAACCCGCACCGTATTTCCCGACATAGGAAAATTCCAAATCATTTTCAAAAGGTCTGTAATACAGACCCCAGTCTGCTTTCATACTTTCGGCTCCATAATCGGTCAAATCACCTTCGTCGTAACCTGTTCTACTCACATTTACTGAAGGTATTTGTGCTTCTGCTCCGGAAGGGATAACACCCATACCTACCAAAATTTTGGCAACGTCACGTATGTTGGTACTTACCTCATCTCCATATACGTTGATTCCGTCATAATTGATATGATCTCTGGTTGCTCCAGTACCCACTTTTCCGGTAGTATTGTTTGCTCCCCAGTCGGTTCCTTTTAAATATCCTACATTGAGTTTTGCAGCCCATTTCTCAGAGAATTTGTGAGCAATTCTGTATCCAATATCGGTATACATGTTGTTCCCATTGGCTTCTTGAGCCGTAAGCCCTGTTTTGGAATAACCGCTGATGCCAGGGTATTCAAATGGGTTTTTACTGGTCATAAATAGAATTCCATTAAAGGCATTCGCTCCATACAAGGCTGAAGAGGCCCCGGGCAACAATTCAACAGATTGAATGTCTGTCTCTGTCATTCCCAACAGGTTTCCTAGAGGAAAGTTCAAGGCAGGTGCTGAATTGTCCATTCCATCGACCAGCTGCATAAAACGTGTATTTGCAAATGTTGCAAATCCTCTGGTGTTGATTGCTTTAAAGGTCAAACTGTTGGTATTGATGTCCACTCCTTTCAAATTTTCCAGTCCGTCATAAAAATCGGCGGAAGCTGTGTTTTGAATTTCCTTGACACCAAAGCGTTCGATGGTCACTGGGGATTCAAAAATTTTCTCAGGAGTTCTTGAAGCCGATACCACTACCTCATCAAGAACGGTCCCTTCTTTTAGGGTGAAATCAAGAATTTGATTGTTTTGAGTAACTTGCATTGTTTTTGCTTCAAATCCAACACTACTCGCTTGAATTTCAAAAGGAGGGGTTTGATTGATCTGTAGCGTAAATTTTCCGTCAAAATCAGCAGCAGTTCCTATGGTTGACCCCAATACTCGGATACTCACACCTGGAATCGGTGTCCCTGAATTTGAATCTGTAACTGTTCCTGAAATGGTTGTTTGCGCATACGTAAACGCACTAAATAACAACAGTAAAATAATACTTACTTGTTTTTTCATTGGTTAAGTTTGGTTTGGTTATTGGTTGAAATTACAAAAAATAAACCAATCTTTGGAAGAGACCAATGAAAACACCTCTTTTTATTAACATTCGTTAATGGGCTTTATTCCCCATCTTTCGAAAAAAAAGATTCAATAGCGAATGTACAACCAACCCATTTTCGGAGGGAAACTATGGGTCAGCGAATTTATCTTATACAAATAAGAACCCATGGGTAATTTGCGGCCTGTTGCATCGCTTCCATCCCAATTATTTTGATAGGCATTGGAACTAAAAACCTGCTTTCCCTGGGTGTCAAAAACAGCTACTGATACTGTTGGAAAGTTGCTGTTTTCGGGGGAGCCATCATTGGTATTACTGAGCACCCACGTGTCATTGATACCATCATTATTTGGAGAAAATCCTTTGGGAACCAATACGCCTGCGTTTTCTTCACAAGCATCTCCAACACCATTGTTGTTCCTGTCTGTTTGCGCTGTATTTGGAATGTAAGGACAGTTGTCATTGTTGTTCTTAATTTTGTCTCCATCCCAATCTTCTAGATCTTCCAAAACTCCCTGCAACAACAATTGCCAATTCAAAAGCGCACCGGCATCCTCTGCAATTGTATCTACAATGTGCAACGTCCATTTTCCAAAGGCATCCGTTGTATTGAATTTGGACAAGTCTCCTGCAGGCTTAAAACGACCTGAATAAGGAGCAGTCCCATGGATTAGGCTGAGACTGCTTTCGGCATCAAAAATGGTATTTGTATAATTGTTGCTGGCATCATCACTTTCATTGACCAAAGTAACTTCTTCACCCTCAGGATTTCTCAACACAATTTTCAAATCGCCCAAATAGGTATGGGTAATGTTGATGAGAACATCAACATCTGCGAGAATAATATGCTCTGGAATATCAATTGTAGCAGAAATTCCTATTGGATCGTTGTCGGGTATCACAAGGTTTGTATCCCCGGAATCGTAAACAGCCGATTCTATTTTTCCTGTAAAAAACCTTCTTTGTGAGGAGAAACCACTGTCGGAGCATGGGTTCACTGCGCGCACTCTCCAATAATAAGTGCTCTCTGGGTTCAATTGATCATACAGCAATTGATTTTCAGACAACTGATCGGCATAAAAAATCGAAGAAAAATCTTCGTCTTCTGAAATTTCAAAGTCGTAGTACAAACTGTTTTCTTGAGCACTCCACTCAAAGATAGCGGAGTTCAATATATGAAGCGCATCCGAGGCCGGTTTTTGCAATACAGGAGGGGTTAGTTCCTCATTAAAAATCTCCAAAACCAAAGACACTGTTTTCTGTTCTTGCCCTGTGGATCCATGAAAATCTACCTCGTATACGCCTGCATTCGTGTCTGTAATACCCGTTATTTTTAAAACACCTTCTGTCCCATTCAAAAGTGCATTTTCAGGTACTATGGTCGCCGTTGTTCCCGGAGGCAAACCGGTTACTGAAAATTGGGTTTCTTCATTAAATTCAAGATAGGTGTTGTATTCAAAACGAAACAGCGCCTCATCAGGTGCACAAATTTCTTCTTTTTCTGACTCAAAACGCATCACATAATTGGACACCTCAATTTCAATAGCTGCTGCATTGATATTAAAAAATATGTGATCTGTCCCAGCTACTTTGATACGCGCGTGCTTCGTTTCTACATTGGGTACCACAATCGAGTGATTCCCATCATTATCCACGCCACTTGCTAACAAATACGGATACGTTTGACCGCCATCCACAGACAGTGAAATATCCACTTTCGAGGCGCTCACTGGTACTTTGTTTGTATTGGCCACCTCCCACTCAATCACCTTGGATTCTCCTGCGTAAAAAATTTCTGGCACAGCTTGAGAGGTCACGAAAAACGGACCCGCATCTTCGGAAACTTCAATCCTCATTTCATCAATGGCTATCTGCCCTCCAGAGGTGTTATTGTCACGAACGGCAAATGCAAAATCAAGCTGTCTTTCCACTGAAGGCAATTGTTCCCAGGTACTACCATTGGCTCCGTCTAACAACGTATTGATTGCCGGAAAATATCGAACAGGTTGTGACACCGGCGGCAGCGAACGAAACAAAGGACCACCAACATTGCTAGGCAAAGGAGGCATGATGGCTGGTTCTGTATTTCTTTGCTCCCAGGTATAACTGGCGGTTCCTGCGAAAACATTTCCGACACCTTGCAGTTCAAAGGGTGTTGAAACAGGTATGGTATAATTCTCTCCTGCCTCAGCTATTGGCGCTGCATGGCCAATCTCTGTGATACTTGCGCAATTGTTGTTTCCAAAAAGCATCGATGCGGTCATTTGCTCCAAACTCACACTGTGAAAATAAGCATCTGTGAACTCTTGCACATTTTTAGAATCACAAGCTCCTGCATAGGCCATAATCGTAGAACCGCCTCCTGGCTCTACAGCCGTTGCATTGGTTCGGTTTCCTCCACAAGAACTATTAAAGGTATGGGTGGCTCCCAGTTGATGCCCTATTTCATGGGCTACAAAATCTACGTCAAAAGGGTCTCCCTTTGGCACACTGGAACTTGAGACTCCTTGTGCCTTGTTATGGGTACAGGTAGCTCCCAATATAGCAAGTCCATTGTTGCCCCCTTGTGCAAAAACATGCCCAATATCATAATTTGAAAAACCGATGTTTGCATCGCATATTTCTTGCATTTCATCTAACATGAATTGCGCACTGCTATTGGTCAAGCCATCGGTGGCAGGATTCAAGAAAACCAATTGGTCATTGTTGTCAACCAATACAAAATTTAGGGCCAATTCTCTCTCAAAAATGGCATTGATCCGTGTCAATGTCGCATGCATTGCACCCAATACCGCTGTCTTTTTTTCAATCTCGCCTGCCGAATTGGGAATTCCCAAATCGGTCAACTGAAACTGCGCATACTCGCCCGTACATCCCAAGGCCAAGCGAAATGTTCTTAGTTTCCCATCAATGGCGACGGTTCTTCTAGCGCTTTTTTTTTCTTTTTTGACAATTGCCTCTTCTTTTGTTTTACAATCGAAAACTTTTTTGGATCGAGAAAGATCACTTTTTGAGTAAAGCGAGTAGTTTAGGCCATCTTTTGTGTAAGGATCGATGTAATGGGTTTTTCCTGTTTCATCAAAAATCATGGCGTGCAAACCCAAAGAGGAAATACTAAAACGCACGGAACCCTTTTGATCGCTTCGAATTCCTACATAGGATTTTATCCCTGGGTATTTTGCACCCAATTTGTCTTGTATATAGGAGGTTTCAAAGACTTCATAACTTGAAAATCCTTTTTCTCTGTTTGGGAAATCAACAAGTATTGGTGCTGCTTTTTTTCTTGTTCCAGCACCTCTTCGTGTGCATTTTTTTAGCTGCATTTTTAATTGGGCGAGCTCCAATCTAAAAATTTTCTCTTTTTGAACTTTTACATTTCGAACACTTTTTTGGTAAAGCAACAAATTTTCCGCTTTTTCAGAGACCCATACATTCTTGCGCTGCGCATAGGAGCCCATTGTAAAGAGAAGAAAAAGAAAAAAGAAAAAAGTTACTGCCCCTTTTCGCATGTTCATTTGTTCGGTGTGTAAAGGATTCAACGCAAACTTATTTAAAATTTTTCAGAGTTCTACGACATCTGTCGTTTCAACGTAAGTTTCCCATAAAAAATTATCAATTCCTAAAAATAGAATGTAAATTTGCACTTTTAATAGGACTAATACTTTTCGATTTGAAAGTAATTGAAAATTACAAAAATTTTAATGCCCCAAAAAAATCTATTGTCACAATTGGTACTTTCGATGGGGTGCACATTGGTCATCAGAAAATAATGGAGCAATTGGTCTCTGCAGCTCGAGAGAAGAATGCCAACTCGGTGCTGTTGACTTTTTTTCCGCACCCAAGGATGGTTCTCCAAAAAGACAACAGTCTAAAATTAATCAATACCATTGCCGAAAAAATTGAAATCCTAGAGAAAACCGGATTGGACTACCTCATTATTCATCCTTTTGACAAGGATTTTTCTCGATTGACTGCCTTGGATTTTGTGCGAACAATTTTGGTCAATCATTTAAATACGGGTGAATTGGTCATTGGTTACGACCACCGCTTTGGAAAAAATAGGGAAGGGAGTTTTGAGCAACTTCAAGAGTACGGACATATGTATGATTTCAAAGTAACGGAAATTCCGGCTCAAGACATCGATGAAATCTCTGTGAGCTCTACAAAAATTCGCAAGGCCATTTCAAACGCAGCGATAGAAAAAGCCAATGAATATCTGGGCTATCCCTTTTCCATAACAGGAACGGTTGTTTCCGGCGAAAAATTGGGCCATACAATTGGTTACCCGACTGCCAACATAGCCTTGTCAGAAACGTACAAATTAATTCCGAAAATTGGTGCTTACCTCATTCGCTCATACATAGATGGCCATGCGGCGTTCGGCATGATGAACATCGGAAACAGACCCACTGTAAACGGCACAAAAAAAACCATTGAAGTTCATTTTTTTGATTTCAATGAAAATCTTTATGGAAAACAACTGACCGTGGAGCTACTGACATTTTTGAGAGATGAACAAAAATTCGATTCTCTTGAAGCATTGAAAAAACAGTTGTTTTTAGACAAGGAAAAGTCTTTGGAATTGATCGCAGCACGTTTGTAATATCTTTCATTTTAGTCGTTTTCTCAAAAGAATGGCTTCCTGATTTTATCGACGCTTTATAAGGTTTTTGAAATTCTATTTTTATAAATTTGCTTTTTTTAAAACAGAGACATGTTACAGGTTCAATACATTCGGGAAAATAAAGAAACTGTGTTGGTTGGATTGGCCAAACGAAATTTTAAAAATGCGGAAGGCATTCTAGACGAAGTCATTTCTTCAGACGAAAATCGGAAGGCTACCCAAGCCAAACTAGACAACGTTTTGGCAGAATCTAACAAGATGTCTAAAGAAATCGGTCTTTTGTTCAAATCAGGAGAAGCTCAAAAAGCGAACCTTCTGAAAGAAAAAACAGCTGCACTCAAAGAGGAATCGAAACATTTAACCGAGCAACTCACAACTGCAACGGAGCAGCTACAAAACCTATTGTACAGCATTCCGAACATTCCCAACACCGTTGTCCCTACAGGAAATTCTGAAGAAGACAATGAAACCGTTTTTGAAGCTGGCGAGATTCCAAATTTGTATGATGGTGCACTGCCCCATTGGGAATTGGTAAAAAAATACGACATCATCGATTTTGAATTGGGAAATAAAATTGCAGCGGCTGGTTTTCCGGTTTACAAAGGGAAAGGGGCCCGCTTGCAACGTGCTTTGATCAATTATTTCTTAGATAAAAATACTTCTGCCGGTTATTTGGAAATTCAACCACCCTACCTAGTCAACGAAGCCTCGGGAATTGGAACGGGTCAATTGCCTGATAAGGATGGACAAATGTACCACGATGCAAAGGATGATTTGTATTTAATTCCAACAGCAGAGGTGCCTGTCACAAATATTTACAGAGATGTTATTTTAAAAGAAGAAGATTTCCCGATTGCCAATACAGCCTATACGCCTTGTTTTAGAAGAGAGGCCGGATCTTATGGAGCTCATGTTCGTGGCCTGAATCGATTGCATCAATTCGACAAGGTTGAAATTGTACGGCTAGAACATCCCGACAATTCTGCAAATGCTTTGGAGGGAATGGTCACTCACATCAAAACTATTTTAGAGGAATTGAAATTACCTTACCGAATTTTAAAACTCTGTGCGGGAGACCTAGGATTCACCTCTACCTTGACCTATGATTTTGAAGCGTTTTCTACCTCTCAAAATAAATGGTTGGAAATCAGTTCTGTCTCTAATTTTGAAACCTTTCAGGCCAATCGATTGAAATTGCGTTTCAAAAATAAAGAGGGTAAAAAAGAATTGGTGCATACCTTAAACGGTAGTGCGCTTGCTTTGCCCAGAGTAATGGCTGCTTTGTTGGAAAACAACCAAACTGCTGAAGGAATTAAAATTCCGGAAGTATTGATTCCGTATACTGGATTTGATTTGATTGATTAAAAAGTCAAAAAAACCTGTTACTTTTTAAAGAGAAACAGAAGATTCCAAAAATTTTTTAAATACATTGTCAAATTGCTATCGTTGGCCTTGCCAACGATAGCAATGCAATTCTCCCTATCTTTGCACTTTTAAAATTCAAATCTACATCTACAATGTACATTTACAATATCACCACGAACATCGAAGAATCTGAGGAAAAAAAATGGCTGGAGTGGATGCAACAAACACACATTCCCGAAATGTTGGCCACCGGCAAATTTATAGCTGCGAAAATGTGTAAAGTTCTCGTGAGAGAAGATCTGGGTGGAGTGACCTACAGTGTACAATACACGGTGGAAAATCTTGAAACCCTCAAGAAGTACTACCAAACAGACGCCATCTTATTAAAAAACAAAGCAAATGCAAAATTTGCAGGAAAATTTGTGTATTTTGAAACAGAAATGCAATTGATTGACAAACAGTTCTCCGCGACAAATTAAAAACGTCACCTGCAGACGATACATCAAAAAAACATGAGTGTAAAAGCCAAAAAACATCTGGGGCAACATTTTCTCAAAGACGAGCAAATTGCAAAAAAAATTGCAGATTCTCTTACGGAAAATGGCTACGATACGGTTTTGGAAATTGGCCCTGGAATGGGTGTTTTGACCAAATACCTTTTGCAAAAAAGCTACACCACCCATGTTATAGAGATTGATACAGAATCTGTAGCGTATTTAGAAAACACCTATCTGAATCTCGCTCCGAGAATCCTTTCGAAAGATTTTCTAAAAATTGATCTTTCAGATGTTTTTGGGAACAAACCTTTGGCGATTATCGGGAATTTCCCCTACAATATTTCTTCTCAAATTGTTTTCAAAACACTTGAAAACAGAGCTCAAATACCCGAATTTTCTGGGATGTTTCAAAAAGAAGTTGCCCAAAGAATTGCTGAAAAAGAAGGCAGTAAAACCTATGGAATTTTATCTGTTCTTTCGCAAGCTTTCTATGATGTTGACTATTTGTTTACCGTTCCACCCAGCGTTTTCAACCCTCCTCCAAAAGTAGATTCAGGAGTGATTCGAATGATTCGAAAAAAGAATTTCACACTTCCAGTAGACGAAAAATTATTCTACCGAGTGGTAAAAACGGCCTTCAATCAACGCAGAAAAATGCTTCGTAGTAGCTTAAAATCGATGCACTTATCGGATAAATTGAGAGAAGATAGTATATTTGCGAAGCGCCCTGAACAATTATCAGTAGCAGCATTTATCAAACTAACCGCCTTAATCGAGCAAGATGCAAGTTGAAATCACCCAAGACTTTATCAACGATATTAGAAATAATATTGCTGAGACCGACAACCGTAGTTTGTCGAATTTGTTTGATGAAATGCATCACGCAGACATTGCGGAGGTACTAGAGGAACTCAGCTTTGAAGATGCCTTGTACATTATCAAATTGCTCGATGCTGAAAAAACATCGGACATTCTTACAGAACTTGATGAAGACACAAGAGAGAAAATTTTACAAAGCCTCTCTTCCGAAGAAATTGCCAAAGAAATTGACGAGTTGCAATCCGATGATGCTGCAGATATTATTGGAGAATTGCCAGAAGAGCAAAAAGAAGAGGTTATTTCGCAAATTGAGGATGTTGAACACGCCAAAGACATTGTCGATTTACTGCGTTATGATGACGATACCGCTGGCGGATTGATGGGAAAAGAACTTATCAAAGTCAACGAAAATTGGACCAATCTCCGTTGCGTCAGAGAAATGCGAAGACAAGCGGAAAATTTTGACAAGGTACATACAATTTATGTAGTTGACGACAACGAAGTCCTCAAAGGACGGCTATCGCTTAAAAGTCTATTAACGACCTCAACAAAAACACCTGTAAAAGAAGTTTACAATCAAAAAGTAACCTCTGTAAACGTCGATGAAAACGATGAGGACGTTGCTAAAATCATGCAGAAATACGACTTGTTTGTCATTCCTGTAGTAGATGAAATGCATCGTTTGGTCGGTCAAATTACCATTGATGATGTGGTGGATGTTATTCGAGAAGAAGCCGACAAAGACTACCAAATGGCGGCGGGTATTACAGAAGATGTGGAAGCCGATGACACAATTTTACAACTGACCAAAGCACGATTGCCATGGTTGGTCTTGGGTCTCTTTGGTGGATTGGGAGCAGCTTACATCATGGGAGGCTTTGAAGAGGCGCTTGAAAAACACAAAATTTTATTTTTCTTTACACCCCTCATTGCCGCCATGGCAGGGAATGTTGGAGTTCAATCCAGTGCAATTATTGTGCAAGGTTTGGCAAATAATAATTTGAAAGGAAGTCTTTGGAACCGCTTGTTCAAAGAAGTTGGCCTTAGCTTGGCGAATGGAATTATTTTGGGATTGCTGGTTTTAGGATACGGTCTCATTCAAGGGTTTGATACAACCGTGAATTACGCCATTGCCTGTTCTTTGGTAATTGTGATTATCATTGCCGCACTGATTGGCACTTTTGTCCCCATTATCCTAGACAAAAAAGGCATCGATCCCGCCCTAGCAACAGGCCCTTTTATAACAACAAGCAATGATATTTTTGGGATCTTAATTTACTTCATGATCGCAAAAATGATGCTTGGATTTTAAAATTTTGATTTTGAAATCGGTATGTTTGGCTCAAACAATGGAGAAAAAATACAACCTTAGAGTTTTAATTTTTCTAGAAAAGACCACAAAACAATTCCTGTAGTTACAGAAATATTCAAAGAATGCTTGGTGCCAAACTGAGGTATTTCGATACAATAGTCCGCTGCCGAAACCACGGCTTGTTGAACTCCTTTTACCTCATTCCCTAGTACAACTGCATATTTTTCATTTTTTGAAATTTTGAAATCTTGAAGCATGGTTGAAGATGCTGCTTGCTCAATTGCAGCCACCCGTATTCCTTGTTTCTGTAATTTAGTAACCAAGGCCAACGTGTCTTCTGCATATTCCCACTCCATAGAATCTGTAGCCCCCAAAGCAGTTTTGTGAATGTCTTTATTGGGAGGTGTTGCTGTGATACCACACAAATAAATTTTTTCGACAACAAAAGCATCACTCGTTCTAAAAACAGACCCAATATTGTTCAAGCTTCGTATGTTGTCTAAAATGACAATCAACGGAATTTTTGGTGCTTCTTTAAATTCAGAAACTTCCAATCGATTCAGCTCACTATTTTTTAATTTTCTCATGGGAATATTTTAAAAAACAAAATTAGTTCGATTTCTATGAAGAAACAACGTGAAATTGAGGAAACTTTTTCAAGGGAAAAACCAACCAATAATTGTATTTTTAAACGGTCTATTTTCAACTGTTCAAGATTTATGCGCTTTCTTGTCTATACCCTTGCTTTTTTTAGTGTTTTTGTTTCCGTCGGATGTAAAAAACAAATTTCCCACAAAACGGTGACATCAATTTCTGACAAAACAAGGCTTTCTGGCAACCAAATGTACCGTCTCAGAAAGTACACGCATGTCAAAAAATTATACCAACGATTGGCGGCACCCGTGACAAAATTGTGTCTCCAGCATAAAGTTCCACCGGGAGCAGTCTTGAGTATTCTCAGTCTTGAATCTGGTTGGGGAAGGGGTTATGTCGGACAAATTACAGGTAATTTTTTAAGCTTGAATGCGGTCGGAAAAGACGCAGAATTGCCTGCACTGTACCTCCCATCGAAGAATGAAAAACCGAGTGAGGTATTGTTTGATTCGGTTGAAATTTCTAGGATACCACCGAACAAAATTACTTGGAAACTGAGACCCGCTTCCCTTAAGAAAGATTACCGACCATCACCCTATGCAGGAACTGGTAAAAACTTGGCTTACTTTAAAAATCATCCCGATCGATTCACCCGAGCAAACTTAAAAAATGTCGAAGATTTTGTTCAGAGATTTATCTCCTCGAAAAGTAGCATCGCCGCCTACAAAGAAGCGAGACTTTATTTGGAAACCGCAATTTCAAAACATGGCATAGCCATTTTGTTCGATCAAGAACTGAATGAAAAATTCATAAATACCATCGGAGGCAGGCCCAATTCCTATAATTACCGGGAAACTTGGCCAAAAAAAGTTATCTCGATAATGGAAGGGGTCGGGGCCATTGATCTCTGCCAAAAACTTCACAACAACACCCCTTTCGAAACCGCTTGGGGTCACTAAAGTTTCCAAACAGACAGGGTTCAAAAATAGCCCTAACACATCCACTAGTATTGCTTCATTTTGAAGAACTTAGCTCTTGTTGGATCAATTTCATTTTGCCTGTAAAATCTCATAGAAAATATGTATTTTCGCAACTCAATTGAATCACGCGTAAAATGAGTACAAAATTTAGAGAACACAAAGGACTAAATTTAACCAATATAGCTGCAGAAACCCTGCAATTTTGGAAAGAAAACAACATCTTCCAAAAAAGTATTCAAGCCAGAGAAGGCGAAGAACCTTATGTGTTTTTTGAAGGACCTCCTTCGGCAAATGGGCTCCCCGGAATTCACCACGTAATCGGTCGAACGATCAAAGATATTTTTCCTCGTTACAAAACCATGAAAGGTTTCAAAGTGCAACGAAAGGCCGGTTGGGATACACATGGCTTACCAGTGGAACTCGGTGTTGAAAAAGAATTGGGGATTACCAAAGAAGATATCGGCACAAAAATATCTGTTGAAGAATACAACCAAGCCTGTCGTGACGCGGTGATGAAATACACCGATGTTTGGAACAACCTAACGGAAAAAATTGGCTACTGGGTAGACATGGAAGACCCCTACATTACCTACAAACCAAAATACATGGAATCTGTTTGGTGGTTGTTGTCGCAGTTATACAAAAAGAACCTGCTGTACAAAGGATATACAATTCAACCCTATTCTCCGAAAGCAGGAACAGGATTGAGCTCTCATGAGGTAAACCAGCCCGGCGCCTACCAAGATGTAACGGATACCACCATTGTGGCGCAATTCAAAGCAATTAAAAACTCTTTGCCCGAAAAGCTGCAAAAAATTGATGGCGATTTGCATTTCCTAGCATGGACAACAACCCCGTGGACCTTACCTTCAAATACAGCATTGACGGTTGGTCCAAAAATCGACTATGTTGTTGTCAAATCTTTCAATCAATATACCTTTGAACCCATTACGGTTGTTTTAGCCAAAGCCTTGGTCGGAAAACAATTTGGCAAAAAATTCTTTGCCGTTGAAAAGGAAGCAGATTTGTCCACTTACAATACAGGAGATAAAAAAATTCCTTTTTTCATTTTAGACGAATACAAAGGCATCGCATTGGTCGATTCAAAATACGAACAATTATTGCCATTTGTGCAGCCTTATCAAAATCCAGAAAATGCTTTTCGAGTGATTGCTGGAGAATTTGTTACCACAGAAGATGGTACTGGAATTGTGCATACCGCACCTACTTTTGGTGCTGATGATGCCATGGTTGCAAAGGAAGCAACTCCGGAAGTTCCACCGATGCTCGTTTTGGATGAAAACGATAATCCAATTCCTTTGGTTGATTTGCAAGGAAAATTCACCTCACACGTTGGGTCCTATGCCGGAAAATATGTGAAAAACGAATATTACAGTGAGGAAGAGACTCCAGAAAAATCAGTAGATGTTGAAATTGCCATTCAACTCAAAGAGGAAAACAAGGCGTTTCATGTGGAAAAATACAAACACAGTTATCCGCATTGTTGGAGAACAGACAAACCCGTTTTGTATTACCCATTGGATTCATGGTTTGTAAAAGTTACCGACAAGCGAGATCGTATGTTCGAATTGAACCAAAATATCAATTGGAAACCAGCCTCTACAGGATCAGGACGTTTTGGAAATTGGCTAAAAAATGCAAATGATTGGAACCTCTCACGATCCCGTTATTGGGGGATTCCTTTGCCTATTTGGCGCACTGAAGACGGGTCCGAAGAAATTATCATTGGCTCGGTAGAAGAGCTGAAAAAAGAAATTCAAAAAGCCATTGAAGCAGGTGTCGAAAGCAAAGATATTTTTGCTGACTTTAAGGTGGGTGACATGTCTGAAGAAAACTATGCAAAAATTGATTTACACAAAAATATTGTCGACCAAATCACCCTTGTTTCTCCTTCTGGAAAAGCCATGAAACGAGAATCTGATTTGATTGATGTTTGGTTTGATTCCGGATCAATGCCCTATGCACAGTGGCACTATCCATTTGAAAACAAAGAATTGATTGACAACAATAAATTTTACCCTGCGAATTTCATTGCAGAGGGAGTAGACCAAACTCGAGGGTGGTTCTATACCCTCCACGCAATTAGCTCGATGGTTTTTGACTCTGTTGCTTACAAAAATGTTGTTTCAAACGGATTGGTTTTGGACAAACACGGTAAAAAAATGTCGAAACGTTTGGGGAACGGAATTGACCCTTTTGAAACCATGGATACGTATGGACCCGATGCCACTCGCTGGTATATGATTGCCAATGCAAATCCATGGGACAATCTAAAATTTGACTTGGAGGGTGTTGACGAGGTGAGAAGAAAATTTTTTGGAACGCTCTACAATACGTACTCCTTTTTCTCATTGTATGCCAACCTAGATCATTTTAATTACTCAGAAAGCGCTATTGAAATTTCCAAAAGACCTGAAATTGACCGTTGGATTCTTTCAGAATTAAATACCTTAATAAAAAGTGTCGATACTTTTTATGCGGAATACGAGCCGACAAAAGCAGCCAGAGCAATTCAAGATTTTGTAACTGAAAATTTGAGCAACTGGTTTGTTCGTTTGAGCAGAAGGCGTTTTTGGAAAGGAGATTACCAACACGACAAAATATCAGCCTACCAAACCTTGTATACTTGTATGTTACAAGTTGCCAAACTAGGAGCGCCCATTGCCCCTTTCTTTATGGACAATTTGTACAAGGACTTAACTCATGCCACAAAAGGATCGTCGAAAGAATCTGTTCATTTGGAAGATTTCCCCATAGCGGATGAGCACATGGTTGACAAAAATTTGGAACGAAAAATGCAGAAAGCGCAACAAATTTCATCCATGGTACTATCCCTTCGAAAAAAGGAAATGATCAAGGTAAGACAACCACTACAAAGAGTGATGATTCCCGTTTTGGACGAACGTGATCGTGAAGATATTTTAGCCGTTCAAGATCTGATTATTTCGGAGGTAAATGTCAAAGAAATCGAATTGATCGATGATGCTTCTGGAATTTTGGTGAAAAACATCAAACCCAATTTCAAAGTTTTGGGACCTAAATTTGGAAAAGAAATGCGCTTTGTGGGTGCGGCACTTCAAAATTTCGGTCAGGAAGAAATTGCGAAACTTGAAAAAGATGGAAAAATTTGTTTAGAAATAAATGGAAAATTTGTAGATTTAGCTCTTGATGAGGTGGAGATTACCTCTCAAGATATTGAAGGATGGTTGGTTGCCAACCAAGGAGGCTTAACTGTTGCCTTGGATGTCACCCTTACCGACCTTTTGAAAAAGGAGGGAATTGCTCGTGAGTTGATCAATCGTATTCAAAACATCCGAAAAGAATCTGGTTTTGAAGTGACTGATAAAATTGAATTGGCTATTGAAAAAAATCCCCAAATCGAAAGTGCTGTTTTGGATAATGAACATTATATCAAAACGGAAACATTGACCGAAAAATTAGTGTTTGAGGATTCACTTGCAACAGGAATCGACGTTGCGTTTGACGACATTAAAACGAAATTATTAATTTGTAAAAAGTAATGACCATGGAGGAGAATATAATCGCACATTATGGAGAAGAAGATTTGGCAGAGTTCAAAGAAATTATCTTAAAAAAAATTGCAAGAGCACAAGAAGATTTAGACATCTTAAATGCGGCCTACAAAAATGACAGCACCAATGGAACAGACGATACCTCTCCTACTTTCAAAGCTTTTGAAGAGGGTGCTGAAACGATGTCAAAAGAGGCAAACGTGCAATTGGCTATTCGTCAAGAAAAGTTCATAAGAGACTTGAAAAACGCCTTGCTTCGTATTGAAAATAAAACCTATGGCGTTTGTCGTGCAACGGGTAAATTGATTCAAAAAGAACGCTTGAAATTAGTACCACATGCTACTTTGAGTATTGAAGCAAAAAAACAACAGTCTTAAATACCCGAACAAAGATATTTAACGATCGATTTTCATCTATTTTGAAAAAAGCGCTTCTCATTATCATTGCTGTTTTAGCCATAGATCAAATCAGTAAAATCTGGATTAAAACAAACTTGATGCTCGGGCAAGAAATTTTTGTCTTTGATTGGTTTCGCATTCATTTTATAGAAAACAACGGAGCTGCTTGGGGTGCTGAAATTGGTGGTAAATCAGGAAAATTGATTCTCACGCTTTTCCGTCTTTGCGCTATCGTAGGAATTGGATATTGGCTACACAAATCTATTAAAAACAAAGAGCACAATTTGTTGATTGTTGCCATTTCGCTTATTTTTTCTGGGGCACTTGGGAACATTCTTGATTCTGTTTTTTACGGGGTTCTATTCGATCATTCCAACTTTCAACTCGCGACCTTATTTGCTAAAAATTCATACGGCACCCTCTTTCATGGCAAGGTTGTTGACATGCTTTATTTTCCCATGTGGCATGGAACTTTCCCGTCGTGGATGCCAAAATTTGGCGGCGATTCGTTCACATTCTTCAACGCTATTTTTAATGTTGCTGACACTGCTATCTCAGTTGGTGTCGCTATTTTAATTGTCTTCGGGAAAAAAGTTTTTCCTCAGGAAAAACACTAATGATCACAGCGCGAAATTTTCTTTTTTGGCACCATTTTCCGATGTGCAAAAATAAAATGACGCATAAAAAAAACCTTGAATTTTCATTCAAGGTTTTTTTATAGGTTGTTTGAAAATCTCTAAATTTTGTTCAACCAAGAGGAAACACTCACCTCTTGATAAATAATTCCTTTCAAATCTGCGATGCGTACTCTTTTTTGCTCCATGGTATCTCTGTGACGAATGGTCACAGAATCGTCTTGTAAAGAATCGTGATCTACCGTGATACAAAAGGGAGTTCCTGCAGCATCTTGTCTTCTATAACGCTTTCCAACGGCATCTTTTTCGTCGTAAATAACATTGAAATCAAATTTCAAATCATTCACAATTTTGCGAGCAACTTCTGGCAAACCATCTTTTTTTACCAAGGGGAAAATGGCTGCTTTGGTAGGCGCCAAAACGGAAGGTAATTTGAGCACCGTTCTGCTCGTTCCATTTTCCAATGCTTCCTCTTGCAGTGCCTTCGAAAATACTGCCAAAAACATTCTGTCCAATCCGATAGACGTTTCTACTACATAAGGAACGTA